>NZ_JBFAQZ010000011.1:0-300440 GCF_040673975.1 Actinosynnema sp. NPDC050801 | reverse complement strand
GGTCGGCGGGATGACACGAAACCCGACCCCCGCTGGTACAGGGGATCTCGCACCAACCCCGTCATCCTGCTGATCTGCCCGTCCGGCGAGGACGCTCTTGATCTTTCTCGGGGGAACGGCCGCAGCCCGCACAGCGAACCCCAACCGCACCACTACCCTGCTCCCAGCACCACCCCACCCAGCACCCACCACACCACCCACCACCACCGGACCCAGCACCACTCACCAGCTCGGAAGGACTCGGGAATGGCACGCGTAGCCGCGATCGACTGCGGAACCAACTCGATCCGCCTGCTGGTCGCCGACGTGACCACTTCGGACAGTGGCGAACGCGTGCTGCGCGACGTGCACCGGGAGATGCGGGTCGTCCGGCTGGGCCAGGGCGTCGACGCCACCGGCGAGCTGCACCCCGACGCCATCGCCCGCACCCGCGCCGCGCTCGTCGACTACACGAACGTCCTGCGCCGCAAGGGAACCGAGCGCGTCCGCATGGTCGCGACCTCCGCCACCCGCGACGCCGCCAACAAAGCCGCCTTCTTCGACATGACCCGCGAGGTCCTCGGCGTCGAGGCCGAGGTCATCACCGGTGACGAGGAAGCGCGCCTGTCGTTCACCGGCGCCGTGTCCGACCTGGACGCCGACGAAGGCCCGTTCCTCGTCTCCGACATCGGCGGCGGCTCGACCGAACTCGTGCTGGGCACGTGGGACGGCGTGCGCGGCGACGTCACCGCCGCCCGGTCCGTCGACATCGGCTGCGTGCGGCTCACCGAGCGCTGCCTGCACTCCGACCCGCCCACCGAGGCGCAGGTCGAGGAGGCCGTTCGGGTGACGCGGGACGTCCTGGCCGAGGCGTTCGACGCCGTGCCCACCGCCGAGACCAAGACCTGGATCGGCGTGGCCGGCACCGTCACCACCCTCGTCGCCCTCGCCAAGGACCTGCCGCACTACGACCCGCGGGAGATCCACCTCGCCCGGCTGGGCCTGGACCGGATCCGCGAGACCACCGCCAAGCTGCTCACCATGGGTCACGACGAGCGCGCCGCGCTGGGACCGATGCACCCCGGCCGCGTGGACGTGATCTGCGGCGGCGCGCTGATCGTCCGCGCGCTGGCCGACCACCTGGAGTCGCGGGGCGTGACCGAACTGATCGCCAGCGAGCACGACATCCTGGACGGCATCGCCTTCGCGCTCTCTTAACCCCCCGCTCTCTTAACCCCGCGCTCCCCCACCCAGCCCTCGACCCACCCAGCCCTCGACCCACCCGGCAACCCCCACCGACACCTGCCCTGTCAACTGGGATTGATCGTGACCAGGTCGTGACACCCGCACTCGTGTGGCCCCGATCACCACCGCAATAGGTTCATCTCACGCTGTGAAAGCGGTCGACTCTGCTCGGTCACGCCCGATCAGGTGGGAGGACCCATTGTCACGTGCACGATTAGCCCCCGCAGTCTTCGCGGTCGCCTTGGCGGCCACGGCCTGCGGCTCGGCGGACGCACCGACCGGCTCGAACACCGACGCCGCCATCACCATCTTCAACACCGAGCCGGAGAACCCCCTCGTCCCGGGCAACACCACCGAGGTCGGCGGCAGCCGCGTCCTCGACCCCCTGTTCACCGGCCTGGTCGAGTACCGCGCGCAGGACGCGCAGCCGGTCGACGCGATGGCCGAGTCGATCGAGACCACCGACTCCCGGGTCTTCACCGTCAAGATCAAGCAGGGCTGGCGGTTCCACGACGACAGCCCGGTCACCGCCAAGAGCTTCGTGGACGCCTGGAACTGGACCGCCTACGGCCCCAACGCCACCCAGGGCGCCAGCTTCTTCTCCCAGATCGACGGCTACGACGCCGTCCACCCGGAGGACCCCGACGGCGCCGACGGGCCGCAGGAGGCACCCGCGCCGTCCGCCGAGACCATGTCCGGCCTGGAGGTCGTCGACGACCACTCGTTCAGGATCACGCTGTCGGAGCCGTTCGCCGTGTTCCCGGTGACCATCGGCTACGAGGTGTTCTCGCCCCTGCCCGAGGCGTTCTTCGCCGACCGCGCCGCGTTCGAGGCGAACCCGATCGGCAACGGCCCTTTCAAGTACGTCTCGCGGACCGTCGGCACCGACATCAAGCTCACCCGCTACGACGACTACCAAGGCGACGACAAGCCGAAGTTCAAGGACCTCACCCTGAAGGTCTACCAGAGCCGTGAATCGGCCTACGCCGACCTCGTGTCCAACAACCTGGACTTCATGGAGGAGCTGCCGCCCAACGCGTTGGCGGGCAAGCAGTACGAGACCGACCTCGGTGAACGGGTGGTGCAGCGGGAGACGCTGAACAACCAGACCATCGCGTTCCCGTTCTACCTCAAGCCCTACGACAACGCGGACCTGCGCCGCGCGATCTCCATGGCGATCAACCGCGAGGAGATCACCGAGCGCATCTTCGAGGGCACCCGCAAACCCGCGGACGGCTGGGTGCACCCCCTCATGAAGGGCTACCAGCCCGGCCAGTGCGGCGAGTACTGCACCTACAACCCGGACAAGGCCAAGGAGGCGTTCGCGAAGTCCGGGTACACGGGCGAGATCGTGCTGCTGTCCAACACCGACGGCGGGCACCAGGAGTGGGCCGAGGCGGTCGTCAACAGCATCAAGAACACCCTCGGCGTGGAAGCGCGCTTCGTGCCGTCGACGAGCTTCGGCGAGTTCCGGCAGAAGGTGAACGCGCACGAGATGACCGGCATGTACCGGGCGGGCTGGATCGCCGACTACCCGTCGATCGAGAACTGGCTCACGCCGCTGTTCCGCACCGGCGCGTCCTCCAACGACGGGCTGTACTCCAACCCGGCGTTCGACGCGAAGCTCGCCGAGGCCGACAAGGCGTCGAGCGAGGAGGACGCGATCGAGCTGTACCTGGAGGCCGAGCGGATGCTGGCCGACGACCTGCCGTCCATCCCGCTGTGGACCCAGAACACCATCGCCGGCCGGTCCGACCGGCTCAAGGTGGCCAACCTCGACCCGTTCCGCACCCTCGACCTCGACTCGGTGGAAGTGGCCTAGGCACCCACCGGCCAACCGAGGGGAGTGCGGAATTGGGCCGCTACGTGCTGCGCAGGTTGCTCCAGGTGGTACCGGTGTTCCTCGGCACCACCTTCCTGATCTACGTCCTGGTGTGGGCCGTCCCGGGCGACCCGTTCGAGGGCAAGTGCGGCGAGCGCGACTGCCCCGCCTCCTACGTGTCGATGATGCGGGAGCGGTTCAACCTGGACGACCCGCTGCTGCTCCAGTACTGGAAGTACCTGGTCAACCTCGTCCAGGGCGACTTCGGCGTCACGTCGTCCGGCGTCCAGGTGCTCGACCGGATCGCCGCGACGTTCCCGGTGACGCTGCGGCTCGCCCTGGTGGCGCTGCTGGTCGAGGCCGTCATCGGCATCACCGCCGGTGTCGTCTCCGGCCTGCGCGACCGCGGGTTCCTGGACAGCCTGGTGCTGGTGTCGACGCTGTTCCTGATCTCCATCCCGGTGTTCGTCACCGGGTACGTCGTGCAGCTGGTGTTCGGCCTGCAGCTCGGCTGGATCGCGCCCACGGTCACCACGCCCACGTTCGGGAACCTGATCGTGCCCGGGTTCGTCCTGGCCAGCCTCTCCATGGCCTACGTCGCCCGCCTGTCCCGCGCGAGCATCGCCGAGAACCGGCGCGCGGACTACGTGCGCACGGCGTTGGCCAAGGGGCTGCCGGCGCGCCGGATCGTCGGCGTGCACCTGCTGCGCAACTCGCTGATCCCGGTGATCACGTTCCTCGGCACGGACCTGGGCACGTTCCTGGGTGGCGCGATCGTCACCGAGGGGATCTTCAACGTGCCCGGCGTCGGCGGCCTGGTGTTCCGGTCGATCCTGACCAAGGACGGCGCGATGGTGACCGGCGTGGTGACCGTGCTGGTCCTGGTGTACCTGCTGATGACGTTGCTGGTGGACCTGCTGTACGCGGTCTTGGACCCGAGGATCCGCTATGACTGACCACCTGGCCTCCCTCGCCCCCGAACCCCCCGACCTTCCCGCCCGCCTCGACCACCCCGTCCGCCCGGACCGGCCGCGCGGCCTGTTCGGCGACGCCTGGCACGCGCTGCGCCGACGCCCGCTGTTCTGGATCTCGGTGTCGCTGATCCTGCTCGTCCTGCTGATGGCCGCGTTCCCCGGCCTGTTCGCCCCCGGCGACCCCGACGCGGCCGACCTGTCCAGATCGCGCGGCGCACCCTCGGCGCACGCCTGGTTCGGCTACGACAACCAGGGCTACGACATCTACACGCGCGTCGTCCACGGCGCCCGAGCGTCAGTCGTAGTCGGAATACTGTCTACAACAGGCGTCATCCTGCTCGGCGCCTCCGTCGGCGTGGTGGCCGGCTTCTACGGCGGCTGGCTGGACGCCGTGGTCTCGCGGATCGCGGACGTGTTCGTCGGTGTGCCGTTCGTGCTGGGTGCGATCGTCATCCTCACCACCTTGAACGCGGGCGGTGACGCGGGGCCGGTGCGGATCGTGGCGCAGGTGGTGCTGTCGATCTCGGTGCTGTCGTGGCCGGTGGCGATGCGGATCATGCGGTCCACCGCGATCGCGGCCAAGCAGCAGGACTACGTGAAGGCGGCGCGGGCGCTCGGCGCGTCGTCCGCGCGGATCATCGGCAAGCACATGCTGCCCAACACGATCGCGCCCGTGCTCGTGTACTCGACGATCGCGCTGGGCGCGTTCATCGGCGCCGAGGCGACCCTGTCCTACCTCGGGATCGGGCTGCGGCAACCGGTCGTGTCCTGGGGCGTGATGATCAACAGCGCCAAGGACTACCTGCGGGTCGCGCCGCATGCGCTGCTGTTCCCGGCGGGCTTCCTGACCGCGACCGTGCTGGCGTTCGTGATGCTGGGCGACGCGGTGCGCGAAGCCCTCGACCCGAAGCTCCGCTGATCGAGGAGGAGGACGGTCTTGCTGCTGGAGGTCGACGACCTGCACGTGGAATTCCGCACCCGGGACGGGGTGGCGCGCGTGCTCAACGGCGTGAGCTACCACGTGTCGGCCGGTGAGACGGTGGCCGTGCTGGGCGAGTCCGGTTCGGGCAAGAGCGTGACCGCCCAGGCGATCATGGGGATCCTGGACACGCCGCCCGCGTTCGTGACGCGGGGTTCGGTGCGGTTCCACGGCGAGGAGCTGCTGTCCGCGTCGCCCGAACGACGGCGCGCCGTGCGGGCCGACGGCGTGGCCATGATCTTCCAGGACGCGCTGTCGGCGCTGAACCCCGTGTTCACGGTGGGGTTCCAGATCGAGGAGCAGCTGCGGGTGCGGCGCGGGATGAGCCGGGCCGACGCACGGGCGCGGGCGATCGAGCTGCTCGACCTGGTGCGGATACCGGCGGCGCGGCAGCGGGTCCGCGAGTACCCGCACCAGTTCTCCGGCGGGATGCGGCAGCGGGCGATGATCGCCATGGCGTTGGCGCTGGACCCCGAGGTGCTGATCGCCGACGAGCCCACGACGGCGCTCGACGTGACCGTGCAGGCGCAGATCATGGACCTGCTGGCGGAGGTCCGGCGCGAGCGGCGGATGGGGCTGGTGCTGATCACGCACGACCTGGGGGTCGTCGCCGAGGTGGCGGACCGGATCGTGGTGATGTACGCCGGGCGGATCGTGGAGCAGGCCGACGCGGTGTCGTTGTTCGGCTCGCCCGGCCACCCCTACACGGCGGCGTTGATGCGGTCGCGGCCGCGGTTGGACGCCAAGGGCACGGCGTTGGAGACGATCCGCGGGTTGCCGCCGAGCCTGCTGCGGATCCCACCCGGCTGCCCCTTCCACCCGCGGTGCCCGAGGGCCGAGGCCGTGTGCGTGTCGCACGTGCCCCCCGACGTGCGGCTGGGGTTCGGGCGGACCAGCGCGTGCCACTTCGCGGAGGAGGTCGTCGGTGGCTGAGCTGCTGGAGGTCCGGGACCTGGTGAAGCACTTCCCGGTGACGCGGGGCGTGCTGTTCCGGCGCACGGTCGGGCAGGTGCGCGCGGTGGACGGGGTGTCGTTCTCGCTGGCGGCGGGGGAGACGCTGGGCGTGGTCGGCGAGTCGGGGTGCGGCAAGTCGACGTTGGCGCAGGTGCTGATGCGGCTGGAGCCGCCGACGTCGGGGACGGCGTCCTTCGAGGGCCGGCCGATGTTCTCGTTGCGCGGCGCGGCATTGCGGCGGTGGCGGCGGGACATG
The DNA here is from genome assembly GCF_040673975.1 of Actinosynnema sp. NPDC050801. NCBI lineage: Bacteria > Bacillati > Actinomycetota > Actinomycetes > Pseudonocardiales > Pseudonocardiaceae > Actinosynnema > Actinosynnema sp. NPDC050801. Next base: position 294,231 of record NZ_JBFAQZ010000011.1, on the reverse strand, counting down.
CAGATCGTGCTCCAGGACCCGTACACGTCGCTGAACCCGCGGATGACCGTCGGCGACATCGTCGGCGAGCCGTTCGAGATCCACCCGGAGGTGGCGCCCAGGGCGTCGCGGTCCGGGCGGGTGCGGGAGCTGCTCGACGTCGTCGGGCTCAACCCCGAGCACATCAACCGGTACCCGCACCAGTTCTCCGGCGGGCAGCGGCAGCGGATCGGGATCGCGCGGGCGTTGGCGCTGCGGCCGAAGGTGATCGTGTGCGACGAGCCGGTGTCGGCGCTGGACGTGTCGATCCAGGCGCAGGTGATGAACCTGCTGGCGGAGTTGCAGGGCGAGTTCGGGCTGTCCTACGTCTTCATCGCGCACGACCTGTCGGTGGTGCGGCACCTGTCCGACCGGGTGGCGGTGATGTACCTCGGGAAGATCGTCGAGATCGGCACGGAGGAGGAGATCTACGAACGCCCCACGCACCCGTACACGCAGGCGCTGCTGTCCGCCGTCCCGGTCGCCGACCCGACCCTGCGGGGCCACCGCGACGTGATCCGGCTGACCGGCGACGTGCCGTCACCGGTGGACCCGCCGTCCGGCTGCCGGTTCCGCACGCGGTGCTGGAAGGCGCGGGACGTGTGCGCGACCGAGGAGCCGGCGCTGATCACCCGGGTCGGCGCCCACCCGAGCGCGTGCCACTTCGCCGAGGAACGCCACGTGGTCCCGTGACCGTCCCGGCCTCCCGCCGCGAGGGCCCCGGCGCGCTCACGCACCAGGGCCCTCGTGTCCCACATCCGTCCCCGGCGGAGGTCGGTCGGATCAGCGGTTCGAGGCCGATTCCACGAACGCCGCGAGGTCCTTCGACTGCTGCACCCGTGACGGCTCGTGCACGTACATCATGTGTCCCGCCGGGTAGTACGCCGCTTCGATGTTCCCGTGCAGCTCCTGCGGGATCCGCAGGTGCGCCACCACGTGCTCGGCCGCGTAGTAGGGCGTCGCGCCGTCCAGGTAGCCGTACGCGATGTGCACCTTGAGGTGCGGGTTGGCGCGCATCGCCGACGACAGCTTGTTCGCCACCGTCACGTGCATGCCCTCGAACTCCTTGTACGACCAGGGCCGCACGTTCATGGTCAGGATCTCGTACGGCAGGTCGTTCTCGTACTCCAGCTCCGCCCGCACGTAGTGGTTCAGCGCCGCCGTGTACGGGCCGAGGATCGCCGAGTACGACGGGTCGTCGCTGAAGTGCTCGCGCCCGTAGTCGGCGTCCGCGCCGGTGAACCGCGAGTCCAACCGACCCACGACCAGCCGGCGCGACCGCAGCAGCTCGGTGAAGAACCGCACGTGCTCGATCCGCAGGTCCACCCGGTCCACGTAGTCCTCGCTCAGCCCGGTCAACCCGGCCAGCCGCGCCACCGCCGCCGCGCGCTCCTCAGTGGACAGCCGGCTGCCGCGCGCCAGCGCCCACGGGTAGTCGCGGGACGCGAAGTCCTCCGCGTCGGCCAGCACGTCCTCCAACGGCCGAGCACCGTGCAGCCCGTGGTAGTGCGCGATCGCCGCGTACGTCGGCAGGAACAGCGTGTGCGGCAGGTCGTTGCCCTCGCTGAAGTCCAACGTGGCGAAGTCCAGCACCGACGAGATCAGCATCAACCCGTTGAGGTACATGCCGTACCGGCTCTGGAGGTACTCGGCCAGGCCCGCCGCGCGCGTGGTCCCGTACGACTCGCCCGCCAGGAACTTCGGCGACATCCACCGCCCGTTGCGCGACGTCCACAGCCGGATGACCTCGCCGACCGACTCCAGGTCGCCCTGGAAACCGTGGTACTGGCCGGGCGCCTCGCCCTTCACCGCCCGCGAGTACCCGGTGGACACCGGGTCGATGAACACCAGGTCGCTGTGCGCGAGCAGGGTCTCGGCGTTGTCGACGAGGTCGTACGGCGGCGGCGCGAGCTCGCCGACGTCGCCGGAGACCACCCGGCGCGGTCCGAGCAGCCCCAGGTGCAGCCACACGCTGGACGAGCCGGGACCGCCGTTGAACGCGAACGTCACCGGCCGCTTCGCCGGGTCCGCGCCGTCCAACGTGTACGCCGTGACGAAGACCTCGGCCTTCGGCAGGTGCCCGTCGAACTTGCCGTCGGTCACCACCTCCTGGCGCAGCACCACCCGACCGGTGGCCGTGGTGTAGTTCAGCTTGCGCCGCTTGACGGTGATGCTGTGCTGGGTGGTGACGAGGTCGTCGGCAGGGAGGTCCTTCTCGTCGCCGATGCCCTTGGCGGCCTGCTCGTCGCCGTTGTCCTTGTCGGTCATGGTCGAACCTTACGATCGGAGTCGGCGTCAGTGCTCCCGCTTTCCGCTCTTGACGAACGTGTTGCCGCTTGCCGGGCGTGCCCGCGGTTGGTGGCGTGGCGCGAGGAGGTGGCGCGGGTCAAGCGGGCGGCGTTCCGCGACCAGGAGTACTGGGGGCGCCCGGTGCCCGGGTTCGGGCCGGCCGACGCGGCGCTGGCGATCATCGGCCTGGCGCCGGCCGCGCACGGCGCCAACCGCACCGGCCGGATGTTCACCGGTGACCGGTCGGGCGACTTCCTGTACGCGGCGATGCACGCGGTGGGCCTGGCGACCCAGCCGACGGCGACGCACGTCGGCGACGGCCTGGAGCTGATCGGCACCCGGATCACCGCGCCGGTGAAGTGCGCGCCGCCGGAGAACAAGCCGACCCCGCAGGAGCGCGACAACTGCCGTCCCTGGCTGATCCGCGAGCTCGAACTGCTCCGGCCGACGTTGCGCGCGGTGCTCGTGCTGGGCGCGTTCGGCTGGCAGGCCGCCCTGCCGGTGCTGGCCTCGTGCTGGCAGATCCCCCGCCCGCGGCCGGTGTTCGCGCACGGGGCGCACGTGGAACTGCCCGCCCAGGACGGCGGCGCGCCACTGCACCTGTTCGGCTGCTACCACGTGAGCCAGCAGAACACGTTCACCGGCAAGCTGACCCGACCGATGCTCCAGGACGTGCTGAACCACGCCAAGACCGCCGCCGGCCTGAGCCGAACAGCATAACGCTGGACGTTAATAACGGGCTCCGTTATGCTTGGGCAGGTGTTGCGGTCGTTCGCCGACAGGGAGACGGAGCGGGTATGGCAGCGGAGTCGTTCGCGAGCACTTGATCCGAACGTCCAACGGGTCGCGTTGCGCAAACTCGCCATCCTGGATGCGGCGGAGACCTTGGAAGACCTGCGGGTGCCGCCCGGCAACCGCTTGGAGAAGCTCCACGGTGACCGCGCAGGGCAGTACAGCGTCCGGATCAACCAGCAATGGCGCATCTGCTTCCGCTGGACGGATGCGGGACCGGAGAACGTTGAGATCGTGGACTACCACTGAAGGGAGCTTCGGGATGACCGACGAGATCATGCCTCCCGTGCACCCGGGCGAGATCCTCGACGAGGAGTACCTCGGACCGCTCGGAGTGACCCAGCACCGCCTCGCGGTTGCCATCGGGGTTTCACCACGCCGTATCAACGAGATCGTGCACGGCAAGCGGGGCATCACCGCTGACACCGCGCTGCGGCTCGCCCGGTTCTTCGGCACGTCCGAGAGGTTCTGGCTCAACCTGCAGTCCCGCTACGAGCTCGAACGGGAGAAGGACCACTTGGCGCAGGAATTGGCCCGGATCCAGCCGTTGGCCAGCGCGTAGGCGACGCGGCACCGGACGTCACCGAGTGCCCCGACAGACTCGGCGCAGGTCGAGCTTGCTCGCCGAGGTCGTCGGCCGCACCCCGGTCAGGTGGTTCGGCCGGACGGTCGCGTTCTCGGTAAACCGCACGCGCCGCGCCGGGGTGGCAGGCATCCTTGGTCCATGAAGCCCCGCCTCGCGCTCGTCCTCGCGGTGGGGTCCGCGCTCGTCCTCATCGCGCTCGCGGCCCGGGGGACGTCGCCGGTCCGCTACGAGGACCGGCCCGTGGACGACGACGGGACGACCACGGCGACCCCCGAGTCGGTCGAACCCCTGGACTCCGAGGTGGGCGGTTCGGTGGCGGGCGGGTCGCTGGCGATCCTGCTGATCGTGCTGGTCGCGGTCGTCGTCATCGGGGTGGTGTGGCTGCTGTTCTCGCTCGGTGTGTTCCGGCGCCCGCGGCGTCGCGGTGCGGGTGCGGCGGTCGGCGCGCCCGACCAGCCCGACGAGCGCGCCCTGCCGCCCGAGATCCTGGTCCGGCGCGCGGCCGAGGCGCTCGACGAGCTGCGCGGTCACGGGGCCGGTCCACCGGGTGACGCGGTGATCGCCGCCTGGCTCAGCCTCGAACGGGCCGCCGAGGACAGCGGTGTGCCGCGGCATGACCACCAGACGGCCACCGAGTTCACCGGCGACCTGCTGCGCCGCTACCGGGTGGACGAGGAGGCGACCGGCACGCTGCGGAGCGTCTACCAGCGGGCCCGGTTCGGCACGGCCGAGGTCACCGCGGCGGACGCGCGCACGGCCACCGAGGCGTTGGCGCACATCGTGCGGGACCTGCGGTGACGCCGCTGGTCGAAGGCATGGGCCGGGCCGTGGCGCTGGCGCTCGCCATCGCCGCGGGCACCGCGTTCGTGCTGGTCCGCGTCGGCGCTCCGTGGCTGTGGGCGGTGCTGCTCGGGTTGCCCGTCGGCGGGTTGGCCCTGCTCGTCGCACGCCTGCCGCGCGCCACGGACGTCCTGTGGGCGCCGGCGCCCGCGCACGTCTCCACCGCCACGTCCGCCCAGGCCAGTACCCTCGCCGGCCGCCTCGCCGAGGCCGCCGTCGACCAGGACCGGTTCGTCAACCGCCTGCAACCCCGGCTGCGCCGGCTCGCGGAGGCCCGGCTGCGGCAAGTGCACGGCGTGCACGACATCAACCACCCCAAGGCCCGCGAAGTGCTCGGTGACGACCTGCACCGCCTGCTCACCGACCCGGAAGCGCCGCTGCCCGAGCCGTCCGAGCTCGCCGACCTGTTGGAGAACCTGTGACCTCACCCGACACCGAACGGACGGGCGTCGAGACGATCGCGGCCGAGGCCAAGGCGGTGGTCGCCGCCGTCGGCACCGTGGTCGTCGGCCGGGAGCGGTCGTTGCGGTTGGCGCTGGCGGCGATCCTCGCGGGCGGCCACGTGCTGCTGGAGGACGTGCCCGGCCTGGGCAAGACGCTGATGGCGCGGTCGCTGGCGCAGGCGTTGAAGCTGGACTTCAAGCGCCTGCAGTGCACGCCCGACCTGCTGCCCGCCGACGTGACCGGCTCGTTCCTGTACAACCCGGGCGACCGCGAGTTCACCTTCCGCGAAGGCCCGCTGTTCACCGGCCTGCTGCTCGCCGACGAGATCAACCGCACGCCGCCGAAGACGCAGTCCGCGCTGCTGGAGGCCATGCAGGAACGCCAGGTCACGGTCGAGGGCCGCACGTTCCCGCTGCCGCGCCCGTTCCACGTCCTGGCGACCGCGAACCCGGTGGAGTACGAGGGCACCTACCCGCTGCCGGAGGCGCAGCTGGACCGGTTCCTGCTGCGGCTGGACATCGGCTACCCGCCGCCCGCCGAGGAGGTCGAGGTGCTGCGCCGCAGGCTCGTCCGGCAGCGCGAGGAGACCGAGGTCCAGCCCGTGCTGGACGCGGCCCGGCTCCAGCGGTTGCAGCACGGCGTCGAACAGGTGGTCGTGGACGACGACGTGCTGCGGTACTGCGTGGACCTCGCGTCCGCGACCCGCTCGCACGGCGCCGTCGAGGTCGGCGCGTCACCGCGCGGCGCGCAGGCGCTGGTGCTGGTGGCACGGGCCCTGGCGGTGCTGGACGGGCGGGACTTCGTGCTGCCCGAGGACGTCAAGGAGTGCGCGGTGCCCGCCCTGGCGCACCGGCTCACGCTGCGCCCGGAGACGTGGACCTCCGGCGTCACCGGCGTCGAGGTCGTGACCGAGCTGCTGGGCCGCGTGGCGGGCCCGGCCAGCACCCGCTCGTGAACCGGCGCTCGTCGTGAACCGGCGGGAACGGCTGCGCGAGGCGTTCACCAGCGGCCGGGGCGCGCACTGGCACCCCACCGACGCGCTGGTGCGCGGCCTGGCGCTGGGCATCGGCATGGTGGTGCTCGGCGGCCTGCTGCACCGGGTCGAACTGGTGCTGCTGGGCGCGCCGCTGCTGATCTCGACGCTGCTCGCCCTGGTCACACCGGTCGTGGGCACGCCGGAGGTGCGGGTGCGCGGCCTGCCCCGCACCGGCGAGGTCGGCGCGGCCAAGTCGGTGGTGGAGGTCGACCCCGGCCAGGGCGCCGAGGTGATGGCGATCCGGCTGCCCGGCATCGGCCAGGGCATCGGCCCGGTGCACCTGGTGGCCGCGACGGCGCGGGAGATCGAGGTCGTGCTGCGGCGTGACGCGTGGGGCGAGGGCGTCGACCTGCGGCCGGACCACCTGGTGGCGGGGCCGGACGCGCTGTTCGTGCACGGTCCGGTCACCGCGGCCGAACGCGGTCGGGTGATCCTGCCGCCGGTGGAGGCGCTGCCCGCCGGCCTGCTGCCCGCGCGCGCCGTGGGCCTGGTCGGCGCGCACCGGGCGCGGCGGCCGGGCGACTCGGTGGAGCTGCGCGACATCCGGGCGTTCCAGCCGGGCGACCGGCTGCGGCGGATCGACTGGCGGGTGTCGTTGCGGGCCAGCGCGATGGCCGGGTCCGCCGAGGGCACGAACCTGCACGTCCGCGAGCACCACGCGGAGGCGGACGCGGACGTGGTGCTGGCGTTGGACACGCGGCACGACGTCGGCGCGGAGCTGGGCGACTGGGCGTCGCCCGGGACGGCCACGACGGCGCGCACGCCCGGCCGGTCGCTCGGGGAGTGGTCGTTGGCGGCGCGCCGGACGACGGTGCGGCCGAAGGGCAGCCTGGACGTGGCCGTGCGGGCGGCGGCGTCGTTGGCGGCGGGGTACCTGCGGCAGGGCGACCGGGTGAGCCTGGTCGACCTCGGCCGGCCGCAGCTGGGCGCGCGGGCGGGCGCGGGGCGGCGGCAGCTGCTGCGGCTGCGCAACCAGCTCGTGGTGTGCGCGCGGTCGGCCGGGTGGGCGCAGCGGCCCGTGCTGCGGCCCGAGCAGGTGCCGCACGGCGCGCTGGTGGTGGTGCTGTCGCCGTTCCTGGACGCCGCGGTGGTGGAGCTGGCCGTGCACGCCGCGCGGCGGGGCAACCTCGTGCTGGCGGTGGACGTGCTGCCGTCGCCGTTGCGGGCCGACCGCGGGACGCCGTGGGGCGAGAGCGCGATGAAGGTGATCCGGTTGGAGCACGACGTGCGGCTGGAGGCTATGCGGCAGCACGGTGTGGCCGTGCTGCCGTGGGGCGCGTCGATCGCGGGCGTGCTGCGCGCGGCCCGGACCGGCAGGAGGCTGTCCCGGTGACGCGAACGTTGAACTCGGGGGTCCTGAACGTAGGACACGCGCGTTCCGAACGTAGGACACGCGCGAGAGTCCTACGTTCACACCGCGCGAGTCCTACGTTCGGAACGACCGTGTCTCACGTTCGCGTACCCCGAGTTCAACGCTCAGGAAGAGGTGGGCGGTGAGCACCGAGGCGGGCACCGAGGTCGGGACGGGGCTGCCGGCGTGGCTGCTGCGGGCGGCGATCGGGGTCGTGGCGGCCGGTGCGGCCGGCGTGCTGGCGGCCAACGGCGTGCAGTGGCCCGCGCTCGCGCTGTACGGGGCGCTGGTGCTGGCGGCGGTGGCGGTCCCGGCGTCCGCCGCGGTCGCGTTGATCATCGGCTACCCGGCGGCGGCGATGGTGTTCACCGGCGACGAGCCGTCGTGGCCGGGGATCTTCGCGCTGGTCGTGCTGCTGCACCTGCTGCACGTCCTGTCCGCCTACGCGGCGATCATCCCGATCGGGTCACGCGTTCACCTGAACGCGTTAAAGGCGCCCGCGAAGAGGTTCGCGATCGTGCAACTCTCCGTGCTCGTCCTGGGTGCCGTCGTCCTCCTGCTGCCGGGCGGCCGAACGGACGCGGCGGTCGAGGTCGTGGGCCTCGTCTGCGCCGTCGGGGTGGTGGTCGGAGTGGTGCTGCTGATGCGTCGGAAAGGCTGAGGAACGGGCACCGCCGCCTCAGCGCGAGCTGACCGTCTGGATCGTTCCTCTCAGCACGTTCACCACGATCCGCTGGTCAGCGGCGGCGTGTCGGCAATCACCCGGCGACCGTGGTCACAACGGGCCTGCTCGATGCGCCGGAAAGCCCCGCCCGGTGCGACCATGTGTGTATGGCTGCTGTGAAGTCGCAACCCACACGGATCGTGATTGTCGGCGGTGGGTACGTCGGCATGTACACCGCGCTGGGATTGCAGAAGAAGCTGCGTTCCGGCGAGGCGTCCGTCACGGTGATCGACCCCCAGCCGCACATGACCTACCAGCCGTTCCTGCCCGAGGCGGCGGCCGGCTCCATCGAGCCCCGCCACGTCGTGGTGCCCCTGCGCAAGGTCCTCAAGCGCTGCCACGTGGTCACCGGCCGCGCCACGCGGATCGAGCACGAGCGCAAGGCCGTCACGGTCGAACTCGCCGACGGCCACGTCGAGGAGTTCTCCTACGACGTGCTGGTCTCGGCGCTCGGCGCGATCTCGCGCACGCTGCCCATCCCGGGCCTGCCCGAGGTCGGCATCGGCATGAAGACCATCGGCGAGGCCATCTACCTGCGCAACCACGTGCTGTCGCGGCTCGACCAGGCCGCCAGCACCAACGACCCGGAACTGCGGCGCAGGCTGCTGAGCTTCGTGGTCATCGGCGGCGGCTTCGCGGGCATCGAGACGCTGGCGGAGCTGGAGGACATGGCCCGCTACGCGCTGCGCTACTACGAGGGCCTCCAGCAGTCCGACATGCACTGGGTGCTGGTCGAGGCCACCGGCCGGATCATGCCCGAGGTGAGCGCGCGGCTCGGCGTCTACACCGTCGAGCAGCTGGAGAAGCGCGGCATCAAGTGCTACCTCGACACGCGTGTGAAGAGCATGGAGGGCGGCCACGTCGTCCTGGACGACGGCACCGAGTTCGACTCGGACACCATCATCTGGACCGCGGGCATGAAGGCCAACCCGATGCTGCGCAACACCGACCTGCCGCTCGACGAGCGCGGCCGGGTCCGGTGCACCGCGGCGATGCAGGTCGTGGGCCTGCCGGGGGTCTGGGCGGCGGGTGACTGCTCGGCCGTGCCGGACCTCTCGCGCACCGAGGAGGACCCGACGGCGACCTGCGTGCCCAACGCGCAGCACGCCATCCGCCAGTCCAAGCTGCTGGCCAAGAACATCGTGGCCACGCTGCGCGGCAAGCAGGCCAAGGACTACGAGCACAAGTACCTCGGCTCGGTCGCGGGCCTCGGCCTGTACAAGGGCGTGGCCGACGTGTTCGGCCTGCGGTTCAAGGGCGTGGTCGCCTGGTTCATGCACCGCAGCTACCACGTCATGTTCATGCCCACGGTCAACCGCAAGTTCCGGGTGTTCGTGGACTGGACGCAGGCCCTGTTCTCGGGCCGCGAGGTCGTCGCCCTCGGCCAGATCCACGAGCCGAAGGCCGAGTTCGACCGCGCCACCAAGAGCTGACGCGAACGGCCCCGCGCACGCTGCACCGTTCGGTCGCGACGTGCGTGGGGCTGTTCAGAGCAGCGCTCGCACTTGAGCCCCCATACGGGCTAACGTACCGCCGGTCGCCTTGACATTGCGTAACGTGAACCCGAGAATACAGCTGGTGTATCGCCTGAATGTGTGATGCATCAGTGGGGAGAGAGGTGACCGCGATGTCTCTCGAGGAGCTGGCCGCACAGCTTCGCCGCGGTGAGATCGAGGATCGTGCGCTGGCGGAGTACTCCGCGGAGTACGCCACCGCCGAAAAGCGTTTTTGCAGCAAGAAAGACGACTGACCCATGACCGTCTCCGGGTGGGGGAACGAGACAGTTCCCCCACCCGAGGCCGTCAAGCCGGCGAAACCACCCCCGCTGCTGCTCCAGGGCCAGGACTACCTCTTCCGGTCGCAGCCGAAGTGCCTGGACTTCCAGGAGCAGGTGCACCGCCTCGGCATGGTGGACGAGGGCGACGGCAGCCCCGTGCCCTGCGTGCTGGTCCTCGCCCGGGCCGCCGACATGGAGATGAACGAGCTCTCCATCGCGCTCGCCGAACGCGGCATCCGGATGGCCCGCATCGACGCCGACCGCTCGGTCGACCTGCCGCTCACCGTCTACACCGACCAGCCGCTGCTGGAGCTCGACCGCTGGCTGCTGCGCCCGCTGCTGGTGTGGCGCAGGCACTTCGAGCTCTCCGCGCTGCCCCTGGAACCCGGCACGCTCGCCGGCGCCTACGCGGTGGACCAGTGGTCCGCGGTCGCCGACTGGCTGTCCAGCCGCGGCGACTGGGCGCACGTGAACCCGAGCCGCAACACCTCCCACCTCAACCGGCTCACCCAGCTCGCCGACGCCGCCGCGTTCGGCCTGCGCGTGCCGCGCACCACGGTCACCACCCGACCCGGTCGCACCCGGCCGGGCGGCGGGCGATGCATCGTCAAGACCTCCGGCCGCCACCTGCTCGAACCGCGCCCCGGCATGCAGCACGGCCTGTTCCCGCGCCCACTGGAGACCAGCCGGTCCGGTGACGTGCCCGAGTCCGCGCCGGTGATCGTGCAGGAGTACGTGCCCTCCGAGACCGAGCTGCGGGTGTTCGTGGTGGGCGAGCGGTGCCTGGCGTTCCAGGTCGACAAGCTCGACCCGGCGCAGCTGTGGGTGGACCCGGAGGCGGTCCGCGTCACGCCCGTCGACGTGCCGACCGCGCTGACCGACCGGCTGCTCGCGCTGGCCAGGCACTGGCGGTTGCAGGTGGCCGCGTTCGACCTGCTCGTCTCCGGCGGCGACCACGTGTTCCTGGAGGTCAACGTCAACTGCGACTGGCGGTGGTTCGAGCACCGGGCCGAGGACTCGCGGGTGTCGGACGCCGTGCACGACTGGGTGGCGGCGCGCTTCAAGGAGCTGCTGGGTGCGGGCAAAGGTCGCTGAGCACGCGACGCTGTTCTACTCCGACGGCGCCGTGGTGTGGGACGACTACCTCCACCACCGCCAGTTCGCGATGAGCGAGACCGCCGAGCTGCTGTGCCGCAAGTTCACCGAGTTCACCGACGTGGACGTGCTGCTCGCGCCGTTGGCCGAGGGTGACCGGGCCGCGCTGCGCAAGGTGTTCGACGAGCTGGTCGAGGCCGGTGTGCTGATCGTGGAGGGCTCGCCCGAGCACGAGGAGGAATGCCGGCTGCTGGCCGCGTGGCGGGAGTGGGGCACCTCGGCGCGGCACTTCCACTTCGCCAGCCGCACCCTCGCCGACGCGCCGTACCAGGCTTCGGAGGAGCACGACGCGGACCTGGACGCCAAGCTCACCGCCGAGCCGCCACCGGCGCCGTTCCGCAGCCTCGGTCGCACCGCGGTGCTGCTGCCGCGCCTGGACGGCACGTCGCGGTGGACCTCCGCCGGGCTGCTCGACGTGCTGCTGGCCCGCCGCACGACCCGCGAGTTCGGGTCGGGGTCCCTGTCGTTGACGCGGGTGGCCGAGCTGCTGGCGGTGCTGGGCGGCCCGTCGCCGGTGCGGTCGCGCATCGGGCGGTCCGGCACGGTGTTCAAGACCAGCCCGTCGGGCGGCGGCCGTCACCCGGTCGAGCTGTACGCGCACGTGGGCGTGGCCACCGCCGAAGGCGGTCGGACGGTCGAGGGACTCGAACCGGGCTGGTACCACTACGACGGGCTCGCGCACGCGCTGGAGCCCATCGGGGTGACGTGGGGGCCGGACGAGCTGACCGCCGCCGCCGGCGACCAGGACTGGGTCGGGCAGGCGCCGTTGGTCCTCGCGTACACCGGAGTACTCGAACGGACTAGATGGCGTTACGACACGTCACGTGCTTACCGTGTTGTGCAAATGGATGTGGGCCATCTGTCCCAAACGGCTTATCTGGTTGCAACGGCAATGGGTTTTGGTATCGGCTTCACCGCAGCATTGCGGGATGAGCTGGTCGAACAAGCACTCGGCTGTGACCCTTATCACGAAGTCGTACTCGGTCTGAGCGCCTTGGGTCCATTACCCGAATGAGCGCAATAGCGGATCGCATTGAGCCGTGCGGGGGACTTCTTCTGAACCGACCCCACGAACGCTCGGTAACGGCTTAGGCTCCCCGCTGCCCCCGTAGCCCAACCGGTAGAGGCAGGCTCCTTAAAAGAGTCACAGTACGGGTTCGAATCCCGTCGGGGGCACGTTCGGCGCCGGATTGACTTCACCCATCTGCCGGGTGATCGCAGAACGGTGCGTCGTGCCTGGTCACCGCCGAGTCACCCGATCGGACCTGCGAACACCGGTCCGGCCGCCGTGAACGGACGTTCCGCACTCACGGATCGCGTTGTCCGATCGGATGACCCGCGGCCTTTCACGCCTGACGCGTGCGCACCCATTCCGCGACGACCTGGTCCAGCACGGCCAGCGGCAGCGGTCCGCCGCCCAACACCACGTCGTGGAACTCGCGGATGTCGAAGCGGTCGCCCAACGCCTCTTCGGCCGCCGCCCGGACGCGCAGGATTTCGAGCCGGCCCACCATGTACGCCAGCGCCTGGCCCGGCGCGGCGATGTAGCGGTCGACCTCGTTCTCGATCTCGATCAACGCCAGCGGCGTGTTCTCGTGCAGGTACGCGACGGCCCGCGCGCGGCTCCACCCGTGCGCGTGCAGCCCGGTGTCCACCACGAGCCGCCCGGCGCGCATCGAGTCCATCGCGAGCATCCCCAGCCGCGCCACGTCGCCGGAGTACAGGCCCATCTCGTCGGCCAGCCGCTCGGTGTAGAGCCCCCAGCCCTCCAGGTACGCCGTGACGTTCGCGATCCGGCGCAGCATCGGCAGCTCGGTGAGCTGCTGGGCCAGGGTGATCTGGAAGTGGTGCCCCGGCACGGCCTCGTGGAACGCGATCGCCTCGGCCTGGTAGCGGAACCGCTCGCGCACGCGGTGGGTGTTGGCGTAGTAGGTGCCGGGTCGCGCCCCGTCCGGCGACGGCGGCGCGTAGTAGGCGATCGGCGCGCCCGGCGCGTCGGCCGCGGGCACCGGCTCGACGTGGCAGCGCTGCTCGGGCACCCGGCCGAACCAGCGCGGCGCGGCCTGCTCCGCCCTGGTCACGGCCTCGCGCGCGGCCGTGATCAGCTCGTCCTCGGTGTTCCAGCGCAGGTCGGGATCGGTGCGCATGCGCTCCAGCACCTCGGCCACGTCGGAGGTGCCGAACACCCGCTGCCCCAGCTCGGCGTACTCCCGCGCCAGGCCCGCCATCACGTCCAGCCCGGTCTGGTGCAGCTCCTCGGGCGTGCGGTCGGTCGTCGTCTGGGTGCGTGCCAGCGCCGCGTACATCGCCTCGCCGCCCGGCAGCGCGCACAGGCCGACCCGGTCGTCCGGACGGCCCCCGATGCCCGAGATCACGTCCCGGTAGGCGGCGAACGCCGGCCGCACCACGTCGGCCAGCAGGCGCTCCCGCTCGGCGTCGAACGCCTCGCCGCCGGTCGGACGGGCCAGCGGGTCCTCGTCGGCGGCCAGGTACCGGTCCAGGTGCGCCACGGCGGCGTCCACGAGGCGCTGGACCGGCGTGCGGCCCGCCACCGCGCCCGCGAGCTGCCGTTCGGCGACCCGGCGCAGGAAGTCCGGTACCGCGGCGAGCCGGTCCAGGTAGGCCCGCTCGGAGTCCGGTCCGGACAGCACGGTCGTCGGCATGATCGACAGCAGCTCGCCCGCGGGTGCGAAGAAGGAGTCGGTGATCGTGTACTCGACGCCGAGCGCGTCGAGCTGGTCCACGATCGCCTCGGCCTGCTGGACGACCACCGCGCGCGTCACCGGGTCGTCGTCCGCGGGCAGGGCGCGCGCCCGGTCGGCGATGTCCGCGGCCCGCGCCCGCGCGGCCTGCTCGGCCTCCGCTCGGTGATCGGCCAGCAGGTGGTCGTACCCCGGCACGCCGTAGATGGTCGCGCCCATCGGCGACTGCGTGAACATCAGGTCGAGCAGTTCGTCGGCCAACTCCGCCGTCGTGCCCATGCGCACCCCCTGGTCATCGTGGAACCAAGATGGTACTTAGCCTAAGAAACGATTTACACCCGGTCCAAATAGGCGAGCACGGCGAGCACCCGCCGGTTGTCGTCCTCGGACATCGGCAGGTCCAACTTGCCGAAGATGTTCGCGATGTGTTTGCCGACGGCTTTCTCGGTGACGAACAGCCGCCCGGCGATCGCGCCGTTGGAACGTCCCTCGGCCATCAGCGACAGCACTTCCCGCTCACGCGGCGTCAACGTGGTCAGCGGCTGGTCGCGCGCACCCCGGGCGAGCAGTTGGGTGATGACCTCGGGATCCATCGCGGTCCCACCCGCGGCGACCCGGCGAATGGCGTCCACGAACTGCTTCACGTCCGACACCCGGTCTTTCAGCAGGTAGCCCACGGCCCCGCCGCGGTCGGACAGCAGTTCGCGCGCGTACAGCTGCTCCACGTACTGGGAGAGGACCAGGATCGGCAGACCCGGCACCTGCTTGCGCGCCTCGATCGCGGCGCGCAAGCCCTCGTCGGTGAACGTCGGCGGCAGGCGCACGTCGACCACCGCCACGTCCGGGCGGTGGTCGACCAGTGCCTTCAGCAGGGCGGGACCGGAGTCGACCGCCTCCACCACGTCGAAGCCGTAGGCCTCCAGGAGCCGGATCAGGCCGTCCCGGAGGAGGACGAGGTCTTCACCGAGGACAACTCGCACGGCAGCTCCATGGTCACGATGGTCGGCCCGCCCACCGGGCTCGCGATGCCGAGTGTGCCGTCGAACGCGGCCAGCCGGCGCTCGATCCCGCGCAACCCACCGCCCTCGGTCGCCTCCGCGCCGCCGCGCCCGTCGTCGCCGATCATGAGCGACAGCCTGCCGCCCTCGTGCCGCACCCGGATCCACGCGCCGCCGGCACCGCTGTGCTTGGCCACGTTGGTCAACGTCTCGGCCACCGCGAAGTAGGCCGCTGACTCGACCGGCGCCTCCGGTCGCCCGTCCAGTTCCACGTCCACCTCCACCGGCAACGGGTGCGCCAGCGCCAACGCGCGCAACGCGCCGTCCAGCCCGCGGTCGGCCAGCACCGGCGGGTGGATGCCGCGCACCAGGTCGCGCAGCTCGGCCAACGCCTGCGTGGACGACTGGCGCGCCTCGGCCAGCAGCTCCTGCGCCGCCCGCGGGTCACGGGCCAGCAGCTCCTCGGCCATGCCCAGGCTCAGGCCGAGCGCGACCAGCCTGGCCTGCGCGCCGTCGTGCAGGTCCCGTTCGATCCGGCGCAGCTCGGCGGCCTGGGCGTCCACGGTGTCGGCCCGCGAGTCGGCCAGCACCCGCACCCGGTCGGTGAGGGCGGCGGTGGCGCTGGGCGCGAGCAGCCACTTGGCGACGGTCGCGTGCAGCCGGGCGGCGCGGGGCGTGGCCCACCACGCCAGCGCCAGGAAGGCGATGCCCAGCAGCGGGGCGAGCACGAAGTTGCCCGGGGTGTCGTGGTCGAGCAGGACGTACTCGACGTGCCCGTGGTCGAGCCAGATCAGCGGCACCACGAACCCCAGCACGCCGTTGATCCAGAACCCGGCCGGCAGCACGCCGCAGAGGATCCCGACGATCGCGTTGACCGGCAGGAACGCCAGGTCCCGCCACGTCGCCGGGTCGGTGACGACGGTGCGGACCCTGGTCATCGGGCCCCGGTTGGCGGGCAGCCGGTACGGCGTCGGGATCGGCACGTCCAGCACCCGCGCCGCCCACCAGCGGAAGAACCCGGTGTAGCGGCGGGCCAGCGCGGTGAACAGCAGCAGCAACGGCACGCCGACGGTCACCAGGATCAGCGGGTAGGTGTACAGCTGGAGCGGGATCAGCAGCAGCCCCGCCACGCACAGCGGCGTCCGGGCCAGGCCGAGCGCGGCCTGCGTCAGCCGGGTGCGGGCGGCGCGTACCAGGTCGTGGTCCGTCATGGCGCGGATTCTTCCGGCTGTCCACCGGTGAATCGGTGGGTTTAACCCCCCAATGCGCCTCAGATCGCGATCACCGTGCCGTCGGCGACGAGCTCGACGCCCGCCTCGGTGATCTTCGCGTGCTCCGGCGACGCCGGGTCGAGCACCGGGTTGGTGTTGTTCAGGTGGGTGTAGATCCGCCTGGTCGTCGGGTGACCCCGCAACTCCGGCAGGCTGTGCGCGATCGGCAGGTGCCCCATCGCGGCCTGGCCGCTCGGCCGGCCGGTGGCCGCGCCCATCTCCGACGGCGCGTAGAACGTGCCGTCCAGCAGCACCACGTCGGCCTCCGCCACCAGCGCGTCGAACCCGGCCGGCCAGGACGCCAGGCACGGCGCGTACAGCAGCACCCCGCCGGTGGCCGGGTCGCGGAACCGGTAGGCCACCACCCAGTGGCCCGCCACCGGCGAGTCGGCGGCGTAGCGGGGCCGCTTGCCGCTGACCGGGAACGCGGTGACCTCCAGGCCGCCCGCGAGCACGACCGGCTGCTCCGGCTCCACCTGCCGCCACGACCACTCGCCGTAGGTCTCCAGCACGGCGCGCGTGGGCGCGAGCGCGTGCAGCACGGTCGCGGGCGCGTGCACCCGCAGCCCGGGCGCGCCGCGCAGCACCGCCAGGCCCAGCGTGTGGTCCAGCTCGGCGTCGGTGAACAGCACGCCGCGCACCGGCGTCTGCCGCGGGCCGGGGCCCGGCGCGAGCGCGGGCGTGGCGGCGAGCTGGGCGCCGATGTCCGGCGAGGTGTTGACCAGCCACCACTGCGCGCCGTCCGCGCTGATCGCCAACGCGTCCTGGGTGCGCGCGGGCAGCTCACCGGCCCGCACCGCCCGGCACGGCCCGCACGCGCAGTTCCACTGCGGCACACCGCCACCGGCGGCCGTGCCGAGCACGACCGCCTTCACCGCACGACCGCCTTCACCGCGACCGCCTTGACCGCACGACCGCCTTCACCGCACGACCGCCCGGTGCTCCACGTCCGCCGGACCGCCCGCGAGGATCGCCTCGACCAGCCCGTGGTGCGGCGACAGCGTGCACACCGGGTCGGTCGCCGCCGCGTCACCGGTCAGCTGGAACGCCTGGCAGCGGCACCCGCCGAAGTCCAGCTCACGCCGTGCGCACGACCGGCACGGGTCGCGCATCCAGTCGAAGCCGCGGAAGGCGGTGAACGCGGGCGAGGTGTGCCAGATGTCGGCCAACGGCCGGTCCCGCACGTTCTCCACGCCCAACCCGTCGATCACGCCCGCCGCCGGGCACGGCAGCACGTCGCCGTTCGGCGCCACGGTCAGCTGCCGCGCCCCCCACCCGTGCATGCACGGCTTGGGGTGCGCCTCGTGGTAGTCGGCGATCACGTACACGATCTCCATCGCCGACCGCGCCTGCGCGGCCGCCACCACCTCGCCCGCCCGCGCCAACTGCTCGCGGGTGGGCAGCAGCGCCGCCCGGTTGCGCAGCGCCCACCCGTAGTACTGGGTGTTGGCCAGCTCCAGGCGGTCCGCGCCCATCCGCTCGGCCAGCGCGACGATGTCGCCCACGTGGTCGAGGTTGAGCCGGTGCAGCACCACGTTCACGGTCAGCGGCAGGCCCGCGCCCCGGATCGCCTCGGCGGCCCGCAGCTTGTGCTCGAACGCCCGCACCCCGGCGATCCGGTTCGCGCTGGCCTCGTGCGCGTCCTGCACGGACAGCTGCACGTGGTCGACACCGCGCAGGTCCGCCAGCCGGTCCGGGGTGAGCCCCAGCCCGCTGGTCACCAGGTTCACGTAGCAGCCGAGCCCCGCCGCGTGGTCGACCAGCTCCGGCAGGTCCTTGCGCGCCAACGGCTCGCCGCCGGACAGGTGCACCTGCAGCACGCCCAACGCGCGGGCCTGGTCGAACACCTGGCGCCACCGCGCGGTGTCCAGCTCGTCGCCGCGGCCGACCAGGTCGACGGGGTTGGAGCAGTACCCGCACCGCAGCGGGCACCGGTGGGTCAGCTCGGCGAGCAGGCCGAACGGCGCGTCCGCCCGGGGTGCCTCACCCATCGACGTCCACCACCCTCCGCGCCACGAGCCGTTCGACGAGCTCGGCCACGTCGTCCGGCTCGACGCCCTCGAACTGCTCGGCCAGCCGCAGGGCGATGCCCTCGACGGACCTGAGCCCGTCGCACAGCCCGACCACCGCGGCCGCCGTCTCGTTGAGCACCAGCACGCCCTCCGGGAACAGCACCACGTGGCTGGCGCGGGTCTCGTCGTAGGTGGTCTTCACACCCCGGCGCAGGCGCGGCACCGCGCTCAGGGCCGTCACGCGCGGGCCGGTCATGAGTAGTAGTCCACGGCGTCGAGCAGCGCCCGCAGCACGTCGCACTTGAACGCGAGCGCGGCGACCGCCGCCTCCTGCTGCTCGCGCGTGCGGCAGTTGCGCACCACGATGTCCAAAGTGGACCTCCCTTCGTCGGCGATCACCTGGAGCCTGGTGGTGAAGTAGGTGAAGCCCTCCTCGGCGATCCACGGGTAGGCCTCGCGCATGTCCACCAGCCGGCGCGCCATCAGGCCGCGGGAGAACATCTCGGTCAGCCCGGACGCCACCGCCTCCACCCAAGGCCGGGTGCGGGCGAACGTCACGTAGGCGTCCACCGCGAACCGCGTGCCGGGCAGCACGTGCCGCTCGTCCAGCACCTCCTCGCGGGTCAGCCCGACCGCCTCGGCCAGGCGCAGCCAGTTCTCCGCGCCGCCCTCGCCCGGCCCGCTGCCGTCGTGCCAGACGATCCGCTCCCGCCACACCCGCCGCACCTCCACGTCCGGGCAGTTGGCCAGGATCGCGGCGTCCTTGCGGGGTATCGCCCGCTGGTAGTACCAGCGGTTGGCGGCCCACAGCTGCAGCTCGTGCTTGCTCAGCCGGCCCTCGTGCAGCCGGAGGTGGAACGGGTGGCGGTCCCAGTAGCGGGATGACAGGGCGCGCAGGCGCGCGGTGAACTCGGACGGGGTCAACGTCACGGGTTCCGACACCTCGGGACGAGGCATCCCGGGGTCGGACATCCCGAGGTCGGGCATCCCAAGGTCGGGCATCCCAAGGTCGGACATCTCGGCGTCGGGCACGACGGGCAGGCACCTCTCGGTCCGCGGCGGCGCGCCCCTCGCGGCACCGGCCGCCAGGGGCGCGGCCGGTGGCTAGCCGCGAGCCGCGTAGGCGGTGACTTCCATCGGGGTGTCGACGTCCCGGAAATCGGGCTTGACCCAGGGGCGCTTCTCGGGCTCGGTGGTCATGCGCTACTCCTCGGATGTCGGTGCTTCTCCGTGGGGCGGCGGTAACCCACCGTAGAGCCTCCGGCGGCTACCGCGCTAGTTGCGGGCGGCGGGCATGCGTCTCAACTGCTCCAGCACCACCGGGTCCTGCAACTGCATCCACTGGATCACCTCCGTGTAGGTGGCGCACACCGTCTCGGGCTTGACGCACACCTCGCCCAGGAACCCCTCGACGGCCTGGCTGAACGCGCCGCCCGCCCACTCGTTGAAGTGGTTGCCGATCACGATCGGCGCGCGGTTGCCGTTGACCGCCGCCTGGTACACCGACCGGTAGGTGTCCAGCACGATCCGCGTGTAGTCGGCGGCCTTGTCGGGCTCGTCCTTGGCGCCGTTGAGCGCGTACCAGAGGTTGAAGTCCATCATCACGACCTGCTTGCCCAGGGCGGGCACGCGGACCTCGGGCATGGGGAACTCCCACATCCCGTCCTGCACCGACGGCCACACCACGCCCAGGCTCACGTGGCTGGTGTCGTAGGCCAGGCCGTGCCCGCGCATCGCCGGGAACGCCTGCCCCCAGTCGCCCTCCAGGCACGGCGTGCGCCCACCGCGCACGGTCGCCGGGTCCAGCTTGAACCCCTGCCGCCTGGCGTTCTCCACGATCGCGAAGAACTGGTCCAGCTCCCGGTTCCACTGGTCGGTGTTCCAGGTGCCCACGTTCGGCTCGTCGCCGACGCAGAAGTGCCCGTTGTAGTGGGTGCCGATCTCGTGCCCGGCGGCGATGGCGGCGTTGAGGTAGTCGATGCGCAGCGCCACGTCCGCGCGGCTGCCGCCGAAGCCGATGGAGGACAGGCCCCGCGGGTGGCCGGGACCGGTGTAGGTGGCGGCGTCCTCGTCGGCCACCAGGTACACGCCCGACAGCAGGCCGGTGACGTGCGCGTTCACCTGCCGGGCCAGCGGCATGATCCGGTCCCAGTGCGGCTTGGACGCCGCGCCGTCGAACGAGAACAGCACGAACTGCGGCGGCTTCTCGCCCGGCTGCATGCGCCGCATCCACGACGGCGGCGATGCCGCGGCGGGCACGGTCGGCGCGGGGACGGTGCTCGTGCTGCCGGTCGTGCGCGGCGCCATCGGCAGCGGTGTGGCCACGTCGCCCACGTCGTACCCGGGTCTGGGCTCACGGGCTCCCAGCACGGCCAGCACCACCAGGGTCAGTGCCAACGCGACGCCCGTGCTCAGCCAGCCCCATCGCTTCACAACAACAGGACGACGCGACGTAGTCGGAGGTTGCCTCTTCGTGACGTGACCGCGGCCCGCCGCCGCGACAGCGCACGATCGGACCAACGCCCGACCGGGCCGGCGGACCGGGCCGGCGGGCAGGATCAGGGCACGGGCGTGGCGATCACGACCTGGTTCTCCTCGTACCCGGTGGCGCCGCCGACCCAGCGCCCGCCGCACGTCACCAGCACCAGCCGGTGCTCGCCGCGCGGACCGAACAGCTCGACCGCCCGGGTGGGCAGCGCGTCCTTGCGCACCGTCTCGACCCGGCTGACCCGGAACGAGAACGTCCGACCCGCCGTGTCGACCACCGTCACGCCCTGGCCGACCGCCGCGCGCCACAGCTCGTCGAACGGCCCGGTCACGCCCTTCCAGTTCACGTGCCCGGCCAGCACGGTCGCGCCCTCGGCCGCGCCCAGGTCGACGCCCCACCACGTCGCCTCGCCGACGCCCTCGGGGACCGGCAGCACGCCGTCGGCGGTCACCTCCTCGCGCACCAGCGTGGCCAACCCGCCCTCGGGCAGCCGCACCGTCCCCGGCTGCTGCTTGGGCGGCTCGGCGGGAGGCGGGGGCGGGGCGGGCGTGGTGGTCGTCGTCGTCGGCGCAGCGGTCGGGAGCCGCACGCCGGCCGGCATACCGGCCAGGTCCACACCCCGACCGGAGCGCGCGCTGTCACCCAACGGATGCGGCACCGCGGCGTCGGCGGGCGCCGCGCGGCCCGCCGCCACGACGTCCGGCGACCGGGTGGCGACCAGCGCGGCGGAGGCGAGCAGAGCCGCCACCGCCGCGCCGGTCAACAGGGCCTTCACCGCGGCGGGTCCCATCGGCGAGGACCTCACCGGCGGGCGGTCGCCCGTCGCCGCACCAGCAGCCCGGCGAACGCCGCGCCGAGCAGCACGACACCGCCGAACCCGACCAGGGCGCCGGTCGACAGCCGCGTGGTGTACGCCGCCTTGGCGACCACCCCGGCGCCCTCGGAGCCGGCGTGGATCGTGATGGGCACGACCGGTTTGTCCGGTTTGTTGGTCAACGCGAGCGCCAACGTCTGCCCGGCCGCGACGGTTCCGCAGACCTTGGGCGGCGCGTTGGGGTCGAAGAACTCCTCGTAACCCTTGGCCGGGGCGACCTCGATCACGCAGATCTCCTGCGGGGTGCGCAGGTCGGGCACCTCCACCGTGCCGTCCGCGGTGGTCTGGAGCACGATCGGCGTGCCCTCGGGGCCGGCCAGCGCGGAGTCGTCCTGCCGCTTGGCGGGCGACGTGCCGTCGGGCGCGGTCACCTTCAGCGCCACACCCGCGATCGCCTTGCCGCTCTCCGCGTCGGTCTTGCCGACCTTCACCGCGCCGGGCGCGGTCTTCGCGGTGGTCGACGCGTTCGCGGTCAGCTTCTTCTCGCCGCCGGTGGTGACGATCCGCTGCATGTTGTCGTCGGCCGGGATGTGCACCTTCGGCCGGTCGGCCGGGCTGTCCAGCCGCACCGTGACCGACGGGTTCGGCCCGGTCGGCACCACCTGCACGGCCAGCGCCTTGCCGTCGGTCGGGGTGGCCAGCTCGCCCGTCGCCGCGCCGGTCTCCAGCGTCGCGTCGGCCAGCTCCACCGTGACGGGGGCGCCGGCCACCTGACCGCCGCCGGTCTTGGTGATGTCCACCACCCACGTGTCCGGCGTGCCGATGATCTGCTCCTCCTGCGGAGCGCTCACCTTGGCCGTCCACGGCCCGCGGTTGGCCGCCGCCTCGGCCTCCAGCCGGCCGACCGCCTGCTGGGCCTGGCCGAAGCGCCCGAGCTGCTGGAAGTGGAAGTCGGCGTTGTAGGCGATGTGCTTGTAGTCGCTGTTCGGGTCGAGCGAGATGCCCTTGCCCGGGTCCTCGTACGCGGTCCACGTGTGCAGCAGGTGCGCCAGCGCCGCCGACTCGTCGGCCGACTGGGTGTTGGCGTACCTCAACAAGAGGTAGGAGATGGAGCCCGCGACGTCGTCGGCCAGCCGCGCGCCGCCCTTGGAGAGCAGCTCGTCGCCTTCCTTGTACTCCACGTTGCCGTCCGGTGCGAGCAGCGAGTACTGCACGCACCACACCTGCTGGCCACGCCACTTGTAGGAACCCAGCCAGTCGCCGCCCGCCGGTTTGCCCCGGTAGCCCTGCGCGTCGGTCTCGTGTCCGGCGCCCCTCTCCACCGCGGGCTGGGCCCCGCCGGTGGCGGGCACGGCGAGCAGGGCCAGACCGGCCGCGAGCACCGCGCCGGCGAGTCGTCTCCACACCATGATGTCCTGAACCCCTCAGGGCGAGCCGGTGGGCGTCGCCGGTCGGTGGGAACTGCCGTCGTCGAGCCTTACGGTGATGAGATCACGTCGGCAAGCCTCCGCAGGGGTGGAATGCCGACTACGCTCCGCAGCGCGGGCCGTGGATCCGAGATCGACAGCCCGAGTAAAGTCGCTTTTACCCGGACGGGAACCGATCGACTCGTGTGGTCGTTGAACCCCGTGACGGCGTCAGCACGCCACAGGAGGACGAGGTGCGTACCACCAGCAACCCCGCGTTCCGCAACCTGCCGACCGGCGGCGGTAGCGGTAACTACGCAGGCTTCGGCCAGCCCTACGAGGCGCAGCAGCAAGGCGGCTACCAGGCAGCGCCGCCGACCACCGGCGAGCGCCCCATCACGATCGACGACGTGGTCACCAAGACCGCCACGACGCTCGGCGTCGCCCTGGTCACCGGGTTCATCTCCGCGTGGCTGGTGCTGACCGGGCAGGTCGCGCCGTTCGCGCTGGCGGTCCCGGGCATGATCATCGGCCTGGTCCTGGCCCTGATCATCATCTTCAAGCGCACGCCGAGCGGGCCGATGGTGCTCGCGTACTCGGCGGCCGAGGGCGTGTTCCTCGGCGCCATCACCGGCGTGTTCGAGTCGATCTTCCCGGGCATCGCCTGGCAGGCGATCCTGGGCACGTTCGGCGTGTTCGGCGCCATGCTCGTGGTCTACAAGACGGGTGCGATCCGCGTCACGCCGCGCCTGACCAAGTGGATCATCGGCGCGACCGTCGGCGTGGTCGTGCTCATGCTGGGCAACCTGGTCATGGGCATGTTCGGCGTGAACATGGGCCTGCGCGACGGCGGCACCCTGGCGATCATCTTCAGCCTGGTCGTGATCGGCATCGCGGCGTTCAGCTTCCTGCTGGACTTCGAGGCCGCCAACGAGATGATCCGGGGCGCGCTGCCGGCCAAGTACGCCTGGCTCGCCGCGTTCGGCCTGATGACCACGCTCGTCTGGCTGTACCTGGAGATCCTGCGCCTGCTGTCGTACTTCCAGAACGACTAGCAGCACCCGCAACCGCGAAGGGCGCCCCGGCTCCGCCAGGGCGCCCTTCGCGCGTGTCCTACCTCCAGAACGCGCGTGTCCTACGTTCGCGTCGCGCGTGTCCTACGTTCAGAACGCGCGTGTCCTACCTTCGGAACGCGCGAGTCGTACGTTCGCGTCGCGCGAGTCCTACGTCCAGGACCCCCGAGTTCAACGCTCAGGACGCGTCCGGCCGGTCGTCAGTCGCGCCAGCCGCGGTCCTCGTCCATGGCCGAACCCACCCGGACCAGGCACGGCACGCACAGCGCCCCGCTCGGCGACCGGACCACCAGGTCCGGCGGCACCGAGTGGGCGCAGGCCGCCTCGAAGTACGCCTCCGAGGCCTGCGCCACGGAAAAGGCGTGGCACAGCCGGTCGTAACCGCTGTGCCACCACACGTACGGCATCGTCACCCGACCTCCCCTTACTCAAGGGTAGGACGCCGGGTAACAGTCAACGTGACGCGGTTCAGCTCAGTCGTTCGATGACCATCGCCATGCCCTGGCCACCGCCGACGCACATGGTCTCCAGGCCGAACTGCTTGTCGTGGAACTGCAGCGAGTTGATCAACGTCGTGGTGATCCGCGCACCGGTCATCCCGAACGGGTGACCCACGGCGATCGCGCCGCCGTTGACGTTGAGCCGGTCCAGGTCGATCCCCAGGTCCCGGTACGACGGGATGACCTGCGCCGCGAACGCCTCGTTGATCTCCACCAGGTCGATGTCCGAGATCGACATCCCGGCCAGCGCCAACGCCCGCCGCGACGCCTCGACCGGCCCGAGCCCCATGATCTCCGGCGACAACCCGGACACACCGGTCGACACGACCCGCGCCAACGGCGTGATGCCCAGCTCCTTCGCCTTCACGTCGCTCATGACCACCAGCGCCGCCGCGCCGTCGTTCAACGGGCAGCAGTTGCCCGCGGTGACCCGCCCGTCCGGCCGGAACACCGGCTTGAGCCCCGACACGCCCTCGACCGTCACGCCCGGCCGCGGGCCGTCGTCGGCCGACACGACCGTGCCGTCCGGCAGCGTCACGGGCGTGATCTCGCGCGCCCAGAACCCGTTGGCGATGGCCTTCTCGGCGAGGTTCTGCGACCGCACGCCGAACTCGTCCATCTCCTGCCGCGACACGCCCTTGGTCAACGCCAGGTTCTCCGCCGTCTGGCCCATGGCGATGTAGATGTCGGGCACCTGCCCGTTCACCCGCGGGTCGACCCACTCCGACGCGCCGGACTGCGCCACGGCGGCCGTGCGCGCCTCGGCGTCGGCGAAGACCGGGTTGTGCGTGCCCGGCCACGAGTCGGACGACCCGCGGGCGAAGCTCGACACCGTCTCCACGCCGGCGCTGATGAACACGTCGCCCTCGCCCGCCTTGATGGCGTGCAGCGCCATCCGGGTCGTCTGCACGCTCGACGCGCAGTAACGGGTCACCGTGGTGCCGGGCAGGCTGTCGTACCCCGCCAGCACGGACACCACGCGGCCCAGGTTGAAGCCCTGCTCGCCGCCGGGCAGCCCGCAGCCGAGCATGAGGTCGTCGATGTCGTTCGGGTCGAGCTGCGGCACCTTCGCCAGCGCGGCCTTGAGGACCTGCACGGTCAGGTCGTCGGCGCGCATGTCCTTGAGCGAGCCCTTGCCCGCGCGCCCGATGGGCGACCGGGCGGCGGAGACGATCACGGCCTCAGGCATTACGGAACTCCTTTGTTTCGCCGCAACGAGTGACGTGAAGCCTAGTTAACGCGCGTTCAGCGCGGCCACCACTCGTGACGAACGACGCCGATCTCCCGACGTCCGTCGTCCACCGGGCCGGCGGCCCCACCACCGATATACGCTCAGCGGGTCATCTCAAGAAGTGGAAGGTCCGTCGTGGAGTACGTCGAGAGCGTCGTCGACCTGGTCGGCAACACGCCGCTGGTGAAGCTCAACGCGGTGGCCGAGGGCCTCCGACCGCTCATCCTGGCCAAGGTCGAGTACCTCAACCCCGGCGGCAGCGTGAAGGACCGCATCGCGCTGCGCATGGTCGAGGCGGCGGAGCGCAGCGGCGAGCTCAAGCCCGGCGGCACGATCGTCGAGCCCACGTCGGGCAACACCGGTGTCGGCCTGGCGCTCGTGGCCCAGCGCAGGGGTTACAAGTGTGTCTTCGTCTGCCCGGACAAGGTCAGCGTGGACAAGCGCAACGTGCTCAAGGCCTACGGCGCCGAGGTGGTGGTGTGCCCGACCGCCGTCGCGCCCGAGCACCCCGACTCCTACTACAACGTCTCCGACCGCCTGGTCGCCGAGATCCCCGGCGCGTGGAAGCCCAACCAGTACGCCAACCCGGAGAACCCGGCCAGCCACTACCACGGCACCGGCCCGGAGGTGTGGCGGCAGACTGAGGGCCGCGTCACCCACTTCGTCGCGGGCGTCGGCACCGGCGGCACCATCTCCGGCACCGGCAAGTACCTCAAGGAGGTCTCCGGGGGCCGCGTGAAGATCATCGGCGCGGACCCGGAGGGCTCGGTCTACTCCGGCGGCACCGGACGGCCCTACCTGGTGGAGGGCGTCGGCGAGGACTTCTGGCCGGACGCCTACGACCGCGACGTGTGCGACGAGATCGTCGCGGTGACCGACGGCGACTCGTTCGAGCTCACCCGGCGACTGGCCCGCGAGGAGGGCTTGCTCGTCGGCGGCTCGTGCGGCATGGCGGTCGCGGCGGCGCTGCGGGTGGCCGAGAGCGCGGGCCCGGACGACGTGATCGTGGTGCTGCTGCCCGACGGCGGGCGCGGTTACCTGGGCAGCGTGTTCAACGACAAGTGGATGGCCCAGTACGGCTTCCTGTCGCCCGACACGTCCGGCGCGACGGTCGGCGACGTGCTGCGGCGCAAGGACGGCACGATGCCCGACCTGGTGCACGGCCATCCCAACGAGACGGTCGCCGAGGCGGTCGCGATCATGCGCGAGTACGGCGTCTCCCAGATGCCCGTCGTCAACGCCGAGCCGCCGGTGATGGCGGCCGAGGTCTCGGGCGCGGTCAACGAGCGCGACCTGCTCGACGCGCTGTTCACCGGCAAGGCGCAGCTGACCGACCGGCTGGACAAGCACATGTCGTTGAAGCTGCCCACGATCGGCGCGGGCGAGTCGATCAGCTCCGCCATGGCCGCACTGTCCTCAGCGGACGGTGCGCTGGTGCTGGAGGACGGCAAGCCGGCCGGAGTGGTCACCCGGCAGGACATCCTGGGTTTCCTCGCCGGCCGCTGATCGACCCCCGGCCGGTCGCCGAACCGTCCCGGCCCGCGTCACCGAACCGTCCCGGTCCACGTCGCCGAACCGTCCCGGTCCAGGTCGCGGATCGGGACGGGTTGACCGGTTGCCCGTGGCCAGGGCGGTCGCATCCGCTAGCGTTGGCCACCGACTCATACACCTACGGCCCGTGCCAAGGGGGTTGGAAACTCCGATGAACGCTCCGCAGCCGCCAGGAAACCAGCAGTTCGGCGGTCACAACCAGCAGGAGCAGGGGCAGGGTGCCCAGCCCCCGAACGCCGACGCGACCCAGGTCGTGCCGAGCGGCGGCCAGCCCCCTGCCTTCCCGCCGCCGGAGGCGACCCAGGTCGTTCCCTCCGGCCAGCAGCAGCCGCCGTCGAACCCCGACGCGACCCAGATCGTGCCGCCGGGCGCGACGCAGCAGCAGCCGTCGAACCCGTACGGCCAGCCGGTGCAGCAGCCGGGCTCGGGCGCGTTCCCGGCCCAGCAGCCACCCGGCTACGGGCAGCAGCCGCCCGCCCAGTACGGCCAGCAGCAGCCGTACGGCCAGCCGCAGTCCAACCCGTACGGTCAGCCGCCGTCGAACCCGTACGGCCAGCAGCAGCCGCAGTCCAACCCCTACGGCCAGCCGCCCGCGGCGAACCCGTACGGGCAGCCGCCGCAGCAGCAGGCGTGGGGCGCGCAGCCCGGGTACGCCGCCCAGCCCGCTTACGGTGCGCCCGCGGGCAACTACGCGGAGTGGGGCAGCCGCGCGGTCGGCGCGTTGATCGACTACCTCGCGCCCGGTCTCGTCGTCGGCATCCTGGCCGGCATCGGCGCGGCCACCGGCGACCCGACGATCGCGTTGATCCTCAGCGGTGTCGGGTACGTGGGCCTCATCGGCTTCATGATCTACAACTCCTGGTACCTGGCCGGCACCACGGGCCAGTCGATGGGCAAGAAGATCGCCAAGGTCAAGCTCATCAAGGAGGAGACGGGGCAGCCGATCGGCTTCGGCAACGCCTTCGTGCGGCACCTGTGCCACTTCGTCGACTCGCTGCCCTGCTACGCGGGCTGGTTCGCCCCGCTGTGGGAGGCCAAGAAGCAGACGTGGGCCGACAAGATCATGGGCACCGTCGTGGTCAACGCCCCTGCGGGCGCGGCCCCCGGCGGCTACCCCGGCACCGGCGGGTACGGCCAGCAGCAGCCGAACCCCTACGGCCAGCCGCCCGCGGCGAACCCGTACGGCCAGC
The DNA here is from genome assembly GCF_040673975.1 of Actinosynnema sp. NPDC050801. Classification (NCBI taxonomy): domain Bacteria; kingdom Bacillati; phylum Actinomycetota; class Actinomycetes; order Pseudonocardiales; family Pseudonocardiaceae; genus Actinosynnema; species Actinosynnema sp. NPDC050801. The sequence continues at coordinate 265,983 of NZ_JBFAQZ010000011.1, read as the reverse complement.
CGCAGCAGCCCAACCCGTACGGTCAGCAGCCGCCCCAGCAGTGGTGACCGCACCACACCGCGATGTCCCCAACCGCCCGTCGGCCGCCAAGCCGACGGGCGGTTGCCTTTTCCGCCGCCGTACCCTGAGTCCATGACGGACACCGGCCACTACGGTTTCGCGACCAGGGCTATCCACGCCGGGCAGGACCCCGACCCGACCACGGGCTCGGTCATCGTGCCGATCCACGCCACCTCCACCTACGCCCAGGACGGCGTCGGCGGCCTGCGCGGCGGGTTCGAGTACTCGCGCACCGGCAACCCGACCCGTGCCGCGTTGGAGGAGTGCCTGGCGGCGCTCGAAGGTGGCCGGCACGCGCGGGCGTTCGCCTCCGGCATGGGCGCGACCGACGCGGCCCTGCGGGCCATGTGCCGTCCCGGCGACCACGTCGTCATCCCGAACGACGCCTACGGCGGCACGTTCCGGTTGATCGACAAGGTGCTGTCGCACTGGGGTGTCGAGCACACGCCCGCGCCGCTGTCCGACGTCGACGCGGTGCGTGCGGCGGTCCGGCCGAACACCAAGGTGATCTGGGTCGAGACGCCGACCAACCCGTTGCTCAACATCGCCGACATCGCCGTGCTCGCGCAGGTGGCGCACTCGGCCGGGGCGCGGCTGGTGGTCGACAACACGTTCGCCTCGCCGTACCTGCAGAGCCCGTTGGAGCTGGGTGCGGACGTCGTGCTGCACTCGACGACCAAGTACGTCGGCGGGCACTCCGACGTCGTCGGCGGGGCCCTGGTCACGTCGGACGACGACCTGGACGCGCAGTTCGGGTTCCTGCAGAACGGCGCGGGCGCGGTGCCGGGGCCGTTCGACGCGTGGTTGACGTTGCGCGGCCTCAAGACGCTCGAAGTGCGCATGGAGAAGCACTCGGACAACGCCGAGAAGGTCGTCGAAGCCCTCGTGCGGCACCCGAAGGTCACCCGCGTCTACTACCCGGGCCTGCCCGAACACCCCGGTCACGAGGTCGCCGCGAAGCAGATGCGCCGGTTCGGCGGGATGATCTCGTTCACCGTGGAGGGCGGTGAGGAGGCGGCGCTGCGCGTCTGCTCCCGCACCCGCCTGTTCACCCTGGCGGAGTCGCTGGGCGGCGTCGAGTCGCTGATCGAGCACCCGGGCCGGATGACCCACGCCAGCACCGCCGGCTCCCTGCTGGAGGTCCCGGCCGACCTGATCCGCCTGTCCGTGGGCATCGAGTCGGCCGACGACCTGGTCACCGACCTCCTGACCGCCCTCGCCTGACTCCCGGGACTCCAACCCCAGCCCTCGCGGGTCCTACCCCCAACCCGCGCGTGTCCTACGTTCAGAACGCGCGTGTCCTACGTTCAGGACCCCCGAGTTCAACGTTCAGAACACCCGGACCCCACGCTCGGCACCACGGGCGTGGGGTCCGTGCCGTTCCGAGCGTTGAACTCGGGGTACGCGAACGTAGGACACGCGGGACGCGAACGTAGGACACGCGGGACGTGGAGGTAGGACTCGCGGGACGGGAACGTGGGACTCGCGGGTTTGGGGGTAGGGCGCGGGGGTCAGCGGGGGCCGAAGCGGGCGGCGGAGCGTTCCTTGGCCTTGGCGGCCTCGACCTCGCGGTCACGGGGCGGCGCGTTCGTGACCAGCGCTTCGAGCAGGACGCGAGTCGCCTCGGCGACCGCCTCCACGGCGGCGTCGAACGCCTCCTGGTTCGCCGCCGACGGGCGGGCCGACCCGCTCACCTTGCGCACGTACTGGACCGCCGCCGCACGGACCTCGTCCTCGGTGGCGGGCGGTTCGAAGTTGTGGAGCACCCTGATGTTGCGACACATGGTTCCACTATCGCCCACAACGTCAGGGCTTGACGTCGTACCGCGCGTTCTCCACCCGCGGCACGGCGGGCAGGTCGTTGCCGTCCACGCACCCGCCGACGAACTCCACCACGCCGTCGCGCTCCACGAACCGGCCGGTGTCCGCGCACCCGGCGTGGGCCACGGTGAAGAAGGCCGCGCCGGTCAACGCCACGGCCGTGGCCACCGCTCCGACGAGCGGGAGCACCGCGGTGACCCGTACCGCGAGCGCCATGCCACCCTCCAGGTGAATGCTGTGTGAGGTGTCCCCGAACCGAGAGTACCGGTCCCGGCGCGCCCGGTACGGGCATCGTCAGCGTTCCGACAGAAAAGGCCGGCCCGGGGTGCCCGGACCGGCCCGTTGCCGTCCCAACGCCGGGTCTCGCCCGACGGTTCCAGCGGCGACCTAGAGGTTGCCCCGCCGTTCCTGCTCGCGCTCGATCGCCTCGAACAGGGCCTTGAAGTTGCCCTTGCCGAACCCGAGCGACCCGTGCCGCTCGATCAGCTCGTAGAACACGGTCGGCCGGTCGCCGACCGGCTTGGTGAAGATCTGGAGCAGGTAGCCGTCCTCGTCCCGGTCGACCAGGATCCGGTGCTCCTTGAGCACCTCGATCGGCACGCGCACCTCACCGATGCGCGCCCGCAGCTCCGGGTCGTCGTAGTACGAGTCCGGCGTGTCCAGGAACTCCACGCCCGCCGCCCGCATCGCGGTCAACGTCGCCACGATGTCGTTGGTCGCCAACGCGATGTGCTGCACGCCCGCACCGGAGTAGAACTCCAGGTACTCGTCGATCTGCGACTTCCGCTTGGCCACGGCCGGCTCGTTCAGCGGGAACTTCACCCGGTGGTTGCCGTTCGAGACGACCTTGCTCATCAGCGCCGAGTAGTCGGTGGCGATGTCGTCGCCGACGAACTCCGCCATGTTCACGAAGCCCATCACCCGGTTGTAGAACTCGACCCAGTGGTCCATCCGGCCGAGCTCGACGTTGCCCACGCAGTGGTCGACCGCCTGGAACAACCGCTTCGGCGCGCCCGCGGGCCGCACGACCGTGCTCTCCCGTGCCTGGTACCCCGGCAGGTACGGCCCGCGGTACCGGGACCGGTCGACCAGGGTGTGGCGGGTCTCGCCGTAGGTCGCGATGGCGGCGAGCCGGACGGTGCCGTGCTCGTCGGTGAGGTCGTGCGGCTCTTCGAGGACCGTCGCGCCCTGGGCACGCGCGTGCTCGACGCACCTGTCGACGTCGACCACCTCCAGCGCGAGGTCCACGACGCCGTCACCGTGCCGGCGGTGGTGGTCGAGCAGCGGGCTGTCCGGCCGCACCCCGCCGTTGATCACGAACCGCGCCGAGCCGGACTTGAGCACGAAGGACTTGTGGTCCCGCTGCCCGGTCTCCGGCCCGGAGTACGCGACGAGCTGCATCCCGAAGGCGACCTGGTAGAACCACGCGGTCTGGGTCGCGTTGCCGACCACGAAGACCACGGCGTCCATCGAGCGGACGGGGAACGGGTCGCGCGTCCCGTCGTAGTCGACCAGGCCCACGAGTTGGCGGAGCTGGTCGTAGCTCACGTCGTCAAGCTGCTGCGTCATGCTTCACAGGATGTGCGCACTGGTCAGGGTGAGCAACAGTCTCTGATTGCGCTGGTCATCTTGTACAGTGCTCTATGCCTTCGGACCCGCAAACTGAACACTCTGACCAGGTCGTCGACGCCTTGGACGCGCGGCTGTTGCTGCTGCTCACGGACGAGCCGAGGTTGGGCGTGCTGGAGTGCTCGCGGCGGCTCGGCGTGGCCCGCGGCACGGTGCAGGCCCGGCTGGACCGGCTGGTGGCGCGCGGCGTGCTCACCGGCTTCCCGCCCGCGCTGGACCTGGCCGCGATGGGCTACGGGTTGACCGCGTTCGCCGTGCTGGAGATCGCCCAGGGACGGCGGCACGAGGTGTCGCAGGGGCTGGCCGCGATCAACGAGGTGTGCGAGGTGCACGCGACGACCGGGCCCGGTGACCTGTTCGCGCGGGTCGTGGCCCGGTCCAACGCCGACCTGCAGCGGGTGATCGACTCGATCGTGGACGTGCCGGGCGTGCAGCGGCTGTCCACGTCGATCGCGCTCTCGACCCCCGTCCCGCCCCGCGTGCGGCCCCTGCTGGAACGCATCACGTGACGCGACAGCAGGAGGGCGGCCACCCCGCGCGGTGGCCGCCCTCCTGGTGTCTGGGGATCAGCCGGAGTAAGGCACGGCCTTGATCAGCGTGACCTTCATCGTGCTGCCGTTGGGCAGCTCGTACTCGCGTGCCTCGCCTTCCTTCGAGCCGAGCAGGGCCTTGCCCAGCGGCGACGAGGGCGAGTAGACCTCAAGGGCGCCGTGCGCGCCCTCCTCACGGGTGGCGAGCAGGAACTCCTCCGTCTCGTCGTCCCCGTCGTAGCGCACCGTGAGCACCATGCCGGGCGCCGCGACGCCCGTCACCGTGGGCGCCTCGCCGACCTTGGCGACCCTCAACAGCTCCTGCAGCTGGCGGATGCGGGCTTCCTGCTTGCCCTGCTCCTCGCGGGCCGCGTGGTACCCGCCGTTCTCGCGGAGGTCACCCTCTTCGCGACGCGCGTTGATCTCCGCAGCAATGACCGGGCGATTCTCGATCATCTCGTCCAGCTCCCCCTTGAGCCGGTCGTAGGCCTCCTGGGTCAGCCAGGTCACCTCAGTGTCGCTCACGGTCACCAACTCCTCGTCTTGCTCCGGCCCACGGCGTGGGCTGGCAGTTCCCGGGCGCACCAGCCCGGAACGGAAAAACACGGCCCGCGTCGGGGCCGTGCTGAAAGGCCAGAGTAACACGCAGGGAACGTTCGGCGACGGCGTTTTGTTCCCGGATCCGCCAGTAAACCCGCAGATCACCCGCTTGGCCGCTACCTCGTGGACAGGTACGCCGGAACCTGGTAGGAGCAGCCGAAGACCTCACCGGTGACGGGGGGTTTGGACGCCTTCAGCACGGTCGTCGCCCGCACCGTGCCGGCTCCCGGCTCGACCAGCACCTCCCGCCGCCCCGCCTCGTCGCCGTCCTGGGAACGCGCGCGCACGATGCACACCACGGGTTGCTCCGGTGTCTGCCTGACCACCTCGAACGTGATCCGCACCGAGTTGTCGCCCACCACCTCGAACGCGGTCTGCTTGGCCTCGACGGGCATGGTGCCCAGGTTGCGGTAGCCCACCCACGCGACGACCCCGCCGATCAGCACCGCGATCACGGGGAGTGACCACCTTGCCCACCTCGGCAGGGCCCTTCGGGGTGTGCCGTACCTGCCCTCGGGCAGTGCCACTGTCCGAACCCTTCCTGCCCGTGGGGAACAATGTCCCTCGACCGCCGCGTTGAGTGTCGCAGGGACCGGACCTGAAGGGTCCGGCAGGGGCGAGGAGGAGCACCACCGTCATGGTTGACAAGCTGCGCCTGATGGCGGTGCACGCGCACCCCGACGACGAGTCGAGCAAGGGTGCCGCGACGATGGCCCGCTACGTCGCCGAGGGCCACGAGGTCATGGTCGTGACCTGCACGGGCGGTGAGGCGGGCAGCATCCTCAACCCCGCCATGGACCGCCCCGAGGTGCTGGACAACATCGCCGAGATCCGCCGCGCGGAGATGGCCCGCGCGGCCGAGATCCTGGGCGTGCGACACCGCTGGCTGGGCTTCGTCGACTCGGGCCTGCCCGAGGGGGACCCGCTGCCGCCGCTGCCCGAGGGCTGCTTCGCGCTCGTGCCGCTGGAGGAGTCCACCCCGCCGCTGGTCGAGGTGATCCGCGAGTTCCGCCCGCACGTGATCGTCACCTACGACGAGAACGGCGGCTACCCGCACCCCGACCACATCCGCTGCCACGAGGTGTCGGTGGCCGCGTTCGACGCCGCCGGCGACCCGGAGCGCTACCCCGAGCTGGGCGAGCCGTGGCAGCCGTTGAAGCTGTACTACTCGCACGGCTTCTCCCGCGCGAAGCTGCTGGCGTTCCACGAGGCGATGATCGCGGCGGGCCTGGAGTCCCCGTACGCCGAGTGGCTGGCGGGGTGGGACGCCGACCAGCCCGACGTCATCGAGCGGGTCACCACCCGCGTCGAGTGCGCCGACTACTTCCCGGTGCGCGACGAGGCCCTCAAGGCCCACGCCACCCAGATCGACCCGGAGAGCCGCTGGTTCGCCGTGCCGCGTGACATGCAGCGCTCGGTGTGGCCGACGGAGGAGTACGAGTTGGCGCGGTCGCTGGTCGACAGCACCGTGCCCGAGGACGACCTGTTCGCGGGCGTCCGGGAGAGGGTGACCGCGTGACCTCGTTCGACCCGATCCCGTGGTCCCAGACCACGGCGGTCGTGCTGGCCCAGCAGCCGTCCACGGAGAAGGACCCGGGCGGCCAGCAGGAGGACTTCGGCAAGTCCTCCCCGCTGGGCCTGCTCGTCCTGGTGCTGTTCTTCATCGCCGTGGTCTTCCTGGTGAAGTCCATGAGCAAGCACCTGAAGAAGCTGCCCGCGTCCTTCGACGAGCCGGAGGCCGGGGCCGGACCGGAAGCGACGCCGGAGTCGGGGTCGGAGTCGAAGCCGGCGGGGTCGAAGCCGGAGGCCAAGGCCGGCAACGGCAAGCAGGACGACTAGCCGCAGGCTGCGCGCACCCCGGTCTGATCGATGAGTCCGGGGGTGGTCCGCGAATTACTGTGGGGCCATGACGAACCGGCTCTCGTCCTCGACCAGCCCGTACCTGCTCCAGCACGCCGAGAACCCGGTGCACTGGTGGCCGTGGTCGCCGGAGGCCTTCGACGAGGCCCGCGAGCGCGACGTGCCGGTGCTGCTGTCGGTCGGGTACGCGGCGTGCCACTGGTGCCACGTGATGGCGCACGAGTCGTTCGAGGACGAGGCCACCGCGGCCTACATGAACGAGCACTTCGTGAACGTGAAGGTGGACCGCGAGGAGCGGCCCGACGTGGACGCGGTCTACATGGCGGTCACGCAGGCCCTCAGCGGGCACGGCGGGTGGCCCATGACCTGCTTCCTCACGCCCGGCGGCGAGCCGTTCTACGCGGGCACGTACTACCCGCCGTCGCCGCGCCCGGGCCTGCCGTCGTTCCGGCAGGTGCTGGAGGCCATCGACCACGCGTGGCACGAGCAGGGCGACCAGGTGCGCGAGTCGGCGGCGGCGATCGTGGCGCAGCTGGCGTTCAAGCCGCTGCCGCAGTCCACTGTGGACGACGACGTGCTGGCGGGCGCGGTGGTGTCGCTGCTCGGGCACTTCGACCGGGCCAACGCCGGGTTCGGCGGCGCGCCGAAGTTCCCGCCGTCCATGGTGCTGGAGTTCCTGGTGCGCCACCACGAGCGGACGGGCTCGGTCCAGGCGCTGTCGATGGCCCGCGCGACGTGCGACGCGATGGCCAACGGCGGGCTGTACGACCAGCTGGCTGGGGGCTTCGCGCGCTACAGCGTGGACGCGGCGTGGGTCGTGCCGCACTTCGAGAAGATGTTGTACGACAACGCCCTGCTGCTCCGCGCCTACACCCACCTGAGCCGCCGTGAGGACGACCCGCGCTACCGGGCCGTGGTGCGCGAGACGGCGGAATTCCTGCTCCGCGACCTCGGCACGCCGGAGGGCGGGTTCGCCGCGTCGTTGGACGCCGACACCGACGGCGTCGAGGGCTCGACCTACGTGTGGACGCCCGCGCAGCTGGTCGACGTGCTGGGGTTGGCGACCGGAGCGCGCGCCGCGGCGCTGTACGGCGTGACGGACGAGGGCACGTTCGAGCACGGCACGTCGACGTTGCGGATGCTCGGCACGCCGGATCCGGAGATCGCGGCCAAGCTGCTGGAGGCGCGCGACCGGCGGCCGCAGCCGGGACGTGACGACAAGGTCGTGACGGCGTGGAACGGGATGGCGATCGCGGCGCTGGCCGAGGCGGGCGCGGTGTTCGGCGAGCCGCGCTGGGTGCGTGCGGCGGTCGACGCGGCCTCGCTGGTCCTGGACGTGCACCTGGTCGACGGGCGGCTGCTGCGCACGTCCCGCCACGGCGTCGCGGGCACGGCGGCGGGCGTGCTGGAGGACTACGGCTGCTTCGCCGACGGGTTGCTGGCGCTGCACCAGGCCACCGGTGACGTCAAGTGGTTCACCACCGCCTGCGGACTGCTGGACACGGCGTTGGCGCGGTTCGCGGGCGACGAGCCCGGCGTCTACCACGACACCGCCGACGACGCGGAGGCGTTGGTGCAGCGGCCGTCGGACCCGTCGGACAACGCGAGCCCGTCCGGCGCGTCGGCGCTGGCCTCGGCGCTGGTGACGGCGTCGGTGCTGGGCGGTCCGTCGTCCTACCGCGAAGCGGCCGAGGCCGCCGTCGCCCGCGCCGGCCTGCTGGCCGCCCGTGAACCCCGGTTCGCCGGGCACTGGCTGAGCGTGGCCGAGGCGTTGGCGCTCGGGCCGGTGCAGGTCGCCGTGGTCGGTGACGCGCCGGACCTGGTCGGCGCGGCCTGGCAGGGCGTGCACGGCGGCGGCGTGGTGGTGGCGGGCGCCCCCGACTCCGCGCCGCTGCTGGTCGACCGGCCGCTGGTCGACGGCCGTGCGGCGGCCTACGTGTGCCGCGGGTACGTGTGCGACCGGCCCGTGACGTCGGTGTCCGAGCTGACCGAGGCCCTGGCTGTCCACCGGTAGCGAACCGGGCTGAGCGGTCGACGTAACGCGCGTAGCGTCAGCATCATCGTAATCATGTAATCAGAGGTGGTGCGAGATGCGACGTGGATGGGGAGGCCGAGGCGGTTGGCAGCAGGCCGACCAGCCGCCGGCGGACGACGCGGCGGGCTGGTTCGGCGGCAGGCTGCCCGACGGCTGGTTCACCGAGGCGCCGGTGGTGACGGTGGACCGGGAGGAGATCCTGGTCGTCGGCACGCTGCCCGCGTTGGAGGGCGAGTTCGCCGACGACGCGGAGCGGACCGCGGCCGAGTCGGGCCGCATCAGCCGGTTCCGCGAGCAGACGAGGGACGAGCGGATCGAGATCGCCCGCCAGGCCGAGCACCGCTACCGGCGCAAGGTCGCCTGGGGCGCCCGGCTCGGCGGTACGGAGGAGCTGTTCACCACGCTGTCGGTGCCGGTCATGACCAGGCTGCGGCAGCCCGAGCGCAAGGTGCTGGACACCCTCGTCGCGGCGGGGGTGGCGCGGTCGCGGTCGGAGGCGCTGGCGTGGGCCGTGAGGTTGGTCGGCGAGCACGCCGACACGTGGCTGACCGAGCTGCGTGAGGCGATGACCCGGGTGGACGACCTGCGTGCGCAAGGACCCGACCTGGCGTGACGACCACCCCCGTTTCCCGGCCGATCCGGGAAACGGGGAAGTCGGCCCGGATCGCGCGGCCCTGGTAATTCGATTGCCCCGCACCCGGCCCGCACTACGCTGCGACCAATGACCGAGAGCGCGTTGACCGCGGCCGGGCAGGACTGGGACGAGCAGGCGCGGAACTGGATCGCCTGGGTGCGCAAACCCGGCTTCGACTCGTACTGGCGCTACCGCGACGCGTTCTTCGCGCTGGTGCCGCCCGCCGGCCGGGCCACCCTCGACCTCGGGTGCGGTGAAGGTCGGGTGTCGCGCGACCTCGTCGAGCGCGGGCACCGGGTCACCGGCATCGACGCCTCGCCGGCGCTGCTGGAAGCGGCGCGACAGGCCGACCCCGAGGGGCGGTACCTGTTGGCCGACTCGGCTGACCTGCCGTTCCCGGACCACAGCTTCGACCTGGTCATCGCCTACTGCGTGTTGATGGACGTCGACGACCTGCCGGGCACCGTCGGCGAGATCGGCCGGGTGCTCGAACCGGGCGGCAGGCTCTGCCTGGCGATCACCCACCCGATCACCAACACCGGCAGCCGGCGCGACGGCCTGTTCGTCCTGGACCGCCCCTACTTCGGCCGGCACCGCTTCGAGGCCGAGGTCGAACGCGACGGAATGCGAATGAAGTTCCACGGCTGGAACCACCCGCTGAGCGCCTACACCACGGCCCTGGAGGACTCCGGCCTGCTCATCGAGGCCCTCCGCGAACCACAGGTCGACAACGACCCGACCCCCTGGCACCTGTGGATCAGGGCAACCCGTCCGCTTTAGCCCGCTTCCGGGCTCCGCAAGAATCAAGCCAGTACGCCACGACTTCGGCGCCGAGCTCTCATCAGCTGAGCAGGTTCACTCCGTCGTGAGCGCGGGTGCGCACCTCGCGCTCGAACGCGTCGGTGACTCGGATCGCGTAGGCGGGCGTCATCGTCTCGCGCACTTCATCGAGTGTCATCCAGCGGACCGCAGCTGCTTCGTCGGTCGTGCGGCTGACTCCGCCCAGTGGGGTGCAGCGGTAGACCAGGGCCACGACGGCGCGCCGCATGTTCTTGTAGACACCGGTCAGGCGTTCCACGCGGACGGAGATGCCGGTCTCTTCGAGGACTTCTCGCCGTACGCCTTCCTCGAACGTCTCGGCGATCTCCAGCACTCCACCTGGCGGCTCCCACCGGCCGTTGTCCCTGCGGCGGATGACGAGTACCCGGCCGACGTCGTCGACCACGATTCCGGCGACGCTGACCGAATGCCGTGGTGTACCGACCATTCTTCTGCTTTACGCAGGTCAGGAGTAGATCGCGTACCAGATGGCGATGTAGTGGCACAGTGCCGCCAGCACGGTGGCCGCGTGGAAGAACTCGTGGTAGCCGAAGACCTGCGGCCAGGGGTTGGGCCAGCGGGAGGCGTAGAAGATGGCGCCCGCGGTGTAGAGCAGGCCGCCCACCAGCAGCAGCACGAGAGCCGCCACGCCGACGTGGTGCAGCAGGTCCGGCAGGACGAACACCGCCACCCAGCCGAGGGCGATGTAGATCGGCACCCCGAGCCACCTCGGCGCGTGCGGCCACGCCAGTTTCAGCGTCACGCCGCCCAGGGCGCCCAACCACACCACGAGCAGCACCACGTTGCCGGTGTTCGGCGGCATCGCCAGCAGCGCGAACGGCGTGTAGGTGCCGGCGATGAACACGAAGATCATGGAGTGGTCGAGGCGCTTCATCCACGTCCGCGCCCGCACGCTGACCCAGTTCACCCGGTGGTACAGCGCGCTGACGCCGAACAGGCCGAGCACCGTCACCCCGTACACGGACGTGGCGAGCGCGGCCTTCGCCGACACGGTGGCCGCGGCCAGGGCGATCAGCGTCGCACCGGTCGCCACGGACACGACGAACGACCAGAGGTGCAGCCAACCCCGCAGGCGAGGCCGCAGGGCGGGCTCGGGCGGCTGGGGATGAGTCGACGTGGTCACCCCGCTGAGGTTACGGGAGCGTAGGAGACCGGGTCAGCACACGACGGCGTGACCGCGCCCACCCGGCGTACGCTCTTCCAGCGTGGGTCTTCGCGAACGGGTCAAGAGCGTCCTGCTCAAGGGTTACGAGTTCCGCCTCAACCGATGGCTCGACGGCAAGCAACGACCACGTCACGTCGGCGTGGTGCTCGACGGCAACCGTCGCTGGGCCAAGGAGGCGGGCTTCGACGACGTCGCGCACGGCCACCGCGCCGGCGCCCGCAAGATCCTGGAACTGCTGAGCTGGTGCCGCGAGGCCGAGGTCGAGGTGGTCACGCTGTGGATGCTGTCCACGGACAACCTCAACCGGCCCGTCGAGGAGCTCGGACCGCTGCTCGACATCATCGCCGACATCGTCGACGAGCTCGCCGAGCCCGGCAACCCGTGGCGCATCCGGCACGTCGGCGCGCTGGACATGCTGCCCACGGAGACCGCCGCCCGGTTGTCCGCCGCGGCGCTGCGCACCAAGGCCCGCACCGGCCTGGAGGTCAACGTCGCGGTCGGCTACGGCGGCCGGCAGGAGATCGCCGACGCGGTCCGCAAGCTGCTCCAGAAGCACGCCGAGTCCGGCGGCACGATCGAGGAGCTGGCCGAGGTCCTGGACGTCGACCACATCGCCGAGCACCTCTACACCTCCGGTCAGCCCGACCCCGACCTGCTCATCCGCACCTCCGGTGAGCAGCGGCTGTCGGGCTTCATGCTGTGGCAGTCCGCGCACTCCGAGTTCTGGTTCTGCGAGGCCTACTGGCCGGAGTTCCGCCGCACCGACTTCCTGCGGGCCCTGCGCGACTACGCCGTCCGGCACCGCCGCTTCGGCTCCTAGCCAATACCGAAGAGCGGCGCGGTCATGCCGATGGACGGTGCTGTGATGCCGAAGGGCGGCGCTCCCCCGACCGGGGAGCGCCGCCCTCAGCGGACGATCAGCGCAGGACTCAGTCGTCGATCGACTGGCCGGTGTCGCTGTTGCCGTCGTCGTCGGTGTTGATGCAGTAGTTCTCGTCGTTGTTCGAGAGGATCGGGATCGCGAGCACGTTGACCTCGACCTCGCAGACGTTGATGTTGCTCAACAGGTCGGAGTCGTTGGCGAAGTTGATCAAGCCGAACTGGTCCGCGTAGTCACCGTCGGGCGCCTCGGCCAGGTAGTGGTTCTCGAACTCGCCGACCGCGGTGTAGTCGTCGCCGAACCCGTCACCGTGGTGGTGCGGCGTCGCGAACGCGGGAGAGCCCAGCAACATGAGACCAGCCGCGGCGATGGCGACGGCGCCTGCCTTCTTCAACATGTGAAACACACTCCTCTAGTGGGGAATTAATGTGACGCCCAGAACCTCGTTCCACATTCCGAGCATTCGGGGAGTCTGGCGGCTCAGGCGGTTTGCCCTCGCTCGGTAATTTACCGGCTTGTGTTGTGGATTGCATCCGGGCAACACCATCGTGTGAACAATGTTTTACCGGTTTGGGTTCTCGGGTTTGTTCCGGACAACGCGGCCACATACTCGCGCCGTCCATTCACGCTAATTAACGCCGGGGCGCGTGCCCCGTGGTCCTCTGCACGCCGTTCGCCGGCGACCGGCAGTCGTTCGGTGGCTCACGGCACGAGGTCGGTCCGGCCTGACCGGTTCGACCGGTCGGTCGCTCAGCCGCCGTCGTTGTCCGTGTTGATGCAGACCGCCTGGTCGTTGTTGGACAGGATCGGGATCGCGAGGACGTTGACCTCGACGTTGCAGATGTTGATGTTGCTGAGGACGTCCGAGTCGTCGGCGAAGTTGATCAGGCCGAACTGGTGGACCTCGCCACCCTCGTCGTCGTCCTGCTCCACCCACGCCTGCCAGTGGCCGTCCTCCGAGTGGCCGTGGCCGTGACCCTCGCCCGGCGAGTAACCGTCGCCGTGCTCGTGGGGTTCACCGGCAACGGCGAATGCCGGAGCGCCGACCATCATCAGTCCGGCCATGACCGCGACGACGGTGCCTGCCTTCTTCAGCACTTCAACACTCCTCTTTGTGGGTTTCCCCGTCGATCCAGCGCTGCTCGGAAGCCCGGATGTGGTTCGTCTGCGGGGCAAGCTACCGAACCTCAGGCCCCATATGGATCTCTATAACACCATTGTGTGATCCACCGAAGGGTGTTGTCCCCCATTGCGGTGCCTTCGGTGGTCATAATTCGTCGGCCCGGCGCTCTTGTGGTAAACCGTCCGGTCATCTCTATGCTCTATGGTCTTCAGTTCGTGGACGGCGACCGGATCGTGCGTGAGTACCTGCTGCTCGGGCTGCGGCTGGACAGGCTGTCGCCCGGCCTGGTCGACTCGTTCACCGGCGACCGGGCGCTGCGCCGCGCCGTGGACGGCGAGCCGAGGCCCCACCCGGTCGCGCTGACCGAGCAGGCCGCGCTGCTGCGCCGGGAGCTGCCCGGCGCCGACCTGGAGCCCGACCGCAAGCGCTTCCTGGACGCCCACCTGGTGGCCGCGGAGACGATCGCGCGCAAGCTCGCCGGTGTCCGCGTCGGCTTCGTGGACGAGGTGCGGGCGTACTTCCAGGTCGACGTCCGCCCCGGCCACCCCGACACCTACCGCCGCGCGCACGCGGGCCTGGACGAGCTGCTGCCCGGCACCGGCACGCTGGCCGAGCGGCTCGCCGACCACCGCGCGGCCGACGAGGTGCCACCTCGTCGCCTCAAGGCCGCCGTGCACGCCCTGTCGAGCGCGCTGCGCGACCGCGTGCGTCAGCGGTTCGAGCTGCCGGTGAACGAGGTGGTGGAGTACGAGGTCGTCGTCGACAAGCCGTGGAGCGGCTTCAACTACTACCTGGGCGGCTTCCGGTCGCGGGTGGCGATCAACGCCGACCTGGGCCACCGGATGTCCAACCTGCCGCACCTGGTCGCGCACGAGTCCTACCCCGGCCACCACACCGAGCACTGCCGCAAGGAGGTGGGCCTGGTCGGCAAGCGCGGGCACGCCGAGCAGGCGTTGTTCCTGATCAACACGCCGCAGTGCCTGATGGCCGAGGGCATGGCCGAGCTCGGCCTGCACGCCGCGGTCGGCCCGGGCTGGGGCCGTTGGGCCGAGGAGATCATGGCCGACCTCGGCCTGCGGATGGACGGCGAGCTGGCCGAGCGCGTGGAGAACGCGCTGTCCGGACTGCTCACCGTGCGTCAGGACGCCGCCCTCATGCTGCACGACCGGCGTGCCCATCCGGACGACGTGGTGGACTTCCTGTGCCGGTGGCTGCTGGTCCCCGAACGCCGTGCCCGCCACATGCTGCGCTTCCTCGGTGACCCTCTGTGGCGGGCGTACACCACGACGTACGTGGAGGGCGTGCGCCTGGTCCGCGCCTGGCTGGACCTGCGTGCGCCCGCGGACACTTTGGGTGACCGGTATTTGAGACTTCTTGACGAACCACTAGTGCCGGCGGCGTTGGCGGAGGAGGTCGCGGCCGGGGTGCCCTGGCTGAACCGCGACCCTGGGTGACCGACTGCCGCACATCCGGCCGCACCGGCTCTGAGCTGCGTGGACGAGGTGGTGTTGCGCCGATGTGACGGCCCCGCGTCGGCCGCCGGCACCCCATGTCGCCATCTTTCGCCCGTTTTGCGACGAAGTGACGAATTGGCGAATCACCTGTGTGGCTGCCTGCATAAGAGGGACTGGCGGAGGTAACTTCCGGTTGGCGGGACGCGTCCACTGCGGACCGCGCAGGGAGGCCCTGATCGTGGCTGTCGTCGTATCGCCGGTTCCGCCGGCGGTGATGAGCGCGAGGGGGCCGGCACCCGGCCCTCGTGGCCGGCACGCCTGAGCTAGCGAGGCGGTCCGGTCGATCAGGGTGGTGCCTGGCCCAGCGAGGAGCGGACGCGGGTGCCGCGTTCGTGAGGGAGTTGCCGTGAACGCACGACGACCCGCGAGCCGTTCCTCAGGCTCATCGCGCAGCACTTCCCGGCGCCGTGGCGCGCCGACGACCAACACGTACGTGGTGGACACGTCCGTGCTCCTCTCAGACCCCCTGGCCACCACGCGGTTCGCCGAGCACGAGGTCGTGCTGCCGCTCGTGGTGATCAGCGAGCTGGAGGGCAAGCGGCACCACCCGGAACTCGGTTGGTTCGCCCGGGAGGCGTTGCGCCTGCTCGACGACCTGCGACTGCGGCACGGCCGGTTGGACCACCCGGTCCCGACCGGCGCGGACGGCGGCACGCTGCGCGTGGAGCTCAACCACTCCGACCCGGAGGTGCTGCCCGCGGGTTTCCGCACGGACTCCAACGACGCCCGGATACTGGCCTGCGCGCTCAACCTCGCGGCCGAGGGCAACAACGTCACGCTGGTCACCAAGGACATGCCGCTGCGGGTCAAGGCGGGCGCCGTCGGCCTGGCCGCCGAGGAGTACCGGGCCCACGACGTCACGTTGTCCGGTTACTCCGGGATGTCCGACGTGGACGTCGACCAGTCCGTGGTGGACGCGCTGTACCGCGACACCGTGATCGACCCGGCGCTGTTCGACCTGGCGCACGTCGCCGAGCTGCCGTGCCACAGCGGGTTGCGGCTGCTGGCGGGCACGTCGAGCGCGTTGGGCCGGGTCACGGCGGACAAGCAGCTCCGGCTGGTGCGCGGCGACCGGGAGGCGTTCGGCCTGCACGGCCGGTCGGCCGAGCAGCGCGTGGCGCTGGACCTGCTGCTCGACACCGAGGTCGGCATCGTCTCGCTGGGCGGACGGGCCGGCACCGGCAAGTCGGCGCTCGCGCTGTGCGCGGGCCTGGAGGCGGTCATGGAACGCCGCCAGCACCGCAAGGTCGTCGTGTTCCGCCCGCTGTACGCGGTGGGCGGGCAGGAGCTGGGTTACCTGCCCGGCTCCGAGAGCGAGAAGATGCAGCCGTGGGCGCAGGCCGTGTTCGACACGCTCGGCGCGCTGGTCAGCCAGGACGTGGTCGAGGAGATCATGGACCGCGGCATGCTGGAGGTCATGCCGCTGACCCACATCCGCGGCCGGTCGCTGCACGACTCGTTCGTGATCGTGGACGAGGCGCAGTCGCTGGAGCGCAACGTGCTGCTCACCGTGCTGTCGCGGTTGGGCGCCAACTCGCGGGTGGTGCTCACGCACGACGTGGCGCAGCGTGACAACCTGCGCGTGGGGCGGCACGACGGGGTGGCTGCGGTCATCGAGAAGCTGAAGGGCCACCCGCTGTTCGCGCACGTGACGTTGACGCGGTCGGAGCGTTCACCGATCGCCGCGCTGGTCACCGAGATGCTGGAGGACTACGCCTCCTGACGGTCCGTCCTCGGAGGGGCCTGCCCGGTCACGGTGGTCGGGCGGGCCCCTCCCAGGTTTTTGTCTACGATCTGCATTATCCAGGCCAGAATTCCGGCGGCGACCAGCACGAACAGGGCGTTGCGCAGTGCGGTGCCGAAGCCGATGTCGGTCACGTCCAGGAACGGGTACGGGTACCAGTCCGTGAGCGCGCCGTGGGCGAATGTATACAGGATCCACAGTACCGGCCAGATCAGCAGCGCCTTGGTGATCGTCGCCCGGTCGACGCGCGGCCGCGGGCCGAACAGCAGCCAGCCGAGCACGGCCAGCACCGGCGAGAGCCGGTGGAAGCCCAAGTTCACCCACCAGGCCACACCGACCGGGTGAACCAGCGGGGCGAGCACGAGGGCGAACACGACGCCGGTGATCGTGATGCCGAGCAGCGCGTCCAGCCGCGCCACCCGCCAACCGCGGCCATCCCGGGCCGGGTTCACCGCCAACGTGACCGCCACGAAGAGCACGAACAGGTTGCTCTGGATCGTGAAGTAGCTGAACAACCGGATGAGCCGCACACCCAGCGCCACCTGCACCTCGGCGTGACCCGAGTTGACGTCCGCCCCACCGGTGAACAGCAGCACCAACTGGGTGATCAGCGACGCGGCGATCACGCCCGCCAGCACGCCGTGCCACACCCGCGAGCCGGTGTGCCGGGCGGTGGAACGCGGTCCGGTGCTCATCGCCCGATCATCGGGCCGCCGCCCCGGTCCTGCTAGTCGAGCGCCCGCCGCAGGAAACCGCGCATGCCCAGCGCGCCGAAACCCAGCACCGACGCGACGAGCACCACCAAGCACACCCACAGCGGGATGTGCTCGACCTCCGGCACCAGCACGGCGCGCATGCCCTCGCTGACGTAGGTGAGCGGGTTCAGCGCGCACAGCACCTGGAACCACCGCAGGCCGTCCAACGCCGGCCACGGGAACTGCGCCGAGCCGGTGAACAGCAGCGGGGTCAGGATCACCGCGAACATCACGGTGATGTGCCGCGCCGACACCGACGTGCCGATGACCATGCCCACCGCCGCACCCGCCAGCGAACCCAGGACGATCACCAGGAGCGCCGCGGGCAGCCCGGCCGCGGGCCAGCTCACGTCCAGCATGACGAACCCGATCGGGATCATCAGCAGCGCGGCGAGCAGCCCGCGCAACGCGCCGAACACCATCTTCTCCACCGCGACCAGCGGGATCGGGATGGGCGCCAGCAGGCGGTCCTCGATCTCGCGCGTCCACGAGAAGTCCAGCACCAGCGGCAGCGTCGTGTTCTGCAACGCGCCCAGGAACCCGTTCATCGCCACGATGCCGGGCAGCAGCACGGCGGCGAAGTCGTCCTGCACGAACCCGATGTCGCCGAGCACCTTGGCGAAGATGAACAGGATGAAGAACGGCTGGATGATCACCTGCGCGAGGAAGCTCGGCAGCTCGCGGCCGGTCACGAAGACGTCCCGCCACAGGATCGCGTTGAACGTGCGCAGCGACGTCATCGCAGCTCCCTGCCCGTCAGGTGGATGAACACGTCTTCCAGGCTCGGCGTGCCGATGGACAGGTCGGTGACCGGTGCGCCCAGCCGTTCGAGGGTCCGCAGCACCTCCGGCAGCGCCACGGCGGGCGCGACGTCGGTGTAGAGGCGGAACGTGCCCCGCACGTGCTCCACTCGTTGCACGCCCTCGACCTCGGTCAGGCCGTCGGTCACCGAGGCGGTCGACTCAGGGGCTGCGCCGTCCAGGGTGACGCTGACGCTGAGCGTGGTGCTGCCGGGCAGGGTCCTGGTGAGCTCGGTGGGCGTGTCGAGCGCGAGCAGCCTGCCGTGGTCGACGATGCCGACCCGGTCGCACAGCTTGTGCGCCTCGTCCATGTCGTGCGTGGTGAGCACGACCGTGACGCCGTCGGCGTGCAGGGCGGCGACGCGGTCGTGCACGAACAGCCGTGCCTGCGGGTCCAGGCCCGTCGACGGCTCGTCGAGGAACAGCACCTTCGGCCGGTGCATCAGGGCGCGGGCGATCATCAGCCGTTGCGCCTGGCCGCCGGAGAGCGTGTCCACCAGGCTCTTGGCGTGGTCCTCCAGACCCATCCGCGTCAGGACCTCGTCGGCCAACCGCTGCCGTTCGGCGCGGCCGACGCCGTGGTAGGCGGCGTGGAACAGCAGGTTCTGCCGCACGTTCAGCGCGCGGTCGAGGTTGTTGCGCTGGGGGACGACGGCGAGCAGCCGACGTGCCCGCCGGGAGTCGGCGACCACGTCGACGCCTTCCACCAGGGCCGTGCCGGACGTCGGCCGGACCCTGGTGGTCAGCACACCAACGGTGGTCGTCTTGCCCGCGCCGTTCGGGCCGAGCAGGCCGAACACCTCACCTCGGCGGACCGCGAAGCCCAGCCCGTCCACGGCCGGTTTCCGACCGCTCTTGTAGACCTTCACCAGGTCCGTCACCACCACGGCTTCGTCCACCGGTCGAGCCTAGTGACGGGTGGCGGTCACCAGCCCGACGGCAGCGGACGGCCCTCGGCGAACCCGGCGGCGCTCTGGACGCCGACGGTGGCCTTGGCGTGGAACTCCTCCATGGTCTGCGCGCCCGCGTAGGTGCAGGCGCTGCGGACGCCCGCGGTGATGGCGTCGATCAGGTCCTCGACGCCGGGGCTGCCGGGGTCCAGGCGCATGCGCGAGGTGGAGATGCCCTCCTCGAACAGGCCCTTCTTGGCGCGGTCGAAGGCGTTGTCGGTGCGGGTGCGCGCGGACACGGCCCGCTTCGACGCCATGCCGAACGACTCCTTGTAGAGCCGGCCCTGCTCGTCGCGCTGGAGGTCGCCGGGCGACTCGTAGGTGCCGGCGAACCAGGAGCCGATCATCACGCTGGACGCGCCGGCGGCGAGGGCGAGGGCGACGTCGCGCGGGTGGCGGACGCCGCCGTCGGCCCAGACGTGCCTGCCGAGCCTGCGGGCCTCCGCGGCGCACTCGGCGACGGCGGAGAACTGCGGGCGGCCGACGCCGGTCATCATCCGGGTGGTGCACATCGCGCCCGGGCCGACGCCGACCTTGACGATGTCCGCGCCGGCTTCGACCAGGTCGCGGACGCCCTCGGCGGTGACGACGTTGCCGGCGACGACCGGGACGGTCGGGCGGGCCTCGCGGACGGCCTTGAGGGCGGCGAGCATCTTCTCCTGGTGGCCGTGGGCGGTGTCCACGACCAGGGTGTCGACGCCGGCTTGGAGGAGTTGCTCGGCCTTGGCGGTGACGTCGCCGTTCACGCCGATGGCGGCGGCGACGCGGAGCTTGTCCGCGCTGTCGAGGGCGGGTTGGTAGACGCCCGCGCGCAGCGCGCCCAGGCTCGTCATGACGCCGCGCAGCCGGCCGTCGGCGTCGACGCCCAGCGCGACCCGCTGGGTGCCGCCGTGCAGCCGGTCGAAAACGTCACGCGGAAGGGTGTCCAACGGAAGGGTGACGATCCGCTCGTCGGCGACGTCGTGCAGCCGGGTGAACCGGTCGACGCCGGCGCACGCCGCCTCGTCCACCACACCCGTCGGCCGACCGTCGTCGTCGATCACGACCACCGCCCCGTGCGCCCGTTTGTGCAGGAGGTTGACCGCGTCGGCGACCGAGTCGCCGGAGTGCAGCGTCAGCGGGGTGTCCCACACGGTGTGCCGTGCCTTCACCCACTGGACGATCTCCGCGACCGCTTCGGGCGCCACGTCCTGCGGGAGCACCACCAGCCCGCCGCGGCGCGCCACGGTTTCCGCCATCCGGCGTCCCGCCACCGCGGTCATGTTCGCGACCACGATCGGGATCGTCGCCCCCGTTCCGTCGGAGGTCGACAAGTCGACGCCGAACCTCGAATCGACGGCCGATCGGCCGGGCACGAGGAAGACGTCGTCGTAGGTCAGGTCGTAGCTGGGCCGATGCCCTTCGATGAACCGCACGAGACCTTGACGATACCCGCGTCGGGGCCGATTCGCCCTGGTTGTGCGCACCAAGGGGGTGGATCGGTACGGGTCTGTGGTTGTGGGTTCCTCCAAAGCCGCACTCGTGCGGCTCCAGCGCCCTCACCGGCTCCTAGGCCACCACTCTCGCCGGCTCCTGTGCCAGCGCTTTCGTCGACTCCTGTGCCGGCGTCCTGCCGGCTCTCGCGCGGGCGGCCTTGCGGGCTCCCGTGTCGGCGGCTTTGCAGACGTCCCCGCCGGCGGCCTTGCGGGCTCCTGTGCGGCGTCCTTGCCGGCGCGCTTACCACCGTTCCGCTTGCGTCCGGTCCGGGCGGCTGGGTGGTTGGCGGCACGGGGCGGGTTGGTCGGGGTTCCTCTTCGTTTCAACCGAGGTGCGGTAACAGTGTTTCCGTACATTTTCCGGCGATGTTCACTCGATCGTGTCGCCCGGATCGTCCTGGTGCTTCGGGAGCAGGGCGCGGACCGCGTCGATCGTGTCCGCCTCACCCGCGTCCTTGTCCGGTCGGTACCGGAGCACCCGGGCGAACCGGAGCGCCACACCGCCCGGGTACCTGGGGCTCACCTGGACACCGTCCAACTCGATCTCGATCACCATCTCCGGTCTGACCACCACCGCCCAGTCCGTCTTCTCCGTCGCGATCGCCATCAACTCACGCGTCTGCCAAGCCAGCAACTCGTCGGTCAGCCCCTTGAACGTCTTGCCGACCATGATCGGCGGCCCGCCGTCCGGGTCACGCGCGCCCAGGTGCAGGTTCGACAGCAGCCCCTTCCTCCTCCCGCTGCCCCACTCGACGCCCAGCACCACCAGGTCCAGCGTGTGCACGGGCTTCACCTTCTGCCACGCCCGCCCCCGCCGCCCCGCCGCGTACACCGACCCGAGCGACTTCACCATCACGCCCTCGTGCCCGGCGGCCAGCGCCTCGTCCAGCACCCGCGCCGCCTCGTCCTCGGCCGGCGACACCGCCCCCGGGATCACGTGCCGCCCCGCCACCCGGCGCAACGCCTCCAGCCGCGCCCGCAACGGCTCGTCCAGCAGGTCGACCCCGTCCAGGTGCAGGCAGTCGAAGAAGAACGGGCTGAGCAGCAGCTCCCGCACGTCCTGCGCCCCGAACCGGCTCATCGTCTCCTGGAACGGCCTGGGCTTGCCGTCGTCGTTCAACGCCAGCGTCTCGCCGTCCAGCACCACCGACGTGCACGGCAGCGCGCGCACCAGCTCCACCAGCTCCGGCACGGTGCCGGTGATCTCCCGCAACGTCCGCGTGAAGACCCGCACCGCGTCACCCGACCGGTGCACCTGGATCCGCGCACCGTCGAGCTTGTGCTCCACCACGCACGACCCGAGCTCGGCCAACGCCTCGGGCAACGACTCCGCCGGCGACGCGAGCATCGGCCGCACCGGCCGCCCGACCTCCAGCCGGAACGCCTCCAACGACTTCACACCGCTCATCGCGGCCACGGCCGTCTCCGGCAGCTTCCCCGACAGCATGAACGCCCGCCGCACCACCTCGCCGGGCACGTCGGCCGCCCGCGCGATCGCGTCCAACATCACCCCTTCGAGTGCACCTTGGCGCAGTTCACCGGTCAGCAGCCGCCGCAGGAAGTCCTGCTCGGCGGCCGTCGCCCGGCCGAACAGGTCGGTCAACAACGCCGCCCGCCGCGCCGTCGAGCCCTTGCCGCCGATCGAGGCGAACGCGCCCAGCGCCTCGTCCACATCGGACACGGTGAGCGAAGGGGCCGCTGCCGGTGCCACGGCCAGGTCGAACACGGTGCGCCAACCAGCACCGATGCGCCCCTGGCTCGGCACGCCGACCAGGAACGACACCACCGCGGGCGTGCTCATCCGGCGGATCAGCTCGGCCAGGGCGGCGACCTTGGCCAGGCGGGACCGCGTCGCCCCCACGGCGGCGGACGTCTCGACGACTTCGGTGAACAACACCCGACCATGGTGCACCCGACCCCCGACAAAAACCGGCTCAGCCGACAGCCGGCTCGGCACACAGCCGGCTCGGCCGGGAAGCGGCTCGACGAAGGTGGGTCACACCGCCGCGCGCAGCTCCCGGACCGCCTCGCGGAGCCGGTCGGGCGTCAACGCCGCGTACCCGAGGACCAGCCCGGGGAACGTCGGCGTGCGGGCGTACCGGGCCAACGCGGGGGCGTTGACGCCACGCCGGGCCAGCCGCTCCTGCAACGCCACGTCGTCCGTCCCGGCCGGCAGCCTCACGACCACGTGCAACCCGGCCGCCACCCCGATCGGCTCCCACGCCGGCAGCACGGCCCGCAGCTCGTCCAGCAGCGCGTCCCGCCGCGCCCGGTACAGCTGACGGGTGCGCCGCAGGTGCCGGTCGTACCCGCCGGTGCTCAGCAGCCGGGCGAACGCGGCCTGGTGCAACGTCCCGGTGCCCAGGTCGTCCAAGCGCTTGCGGTCCACGACGACGTCGCGCAGCGCGGGCGGCAGCACCAGCCACCCCAGCCGCAACGCGGGCGCGAGGACCTTGCTCGCGCTGCCCTGGTACACCACGCGCGTCGGGTCCAGTGCCTGCATCGCGCCCAGTGCGGGCCGGTCGTAGCGGTGCTCGGCGTCGTAGTCGTCCTCCACGACCACGCCGTCGCACGCGCGCGCCCAGTCCAACAGGGCACGGCGACGTTCCGGGTGCAGCACGACGCCCAACGGGAACTGGTGCGCCGCCGTGACGAAGACCGCGCGGCAGTCCGTTGTGGACAGCAGGTCGACGCGGAGTCCGTTGTCGTCGACCGGGATCGGCCGGATCTCCAGCCCGTGCGACGCCAGCATCTCGGCGCCGCCGAAGTGGCTCGGCTCCTCCACCGCCACGCTGTGGTGCCCTGCCGCCTGCAACACGCGGCCCAGCAACGAGATCCCCTCCGCCGCGCCGTTGGTCACGACCACTTCGGACGGTCGTGCCGCCACCGCCCGCACCCGGCCGAGGTAGTCGGCGAGCTCCCGGCGCAACGGGCCGAAACCGGCCGGGTCCGGGTAGCCGAGGTCGTCTGTGGACAGGTCCGCCAACGCCGACTTCTGCGCCTGCAGCCACTCGTCGCGCGGGAAGGCGCTCAACGCGGGCACGCCGGGTTTCAGGTCGTACCGGAACCTCGGCGCGGGCTCCGGTTCGGCGGCGACCGCGCCCGGCCACGTGCAGGCGGCCGTGACGGTGGTGCCCGAGCCGTGCCGTGCGGTCAGGTAGCCCTCGCCGATGAGCTGCGCGTAGGCGGAGGTGACGGTGCCGCGGGCGACGCCGAGTTGGGCCGCCAGGTCGCGGCTGGAGGGCAGGCGGGTGCCCGGTGCGAGCCGCCCGTCCCGCACGGCGCGGCGCAGTTCGGACTCGACCGCGCGCCGCCCGGTCGAGGTGGGGAGGAGGAGCTCCCGGTAAGTGGTCCAGTTGGTTGGCATCGAAGTGGAGCTTAAACCTGGACCACTCGTCGACGAGGGTTCTGCACCATGAGAACCAGCAGAACCGCCATCGCGGCGGGCGCGACGTCGTCGGTGATCGTGGGTGCGTCCGTGCCGGTGACGGGCATGCTCCAGGCGTACCCGCTGCTCACGGGGCAGGCCATGCGGTACGCGCTGGGCGGGGTGGCGTTGCTCGGATGGGTGTTCCTGCGGGGCGGGCGGCTGCCGGTGCCGGGGCGGCGGGACTGGCCCGCGCTGCTGGCGCTGGTGGCGACCGGGATGCTCGGGTTCAACGCGTGCGTGCTGTGCGCGCAGCGGTACGCCGAGCCGGGGTTCGTCGCGGCCGTGCTCGGGGCAAGCCCGCTGGTGCTGGCGCTGGTCGCGCCGTTGTTGGCGGGGCGGAAGCCGGCCGTCGCGGCGGTGGTGGGCGCGGTGGCCGTGGTCGGCGGGGTGGTGGTGCTGTCCGGCGGTGGGTCGTGGTACGGGCCGGGGTTGCTGCTGGCGTTGTTGACGATGGCGGGGGAGGCGTCGTTCACGCTGTTCGCGGTGGGTGTGGTGCGGCGGATGGGCGGGTTGGCGGTGGCGACGTGGTGCTGCCTGATCGCGGCCGCGGTCGGTGGGGTGCTGGGCACGGTGTTCGGCGGGTGGCAGGTGCCGACGGTGCGCGAGGGGGTGGCACTGGTGGTGCTGGGGGTCGTGCTGACCGCGGTGGCGTTCGGGCTCTGGTACTTCGCGGTGGCGCAGCTGGGCGCCGACCGGGCCGGGGTGCTGATCGGGCTGATGCCGGTGGCCGGGCTCGTGGCGTCGGTGGCGTTGGGCGCGCAGGCGTTGACCGCGGTGGCGTTGGCGGGGGCGGTCGCGGTGGCCGTCGGGTGCGTGATCGGGCTGCGGGGGCGGACGGCCGACGTCGACCGCCCGCCCCTGCACGACCCACCCCGTCAGGACCCGAACGCCCAGCTCGCGCGTTCTGAGCGTTGAACTCGGGGGTCCTGAACGTAGGACACGGGTGACGCGAACGTAGGACACGCGCGTTCTGGAGGTACGACTCGCGGGTGCGGGTGCGGTTAGCGGTTGCCGTTGGCCATGCGGAGGACGTCGAGGGCTTGGTCGAGGTCGGCTTCGGAGAGCTTGGAGGGGACGTGGCCGCGTTCCAGGACGACCTCGCGGATGGTCTTGCGCTCGCGGAGGGACTGCTTGGCGATGGAGGCGGCCTCCTCGTAGCCCAGGTAGCGGTTGAGGGGGGTCACGATGGACGGCGACGACTCGGCGTACTCGCGCATCTGGTCGACCTGCGGTTCGACCCCGGTGAGGACCTTGTCGGCCAGCAGGCGGGCCACGGCGGCGAGCAGGCGCGCGGACTCCAGGACGTTGCGGGCGATCACGGGCAGCATCACGTTGAGCTGGAAGTTGCCCTGCGAGCCGGCGAACGCCACCGCGGCGTCGTTGCCGATGACCTGCGCGACCACCATCATCGTGGCCTCGGGGATCACCGGGTTCACCTTGCCCGGCATGATCGACGAGCCCGGCTGGAGGTCCGGCAGCGCCAGCTCGCCGAGCCCGGTGCGGGGGCCGGAACCCAGCCACCGCAGGTCGTTCGCGATCTTGTAGAGGCCCACGGCGGTGGCGCGCAGCTGGCCGGAGATCTCCACCACGCCGTCCTGGGTGGCCTGCGCCTCGAAGTGGTCGCGGGCCTCGGTCAGCGGCAGGCCGGTGACCGAGGCCAGTTCCGCCGACACGGCCGCGCCGAAGCCCGCGGGCGCGTTCAGGCCGCTGCCCACGGCCGTGCCGCCGATCGGCAGCTCGGCCAGGCGGGGCAGTGACGAGGTCAGGCGCTCGATCCCGTAGCGGACCTGGGTGGCCCACGCGCCCGCCTCCTGGCCCAGGGTGATCGGCACGGCGTCCATCAGGTGCGTGCGGCCGGACTTCACCAGCGACGTCCAGTCGGCGGCCCGGGCGTCCAGCACCGAGGCCAGGTGCTCCAGGGCCGGGACGACGTCACGCGCCACCGCCTCCGTCGCCGCGACCCGCAGCGTGGTCGGGAACGTGTCGTTGGACGACTGCGACGCGTTGACGTGGTCGTTCGGGTGCACCTCGCGGCCGAGCGCGCGGCTCGCCAGGGTGGCGATCACCTCGTTGGCGTTCATGTTCGACGACGTGCCGGACCCGGTCTGGAACACGTCCACCGGGAAGTGCTCGTCGTGCTCGCCCGCCGCGACGGCGTCGGCGGCCGACGCGATGGCCGCGGCGACTTCGGGTTCCAGTACCCCCAGCCGCTCGTTCACCCGGGCCGTGGCGGCCTTGAGCAGGCCGAGCGCCCGGATCTGCGCGCGCTCCAGACCACGTCCGGAGATCGGGAAGTTCTCCACCGCGCGCTGAGTCTGCGCACGCCACAGCGCGTCCACCGGGACCTTGACCTCGCCCATGGTGTCGTGTTCGACGCGGTACTCCTGTTCACCCATACCACCGAGTTTGGACCGCCTCCCCCAGGTCGGCCCGGGAAGGGTGGGAAGAGTGGCCTGGAACACCTAAGGTCGAGGACATGGAGCTTGAGGTCGACCTGCTGATCGTCGGTGCCGGCCCCACGGGTCTGTTCGCGGCGTACTACGCGGGCTTCCGGGACCTGTCCGTCGCGCTGGTCGACGCGCTGCCCGAGGCGGGCGGCCAGATCACCGCCATGTACCCGGAGAAGATGATCTTCGACGTGGCAGGGTTCCCGGCGGTGCGCGGTCGCGAGCTGGTGACCGCGCTCGTGCAGCAGGCGGACCAGTGGAAGCCGACGTACCTGCTCGGCAGGCAGGCCCGCACGATGTCCGATGTGGACGGTCGGCTGGAGGTCGGGCTCGCCGACGGCGGCGTGGTGCGGGCCGGCGCGGTGCTGATCACGGCGGGCATCGGCGAGTTCCGGCCCCGTCCGCTGCCCGCGGGCGACGGCTGGCTGGACCGCGGCGTGGTGCACTTCGTGCCCAAGCTCAACGTGCACACCGGCCAGGACGTGGTGGTCGTCGGCGGCGGCGACTCGGCGTTCGACTGGGCGCTCGCGCTGCACCCGATCGCGTCCAGCGTCACCGTGGTGCACCGCCGTGCGACGTTCCGCGCCCACCCGCCGACCGTGCGGCAGGTCCGCGAGCTCGGCGTGGAGATCATCACCGACGCGGAGGTGCTCGCGCTGCGCGGTGACCCGGACCTGGCCGAGGTGGAGCTCGGCCTGAAGGGCGGCGACCGCAAGGTGCTGCCCGCGCAGGCCGTGGTCGCGGCCCTGGGCTTCACCGCCGACCTCGGGCCGATCGAGTCGTGGGGCCTGGAGCTGGACCACCGGGCGGTGGTGGTGGACACCACCATGCGCACCGCCCGGGACCGCGTCTACGCCGCGGGTGACGTCGCCCAGTACCCCGGCAAGGTGAAGCTGATCGCCACCGGGTTCGGCGAGGCCGCCACCGCGGTGAACAACATCGCCGTGCTGCTCAACCCGGAGGCCCACCTGTTCCCGGGCCACTCCAGCAACGCGAGCTGAACGAGACCCTCAAGGCACTACCTGGACCTGCTAAGGCACTACCTGGACCTGCTCGCCCGGGAACAGGTTGTCGTAGAACACCACCGACTCCTGCGGGCCCAGGCGCACGCAGCCGTGCGACTGGGTGTTGGTGTCACCCTGGTGGAACGCGATGCCGCTCGTGGTGAAGTACACCGCGTTCGGCATCGGTCCGTTGTAGGGCACGCTCCAGTCGTCCTTCACCTTGCGCAGCACGGGGTACGTGCCGACCGGCGTCTGGTAGCCCGGCATCCCGTGGGACACCCGGACGGGGCCGTAGCTGGCGTTCCCGTTGTAGATCAGCCACGCCTGGTTGGTGGACAACTGCACGCACGCCCCGTTCTGCACGGAGCAGGGCGTACCGGTCGAAGCGGAGGCGGGGGTCGCGAGGCCGAAGGTCAGAGCCGCCGCGGCCAGCGCCGTCGTGCCGAGCATCTTCCTCATCATCGCAATCACTCCTCGGCACTCGGTTACCCCGTCCGAGTCGTTCGAACACTTTCAGTTATGCGGCGACCTGGACCTGGTCGCCCACCTGGAGGGTGTGGAAGTACTTCGCCGCCGCTTCGGGTGACAGGTGGATGCAGCCGTGGGACTCGTCGGTGAGGCTGCCCTCGTGGAACGCGATGCCATTGCTGACGAAGTACGTGGAGTACGGCATCTCGGCCATGCCGAAGTCGCGGCTGTAGTCGAGCTCCACCTTCCACAGCACCGAGAAGTAGCCGACGGGCGTCTCCCAGCCGGGCTGCCCGGACGTCGTCGGCACCGGCCCGTAGCTGATCTTGCCACCGCTGATCAGCCACGACTCGTTGGTCGACAGCCGCACGCAGGCGCCGTCGGTGATGTCGCACGGCGTGCCGGGCACGGTCATCGGCGGGGGCGGCGGCGCGGGCTGCGGTTCCGGCGTCTTCGTGGTCTCCGTCGTCGGCGCGGGAGTCGGCGCGGGCGCCGGGGCCGACGGTTCCGACGACGGTGCGGCGGAGGAAGAAGGAGCGGAAGGAGAAGAAGACGGAGACGGAGACGTGGCCGGGCCGGAGGCCTCGGACGTCCCGCAAGCCGTTGCCAGGAAAGCGATTACCACCAGTGCTGCTCTGCGCATCGCGCACCCCCCAGGGATCGTGCTGTGTACTGATCCTGGAGACGCCGTCCCGAGCCCCTCGGTTGCCGGCCGGTTGATAACGAATGGGGAAGGGCCGCCCCACCCAGAGGTGGGACGGCCCTTCGAACGCGCGGACGAGCGGTCTGGGCCGGGTGGCCCGGACCCGGTTGGGTCTAGACCGCGCCCGCGTACTGGCTGATCCACGAGCGGAACGCCGGCACGTCCATGTAGATCGACGGGCCGGTGGCGCAGGTGGAGCTGTTGTTGCCCGCGCGGCTCGTGGCGCCGACCAGCTGCCACACCCCGTTCACGGACTTGACCTGCGGGCCGCCCGAGTCGCCGTAGCAGGCGCCCGAGTTGCCGTTGGGGTTGTTCGTGCAGATCTCGACCGAGCCGTAGATGCCCAGGCAGCGGCTGTCCGCCACGATCGACGTGTTCAGCTCCTGCAGGGTGACCGGCGCGCCGCAGCCACCGCGCGGGGCGCAGGTCTGGCCCCAACCGATGATGCGGGTCGCCGTGCCGGCCGCACCGGACGTCGACGCCACCGCGATCGGCGTCTGGCCCACCGAGGTGGCCAGGCGCACCAGCGCGATGTCGTACGACGAGTGGGTGATCACCTGGGCGCCGGACGCGACCGTGCCGCCGCTGGTGCGGTTGGTCGTGCCGATGCGGGCCCGGATGGAGGACGCCGACCGGCCCTGCACGCAGTGCTTGGCCGTGACGACCCAGTTGGCCTTGATCAGCGAGCCGCCGCAGAAGTGGCTACCCGTGGTGCTCTGCAGGGAGACCATCCACGAGTAGGTCTGCGTGGCGTTGCCGCCGCCCACGATGAACGGGGTGACGCCGCCGTCGGTCGCCGGGGCCGCCGCCGCCCCGGCCGCCGAGGCGAGTGCCGCGCCGACCGCCACCGCGAACGCGGTGAACAGGGTACGAACCTTCATCGCTTCCTCTCCGTCCCCGGCGCAGGGTGCTCGGGGACGGATCGGAAACTAGGGATGAGCGCGGGGTGATCACTACAGCCGATCGGCCGGTAACGCTCGGTTCACAGTTGACAGCGCCCGGTAGGACTACGGCAGCGGCGGGAGCGCGTCCTCGCCCGTGATCGGGATGTCGAAGTCGACCGACGAGTACTCGCGCAGCTTGGTGAGCCGGTGGAAGCCGTCGATCATCCGCACCGTGCCGGACTTCGACCGCATCACGATCGACTGGGTCGTGCAGCCGCCCGCCCGGTAGTGCACGCCGCGCACCAGGTCGCCGTCGGTGACGCCGGTCGCGCAGAAGAACACGTTGTCGCCGCGCACCAGGTCGTCGGTCAGCAGCACCCGGTCCAGGTCGTGGCCCGCGTCCAGCGCCCTCTGCCGCTCGTCGTCGTCCTTGGGCCACAGCTTGGCCTGGATCGCGCCGCCCATGCACTTCAGCGCCGCCGCCGCGATGATGCCCTCGGGCGTGCCGCCGATGCCGACCAGCAGGTCGATGCCGGTGTTGGGCCGGGCCGCCGAGATCGCGCCCGCCACGTCGCCGTCGGAGATGAAGTGGATCCGGGCGCCCGCCGCGCGCACGTCGCGCACCAGCGACTCGTGCCGCGGCCGGTCCAGGATGCACACCGTCACGTCGGAGACGTCGCTGTGCTTGGCCTTCGCGATCCGGCGGATGTTCTCCGCGATCGGCGCGGTGATGTCGATGACGTCGGCCGCCTCCGGCCCGGTGGCGAGCTTCTCCATGTAGAACACGGCGGACGGGTCGAACATCGCGCCCCGCTCGGCCACCGCGAGCACCGCCAGCGCGTTCGGCATGCCCTTGGCCATCAGCGTGGTGCCGTCGATCGGGTCGACCGCCACGTCGCACTCGGGGCCGTTGCCGTCACCGACCTCCTCGCCGTTGAACAGCATGGGCGCCTCGTCCTTCTCGCCCTCGCCGATCACCACCACACCGCGCATGGACACGGTGCCGATCAGCTTGCGCATGGCGTCCACCGCCGCGCCGTCGCCACCGTTCTTGTCGCCGCGGCCCACCCAGCGCCCGGCGGCCATCGCGGCCGCCTCGGTCACCCGGACGAGTTCCAGCGCGAGGTTCCGGTCGGGTGCCTCGCGACGGCGCTCGGACGGGCTGCTGCCTGTGACCATGACGTTTCCTCCTGCGAAGATTACCGGCCGGTAAAGGCAATCCTCGCACGTCGTCAGGCCTCGGCCACGTCCTCCTCGGTCACACTGAGTGCTTGATCGATCCGTTCACGGGCCCCCGCGAGCTGCCGTTCGCAGGTCTTCGCCAGGGCCTCGCCGCGTTCCCACAGCGCCAGCGACTCCTCCAGCGACAGGCCGCCCGCCTCCAGCCGGCGGACCACCTCCACCAACTCGTCCCTGGCCTGCTCGTAGCCCGGCTCACTCACGTGGACAACTTCCCCAATCGGTTCTGGACGTGCACCACGACGGTCGCGACCGCCTGGTCGTAGCCGATGAAAGCCTCGGCGAACTCCGCGCCGTCACCCTCGCGCACCGCGTCGTCGATGCGGTGCTCGGCGTCGGCGACGCGCCTGCGGTGCACCGACCCGTGGCCGAGCCACCACCGCACCCCGGCGTACCCGCAGGTCGCCTCGGACAGGTCGTGCAGCCGGTTGATCAACGTCTGCCTGCCCGACGTGCAGCCGGCGACCAGCGACAGCCAGCAGTCGGCGGCGGCCCGGTCGGCCGACTCGGCGCGGTCGCGCACGGTGACGGCGCCCTCGTCGTCGCCGGCGCCCGCGGCGGCCACCGTCAAGGGCAGGAACGTGGGCTCACGTGCCGGGTTGGGCACCACCGCCTCCTCTCTCCGCCTCGTCGCCGCCCTCGGCGGCGGTGGCGGGATTGCCGTCTCCGCCGGCGGTGGTCACGACCGCGTGCACGGCGCCGTCGGCCACGCGCACCCTCAGCTGGGTGCCCGCGGGAGCTTGGGAGGTCGACCGGAGGACCCCGTCGACCCCGTCGGGGGTGACGAGTTGGACCACCGCGTACCCCCGCGCCAGCGTGGCGGCAGGCCCGAGGGTCGTCAAGCGCGCCGTGGTCGCGATCAGCCCCGCGGTCTCCGAGTCGAGCCGGTTGCGCACCGCCCGCCGGGCGCGCTCGCGCAGCCGGTCCACGTCCTCCGCGCGCCGGTCCAGCGGACCGTGCGGGTCGGAAAGCGCAGGTCGGGTCCGCAGCGCCGCGAGCAGCTTGCGCTCCCGGTCCACCCAGCCGTGCAGGGCGCGCCGACTGCGGTCGCGCAGCTGGCGGATCCGCTCGCCCTCCTCCGCGACGTCGGGCACCACCCGTTTGCCCGCGTCGGTCGGCGTGGAGCAGCGCAGGTCGGCCACGTGGTCCACCAGCGGGGTGTCCGGCTCGTGCCCGATCGCGGACAGCACCGGCGTGCGGCACTGCGACACCGCCCGGCACAGCGCCTCGTCGGAGAACGGCAGCAGGTCCTCCACGCTGCCGCCGCCGCGGGCCAGCACGATGACGTCCACCTCGGGGTCGCGGTCCAGAGTCGACAGTGCGGTGAGGATCTGCGGCACCGCCAACGCCCCTTGCACCGCAACGTTGACCACCCGGAACCGGGCGCCCGGCCAGCGGGCGTGCGCGTTGGTCAGCACGTCCCGCTCGGCGGCCGACGCGCGACCCGTGATGAGACCGATCTTGTTCGGCAGGAACGGCGGCTTGCGCTTGCGGCGCGGGTCGAACAGGCCCTCCGCGCCCAGCAGCTTGCGCAGCCGCTCGATCCGGGCCAGCAGCTCGCCGATGCCGACCTGGCGGATCTCGTCCACGCGCAGGCTCAGCGTGCCGCGGTTGGGGAAGAAGTTGGGCTTGCCGTGCACCACCACCCGGCTGCCCTCGGTCAACTGGAGCTCGCGCACCAGGCCGACGGGCGCGGTCAGCTGCATCGACATGTCCACCGACGGGTCGCGCAGGGTGAGGAACGCCGTCGCCGTGCCCGGGCGCGCGCTGAGCTGGGTGACCTGGCCCTCGACCCACACGTCGCCGAGCCGGTTGATCCAGTCGAAGATCTTGCGCGCGACCGTCCGCACCGGCCACGGGTTCTCGGGGCTGGACTTCTCCTCTGTCACTGCGTCTTGAGGTTCGCGATGCGGCGGGTGAGCATGCCGGTGAACTCGGGCCGGTCGGCGTGCGTGCGCTCGTGCGCCAGCAACTCCTCCAGGTCCTGCGCCGTCAACGTCCGCAGGCGGGCCCTCAGCTGCGCCAGCGACAGCTCGTCGTAGTTCGGCAGCACGGCGGGCGGCTCGGCGGCCAGCGCCTGCTCCTCCTCCGCCCACGGGTCGTCGGCCGTCTGCTCCCCGGCCGTCGGCACGCCGACCGTCTGCTCCCCGGCCGCCGGGACGCCGGGCATCGGCACGCCGGTCTCCGGCTCGTCCTCGTCGAACGTCGCCCACTCGGGTTCCTGCTCCACCGGGCGCAGCACGGACAGCACGTCGTCGCCCTTGATTGCGAGTTCCGTCACCCGCTGCTGGACCCGCATGGACAGCTGGAGGGCCTCACTGACCACGGTGACCGGGAGGCCCGCGAGTTGCCCCGGGAGCTTCCGGGCCTGCTCGACGGCGGTGGCCGCCAGTCCCGCGGCGAGGCGGATGGTCAGGGGCAGTGGCTTCATGCCCTACAGCCTGCCGCAGTCGGCGGTCGGATGCCTACATCCGGCACGCCGTACCCTGGGGGCCATGGACAAGCGAGTGCTCCTGGCCAAGCCGCGTGGCTACTGCGCCGGCGTGGACCGTGCCGTCGTGACCGTGGAGAAGGCGCTGGAGCAGTACGGCGCCCCGGTCTACGTGCGCAAGGAGATCGTCCACAACAAGCACGTCGTGGAGACGCTGTCCCGGCGCGGCGCGATCTTCGTGGACGAGACCGACGAGGTGCCCGAGGGCGCGCTCGTGGTGTTCTCGGCGCACGGCGTGTCGCCCGCCGTGCACGAGGAGGCGGCGTCGCGGCAGCTGCGCACGATCGACGCCACCTGCCCGCTGGTGACCAAGGTCCACAACGAGGCCAAGCGGTTCGCCCGCGAGGACTACGACATCCTCCTGATCGGCCACGAAGGACACGAGGAGGTCGAGGGCACGTACGGCGAGGCGCCCACGCACATCCAGCTCGTGGACACCGCCGAGGACGTCGACAAGGTCGTGGTGCGCGATCCGTCCAAGGTGGTCTGGCTCTCGCAGACCACGCTGTCGGTGGACGAGACGATGGTGCGGGTGCGGCAGCTGCAGGACCGGTTCCCGGACCTCCAGGAGCCGCCGTCGGACGACATCTGCTACGCCACGTCCAACCGGCAGACCGCGGTGAAGACGATGGCGCCGGAGTGCGACCTGGTGCTCGTGGTCGGGTCGAAGAACTCGTCGAACTCGGTGCGGCTGGTCGAGGTGGCGTTGCAGGCGGGCGCGCGGGCGTCGTACCTGGTCGACTACGCCCGCGAGGTCGACCCGGCGTGGCTGGAGGGCGTGTCGACGGTCGGTGTGACGTCGGGCGCGTCGGTGCCGGACATCCTGGTGATGGAGCTGCTGGAGTTCCTGGCCGAGCACGGCTACGGCGACGTCGAGGAGATCACCACGGCGAACGAGAAGATCGCCTTCGCCCTGCCGCGCGAGCTGCGCAAGGACATGGTCCGCTGACCTGACCTGACCTGACCTGACCTGACCTGACCTGCTCGGTGTCGGGTGCGGCCGCGGGTTCACCCCGCGGACTCGGCGGCCCGGTCGCGTCCGGGGTGGTCGAGGGCGTCCAGCTCGCGCCGCACCCGCTCGGCGTCGGTGTCGCGTTCCTGCGCCCGGTACTGCGCCAGCGCTTCGGTCCAGACCGCGCGGGCCCGGTCGTGTTGGTCGAGCGCGGCGTGGACGTGGCCGAGGGCGGCGAGGGTGTCGGTGGAGTAGTAGGTGTCGCCCAGGGTGCGGAACAGGGCGAGGGCCTGTCGGTAGTGGGCGACGGCTCGGCCGTGGTGACCGGTCCGGTGGTCGATGTACCCCAGGCTGTCGAGGGTGTGCGCCTGGCCCTCGGCGTAGTCGTGGCGCCGGGTCAGGGCGAGCGCCGTCTCGCAGTGCGCGCGGGCGGTGTCGTAGTCGCCCAGGCGAGCGGCGTACCAGCCGACCTGGTTGAGCGCGTGGGCCTCCCGGACCGGCCCCGCGAGGGTGCGGTAGAGGTCCAGGGCGCGTCGGGCGTGCTCCAGCGCCCGTCGGTCGTCGCCGCGCCGTTCCCAGGCCGACGCGAGCATGTGGTGGATGTGGGCCTGCTCGTCGACGTCCTGGTGCCGTTCGGCCAGGGCGAGTGCCCGGTGGAGGTGCTCGGCCGCTTCCTCGTGCCGCGCCACCTCGGCGTACGCGATGCCGAGGCTCCTGTGCACGTGGGCGAGGGTCGTGGGCGCGTCGAGGTGGGTGGCGGCGTCCAGCGCGACCCGCCACAGCGCCAGGTCGTCGTGGCGGAGCCCCCGGCGGGCGTTGAAGTTGGTCAGGGCCCAGGCCAGTTGCCACACCACCTGGTGCCGCTGGTGGGCGGCGGCGGTGCGCTGGGCGGCCGACACCTGGCGGTGCTCGGCGTCGAGCCAGGCCGACGCGGCCGAGTCGTCGGCCAGGGGGTGGGGTCGGGTGCCGGCAGCGGGCGGGTCGAGCTCGACCGGGTGCCGGTGCGGCGTCAGCAGGCGGGCGGCCGCGTGGGCGGTGTGCAGGTAGAAGTCCACGACGCGCTCCAGCGCCGCACGGCGGACGGGCTCGGCCAGGTCGTCGGCGACGGCGGTGGCGTAGCCGCGGACCAGGTCGTGCATCGTGTAGTGGCCGTCGGCGTGCAGGTCGACCAGTGAGGCGTCCTCCAGGGCGTGCAGCGCCCTGCGCGCCCGCGCTAGCGGCAGGGCGGCGAGGGAAGCCGCGGCCGGCAGGCCGATGTGCGGACCGGGTGCGACGCCCAGCAGCGCGAACACCGTGCGCTGCTCGGGGGTCAGGCGCTGGAGGGACCACGACAGCACCGTGGGCAGGCCGGCGGCCGGGTCGTCGTCCTCCAGCGCGTCCAGACCCAGTTCGCGCAGCTCGGCGGCCACGGTGGCGAGCGACCGGCGAGGACGGGCGTGGGCCGCGACGATGCTCAACGCCAGCGCGTACCCGCCGCACAGGCGGACCAGGTCGTAGACCGCGACCGACTCGCCCTCGACCCGTTCGGCGCCGAGGCGGTCGACCAGCAGCGCGCGGGCCTCGGCGTCCGACAGCACGCCCAACGGGAGGTGGTGGGCGCCCCGACCGGTGATCAGCCCCGTCAGCCGGTTGCGGCTGGTGACCAGGACGGCGCAGGTCGGGGCGCCCGGGAGCAGCGGGGTCAGCTGGGTGGTGTCGGCGGCGTTGTCCAGCACCAGCAGCACCCGCTTGCCCGCGACCAGGCTGCGGAACAGCGCGGCTTGGGCGTGCGGGTCGACGGGGACGCGGTCGGGCGCGACGCCCAGCGCGTCGAGGAACCCGCGCACCGCCACCGACGGCTCCATCGGCTCGCTGTCGGGGCTGAAGCCGCGCAGGTCCACGAACAGCTGACCGTCGGGGAAGCGGTCGGCGTTGCGGTGGGCCCAGTGCAACGCCAACCAGGTCTTGCCGATCCCGCCGGCGCCGCCGATGGCCGAGATGAGCACCGTGGCCGCCTGCCCGGCCGCGTCCAGCGCGGCGTCCAACCGGTCCAGCTCCTCGCGGCGGCCGACGAACGGCGCCGGTGCGGCGGGCAGCTGGCGGATCGGAGGACCTGCCGGGGTGCTGACGGAGGGCGTGGGATCGCCGGTCGTGCGGGTCAGGACCTCGGGATCGCCCGGGTACGGGTGGTCGGGCAGGGCGACCCACGCGGTGTCGCGGGTCTCCTTCACCGCTACCGGCACGGGCCGGAACGTCGTGGGGTCCAGTACGGCGGAGTGGCGGACGACCTCGTCGAAGACCCAGCGGGACACGACCAGCGCCAGCGCGCCCGGCGAGTCGGCGAGGGCGCGCTTCAGCGGTGCCGCGTCGACCAGCCGGAACGCCGTCGTCACGGCGGTGGAGGTGACGCCGTGGCCGTCGAAGGCGACCTCGCCGGCGTGCACGGCCACCCGCAACCGGACCCGCTGCTCGGGCGGGCCGCTGTCGTTGTGCTCGCGCAGCACCGCGGCGAGCGCTCCGGGCGCCACCTCGACCAGCGGTCCCTTGGGCACCTCGGGCGGCACGAGGACGAACACGCCGTCGCCGCGGTCCTCGTGGTAGCAGTCGGCCCACCGCACGCCGGCCGCCGTCAGCGCCCGTTCGACGGCCCGGTAGAGGACGGCGCGGGTCTGGAGCTGGCGGGGCAGCGTCCGCTGCCGGCCACCGAAGCCCTCCACGTCGACCACGACGATCGTGCGGTGCAGCGCCGGTCCCGCGGCCGCCATCCCCGCCGTCACGCGATCCGGAGGCCACCGGCAGGACCGCACTCGACCCGCGGTCGTGGCGTCGCCATGTCCGGCATCGTGCCGGTTCTCACGGCCCGTTCGCAGTGGCCGACCCGAGATGTACCCGAAAGCCGCAACCGCTGCGCGGGATCCGCGACCGCCCTGCCGCGCGAGGACGTGCCGCCGAAGCGCCCACGCCCGTGATTCTGAGGCGTGGGCGCTTCGCGGTTCTCAGCCCAGGTCGTAGCGGTGGTCGGGCGGGCTCGGCGGCCACGCCACGGAGGTGTCCTTGTACCAGATCGGGGTGCACTCGCCCCGCTGCGCGCACGCCTTCGCCCGCCCACGCCACCCGGCCATGGCCAGCAGGCCCGCCTTGTCGCCGCGCCACAGCACGTCGTTCCAGCTGGAGACGTCGTCCACGGTCCGCTGGCCCATGAGCGCGTGCTCGCCCTGGTACTCCGAGTTGTAGTGGTTGAGCCCCAGCTGGTGCCCGAGCTCGTGCATGACCTTCATCCCGATCTGGTGGCGGGCCTCCCGGTCGCCGGCCAGGCTGCGCTCGACGATGCGGTCCCACGTCGACAGGTGCGCGAAGCTGATGTTGCCGCCGGTGTAGACCAGGCCGCGCCGGTCGAGCCGCGTGCCGGGGTAGGCGATCCCCACCACGCCGGTCAGCTGGGTGTCGAAGGTGATGCTGATCTGGTTCGCCGGGCGCGGCGTGGTCAGGTAGTTCTCCTGGTCGTAGTCGAGGTACTCCAGGCGCCCGCCGACCCACTTGTTGGTCTCCAGCACGATGGTCGACATGACGTCGTCGAAACCCTCCAGCCACCGCTCCTCCTGCCGCAGGCGCGGGTCGTCCGCGGGCAGGCCGCGGCGGTTGCGGTAGAGCTTGACCGTGTAGTGGTCCATCAGCTCGTAGTAAGCCGGGTTGGCCAGGCCGCGCATCCGGGTGAGGTTGAACCCGTACGGGTTCTCCAGACCACCCGAATCGCCGGGCTGCGGGTCGACCAGCATCATGCCCGGCTGGTAGGGCGTGCGCCCGAGGGCCGGGTCGTACGGGGGTACGTCGGCCGAGGCGGGTGTGGCCACCACCGCCGTCGCCAGCGCCGCGACGACGGCGACGACACCGAGGCGTGCTCGACCGGGAAATGCGCGCATGGCTGTTCTCCACTCATGACGGAAATGGCCCGGGAATGCACAGGGGAATGGTCCACCCGGTGGGTTCCGGGTCGGGTCACTTCGACTTTCGGGACGAACCTTCCGGGTGTTAGCGCGCCTTGTGGTTGTTTTTTATTCCATTCCGTCGGAGCCGTGGCGGTAGCGGTGGAGGCCTCCGCCGCGATGGTGCCACGGCGGTATGACACTTCGGCTCCTGCGGGGCGTTGAGCTGCGCTGACGGCGTAAGTGGTTGGCGGCCGGGCGGAGTTCGCGTTTGCT
Source organism: Actinosynnema sp. NPDC050801 (assembly GCF_040673975.1). Taxonomy (NCBI): domain Bacteria; kingdom Bacillati; phylum Actinomycetota; class Actinomycetes; order Pseudonocardiales; family Pseudonocardiaceae; genus Actinosynnema; species Actinosynnema sp. NPDC050801. Next base: position 227,772 of record NZ_JBFAQZ010000011.1, on the reverse strand, counting down.
GGAACGATGAGCACCGTGCTGATCGGGGTGGAGAACGTGGCCACCCCCAAGTGGGCCCGTCGCCGCGGTGGGACCTCCGTGAGCCTGGGCAAGGCCCTGAAGAGCCTGCCGTCGGCGGTCGCGATGGTGGTCCGGCTCGCCTGGCGCACCTCGCCCCGGCTCACCCTGCTGGCGGGCGTGGTGCACGTGCTGTCCGGCGGCGTCACGGCGTTCGGGTTGCTCGCCACCGCCGACGTGTTCGCCGCGCTGCTGCGGGGCGGCCCCACGCCGGAGCGCGTGGTGGAGGCGCTGCCCGCGCTGGCGGTGGTGGTGGCCTCGCTGGTGGTCCGCGCGTTGCTCGACACGGCGGTCGCGGCGGTCGAGAGCTCGCTGCGGCCCCGCGTCACGCGTGAGGCCAACGACGAGGTGACGGCGGTGCTGGTGCGCGCCTCACTGCTCGCGTTCGAGGACGCCGACTTCCGCGAGCTGGCCCGTCAGGGCGGCCGGCGCGGCGTCCGCTCCCTGGAGAGCAGCCTGCGGTACCTGGCGGACCTGGTGTCCGGCGGCATCTCGCTGATCGCGGCGGTGGTCACGGTCGGGCTGCTCAACCCGTGGCTGGCGCCCGCGCTGCTGCTGGCCGCGTTCGCGAACGCCTGGGCGTCGGCGCGGGCGTCCAAGCTGCGCTACGAGCACTTCCTCGACTCGGTCACCCGCAACACCCGCAAGGGCGTGGTCGAGGAGGTCGCGACCGACCGGGACTTCGCGCTGGAACGGCACGCGCTGACGTTGCAGGAACGCCTGCTCGCCGAGCACCGGCGCATCGCGGACAGCCTCGTGGTGGACGAGATCCGGATGGCGCACCGCACGAACCTGGTGCGGCTCACGGGGCGCGCGTTGGCCGGGGTCGGCACCGCGGTCGCCTACGTCGTGCTGGGCGTGCTGCTGCACACCGGTGGCATGGAACTGGCGTTGGCGGGCACGGCGGTGCTGGCCATGCGCACCGGGTTCTCGTCGCTGGCGAGCACCACCCGCGCGGTCAACTCGCTGTACGAGGACTCGTTCTACATCGACTTCTACCGCAAGCTGCTGGTCGAGGGCGCGGAACGGGCGCAGGGCAGCTCACCGGTGCACGCTCCGGCCGACCCGTCGCGGATCACGCTGACCGACGTGTCGTTCACCTACCCCGGCGGGAAGAGGCCCGCGCTGCGCGAGGTGAACCTGACCGTGGAGAAGGGCGAGGTCGTCGCGCTGGTGGGGGAGAACGGGTCGGGCAAGACGACCCTGGGCAAGGTGCTGACCGGCCTGTTCCCGGCGTCGTCGGGGACGGTCGCGTGGGACGACGTCGACCTGGCGACGGCCGACCCGCACTCGGTGCACTCGTCGATCGCGGTGATCGCGCAGGACCCGGCGCAGTGGCCGATGACCGCGCGGCACAACGTGACGGTCGGCCGGCTGGAGCGCGAGGACGAGGAGGCGTGGCGGGAGGCGGTGGCGAAGTCCGGCGCGGACGAGGTGCTGGCCGCCCTCCCGGCCGGGCCGGACACCGTGCTGTCGCGGCAGTTCAACGACGGCCAGGACCTGTCCGGCGGGCAGTGGCAGCGGATGGGCATCGCGCGCGGGATGTACCGGGACGCGTCGGTGCTGGTGGCCGACGAGCCGACGGCCGCGCTGGACGCCAAGGCCGAGGCGCGCGTCTTCGAAGGCCTGCGGGAGGCGACCGCGCGGCGCACGACGATCCTGGTCACGCACCGGCTGGCGAACATCCGCAACGCCGACCGGATCGTCGTGCTCGACCAGGGCCGGATCATCGAGCAGGGCACGCACGAGGAGCTGATGGAGTCGCGCGGGCACTACTTCGAGCTGTTCGAGCTCCAGGCCGCCGCGTACCGGGGCGGGCTGCTCGCGTCCTAGCGCGGTGCGGTGATCATCACCGGGTTGCCGTCCGGGTCGGCCACGAACGCGATCCGCTCACCCCACGGCGTGTCGTTCGGCTGCTGGAGCACGGGGTGGCCGCGGCGTTCCAGGTCGGTGACGGCCGCGTCCACGTCGTCGTGGTAGACGCACAGCTCGAACCGGTGGCCGGTGGCGGGGCGCTGGGGCGCGCCGTGCACGCCCTTGCCGTCCGGCGCGACCTGGCCGAGCCCGAGCTTCGACCCGTCACCCAGCTCGGCGGCCACGTAGAGCGGGTCGCCGTCGGCGGGGAAGCGGTAGGTCACGGTGAACCCGAGGCCGTCGCGGTAGAACTCCAGCGAACGCGCCAGGTCGTCGCACACCAGCATGGGAAACGCGGACCGGTAGGGCATGGTGTGGATGCTAGCGGCGGCCGGACCGCGGCCGGACCGCGTTCGACCGCCCGATCGTCTGCTCCACGTGGTCGAACAGTTGTCGGAAATAAGATTTTCGAGGTGGGCGGGAATTTGCTGACGAACGGTTGGCTGGGGCATTTCCCGGTACGTCCCCACGGGACGTTTCCGCTGCTCACCGCGTGGAGCGTCGGCATGTCGCCGGTGAATTCCACCTGGTGGAGACCTTTCGGTGTCGAACGATCGGCACATGGCCGACCGGGTTCGACGGCCATCGCCCGATGATCAGCCCTTGCCTGCTCCATTTGTGTGACCGTACGCGATTAATCGAAATATCTCCGCCTCGGAACGTATGGTCCAATCCTGTCGACCACAGGGTCGCCACTGCTCCAGGTGGAGGAAGAAATGAATTTCTTGCGAAGATCCGTGCTGCCCTCGGTGGCGGCTGTCGCGTTGCTCGCAGGCGTTTCCGCGCCGGCGCAGGCCGCGCCCGCGAAAGCGGTCGACGACGCGCTCCTCGTGTCGGCGGCACAGGAATTCCTGCAGCACCGGGCGGACACCCTGGTGACCGGGCGGGTGACCGCCCACGGCGTCACCGCGCTCGCCGGAGGCGCGGTCGGCACGGCCGCGGAGATCCGTTCGGCCGAGTCGGCGGCCTCCACGGCGCTGGGCGGGCGCAAGCAGCGGCTCGCGCAGGCGGGGGAGCAGTACACCGCGGCCCGCACCGAGATCACGTCCAGCGCGGTGCACCGCCGCGGCGCGGACGTCGAGCTCGTGGTCCAGGAGCAGACGACGCTCGACTACGCGCAGGTCAGGGGTGACGAGCCCGCCAACACGGGGTTCGCGGCGGAGCGCACCTTCCGGTTCAGCCGGGTCGGCGGTCAGTGGGTGCTCGCGTCCCAGCGCCTGACCGACCAGGGCGGACCGCTGCCGGTGACCGAACCCACCGTCGCGGGGCAGGTGGCGGCACAGCCGACGAAGGGGTCGGCGGCCACCGACAAGCCCACCACGACCGGTTCGGACAAGATCACCGCGGCCGCGTACAACTACCAGGCGATGGCCGACTACGCGGTCCGGTACGTCTACAACTACAACACCGCGTACCGCACGTTCGCCGACGTCGGCGGCGACTGCACCAACTTCATCAGCCAGGCGCTGGCCGCGGGCGGTTGGGGGCACGTGAGCGGCTGGTACCGGGACTACCGGTACTGGTGGTACAACTCGCTCAACGAGACGTGGTCGTGGATCAACGTGAACTTCTGGGCCAGTTTCGCGCTGCACAGCGGTAGGACCTACAACCTGTCGAACGTCTGGTCCCTGGGTCTCTCCGACATCCTGCAGATGGACTTCTCGGCGAACTCGTCGAAGGACCACTCGATGATCGTGACCTACCGCTCGTCCTCGATGCCCTACCTGACCTACCACACCTCGAACACCCTGAACCGGTCGCTGCAGAGCCTGCTCGACTCCTACGGCGGCGCCCTGTACTACGCGTTCCGCACCTGATACCCAGAGGGGAGGATCGCGCACGTCGGTGCGTGGTCCTCCCCTGGGACGGAGGCACGATGCCGGTTCGGCGATCGGTGTTGGCGATGGGGCTGGTCCTGCTGACGGCGTGCGCCGCGCAGCCACCGGCTCCGGACACCGCGGCACTGGACCAGTGGCTGCGGCGCTACGTCGACCTGCTCAACAGCGCCGACGAAGCCGGGCTGGCCGCGCACCTCAACCGGTCCGGCACCACCGACGCGTCGGACCGGATCAGCCGCTACGGCAGGCGCGGGCTGGTCGTCGACGGCATCACCAAGACCTCCGAGTTCGAACGCGTCTACCGCGTGCGGATCGAGGCGACGGCGGCCGACGGGCAGCGCGTGACCATGGACGAGACGGCGGAGTGGGACGGTGCCCGCTGGATGGTCGCGCCGCTGACGGCCTAGCTAAGCCGTCAGCTCCAACGACGACCCCTCGCGGGCCTTCCGGACGCGCAACCTGGTGGGGATGCGCTGCCGCAGCTCCTCCACGTGCGAGACGAGGCCGACCACCCGGCCGCCCGCGCGCAGCTCGTCCAACGTGGTCATCACCAGTTCGAGGGTCTCGGCGTCCAGCGTGCCGAAGCCCTCGTCGATGAACAGCGTGTCCAGCACGGCGCCCGCCGCGACCACGTCGGCCAGCCCGAGCGCCAGCGCCAGCGACGCCAGGAACGACTCGCCGCCCGACAGCGTCTTCGCCGGCCGCTGCTGCCCCGAGTAGTCGTCCATGACGTCGAGGCCCAACCCGCCCCTGGTGCCCCGCGGCCCCGCCTCGATCGAGTGCACGAACCGGTAGCGGCCCTGGCTCATGCGTTCCAGCCGGGTGCTCGCGGCCACCGCCACCTCCTCCAGCCGGGCGGCCAGCACGTAGGTGCGCAGGGTCATGTTCTTGGCGTTCTGGCCCATGCCGTTGATCACGTCGGTCAACGCGTCCAGCTCGGCGTACTCGGCCTCCACCGGCTCCAGCCGCAGCCACGCGGCGCGCAGCTGCTCGGCCAGGTCGGCGGCGCGCGCGGCCCTCGTGCGGGCGTTCGTCAAGGTCGTGGTGGCGTCGGTCGACCGGTCGCTCGCCACCCGGAACCGCTCCTCGGCGCCCGCCACGTCGACCTCGGCGTCCGGGTCGGTGCCGGGCAGCTCGGCCAGCGTGCTCTCGGCCGCGGTCCTGGTCTTCTCGACATCGCGGATCCGGGTCTCCAGCTCGGCGACCGCGGTTGCCGGGCGTGCCGCGGCCAGGGCGTCCGCCACGTCGGCGAACCCGGCCAGCGACGCCAGCCGCGACACCTCCAGCCGCTGGTCGGCCAGGCGCTCCTCGTGCTCGGTCACGGCGGCGCGGCGTGCCGCCAGCGCGGTCAGCGCGTCGGCCAGGTCGCCCAGGTGCGCCCGGCGCGTCACCACGTCCGGGAAGTCACCGCGCGCCTCCTCCAGCCGCGCGCCGCGCTCCTCGACCGCGTCGGCCAACTCCTTGCGCTGCGCCCCGGCCTCGGCCAGGTGGCGTTCCAGCGCGCCACGCTCTTCGAGCGCGCGCTGCACCTTCGCCTCCAGCTCGGCCAACGCCGCCTGCGCGCGTTCCAGCTGCTCGGCGCGAGCCGCCACGGACCGGTGCTCGCGTTCCAGCTCGGCGGGCGGCCGGTCGCCCAACTGCTCGCGCAGCAACGCCAGCCTCGCGTCCAGCCGCTGCGCCTCCTGCTCGGCCCGCTGCCGCAGGTCGAGCGCGCGCTGGTCGGCCTCGGCGGCGCGTTCCTCGTCGGCCGCCGTCACCGAACCCAGCATCGGCTGCGCGGGCGCCGGGTGCTCGGCCGATCCGCACACCGGGCACGCGTGCCCCGCGGCCAGCTGCCCGGCCAGCTCGACGGCCATGCCGTCCAGTCGTTCCCGGCGGATCCGGAGCAGCTTCTCGCGGGCCTTCTGCTGCGCGTCCACCGCGGCCCGCCGCGCTTCGTCGGCCTCCCGGAACGCCCGCTCGACCCGCGGCAACTCGGACGCCGCCGCCGCCAGGCCCGACACCTGCGGCAGCCGTGCCGCGGCCTCCGCCGACTCCTCGACCGCGGCCTTCGCGGCGGCCAGCCGGGGCGGCACCTCGTCCAGCTGCGTGACCAGCGCCGCCAGCTGCCGCGACGTCGCGGTCACGTCGCGGTCCAGCTGCGCGATCCGCCGCTGGTCGGCGCGCTGCCGCTCGGCGTCGGCGGCCAGGCCGGTCAGCCCGCCCGCCTCCTCGCGCAGGCGTTCACCGTCGCCGCGCAGGTCCGTGCCCTGGTAGCCGAGCGCGGCCACGGCGGCCGCCGCGGCCCGTTCCTGGGCGACCGCGGCGTCGAGCTCACGGGCCAGCTTCACCGCGCGGTCCTGCGCGGGCACCACGACCGCGGCCTGCCGGGCCGCGTCACGTTCGGCGACCCACGCCCGCAGGCTCGGCTCGACCTCGGCGTACCGGTCGAGGTTGCGGCGCGCCTCCCGCACGCGGCGCACCCGTTCGTGCCGCGCCCGGGCCTCCTGCCAGTCCCGCTCGGCCGCGGCACGCCGGTCGGACGCCTCGGCCGCGAGCTGGTCGGCGTCGCGCTCGGCCTCGTCCAGCCGCTTGAGCAGGGAGCTGAGCCACTCCTGGTCGCCACCGCCCTCCGGCGGGTCCTCCAACGCCACCTCCGCGACCCGCTGCACCAGGTCGCGGTGCACCAGGCCGAGCTGCTCGACCTCGCGCTTGCGCTCCTTGCGCCGCTCGCGGAACCACTTCTCCACGTCCAGGAAGCGCTCCGTGCCGAACAGCTTCTCCAGCAGCTTCTCCCGCTCGGCGGTCTCCGCGCGCAGGAACCGGGCGAACTCGCCCTGTGGCAGCAGCACCACCTGGAAGAACTGCTCGGCCGTCATCCCGAGCAGGCCCTCGACCTCGCGGGCCACGTCGTCGATGCGGCTGTGGCCCTCGCCGGTCCACCCGCTGACCCACGTCAACGACACCTGCGCCTGCTGCCGGGTCGCGCCGTCACCGCGCTTCTTCGGCCGCTCGTACTCGGGGCTGCGCTTGATCCGGAACCGCCGGCCGCGCACGGTCAGCTCCAGCTCCACGTACGTCTGGGTGTCGCGGTCGGCGTAGTCGCACCGCAACCGCTTCACGTCACCGCGCGCGCCGGGCACCTTGCCGAACAACGCGAACGCCACCGCGTCGAGCAACGTCGTCTTGCCCGCGCCCGTGTCACCGTGCAGCAGGAACAGGCCGTCCGCGCCGAGCAGGTCGAAGTCGACCTCCTCGCGCGCCGCGTACGGGCCGAACCCGCTGACCGCCAACCGGTGCAGCTTCACGACGCCTCCTCGCGGTTCACGACTCGTCCTCCCGTGCCGCGGCGGCGAAGGCCTCGCGCAGCAGGGCCAGTTCCCGCGTGCCCGGCTGGTCGCCGCGCACGTCCTCGATGAAGCAGCAGGCGATCTCCTCGTCGGTGCGGCCGCGCACCCGCTCGGCGAACCGCAGCTCACCGGTCCGCCCGCCCTCCGGCCGCCACTCCACGTGCACCGCGTGCGCGAACCGGGTCTGCAGGCGCCGCAACGCGTCCAGCGGGCGCACCCGGTCGGTCAGCGTCACCGACAGGAAGTGGTCCTCGACCGGCTCGTGCTCCGGGTCCAGCAGCAGGTCGTCCAGCGCGCCGTGCAGCGTCGACAACGACCGCGGCACCGGCAGCGAACGGCGCTCCACCCCGGCCAACCCGCCCGCGCCCAACTCCACCAGCCACACCGACTTGTGGTGCCGCGCCTCGGAGAACGAGTACGCCACCGGGCTGCCCGAGTACCGCAGGTGCTCGGCCAACGTCTGCTGCCCGTGCAGGTGGCCCAGCGCCACGTAGTCGACCCCGGCGAACACCGCGCCCGACACGTCCTGCACACCGCCCACCGCGATCGTGCGCTCCGACTCGCACGGCTCGCCGCCGGTCACGAACGCGTGCGCCAGCACCACCGACCGCGTGCCCTCCCGGGCGGCCAGGTCCTGCTTGACCAGCCGCATCGCCTCGGTCAGCACCCCGCCGTGGCCCTTGGCCTCGACGCCCAGCGCGTGCCGCGCCGTCTCCGGCTCCAGGAACGGGATCCCGTACACCGCCACCGGCCCGTGCGCGTCGGCGAACAGCACCGGCTCGTGCAACTCGGCCACGCGCGTGCGCAGGTGCAGCCCGCCCGCCTCGGCGAACGCGCCCAGGAAGCCCAGCCGGGCCGCCGAGTCGTGGTTGCCGGGCGTGATCACGATCTGCGCGCCCGCCGCCCGGATCCGCCTGAGCACCCGCGAGCACACCGCGACCGCCTCGGCGTTCGGCACCGCCCGGTCGAACAGGTCACCCGCCACCACGACCGCGTCCACCCGCTCGTCCGACACGGTGTCGGCGAGGCCGCCGAGCACCGATTCCTGCTCTTGCAGCAGGTCACGGCCGTGGAAGGTGCGCCCCACGTGCCAATCGGACGTGTGCAGGATCTTCACGCCGGCCACGCTAGGGCCGCCCGGCCCTCCGACCCGGAACCCCGCTCGGCGTGTCGCTCGAACGTGTGATCGGACACCAGTCCGGGCAGATCTGGTGTTGCGCGATGATCGTGGCATGACAGCGGTCCTCAGCACGGCGGCGGTGGTCGTGGCGCTCCTGCTCGCGGGTGCGCTGCTGTTCCTGTGGCGGCTCTACCAGGACAGCGTGCGGCGCACGGACGCCGCGCTGGCCGCGGTGCAGGCCGAACGGGAACGCGGCGACGCCCAGTGGGCGGCGTTGCAGCGCTACGAGGTGGCGTTCTCCTCGGTCAGCGGTCGCGGTGAGCTCGGCGAGAAGGTGCTGGTGGAGACCGCGCGGGTGTTGGGCCTGCGCGAGGGCATCCACTTCGACCTGCAGGTGGACGTGGCGGGCGGCGGTTCGGTGCGGCCGGACCTGGTGCTCAACGTCGGCGGCGGTCGGCGGGTGCCGGTGGACGCCAAGATGAGCATGGCGACGTGGGCGGAGGCGGTGGAGACGGACAACGCGTCCGAGCGGGTCGACGCGTTGCGCGTGCACGTCCGGAACATCCGTGCGCGTGCCGCGGAGCTGGCGGGCAAGGGCTACCAGCGGTGGGCCGACGCGATCTACGGGACGATCATGTTCGTGCCGAACGACGGCGCGGTGGTCGCGGCCCTGGACACCGACCCCGAGCTGCTGCGGTGGCTGCTCGACCGGCGGGTGTTCCTGTGCGGGCCGACCGGGTTCGCGGTGATCGCGTCGGCGGCGATGTTCGCGGTGACCGACCGCGCGCTGGCCGACGACGTGGAGCAGGTCAGGGCGGCCGCTTCACGCGCGCACCGGGCCGCCGACACGGCCGTGGACGCGGTGAACCTGTCGAGCACGCACCTGCAGCGGTTCCTGTCCGCGCGGCGGCGCGAGCTGGACGCGTTGGAGGGTTTCCGGGCGGCGGTGGAGCCGTTGAGCAACGCGTCGTCCGACGTCACACCGCTGCCGTTGGTGCGGCGGACGGACGACGCCGGCCTCGGTGCACCCCTCGGTGCACCCTTGGACGCTCGGGAGGCGTAATAGAGTGTGTCGGGACTGAGCCGAACGAGGAGTGTGCGTGACCGCTGCTATGCGTGACGACTCGCGCAGCGAGCCGGAGGACGAGGAGCTTTCCGCCGTCCGCTGGAACGACCGCGCCATGTTCGGCAGCTTCCGGGGTCTGCCCTGGTGGTCGGCCGTGCTCATCGCGTTCGTGGTGGCGATCGTCGGCACGTTCGTCGACGTGAACTCGGCCGCGAAGACGGTGGGCTGGGTGTTCGCCATCACCTTCTTCGTGGGCTGCGTCGGGGCGGTGGTGTTCGTCGAGCGGCGCTCGATGTTCGGCCCGATCGTCCAGCCGCCCCTGGTCCTGGCCATCGTGGTGCCGGTGCTGGTGGTGTTCACGCAGGGGATGCCCAGCGGTGGGCTGCCGTCGGTCGGGCTCACGCTGGGCAAGCCGTTGATCGACGGTTTCCCGGCGATGGCGATCACGACCGCGTGCACCGTGATCATCGGCATCGTCCGCGTGATGACGCAGAAGGACCCGAACCGGCTGACCAAGGACGAGATCCGCGAGGCCAAGCGCAAACCGGACAAACCCCGCCGCGCCGAGCGTGCCGACCGGTCCGACCGCGCCGACCGCCCTGACCGCGCCGAACAGCCACAGCCGGACGACCGCCCCAAGAAGCGCCCCCGCGCCGACCGCGCCGACGCCCCCCAGGACCGCCGCCGCCCCACCGCCCCCGCCGCCGACGAGGACCGCCCCAAGCGCCCCCGCCCCCCGGCCTCGGGCACCTCCGACCGCCCCCGCCGCCCCGCCCCACCACGCGAAGGCGGCCGCCCCCCACGCCGCCCCCGCCCACCGCGCGACGAGGACTGAGCCCACGAGGGCTCGGCTCGCGCAGGCGGACCACGGAACGGTCACGGAGTCTCGGCGATCGAGTTGCCGACGGCTCGCCGATGCGAGTCCCGCCTGCGCGTGAGCATGATCGGTCGCGGGTCAGGGCCTGCCCAGCCTCCGGGCGATGCGGATTATCACTCCGACTGCGATCAGGACACCTGCGCCGAAGAACGCGGCATCACGACCACGTCCCTCGACGGTCGACACCGTTCGTTCCGGGACGGCAGGCGGCTCGCCGGCAGGGGGTCGAGGGTCCTCGGCTGGGTCCCGAGGTCTCCCGGCGCTGCCTTGACCGCGACCCGACAGGAGCGCGAGGGCAAGTGTCACCAGGGCAATGACGACTGCCTGGAGTGTGATCACAAAAGCCATGTACTCGTGCCAGCCCTGCAGCGTTTCGTCGCAGCCGTTCCCGGACGACGGCAGCGCTGACAGGGCCAGTACCTCGCCGCCGAGCAAGACCAGTACGGCATTGATCGTGATCGCTCGGCTGCTCGCCTCCTGCATGTTTCGCGAGAAGAACTTGGCTTCGAGTCCGACGGCTACGAGCAACAAGGGGATTATCTGACTGACCTGTGCGAAATACTCCTGGTCGACCACGTTGGAGCACAGGGAATTCGCGTAGTTCGCGTACTCGGTCAAGCTCGCCGAGTTCAGGAGTTCTTTCTCCTCGTCGGTGAACCTGATGTCGCGCTCGGTCCGGTTGGTGCCTACGTCCAAGACCCGCCACAGGGTCGACCCCACATAGGCGGCAAGGGTGCCGAACAGGAGGGGAATGGCCACCTGGTACCGCAGCCATGCTTCAGGGTTGTGCCTGCGCAGTCTGGCGGAGATCAAGCTGAACGGGTTGGCGCCAACGGTCGCCGCCAGGATCGTGGCGAGAGCTGCGACGTAGCCCACGGAGACGAGCAGATCTCCCCAGACCGGGAAGGTCAGCGTTTCGAGCAGGTCCAAGCCAAGCGTGACGGCCGCGCCCGTCAGCCACCAAGCGACCATCCGCCACTGGAGCGCGATACGTGATTTCCAGTAGAAGATCCGGGTGATGAGCAGGACGAGCAGCAGAAGAGCGGCGTCCACAGACCCCAGGAGCCACCATGGCCACTTTGCCCGGTCCGGCTCCTTGTTCACGGCCTCGATCAGGTCGGCGCTGAAGACGAGGGGGATGAGCAACGCTGTGACCAGGAGCAGTATCCACGAATCGGATCTGCCCGGCCCTTGAGGATTGCTCCTGGCTGACACGGTTCCTCGCAGCTGTCGGTGCAGCCCGAAGACGACCCGGCCTGCGGCAAGATCGATACGTTACCCATCACCGCGTCGTGGGACCGCTGACGGTCGATGGTCGACCGATGTCGGTGAAGTCCTGAATCGCGGGGGGAGCGAGGGTGCCCCGGAGGACCGCGGTTTTCTCCCCATCACCAAAGACCGACGGTTCGCGGCTCCGACTGCGGATCTGTGGTCGACTCGACCGGCCGTGAACAAGTGCCCACTCAGGCCTCGTGGGCCAGCAGCCACCGCTTCACGTCCGCGCCCCAGCGGAAGTTGCCGGTCGCGCCGCCCGTGCGGATCACGCGGTGGCACGGGACGAACAAGGTGGCGGCGTTGCGGGCGCACGCACTGGCGGCGGCGCGCACCGCGGTCGGGCGGCCGGCCAGCAGGGCGTAGTCGGCGTAGCTGATGGGCTTGCCCGCCGGGACGGTGCGCAGGGCGTCCCACGCCCGCCCCATGAACTCACCGCCGCGCTGCCGGACCCGCACGTCGGCGATCGCGTCCAGGTCACCCGCGTGGTACGCGCGGACGGCCCTGGTCACCTCGCCCAGGTCACGGCGGTGCGCGAGCGTCGTCGGGCGCAGCGACGGCGAGACCTGGGGGAGCAGGTCGTCCGCGCTCGCGGTCCACCCGCTGGCCAGCACGGCGCCGTCCATGGCGACGATGGCGGTGAAAGGGCTGATCGGGGTGTCGATGGTCGACACGTGGCCGGTGCTCACGCGGTCCTCCTGAGGTGCATCGCGGCGTACGAGCGCCAAGGGCGCCACGCGATGTTGTCGCTGGTCAAAGGGATGTCCGGGGCGCCGAGAACCCGCATCACGACGTACGAGGCGACCTGCGGGCCGACACCGGGGAACGCCGACAGCTCGGCGTGCAGCTCGTCCGCGTCACGACCGACGTCCACCTTCAACGTGCCGTCGGCCAACGCCCGCGCCACCGGCGAGTCGACCGCCGTCGGCGCCGGGTACAGGTGCGTCACCGGCCCGTCGGGGTGGTCCAGCGGCTCGCCCGGCTGGTCGTGGCCCAGCGCCCTGAGCAGTGTTTCCGCGCCGTCGACGCTGCCGGGCAGCCGCACGCCCGGCCGGGCGAGGACGGACGGGCGCAACGCCGGGTCGGCGGCCAGGAAGTCGTCCACGGCCACCGGGTCGGCGTCCAGGTCGAGCAGCCGCCGCACCCGGCTCACCGCGCTGCCCAGGTCACGCAGGTCGGTCAACCGCAACGAGCACGACACGTACCCCGCCGCCGGTTCCAGCCGCACGGTCGCCTGACCGTGCGGCAGCCGCAGCGAACGCGCGTAACAGCCGTCCGTCACGTCCTCCACGCCCGCGATCGCGTGCGCCCGGAAGTACGCCAGCAGACCCGCCGCGTCGAACGGCGGCCGGTACGGCAGGCGCAACGTGATGCGGCCCGCGGTGGTCGAGACGGCACGGGTCGAGCGCATCGCCGACGGCGTGGTCGCGAACACCGTCCGGACGGTCTCGTTGAACTGCCGCACGCTGGCGAAACCGGCCGCGAACGCGATGTCGCCGAACGACAGGTCGGTCGTCTCGATCAGCAGCCTCGCCGAGTGCGCCCGGTGCGCGCGGGCCAGGGCCAGCGGTCCGGCGCCCAGTTCGGCGGTCAGCACGCGCGTCAGGTGGCGCTCCGAGTAGCCCAGGCGCGACGCGAGCCCCGGCACGCCCTCCCGCTCCACCACGCCGTCGGAGATGAGGCGCATGGAGCGTGCCGCGAGGTCGGCCCGGAGGTTCCACTCGGGCGAGCCGGGCACGGCGTCGGGCAGGCACCGCCGGCACGCCCGGTAACCGGCGGACTGGGCGGCCGCGGCGGTCGGGTAGAACTCGGCGTTGCGGCGCTTCGGCGTCACGGCGGGGCAGGACGGTCGGCAGTAGATGCGGGTCGTGCGCACCGCGAGGATGAAGCACCCGTCGAAGCGGGCGTCGCGGGCGGCGACGGCCCGGTAGGCGCGTTCGTCGTCGAGGAGCATGCGGCCCACTCTGCCGGCGGCGGGACGTTGGGTCTCGCGGGAATCGGACACGGCGTTGGGGCGCGTAGACTCACCCACCGTGAGTTTGACCCTCGGCATCGTCGGCCTGCCCAACGTCGGCAAGTCCACCCTGTTCAACGCCCTCACGCGCAACGACGTGCTGGCGGCGAACTACCCGTTCGCGACCATCGAGCCGAACGTCGGGGTGGTGCCGCTGCCGGACGAGCGCCTCGGCAAGCTCGCCGCGATCTTCGCCTCCGAGCGCGAGGTGCCCGCGGTGGTGTCGTTCGTCGACATCGCGGGCATCGTGAAGGGCGCGTCGGAGGGGGCCGGCCTCGGCAACAAGTTCCTCGCCAACATCCGCGAGGCCAACGCGATCTGCCAGGTCATCCGGGTCTTCGACGACTCCGACGTGGTGCACGTCGACGGCCGCGTCGACCCCGGCGCCGACATCGAGACGATCAACACCGAGTTGATCCTGGCCGACCTCCAGACGTTGGAGAAGGCCATCCCGAGGCTGGAGAAGGAAGCCCGCACGCAGAAGGACCGCCGTCCCGCGCTGGAGGCGGCGCAGCAGGCGCGCGACGTCCTCGACGGCGGCCGCACGCTGTTCGCCGCCCAGTCCGAAGTGGATGGTGAGCTGCTGCGGGAGCTGAGCCTGCTCACCGCGAAGCCGTTCCTGTACGTGTTCAACGCCGACGAGGCCGTGCTCACCGACGAGGCGAGGCTCAAGGAGCTGCGCGAGATGGTGGCGCCCGCGGACGCGGTGTTCCTCGACGCCAAGGTCGAGGCGGAGCTGCTGGAGCTGGACGAGGAGTCCGCCCGCGAGCTGCTGGAGTCGATCGGCCAGCACGAGCCGGGCCTGTACTCGCTGGCCCGCGCCGGCTTCCACACCCTCGGTCTGCAGACCTACCTGACGGCGGGTCCGAAGGAGTCGCGGGCGTGGACGATCCCCCAGGGCGCGACCGCGCCGCAGGCGGCGGGCGTCATCCACACGGACTTCGAGCGCGGCTTCATCAAGGCCGAGGTCGTGTCCTTCACCGACCTGGTGGAGGCGGGCTCCATGTCGGCCGCGAAGGCCGCCGGCAAGGTCCGCATGGAGGGCAAGGACTACGTGATGGCCGACGGCGACGTGGTGGAGTTCCGCTTCAACGTCTGACCGGCTGAGCGCCCGGTGCTTCAGAGTGGTACGACATCTGGTACCAGAGTAGAGGGGGTTTCCGCCGTGTCCATCACCGCGAGCGAGGCCCGCAAGGATCTTTTTCCGCTGATCAAGAAGGTCAACGACGACCACGACGCGATCGAGATCGTCTCCAAGCACGGGAACGCCGTGCTCGTCTCCGCCGAGGACTACGCCGCCCTGCGTGAAGGCTCCTACCTCCTGCGCTCGCCCGCGAACGCTCGTCGGCTGCTCAAGGCCTACGAGAACGCGTTGAGTCGGATCAAGCTCTCCGAGCACGCGCTGATCGATCCCGATGCCCCGATGGGCAAGGGCGGCGAGTGAGGCTCGTCTTCGAAGAGCACGGCTGGGAGGACTACACGTCCCGGCTCAAGAACGACCGCAAGGTGCCCGCCCGGATCTACAAGCTCATCGAGGACGTCCTCCGCGACCCCTTCACCGGGATCGGTAAGCCCGAGCCTCTCAAGCACCACCTCCCGGGGGCTTGGTCGCGGCGGATCGACGACGAGCACCGGTTGGTCTACCTCGTCGCCGACGACGAGATCGTCATCCTCGCGGCCCGCTACCACTACTGATCGCCGAGTCATCGCACGGCCACTGGAGAAGGAAACCCGCACCCGGAATGGGCCGCCGTCTGGTGCTGGAGATGGCGCAGAAGGCGCAGGCTCCATCTCGGCCGCGAAGGCCGCCGGCAAGGTCCGCACGGAGGGCAAGGACTACGTGATGGCCGACGGCGACGGGGTGAGCAAGCACGAGGCCGCAGTGCGCGCGATCACCGACGCCGCCGCCCGGCGGGTCAAGGAAGATCGGGTCCGCGCGCTCTCGCGTGACGGGCGGGAACGTTACGCGGCGCTGCTCGACCGGCTCGCGCGGTGAACCCCGAGTGCCTGACGTTGGAAGAGCTGCCGGCGCTGGCCGACGACCTCGGCGTGCCCAAGGTGCGTGACCTGGGTCTGCTGGACTCGGCCGCGCACCGGCCGCGGTCTTCGCTGATGGGGCAGGACGCGTACGGCAGCCTGG
This sequence comes from Actinosynnema sp. NPDC050801, assembly GCF_040673975.1. Taxonomy (NCBI): domain Bacteria; kingdom Bacillati; phylum Actinomycetota; class Actinomycetes; order Pseudonocardiales; family Pseudonocardiaceae; genus Actinosynnema; species Actinosynnema sp. NPDC050801. Next base: position 212,145 of record NZ_JBFAQZ010000011.1, on the reverse strand, counting down.
ACGAGAGGGCCGCCGTGTTGATGGAGTCGATCCTGCGCAACCCCCCGTTGGTCGACGGCAACAAGCGGCTGGGAGCTGGACCCGCCCGGTGTGACCGGCGGGCGGTCAGTGGCGCGGCATGAGCTTGGCGAGGTCGATGTCGATCCCGAACGGCACGGAGACGTGGAGCGAGTCGCGGAAGATGCCCGTCGGCAGGTAGGCCTTGGTCGGCTCGTCCAGCTCGTAGACGTGCACGACCGGCCCGACGGCCTCGTCTTCCACCAGCCAGTAGTGCCGGATGCCGGCCGCGGCGTACTTGCGCAGCTTCACCGTCCGGTCCCGGAAGGTCGACTCGGGTGAGACGACCTCGACCACCAGCAGCACATCGGCCGGCTCGAACCAGGTCCGGACCGGGTCGAAGGACGCGGACGTGACGAGGATGTCGGCTTCGGGTCGGTTGCGGACGTCGAGCCGGATCGTCATCTCGCGCTCCACCTCGATGCCGGCCGGCGTCTGCCGGCCGAGCGCGAGCGTGAGTTCGGTGACGAGCCGACTGTGCCAGGACCGCTGCGGGGCCATCGTGAAAACGAGCGCTCCGTCGATCAGTTCGGTGTGGCGGGGCGCCTCGGGCAGTCGGTCCAGATCCTCCGCGAACCAGCCTTCCTCGCGCGGTGGGCGCATCCAGTCGGGCAACTCGGCCATGTCGTCACCGTAATCCGGTCCGATGACTTGAGCAGCGAGCACGGGTGATCGACTCCTCGGCGTGGCGTCGCTCGGAACGCCAGGCCGTGCGCCAGTGCCCCGGTAGTCGCACGATGGCGTGCCCTCCACGCCGCCGCGGACCGGTGGTACCTGATCACGGGCCGTGGAGACGACTCGGGGCGGTGCGTCGGACGCACCGCCCCGAGGTACTGTGCTCTGGCGTCAGCGCACCTGGTTGCGACTGTGGCGGGCCAGGGCGAAGACGCCCCCCGCGGTGGCGAGCATGGCCAGGGCGGAGGCGGTGAATACGACGATGTCGGTGGTCATGCGATTTACCCCTTGCGTTGATCTCCCACTCGTCTTGACGTCCGGGTACCCGGTTTCGTGGCCCGACAGTCGTGTAATTCACACGATCGTGGAGGTAGGGCAGTGAGTTCGCGCGCACTTGAAGGGCGAGTGCTCGCCTTCGCACCGTGGATCCTGGGCTTGTCCCTGCTGGGACACCTGGCCATGGTGGCGTTCCAGACGAAGATGACCATGGTGGACCTGATGGTCTACCGGAACGCCTCACCGGAGCTGTTCACCGGCCTGCTCTACGACTGGCGCCTCAAGGAGTTCTCCGACCAGTTCGCCCTGCCGTTCACGTACCCGCCGTTCTCCGCGCTGGTCTTCGTGCCGTTGTCGTGGATCTCCTGGGGCGCGGCCCGGTGGTTCTGGCAGCTGGTCAGCCTCGCCTGCCTGTGGTTCACCACCCGCAAGTCGCTCCAGCTCGTCGGCGCCAACGACCCGCGCCGCGCGATGCTGTGGACCGGCCTGTTCGTGTGGGTCGAACCGGTGCGCACCACGCTGAACTACGGCCAGATCAACCTGGTCCTGGCGGCCCTCCTGCTCGGCACGATGGTCAGCGCGCGCGGCTGGGTGCAGGGCGCGGGCGTCGGGATCGCGGCCGGGTTGAAGCTCACGCCCGCCATCTCCGGCCTCTACTTCCTGGTCACCCGTCGCTACCGGGCGGCCGCGTGGTCGATCGCGGCGTTCTTCGGCACGGTCGGGCTCGGCTACCTGATCTCGCCGAGCCAGTCGAACGAGTACTGGTTCCACCTGCTCGGGGACGCCTCCCGCGTCGGCCCGGTCGGCTCGGCGATCAACCAGTCGCTGCGCGGCGCGCTGTCCCGCTCGGTCGGGTACGACATCGAGACCGGCCCGATCTTCCTGGGCGCGGTGGTGGTGGCGGCGGTGCTCGCCGGGTTCGCCCTGCACGCCGCGGTGAGGGCGAAGGACACGTTGGCGATGATCGTGTCCGTCCAGTTCCTCGGCCTGCTCGTGTCGCCGATCTCGTGGAGCCACCACTGGGTGTGGGCGGTGCCCGCCCTGATGTGGCTGGTCCACGCGGCCGGGCACCGGCTGGCGAAGATCACCGCGGTCGCGTGGGTCCTGGCCGTCGGCAGCTACCTGATCTCGTTCCTGCTCAAGGCGCAGCCGTCGATCTGGATCATCCCCCGCCCCTGGTACTACTCGGCGCTGGGCTGGGTGTACCCGGCGGTGGGCCTGCTCACGCTCGTCACGATCGCCGTGGTGCTGCGGGAGCGGACCCGGCGGTCACAGGAAGACGTCGAGCACCCCGTCGATCTCCTCCGCGAGTGACACGTCCAGGGCGGTGATCCCGCCGCTGGAGTGCGTGGCGCACCGGAACGTCAGCGTGCGCCAGCGGATGTCGATGTCGGGGTGGTGGTTGTCGTTCTCCGCGATCTCGGCCACCCGGTTCACCACCTGGAGCGCCTGGGCGAAGCTCTCCAGCTCCACCGTGCGCACGAGCGCGGCGTCCTGCGCCCGCCACGAGGGCAGCGAGGTCAGCGAGGCGGTCACCTGGTCGTCGGTCAGCAGCTCGGCCATGGCCCTGATCGTCCCACCGCGCGGGGTAGGCTGCGCGTTCGCCACGGGAGTCCGGTGCTGCGCCGGGCTGAGAGGAAGGCGCGCGAGCCTTCGACCGTCCACACCTGATCCGGGTCATGCCGGTGTAGGGAGAGATGATGTTCCGACGAGTGCTGCCCGCCGTGACCGCGTTCGCGCTGCTCACGGCCTGTTCGGTGACCACGTCCAGCACACCTCCGCCGGGGGAGCGGGTCGTCACCCTGGTGACGCACGACTCGTTCGCCGTCAGCCCGGAGCTGCTGGAGAAGTTCAAGACCGACACCGGCATCACGATCAAGCACCTGGCCAGCGGTGACGCCGGTGAGGTCACCAACAAGCTGGTGCTGACCAAGGAGGCCCCGATCGGCGACGTCGCCTTCGGCGTGGACTCCACGTTCGCCTCCCGCGCCCTCAAGGAAGGTGTGTTCGCCGAGTACGCGAGCCCCGAGGCGCAGAAGGGCGCGCAGCGCTACCAGCTCGACCCGCCGAACCGGCTGCACGCGGTCGACGTCGGCGACGTGTGCCTGAACATCGACGTCGCCGCGTTCAAGGACATCGGCGCGCCGGAGCAGTACTCCGACCTGGTCGACCCGAAGTACAAGGACATGCTGGTCGTCGAGGACCCGGCCACGTCCTCGCCGGGCCTGGCGTTCCTGCTCGGCACCATCGCGCGGTTCGGCGAGCAGAGCTGGACCGGCTACTGGGGTCAGCTCAAGGCCAACGGGGTGAAGGTCGTCAGCGGCTGGGAGGAGGCCTACACCCAGGACTTCTCCGGCTCCAGCGGCAAGGGGCCGCGGCCGATCGTGGTGTCCTACGCGTCGTCGCCGTCGGCCGAGATCGGTGACGACGGCACGCCGCGCACCAAGGCGCTGCTGGACACCTGCTACCGCCAGGTCGAGTACGCGGGCGTGCTGAACGGCGCGAAGAACCCCGAGGACGCCAAGAAGGTCGTGGACTTCCTGCTGGGCGAGCAGGTGCAGGCCGACGTGCCGGGCCAGATGTACGTCTACCCGTCGCGGGAGGGCGTCGCGCTGCCCGAGGCGTGGACGAAGGCCGCGCCGCAGCCCGCCACCGCGCGGTCGCTGCCCGCCGCCGAGGTCGACGCGAACCGCGAGCGGTGGGTGCAGCAGTGGCGCACGTTGGTCCAGGGCTGAGCCCGAGGCTGACCTGGTCGCTCGCCGCGCTGCTGCCCCTGGCGTTCCTCGGGGTGTTCTTCGCGTGGCCGGTGCTGGCGATCGTCGGGCTCGGCCTGGGCGAGGGCGGCGTGCTGCCGGTGCTGGCCCGCGCCGACACGTGGGACCTGGTCGGGTTCACCCTCGGCCAGGCCGCCGCGGCGACGGCGTTGGCGCTGGTCACGGGCATGCCGATGGCGTTCCTGCTGGCCCGCTGCCGGGTGTGGGGCACGGGGGTGGTGCGGGCGGCGGTGATGGTGCCGTTCGTGCTGCCGACCGTGGTCGTGGGCCTGGCGTTCCGGGCGTTGTGGCCCGACGGCGGTGTGCTGCCGATCGTGCTGGCCAACGCGTTCTTCAACGTCGCCGTGGTCGCCCGCACGGTCGGCGGCCTGTGGGCGCGGGTCGACCGGCGCGCGGAGGACGCGGCACGGGCGCTGGGCGCGTCACGCGTGCGCACGTTCACCTCCGTCGTGCTGCCGTCGTTGGCGCCGGCGATCGGGTCGGCGGCCTCGGTGGTGTTCCTGTTCTGCGCCACCAGCTTCGGCGTCGTGCTGGTGCTCGGCGGCGCGCGCCACCGCACGTTGGAGACCGAGATCTACCTGCGCACGGTGGAGCTGTTCGACCTGTCGGGCGCCGCCGCGCTGTCGTTGCTGCAGTTCGTCGCGGTGGTCGCGGTGCTGGTGATCGGCGGTCTGGCGCGTCGCAGGCGGGAGAAGGCCCTGTCGCTGCGGGTCGAGCCACCCCGTCGGCCCACCGGCGGCGAGTGGGGCGTGGTCGTGGCGGCGTGGCTGGTGGTGGCCGCGCTGCTCGCCCCGGTCGTGGGGTTGCTGCTCAGGTCGCTGGCCACCGACGACGGCTGGAGCCTCGCCGGGTACGCGGCGCTCGCGGGCACGGGGGAGCGCGGCACGCTGGCGGTCTCCGGGCTGGACGCGGCGGTGAACTCGGTGCGCACGGCCACCGACGCCACGCTGGTGGCGCTGCTGGTCGGCGTCGTGTCGGCGGTGGTGCTGGTGGGCCTGCGGCGGCACGGGTCGTGGTTCGCGGAAACGCTGGACACGGCGTTGATGCTGCCGCTGGGCGTGTCCGCGGTGACGCTCGGCTTCGGCTACCTGATCACGATGGACGCCCTGCCCGGTGACTTCCGCACGTCACCGCTGCTGGTGCCGTTGGCGCAGGCGCTGGTGGTGACGCCGCTGATCGTGCGGATCGTGCTGCCGGTGCTGCGGGCCGTGGACGAGCGGCTGCGGCAGGCGGCGGCGACGTTGGGCGCGAACCCGTGGCGGGTGTGGCGCGAGGTGGACCTGCCGCTGGCGTCGCGGTCGCTGCTGGCGGCGGCCGGGTTCGGGTTCGTGGTGGCGTTGGGCGAGTTCGGCGCGACCAGCTTCCTGGCCCGGCCGGACGCGCCGACGTTGCCGGTGGTGATCGCGCGGCTGATGTCGCGGCCGGGTGAGCTGAACAGCCAGATGGCCTACGCGGCGTGCGCGTTGCTGATGGTCGTGACCACGGTGGCGGTGCTGGTGATCGAGCGGTTGCGCGTGCCGAGCGGCGGGGAGTTCTGATGTCGTTGCGGGTCGACGGGGTGAGCGTGAGCTACGGCGGCGTGGCCGCGGTGTCCGGTGTGGACCTGTCGATCGCGGACGGCGAGGTGGTGGCGCTGCTCGGGCCGTCCGGGTGCGGCAAGTCGACGTTGCTGCGCGCGGTGGCCGGGTTGGAGCCGCCGGGCGCCGGGACCGTGTCGTGGGACGGCGTCGACCTGGCCGGGACGCCCGTGCACCGGCGTGGTTTCGGGCTGGTGTTCCAGGACGGTCAGCTGTTCCCGCACCGGGACGTGGCGGGCAACGTCGCGTTCGGCCTGCGGATGCGGGGGGTGGAGCGGGAGGCGCGGGAGAAGCGGGTGGCGTCGCTGCTGGAGCTCGTGGGCCTGGCCGGGTTCGGGCGGCGGCGGGTCACGTCGTTGTCCGGGGGCGAGCAGCAGCGGGTGGCGCTGGCCCGTGCGCTGGCGCCCCGGCCGAAGCTGCTGCTGCTCGACGAACCGCTGTCCGCGCTGGACCGGGCGTTGCGGGAGCAGCTGGCGGTGGACCTGGCGCGGCTGCTGCGGGAGACGGGCGCCACGGCGCTGGTGGTGACGCACGACCACGACGAGGCGTTCACGGTGGCCGACCGGGTGGCGGTGATGCGCGCGGGTCGGATCGTGCAGGTCGGCGTGCCGACCGAGGTGTGGCGGCGGCCGGTCGACGTGGAGACCGCGAGGTTCCTCGGCTGCGGCAAGGTCCTGTCCGCCGACGTGGCCCGGGACCTGGTGGGCGTCCACGCGCGGGTCGGTTTGCGGGCGACGGCGTTGCGCGTCGACCCGGACGGCCCGATCGGGGCGGAGGTGCTGCAACGCGTCCACCGCCGTGACCACGTCCGGCTGCTGGTGCGGCTGGACGGCGAGGACTTCGAGGCCGTGGCGCCGGTGGCCGAGCCCCCGTCGCCCGGTGACCGGGTCACGCTGTCCGTGGACCACGACGGGGTGGCGGTCATCGGTTGAGCCCGGTGGCCCAGCCCCGTGGCTCAACCCAAGAATCGGCCCAGGAGCTTGCCGACCACGAAACCGGCGGCCTCGCCGAGGCCTTCCACGACCGAGGCCATGAACCCTCGGAAGCTGGTCTCGGTCCGCTTGGCGAAGAGGTTGTTGGCCTTGGCGCTGCCCTCAAGGATGTCGAGCAGCCGTCGGCACGTGTCGACGAGCCGGTCGATGGCCAGGTGGACGTCGCCGGCCGAGAACGCGTGACCGCACGAGCAGTGGAACGTGGATGACATGATGTCCCACGGCTCATCGCAGGAACCGCACTTGACCATTCGCGAGCGCGGTTCGACTTCCACGTCGCCGGCACAGCCCTGATGACGTGAAGTTTCCCAGGACGAGCCGCACGATGGGCATTCGGGAAAGGGCAGCGGCAGGTAGGTGCGTGCGGTCGTCACGGCCGCAGCCGATTTGCCTTGGCCCGTTCGATACCGTTCTGCCACCCCTTGTTCACCGCATACCGCATGTCGCGGATGAATTCGTCGATGTTCTTCACCGTGTAGCCGAGCATCTCCGCGATCGACTGGAGGGCCACGGAACAGAACTTGCGGAACGAGACCTCGTCGGCGGCGAGCCGCCGCGTGTCGCTGGCGCTCATCTTCCCCATGAAGGAGTGAAGTCGGTCGGCGATCACGTCCCACTCGGCGTCGCCCGGTGAGATGTCGTGGCTCACGGCGCCCGCCGCCCGTCATCGGCGTGCCGGCGGTTCGACTTGATCCACTCGAGCAGGCGCGGGTCGACCAGGTCCGTGAAGTCGGCGACGTCTGCGACCCGGCCCAGCAACCACGCCCGGTTCTCCGGCGCGTGCGCGCCGACCTTCTCCATCAGCAACTCTAGGTTGTACCGGCGGGTCGCCGAGTAGCAGACCACGCTGTCCTGCGCCCGCGGCACCTCGGCACCGAGGGCTTCTTCGAGGAACCTCGTGTAGAGGTGGATCGTCTCCTCCTGCTCCGGGCTCGGGATATTGGCCTGCTTGAGCCATGCCGTCTCGCCCGGGTGGACCCGGTCGATCTTGTTCGCGGCGAATACGATTTTGTCGATCAGGCTGGCGCCTCCCATCCGGCGCAACCGGCGCAACGCCACCTCGATGGGCGAGATGGTCCGACTGGGCGCGTCGACGACCCAGATCGCGACGTCGACCTTGGGCAGGGTGTCGAAGTAGGTGTCGTAGTGCCGCTCGTCGGCCGCGAGGTTCTCGCCGAGGCCCGGCATGTCGTAGACGATCATGCTGCCCCGCCGGCCGGTGTACTCGAACAGGTCACCCTCGAGCGGCTGCGCGAACTGCGTGCACGGCCGGTAGTGGCCCACGGCGGCGCCGGCGTTGAACAGCGCGTTGATGGTGGACGATTTGCCGACCCCGGCGAGGCCGATCAAGGCGATCGTCGGTAACGGCGCCTCGTCCATCTTCTGCTGCAAGGAGCTCTCCGTGTTCGCCCACTGCTCGTCAGTCACCTGCGGGTTGCCGACGCGTAGCAGTTCCATGGCTTTTTTGAGTTGCTTCTTCGGGTCGAACATCGATCGCTGCCCCACTTCAACCGGTCGGCGCGTCTTGTCGGAAATGGCAAGCGCGCAATGCGCTTTTGTTTTGTCTGCTCGCCCCTGTGTCGTGGAGTGCGACGACCGTGTTACAAACCGTTCGGAGCCTTTCCGCAAAAGCAGGGGTCCCCTGGGCGGGGACCCCTGCGGAGCGTCGTCGGGAAGGCTCAGCTGGAGCCGGAGATCTTCCAGTAGCCGACGGTGGGCAGGGTGTCCGGTCCGACCGGGCCCCTACCCCAGAAGTAGTCGTCGAAGTTCGCGATCCACGAGCTGCCGATCGGCCCCATGGTCGCCCACCGCACCCACGACGGCTGGGTGTCGATCGACGCCTGGGCCCACGCCACGCGCACCTTCATCGGCCGCAGGAAGTTCAGGAACGGCCTGCGCAGCAGGTAGTTGCCGTACCGGGAACCGAACCCGCTGCTCTGCACCACCCCGGTCTCGAAGCTGTTGATCTGGTGCAGCCCCCGGAACGCCGGGCCCCACCGCTGCCACCACATCTGGCCGCTCGCCGCGTTCTGCAGCAGGTTCGGCGTGTACAGGCTCATCCACTCGGCGTCCCGGTTGCCCCAGCGCGCCTCGGTGTTGCGCAGCGTGCTGTCCGTGACGGCACTGCACCCCGCGAACGACAACCCGAACGCGCCGCCCCGACCGTGGTAGTAGGTCATGTCGACGTCGTCGGCGTACACGTGGTCCTGCCCGCCCACGAACGCCGGGTCCTTGAAGTCCTGCTCCCACGAGTTCGGGCCGGTCCAGCTGAACTGCACCGGGATCCCCGCGTTGGTGAAACGGGTGTTGAAGCCGGTGATGTCGGTCGGCACGCCGGACAGGGACTGGCACGTCCCGGTGCCGGAGCTGCCGACGTCGATCCGCGTGGTCCACTGCGCGCCCACGTCGGCGGTCGCGGCGGCGCCCACGTCGGCGGTTGCGGCGGCACGCGCACGCGGCGGCACCGACGGGTCCGGCGCCGGGGTGGAGCTGCCCTGCACGGCGGGCAGGTAGAACACCGGCGACGACTCGCCCGGGTCCACGCCCTGGCAGCGGAAGAACGGCTCCAGGTGCGTGATGCCCGCCCCGAGCAGACCGGACGGGTAGGCGTAGGTCACCGAGCCGAGCGGTGCCGGGCCCATGACCTCGACGCACTTCTGGTAGCCGTGGTCGAGCGGGAGGACCGGCTTGAGGCCGGCGGCGGTGGTGGTGCGGGCGGCGTAGGTGAGCTGCGTGACCGCGCCCGTGCCGTCCAGGGAGACCCGGATCTTCGAGCCGGGGCCCTCCAGCGCGACGCCGCCGAGCTGGAACGCGAACGACACCGTGGTGTCCAGCGGCGCGCTGACCACCGTGTTGCCGTTGGCGTCGGCGATGTCGAGCGTCGTGTGCGACGCGTTGGGCGTGGCCTCGGCGGGCAGCAGCCCGACGCCGCGCAGGGTCTCGGTGACGCGCTTGGTGGCGTCGGCGAGGGGAACGGCCCGCAGCCCGCGGATGGCGGTGAGGTCGAGCTGGGTCTGGCTGGTGGCCTGCCCGCTCTCGTCGGGCGTGCCCGTGCCGCGGTCGATGCCGGGCACGCGCAGGTGGCGGTCCTCGTCGGTGAACGTGACGACACCCTCGGCGGTGCGTTCGACGGTCTTGAGCCCGAACGCCCGTTGCAGGGTCGCGGCCTGCTCCTGGGTCAACCCCTCGGAGCGGACGGCGTACACGGGTAGCTCGTCCGCGGCGGCCGCGGTGCCTGTGGTGGCACCGGTGAGCGCCGCGGCGCCCAGCAAACCGGACAGGGCGAGCACCGTTGCTCCCCGTCGTCTGGTGGTGGACATGCGCTTCCTCCTTCTGCGCCGCGGGGCAGGGCCCGTGGCACGTGGGGAGGACTCGGGCGGACGGGCTTTGATACCGGACCTGCCGGACATCCACTCGATCGGAGCCAATCTTGTAACGGCGTTGCCGCACAAGGGATTCTTAGGCGGAGGAGTCTGCCTACGCAGTGCCCTGACCTGCGTCGCTCCACAGTGGACCGAACGGTCGGGTCGACGGTGACCGCACATCGGCGGTCGGCGCGGTTCGGGGGTCCGCAGGCGCCGCGCCGCGCGTCACGGGCGGAGGTCCAGGGCGTATTCCACGTCGCCGTGTTCGGCGCCCTCGATGTACTCCGGCCACTGCTCGTGGAACGTCCGCACGTGCTTCAGCCCGACCTTCTCCAGCACCCGCCGCGACCCGGTGTTCACCGCCATCGCGTACGCCACGACCCGGCGCAGCCCGGTCGCGGCGGCGTGCTCCACCAACGCCGACGCGCCCTCCGTGCCGTAACCGCGCCCCCAGAAGTCCGGGTGCAGCCGGTAACCCAACTCGGCCACGCCGTCGCCCGCCGGGCTCAGCTCGAACCAGCCGATGAACGCGCCCGACGCGTTCTCGTGCGCCGCCCACCAACCGCCGCCCAGCAGCTTCGGCAGCACGACCCGCTCCACGTCGGCCCGCGACACCGGCCTGCCGTCCTCGATGTACCGCATCACCCGCGGCTCGCCGAGCAACCACACCAGTGAGTCCACATCGGACTCGACGAACCCGCGCAGCACCAACCGGGCGGTGTTCAGCGGCGACGACATGGGCCGATTATCGGTCAACGAGCGTTCCGCAACCGCATGGGGGTGAACAGGACCGCGCCGGTTTGTCGGTGGCGGGTGCCACACTCGCGCCATGCCCGCGAGATCACTCGACCCGGCGGAACTCCGGCCGCACGTCGACCGCTTCACCGCACGCGTCGACCGCACCACGGGGTGCTGGCTCTGGTCGGGGTCACGACGCCACAGCGGCTACGGATCGATGCAGGTCAACGGTCGAGGCATCGGCGCGCACCGCTTCGCGTACACGGTCTGGCGAGGGGTGATCCCGGACGGGCTCGAACTGGACCACCTCTGCCGGGACCGGGCCTGCGTGAACCCCGAGCACCTGGAACCGGTGACCCGGGCGGAGAACCTCGCCCGGCGCGACGCCGCCAACCCCGGCGACTTCTCCAGCTGGGTGCCGCTGCTGGGGCGCATCGAGTCGCGGCTCGACACCGCGAAGGACGGGTGCCGGCTCTGGACGGGCGCCCTGGTCAGGGGCTACGGCGTCATCTCGGTCGACGGACGCACGCGGTACGTGCACCGCGAGCTCTGGCGGCTGACCAACGGTCCGATAGCGGACGGGATGACGCTCGACCACCTCTGCCGCAACCCCCGGTGCTGCCGTCCGGACCACCTGGAGGTGGTCACCCGTTCGGAGAACGCCCGCCGAGCGGTCATGTCCCGCTTCCCGAGTGGTCGAGCCCGGACGGGTGGCGCGAGGTCGGCAACGACCCGGAAGCGGCAGGGGCGGCGCACCTTCGACCCCCGGGCGACCGCGTGCCGTCGAGGGCACGACTACGCCGTCCACGGGCGGTACAAGAGCGGTGACTGCCGCGCCTGCTACCGACTTCGCGCGGGGTTGCCGTTGACCCCTTATGTACCGCCGCGGACGAACACGACCACGCACTGCGCGCAGGGCCACGAGTACGCCGAGGTCGGGCGTTACCCGTCCGGCGGCTGCAAGGCGTGCCAACGCCGGAAGGATGTCGCGCGCCTCAAGGGACCTCAGCCCGCGCGGCAGTTCTGCCCGGCCGGTCACGACGTCTCGGTCGTGGGTCGAAGTCCCGGCAACGGCGGGTGCCGCGAGTGTGCTCGCGAGTACGCCCGCAGGAAGTACGGTTACTCGAGAACGCGGGCGGACGTCGACGTCGCGTGCCGCAACGGTCATCCCCGCACCGCGGAGAACACCCGCGAGGTCAAGCGCAACCGCAACGGCAAGGCCTCCGTCGAGCGCATGTGCCTCGAATGCCGGTCCGCGGTCAACGCCCGCTACGAGCGGAAGGCGGCGACACGTCGCGACTAGCGACACACCGCCGCTCACCCCGCCTCCGCCGCCCCCCGGCCGAACCCCTCCGACCCTCCACCGGCGCGGGCTAGTTGTCCTTGGTGGCCAACCGCATGGCCGCCAACGACAGCCCGATCACCACGTAGCACCCGGCCAACGCCGTGCTGCGCCACAGCTCCTCGGTCGGCAACGGGTCGCGCATCACGTCGATCAGCCCGTTCCACGCCGACGTGATGAGGTACGGGTGCAGCCAGTCCAACGCGCTGAACACGCCCAGCACCGCGAACACGATCACACCGGCCATCGTCGCGGCCATCACCACCAGCGGGTGCTCGGTGCACGCCGAGATCGCCATCGCGATCGCCGCCACACCCCACACCTGCACGGTGACCAGCAGGATCGTCAGCACGATCCGCCCGAGCGCCGCGCCGAACGACAGCGTGGAACCCGACAGCGTGAGCATCCCCTCGCCGCCGAACAGCACCGCACCGGTGATGGCACCGACGAACGCGATCAACGTGACCGCCAGCAACGTCATCGTGGCCACGCCGAACGCCTTGATGCCCAGCAGCCGGAGCCGGCCCACCGGCGAGATCATCAACCCGCGCAACGTGCCGTGCTGCGCCTCGCCGGCCAGCCCGTCGGCCGCCCAGATCGCACCCACCAGCGGCAGCAGCAGGGGCAGCGCCAGGAACAGCGTGAACACCGGCAGCACCAGGCCGTTGCCCGCGATGATCGCGGCCAGCCCGGGCCCGGCGGGGCCGTCGCCGTCGGTGGCGAACCACAGCCCGATCCCGGCCAGGATCGGCACCAGGCACAGCGACGCGAGCCCGATCACCGTCCGCGGCCGGCGCACGATCCAGCGCAGCTCCGAGCGCAGTTGCCTGCCCAGCGGAGCACGCGTGGCGACCAGCGCGCTCATCGGACCCCCTCCTCGATCGTGTCCACCGCGGACAGGTTGTGCTCGGACTCCTCCGCCTCGGTGAGCCGGGCGAACAGCTCCTCCAGACCGGTGCGGTGCCGGCGTGCCTCGTGCACCGCGACCCCCGCGCGCACCAGCGTCTCCACCACCACGGGCGCGGTCGTGCCGATCAGCTCGATCCGCACGCCCTGCGCGGTCTCGTCGTCGGAGGTGCCCGCGGCCATCGGCCGCGCCGAGATCCGCCCGGCGCGCAACGCGTTGAGCGCGTCCTCCACGTCCGGCGTGACGACCAGCAGCGAACTGCTGTCCGCGTGCAGCAGCTCGGCCAGCTCACCCTGCGCGACCACGGTCCCGCGGTGCAGCACGGCCACGTGCGTGCACGTCGCCTCGATCTCGCTGAGCAGGTGCGACGACACGACGACCGTGCTGCCCGCCTCGTGCAGGTCCGCGATCACCTTGCGCACCTCGCGCGTGCCGGCCGGGTCGAGCCCGTTGGTCGGCTCGTCCAGCACGATCAGCTTCCGCTTCACCAGCAGCGCCGAGGCCAGCCCCAGCCGCTGCTTCATGCCCAGCGAGTACCCCCGGTACCGCCGGTGCGCGGCGGCGGCGAGGCCGACCCGCTCCAACGCGTCCTCCACCGCCTGCCGGATGTCACCGGTGGCGAGCAGCGGCTCGAACGCCGCCGCCCTCCGCAGGTTCTCCCGACCGGACAGGAACGGGTGGAACCCCGGACCCTCGACCAGCGCGCCCACGTGCGGCAGCGCCTGCGCGACGCCGTCGGGCAACGCCTTCCCCAGCAGCTCGACCTCCCCCTCGGTCGGCCGCACGAGCCCGAGCAGCATGCGGATCGTGGTGGTCTTGCCCGACCCGTTCGGGCCGAGCATCCCGAGCACCGCCCCCTGCGGCACGTCGAGGTCCACCCGGTCCACCGCGACCGTGCGCCCGTACACCTTGCGCAGTCCCCGCGTCCGGGCCGCGAGGACCGGGGTGGAGCCGGTGTGCACCGGCTCCACCCGCGCGCTGGTCGAGGTGGTCACTTGACCTGACCGATCGCGTCCACCAACACCTGCTCGGGCACCGCGCCCGCGGCGACCCGGCCGTCGTCGGCGATCAGCACGCCACCGACCCGCGTGGTGATGAGCGTGCCCGAGCCCCAGTCGCCGCTGACCTGCTTGCCCAGCTGCTTGAGCAGGCCCTGCACGTCGATCTCCTGACCCTCGCCGTGGTCCTGCCAGCGACCCTCGCGCCGACCCTGCTCCTGCGCCTCCGCGAGACCGGCCAGGGCGTTCTCGGGCATCCGCGCGGCCAGCACGACGTCCCAGCCCTCGCCGACGACCTGCGGGTTCGCCTCGGTGAACGCCTGCTCGGCGGCCGCCTTGTGCTCCGCCGACGGCGCACCGACCTCCGGCTCGGTCACCTTCGCCCCGGGAGGCGGGGTGAACGCGAACAGCGACGCGTCCTGCGGTCCGACGTGCAGGTCGGCGAACCCGACCTGCACGGCGGGCGCGTCCGTGCCGTTGGTCAGCACGGCCACCCGCAGCGGCACCCGCAGCTCCGAGTCGACCGCCACGCGCACCTCGCGCAGCACCGTCTTCTCGGTCGGCTTCGGCGTCAGCACCAGCTCGTACACCGGCCGGTTGGCCACCCGCGCGGTGCCGTCGACGGTGACGTCGCTGAACTCCTGGATCGCCGCCACCACCTGCCGCGACAGCGTCACCGGGTCCGTCGGCGCGGCCTTCGCCTCACCGCTGAGGTCCGGCTTGCCCTCCGCGAACGCACCGTGCGGCATCTTGGTGACGGTCTGCCCGGCCGAGTCCCACATCCACGCGGTCTCGCCGTCGTCCACGAACGTGCGCTCGGAGTCGCCGCCGGGCAGCTGCGCCCGCAGCTTGCCCTGGCCGTCGGTCCAGACCCGCAGCGAGCTCGCGCCGTCCGACAGCTGCGGCACACCGGCGATCGCCGGGATGCCCAGGTCGTTGTTCACCTCCACCGAACCGCCGAACGCGGTCGGCTTGGCGTTGAGCACGGACTCGACCAGCGCCTCGGCGGTCACGTCCGGCAGCACCGGTGCGGGCCCCGCGCCGGCGGGCATCGCGAGCAGCCCCAGTCCGGTCGCACCGGCGACCACGCCGACCGCCGCCGCCACGACCGTCACCCTTCTCCGGTTCATGTCCCCTCCTCCTACCGGGCAGCCCCTTGCGACCCGACAACCCAGACACTCCTCCGACCGCCCTGAGATCGTGCTGAGAGCTGCCGCGAGGCTGAGAGCGGACTGAGACTCCCGCGCCGATTGTCCTCTTCACGAGGCATGCTGTGGGCGTGAGACCTCGGGTGCTGGTGGTGGACGACGAGATCGGCGTGCGGCGGGCGTTGGAACGCGGCCTGTCCGCTGAGGGCATGGAGGTGGTCACCGCCGCGGACGGCCCCAACGCCCTGCGGGTCGCGTTGACCGGCGCGTTCGACGTGGTGCTGCTGGACATCATGCTGCCCGGCCTGTCCGGCTACCGGGTGCTGCAGCGGATGCGCGCCGAGGGCGTGCGGACACCCGTGCTGATGGTGTCGGCCAAGGACGGCGAGGTGGACCAGGCCGACGGCCTCGACCTCGGCGCCGACGGCTACCTGGTGAAACCGTTCTCGTTCGTGGTGCTGGTGGCGCAGGTGCGGGCGTTGCTGCGGCGCAACTCGGTCGACCTGGCGCGGCGCAGGCTCAAGCTCGGCGAGCTGGTGGTGGACCGCGCGATGCGCGAGGTGAGCTGGGCGGGCGAGCCGGTGTCGCTCTCGCCGCGCGAGTACGCGGTGCTCGACGTGCTGGCCAGCCGTGCCGGGTCGGTCGTGACCAAGGACGAGCTGCTGCGCTCGGTGTGGGGCGACGAGCAGGCGGCGACCCGCAACGCGGTCGAGGTGTACGTCGGCTACCTGCGGCGCAAGCTCGACGCGATGGGCGCGGGCGAGGTCGTGCGGACCGTGCGCGGGCACGGCTACCTGGCGTCCACGCCCGACCTCGACGCGGCGCTCGGTTCGGCGGGGACCAGGCGCAGGTGAACCCGCGCCGGTGGTGGCTGCGGCGGACCCTGCGGTTCCGGATCACCGTCGTGGCGACCGGCATGGCCCTGCTGTGCCTGCTCGCGTTCACCCTGCTGGCCCCGCAGCTCATCGGGTTCGTGCAGGTCAGCGCCGTGGACCGGGAGCTGGCCAAGGCGGAGAACGCGCGCGTGCTCGACACCGCGGGCAACCCGCTGGACGGCGGCCCGCGACCGGACCTCACCCCGGCCGAGATCCGCAGGCTCAAGGCGGGCGAACCCGTGCTGCGGATCGACGGCCCCAGCGCGCACCGGTGGATCGGACGGGTGGAGTTCGCGCCCGACGGCACGCCCCGGCTGCACGTCGCCGGCGACACGCTGGTCGGCTACCGCGAGGCCAACACGCTCGGCACGCGCTGGCTCGCGGTGGCCGCGGTACTGGTCGCGGGGCTGGTCGGGATAGCGACGTGGCTGGCCGTGCGGTCGTCGTTGCGGCCGGTGGAACGGATGCGGGTGGCCGCCGAGGAGCTGCCGCGCGGTCAACGCCTGCCCGTGCCGGCCGCGCGCGACGAGCTGCAAGCGCTTGCGGAGGCGTTGAACGCCCTGCTCGCGCGGCGCGACGAGGCCACCGAACGGCTGCGCCGGTTCACCGGTGACGCCGCGCACGAGCTGCGGTCGCCCGTGACGTCCGTGCGGGCGCAGGCCGAGGTCGCGGTGGCGCACCCCGACCCGGACTTCTCCATCGAGGTGCTGGAATCGGTGGTGGAGGAGTCCGAACGGCTGTCCGCGCTGGTCGACGCGTTGCTGCTGCTGGCCCGTGCGGACACCGGCGAGCTGCCCCGCGCCGAGCCCGTCGACCTCGTGCTCCAGGCGCAGGCGGCGGTGGACCGGCTGGGTGAGACCGAGCTGCTGGTGCGGCTCGCCGCGCCGATGAGCGCGTGCCTGATCTCCGCCGCGGGCACCGAGGTGGAGCTCGTGCTGGACAACCTGCTGCGCAACGCGGCCCGGCACGCCCGCACGTTCATCCGGATCTCGGTGCTGCCGGCCGTGCGCGAGGTGCGGTTGCTGGTGGACGACGACGGGCACGGCATCCCCGAGGAGCACCGGGAGAAGGTGTTCGACCGGTTCTACCGGGTCGAGTCCGACCGCGGGCGGGCCACCGGCGGCTTCGGCCTCGGGTTGGCGCTGGTGGCGCACCTGGTGCGGCGTCGGCGGGGGACGATCCGGGCGGGCGAGTCGCCCGAGGGCGGCGCCCGGCTGGAGGTGCGCTGGCCGCTGTACCGGTGAGGACGCCGGTGGCGGGCCGCGGCTCTGACAGGATGGGCGACCGTGCCCGAGTTGAGAACCACCACCCTGGTCGACGCGCCGCTGCGGACGGTCGCCGCCGCGTTGCTGGACGCCCGGCTGCTGGCACGCGCCGTGCGCGGCCTGGGCGTGCGGATCTCGGGTGGCGGGCCGGTGCTGTTCGTCGGGGCGACGCTCGCCGGGTCCGTGGGTCCGGTCAACGGGACGCTGGTCGTGACGCGGGCGGACACCACGGGCGTGTCCGCCGAGCTGGTCGGCGGGCCGTTGCCGCGGTTCACGCTGGTCACGGACCTGCTGCACACCGGTGGCGGCACGATGGTGGTCGACTCGGTGGAGTGGTCCAGCCCCGGCGGGCCGTTCGGGCGGCTGGCGGACGTCCTGGTGGGACGCGGGCTGGCCCTGAAGGTCTTGGAAGCGCGTGCCGCCGCCGTGTCCGCGCGCAGCATCGCCCTGCTGGACGCGCGCGCGGTGGTAGGTGCCGCCATCGTCCACAACGGCCTGCTGCTCGCCCAGCAACGCAGCTACCCGCCCGAGGCCGCGGGCAAGTGGGAGCTCCCGGGCGGCCGCGTGGAACCGGACGAGACGGACCACGCCGCCGTGATCCGCGAGTGCGCCGAGGAGCTGGGCGTCACCGTCGTCCCGGGCGCGCAAGTCGGCCCGGACGTCCCCCTGCGCCCCGACCTGATCCTCCGCGCCTACACCGCCACGCTCGCCTCGGGCACCCCGACCCCGACCGACCACCAGGCGATCCGCTGGCTGGCCTCGGCCGACCTGGACACCGTCGACTGGCTCCCCGCCGACCGCGTCCTCCTCCCCTCCCTCCACCCCCTCCTCTAACCCGCGAGTCGAACCTCCAGGTCCCGCGTGTCCTACGTTCAGGTCCCGCGTGTCCTACGTTCAGGACCCCCGAGTTCACCGTTCGGAACGGCGAACTCGGGGGTCCTGAAGGTTCGACTCGCGGGTCTTGGAGGTTCGACTCGCGGGGGTCAGCCCAGGCCGGACATGCGGAGGGCGGCGTCGAGGCGGTGGCCGCAGCGCTCACGGGAACGCTCGGCGCCGTGCGCACGTGCCCGGTCGAGCTCGGCGGGGTCGTTCAACAATCCCTGCGTCACCTCCCGCACGGACCGCAGCTCCTCGACCACGGCCTCTGCGGTGACCTCCTTCAACTCCGCGTAGTCGGTCAGCGAACCCGCCAGCTCGTGCGGGTCCTTGCCCGTGCACGCGGCCAGGATCTCCAGCAGGTTCGCCACGCCCGGCTGCGCCTCCGGCGCGTAGCGCACCTCGCCGAGGTCGTCGGTCACCGCTCGCCGGATCTTGCGGCGCACCAGGTCCGGCGGGTCCAGCACGAACACCGTGCCCGCCGCGTCCTTCGCGGTCTTGGCCATCTTCCGCGACGGATCGGCCAGGTCACGGACCCGCGACGCGGTCGGCGGCAGCACGGACCGGGGCATCACGAACACCTCGCCGTACGTGCCGTTGAACCGCCGCGCCAGCACCCGCGCCAGCTCGACGTGCTGCCGCTGGTCGTCACCGACCGGCACCTCGTGCGCGCCCTGCAGCAGGATGTCGGCCGCCATCAGCACCGGGTAGGTGAGCAGGCTCAACCTCACCGACGACCGGCCCGCCGACTTCTCCTTGAACTGGATCATCCGGGCGGCCTCGCCGTAGGTGCAGGTGCACTCCAGCACCCACGTCAACGCGCCGAGCTCGCGGACCAGGTCCGACTGCACGGCCACCGACCTCGGGTCGACGCCGGCGGCGATGAGCACCGCCAACTGCTCCCGGGTCAGCGAGCGCAGCCGTGACGGGTTGTGCGACGTCGTCATCGCGTGCAGGTCGCTGATGAAGTAGACGTCCTCTTCGGTGCCCTCGGCGGCCCACCGCCTGATGGCGCCGAGGTAGTTGCCCAGCTGGACGGGGCCGGACGGGGTGATCGCGGACAGCCTGATCATGGTGATCCCTTCGGGTGTGCCCGCTCGAAGTGACCCCGAACATGCCGAAGGCCGCCCCAGCGGGCGGCCTGCGTTCGTCTGACGCGCAGTTCTCAGGGCCGCCGGAAGGCGGACCACCAGAACGGGTAAAGAGTGCGCATAGCCGCGATTCTAGCGTGTTACGCCGGTGTGGCGGAGGTCTACATTTCTTCTATGTACGTCGTGCTGCTGGAGTACACCGCAACGCTGGACGAGGTCGACTACACCCTCCCGGACCACGTGGAGTGGCTGGCGAAGCAGTACGAGGCCGGGCACTTCCTGGCCTCGGGCCGTCAAGTGCCCCGCGTGGGCGGCGTGATCATCGCGCGGCCGATGGCACGCGGGAAGCTGGACGCGCTGCTGGCCACCGACCCGTTCGCGGTCCGCAAGCTGGCGAAGTACCAGGTGGTGGAGTTCCAGGCCACCCGGACGGCGCCCGAACTCGCCAGGGTGAACGAAGCGGTGCTGGGCTAGCCACCCGCCCACGGCCCACCCCACCCGGCGTCGGCCGGGCGGCGGGTGTCACGCGGCCGACTCGCGGGCCTTCTTCCCCGCCTTCTTCCCCTTCTTCCCCGCCTTCTTGCGCTCCTGCTTGGCGGCCTTCTTCGCGGCCTTCTCCCTGGCCTTGAGCAGCACCACCACCGGACAGCTCTTGCACCGCGGCGTCGAACGGCAGCACTTCTTCTTCACCTTGACCTTGCCCACGCGGCGTGCTCCACTCATCCGGGTGTACTCAGAGTAGGTGAGGCTGACCTCACCTGCTGTCCGTGTGTGGTAAGGGCGCTCGGACCGGTAAGCTGTACTCAGGCTGCGCGCGATCCACGTCCGGCGCCTGGCTTTCCTCGCACAAACAGCTCTAGGAGTTCCGCGTGCCCACGGCCACCGCGTCGATCAAGGAAACGCTGGTCCGCAACGACCTGCGCAACGTCGCGATCGTCGCGCACGTTGACCACGGCAAGACGACCCTCGTCGACGCCATGCTCCGCCAGTCCGGCGCCTTCTCCGCACGAGCCGAGCTCGTCGACCGGGTCATGGACTCGGGCGAGCTGGAGCGCGAGAAGGGCATCACGATCCTCGCCAAGAACACCGCGGTCCGCCGCCACACGCCCGACGGCCCGGTCACCATCAACGTGGTGGACACCCCCGGCCACGCCGACTTCGGCGGCGAGGTCGAACGCGGCCTGGCGATGGTCGACGGCGTGGTGCTGCTGGTGGACGCCTCGGAGGGCCCGCTCCCGCAGACCCGGTTCGTGCTGCGCAAGACGCTGGCCGCCGGTCTGCCGGTGATCCTGGTGGTGAACAAGGTCGACCGCCCCGACGCCCGGATCTCCGAGGTCGTCGACGAGGCCCACGACCTGCTGCTCGACCTGGCCAGCGAGGTCGGCGCCGACGACTCGGTGCTCGACCTGCCCGTCGTCTACGCCTCGGCGCGCGCCGGCCGGGCGTCGCTCAACCAGCCCGAGGACGGCGGCCAGCCCGACGAGGAGAACCTCGACGTCCTGTTCGAGGTCCTGTTCAAGCACATCCCCGCCCCGATGGGTGACGCCGACGCGCCGCTGCGCGCGCTGGTGACCAACCTCGACGCGTCGTCGTTCCTCGGCCGCATCGCGCTGTGCCGCATCGAGGCCGGTCGCATCCGCAAGGGCGAGACCGTGGCCTGGTGCCGTGAGGACGGCTCCATCCACAAGGTCCGCATCACCGAGCTGCTGATCACCGAGGCGCTGGACCGCGTGCCCGCCGAGCAGGCCCGGGCGGGTGACCTGGTCGCCATCGCCGGCATCCCGGAGATCACCATCGGCGACACGCTCGCCGACGTGGACAACCCGGAGCCGCTGCCGCGGATCACCGTGGACGAGCCCGCGATCTCGATGACGATCGGCGTCAACACCTCGCCGCTGGCCGGCCGCAACGGCGGCACGAAGCTGACCGCGCGCGTGCTCAAGGCCCGGTTGGACTCGGAGCTGGTCGGCAACGTGTCGGTGCGCGTGCTGCCCACCGAGCGCCCGGACACCTGGGAGGTGCAGGGCCGCGGTGAGCTGGCGCTGGCCATCCTGGTCGAGCAGATGAAGCGGGAAGGCTTCGAGCTGACCGTCGGCAAGCCGCAGGTGGTCACCAAGACCGTCGACGGCAAGCTGCACGAGCCGTTCGAGCGGCTGACCATCGACGCGCCGGAGGACCACCTGGGCGCCATCACCCAGCTGCTGGCCAACCGCAAGGGCCGGATGGAGAACATGGCCGGCCACGGCAGCGGGCGGATCAAGCTGGAGTACGTCGTGCCGTCGCGCGGCCTCATCGGCTTCCGCACCGAGTTCCTGACCGAGACCCGCGGCACCGGCATCGCGAACGCGGTGTCCGAGGGCTACGGCCCGTGGGCCGGCGAGATCCGGACCAGGCACAACGGCTCGCTGGTGGCCGACCGGTCGGGCCAGATCACCGCGTACGCGATGATCCAGCTCGCCGACCGCGGCACGTTCTTCGTCGAGCCGGGCGCCGACGCGTACGAGGGCATGGTCGTCGGCGAGAACCCGCGCGCCGAGGACCTGGACGTCAACGTCTGCCGTGAGAAGAAGCTGACGAACATGCGCACGTCGACCGCCGACGTGATGGAGACCCTCGCCCGGCCGCGGAAGCTGTCGCTGGAGGAGGCGCTGGAGTTCTGCGCCGCCGACGAGTGCGTCGAGGTCGCGCCGGAGGTCGTGCGGGTGCGCAAGGTGACGCTGGACGCCAACCAGCGCGGCCGCGAGCGCAACCGCAACAAGCTGCGGGGCTGAGCACCCGCTCCTTATATATAGGGTGTGCTGACGGGCACCCCGGGCTTCGGCCCGGGGTGCCCGTCGTTTCAGCGGTGTTTCCGCCGGTCGCCCGACACCACCGCGGTTACGGCCGGCACCCGCCGACGGGTGTCGTGCGTCACGCCCGCGCGCGGGGTGGCGGAAGTCGCGCGGTGGGAGTCGTGGGGTTGGGCGTCAACTGTCAGCGCCGTCTGGCACGCTCGTACCCATGGGGAAGCGAACGGTTCTCGCGGTGTTGGCTGCGCTCGCGCTGGCGGGCTGCACGGCGACGCCCCCGCCGCCCCTGGTGCCCTCGACGCCGGGCATGTCGGTCGTGCCGAAGGAGAAGCTGAACGAGATCGTGGTCGGGATGGACGACGTCAAGGGTGGCTACAACCCGCACACGTTGGCCGGCCAGAGCACGGTCACCACGGCGCTGGCCGCGCTGCTGCTCCCGTCGACCTTCCGGACCGCCGCCGACGGCAGCCCGCGGCTCGACCTGGACCTCGTGGTGAGCGCCGAGGTGACCAGCGCGGAGCCGTACACGGTGACGTACACGTTGCGCCGCGATGCCAGCTGGTCCGACTCGGCGCCCATCGCGGCGGAGGACTTCGTCTACCTCTGGCAGCGGATGCGGGAGGAGCCCGGGGTGGTCGACCCCGCCGGGTACCGGCTGATCGACGACATCGCCAGCCGCGAAGGCGGCAAGGTCGTCGAGGTCGTGTTCGACCGGCCCTACCCGGGGTGGCGGAACCTGTTCCGCCACCTCCTGCCCGCCCACCTGCTCAAGGACGCCCCCGGCGGGTGGAGCGCGGCGTTGGCGGACAGCTTCCCGGCCACCGCCGGGCCGTTCGCGGTCCGCACGCTCGACCAGCCGCGCGGCGAGATCGTCCTGGAGCGCAGCGACCGGTTCTGGGAGGCCCCGCCCGCGCTCGACCGGCTGATCCTGCGCCGCGCGAGCCAGCACGACACGATCGAGGCGTTGAACACCGGCGACGACCAGGTCGCCCTCATCCGCGCGGACGCCATCGCGACCAAGGACGTCGAGGAATTGGCCAAGACCACCTCGCTCGCCTCGGTCGTCGTCCCCCGTCCGGAGGTCGTCCAACTCCTCCTGCGCCCCGCCTCGCCGCGAATGCAGGACGTCCGCGTCCGCACCGCCGTGATGAACCTGCTGGACCGCGAGGAGCTGATCGCCGTCGGCACCCGCAGCGGTCCCAGCGCGGGCCTTCGCGCCGACGCCCAGGTGGTCCCGCCGAGCAAGCCCGGCTACACCCCGACGATGCCCGCCAAGGCCGGTGACCCGGTGCAACTGCTCACTGAGTCGGGTTACACCCGACCGGAGGGCGGGCAGTGGGGGCGGGACAACAAGCCGCTTGAGCTGACCATCGCCGCACCGGCCGGGATCGAGCCGTACGTGACCATCGCGAACCGCGTTCAGCGTCAACTGTCATTGTCCGGAATCGCCGCACGCGTCCTGACAACGCAGCCCAATCAGTTGTTCGGCCAAGATCTGTCGGATACCGCCGCTTCCAATGAGGCCATCGACATTGCCGTCGTGCCGCAGCTCGACACCGGCGATTCCGCGGCGGTTCTGGCTTCCACATTCGGCTGCCGGCCGTCACCCGAGGACGGCGGTACACCCATTCCGGCGAATCTGTCCGGTTTCTGCGACCAAGCGGTCCAACCGGTGATCGAACAGGCCCTCAGCGGCGAGGTGCTGCTCACCGACGCGCTCCGGACGGTCGAGCCGGTGCTCTGGCAGCAGGCCGTCGCGATGCCGTTGTTCCAGGTAGCGGACCTGTTGGTGATCCTCCCGCAGGCCGACAACGTCACCGCGGGCGCGCCGTTCGCCGGTCCGCTCAGCGCCGCCCGCACGTGGCGGCGTGAAGATCGTTGACCGTTGACATCCCCGAAACACTGGCTTCAAGATGCGTTCGCGGTGCAGTATTGACAGTATTCCCGTCGTCCGGTTAACGAACGCTCCCGCCCGGTAACGACGGAGTCGCGTGCTGCGACCAACGTGTCACCCTTTGGTCACGATCGGCCGAGGGGCAGTGACCGTGCCGCGCACTGGTTCTTATCGTGCTGCAACGGTGTGTCGGTTCGGGGCGCGTTTGGCACATCACGGTTATGGGTGGAAGTCGGCCCAAACGGTCGCTCCAACCCAGTGCTAGGAGGGCACGTGTCGATGAGGAGATCAAAGGCTGTCACGGCGTTCGCGCTGCTGACCTCGGCCACGCTCGTGTTGAGCGCGTGCGGTGGCGGCGGCACGAGCGGCGATCAAGGTGGTCAGCAGAACGCCGACCCCGGCAAGATCGGTTCACAGGACGAGGTGTTCCAGCGTCCGAAGGTTGACGACATCGGCGAGATCGCCATCGCCGTCGAAGAGGGCTTCGACGACTACCAGAACTTCATCGGTGCGTCGAACAGCTTCGCGAACACGATCGCGTTGACCAACGTGACGCCTTCGCCCTACTTCACCGACTTCGTCGACGGCAAGCTGGTCATCAAGGTCGACGGCGACCTGATGGAGTCGATCAAGGTCGTCTCCAGTGACCCGCAGGTCATCGAGTGGAAGGTGCGCAAGGAGGCCGTCTGGTCCGACGGCGAGCAGGTCGACTGCGACGACTTCTACCTGAAGTGGCTGGCGGCGACGAGCAAGGCGACCGTCAAGGGCGACGACGGCACCGAGGCGTCGATCTGGGACACCACGCCGACCGGGTACGAGAACATCGAGAAGATCGAGTGCTCGGACAACGACAAGACCGTCAAGACCTCGTTCTTCAAGGACAAGCCGTACGCCGACTACCGAGGCATCTTCTCCAGCCCCGGTAGCGACGCGCTCCTCCCGGCGCACATCCTCGAGAAGCAGACCGGCATCGCCGACATCATGAAGGTCACGCCGGAGCAGAACGACGACCAGGTCAAGAAGGCGGCCGAGTTCTTCACCAAGGGCTGGCGCGGCTTCGACAAGGCGCTGTCGCTGTCCGCGGGCCCCTACGTCATCGAGTCGTCGGACCTGAAGGACCAGACGGTCCTGGTCCGCAACCCGAAGTGGTGGGGCAACCCCGGCGGTCCGGCGCGGGTCATCCTGAAGACCAACACCGACTCGCAGTCGGCGACCCAGCAGCTGCAGAACAAGGAAGTCGCCGTGATCGCGCCGCAGGCCGACCCGGCGGTGGCGCTCCAGCTGCGCGGCGACAGCGCGTTCAACGTCTTCGCGGCCGGTGGCCAGACCTTCGAGCACGTCGACTTCAACATGTCGCTGCCCCTGTTCAAGCAGAACAAGGAACTGCGGCTGGCGATCGCCCAGTGCTTCGACAACCAGGGCCTGGTCGACAAGCTGATCAAGGACGTGGACCCGAACGCCAAGCCGCTCGGCAGCCTGGTGATGATGCCCAACGAGGTCGGCTACGAGGACCACTACAGCGACGTCGGCAAGGGTGACGTGGCCGCGGCCAAGAAGACCCTCGAAGACGCCGGTTGGAAGCAGGGCGCCGACGGCATCTACGCCAAGGGCGAGTTCCGCGCGTCGTTCAAGCTGGGCCACAAGATCGTCCAGCGTCGCGCCGACACGGTCCGCATCCTGCAGGACAAGTGCAAGCAGGCCGGCATCGAGATCATCGACGACCAGGCGGACGACTTCAACTCCAAGCGGCTCACCGCGAGCGAGTTCGACGCGGCGCTGTTCGCGTGGGTCGGCCAGCCCCTGAAGGCCGGTGCCTACGGCAACTACGCGTCGAAGGACGCGGGCGGCTCGGGCAACTACAACCTGTACTCGAACCGGCAGGTCGACGAGAAGTGGAAGGCCGCCAACGGCGAGCTGGACTACGCCAAGCGCCTCACCATGATGAACGAGGTCGACAAGCTGATGCGGGACGACCTGCACAGCGTCCCGCTGTTCCAGCTGCCCGACTTCGCGGCGAGCGACGCGAACATCGGCCCGATCGCCTACGTCGGCGTCGGTGGCGGTGTCACGTGGAACCTCTTCGCGTGGCAGAAGAAGTAGCAAGCAGGTTCAGCCGGATCGCTTGAGCTGTAGAAGATGAGTCCGGCCCGGGGGGTCGGTGCCGACCGCACCGACCCCCCGGACGGTGTCCGCGTTCCGGTGGGTGGGATCGCCGGCCGTCGCAGGCGGCTGGCCTGCCTGGGAAGACAAGAGACTTGTCATGTTCCGTTACATAATCCGGCGGTTGCTGATCGCAATTCCGCTGCTGATCGCCGCGTCATTCCTCTGCTTCGGACTCACCGCCGCCATGGGCGACCCCCTGGACGAGTGGAAGCTCCAGAAGCCGCGGACCCAGGCGGAGATCTCGCTCGCCTACGAGCGCACCGGCTACAACAAGCCGTTCGTCGAGCGCTACGTCGACTGGGCGGGCAAGTTCGTCACCGGTGACTGGGGCGAGTCCGTCGTTCCCGGCAACGCCGGCAAGCCCGTCAAGGACGACCTGTTCAAGGCGTTCGTCGTCACGCTGCGCCTGATCGTCGGGGCCGAGTTGATCGCACTGGTCCTCGGTATGGCGATCGGCGTCATCGGCGCGGTCAAACAGTACTCGATATTCGACTACACAGCGACCGGAATAGCGTTCGCCATGTTCTCGATGCCGCTGTTCTGCGTCGCCCTCATCCTGAAGGCGGGCGGCATCCAGCTCAACAACTGGCTGGAGTCGATAGGCGCGGACCGGTGGATCATCACCGCTGGTCCGCCGGGTGACGGCTTCAAGGGTTCCTTCGGCGAGCAGCTGTTCCAGTACAGCGGCGCCTACATCCTGCCGACCATCTGCCTGGTCGTGATCCAGTTCGCGCTGTACAGCCGGTTCCAGCGCGCCTCGATGCTGGAGACCCTCAACGCCGACTACGTGCGCACCGCGCAGGCGAAGGGCATCTCGCAGGGGCGGTCCATCTTCCGGCACGCGTTCCGCAACGCCCTCATCCCGATCATCACCGTCTCGTCGCTGAACATCGGCGCCGGCTTCGGCGGCGCCGTGATCACCGAGACCGTCTTCGGCTGGTCCGGCATGGGCAAGTTCCTGATCGACGCGATCACCAAGAAAGAGCCTTACCAGGTGCTCGGCTTCATGATGGTGACCGCCGTGTTCATCATCGTGTTCAACCTGATCGCGGACATCCTTTACGCCTACCTGGACCCGAGGATTCGCCTTGACTGAGATCGGATCTCCTGTGGCGCAGGCTCCAACGCCCACCTCAGCCGAGGCAAGTCAGTTCGACACCACCTCGGCCCGCAAGCAGTGGCAGGTCATCCTGCGCCGCTTCCTGCGACACCGCGCCGCCGTCGTCGGCCTCGCGCTGTTCGTCGTGCTCGTGCTGTTCGCCTTCCTGGGCGGCCTGATCTGGAAGTACTCCTACACGGACCTGGGCTTCCAGCGGTACCTGCCGCCCAGCGGCGACCACCCGTTCGGCACCGACCGGCTCGGCGGCGACATGGTCGCGCTGATCATCCGCGGCTCCCAGTTCTCGTTGCAGATCGCGATCGTGGTCGCCCTGGTGTCCACCGTGATCGGCGTCGTGCTCGGCGCGCTCGCGGGCTACATGCGCGGCTGGGTCGACAGCCTGATCAGCCGGTTCATCGACCTGCTGCTGGTCATCCCCGCCTTCGTCATCGCGGCGGTGCTGGTCCGCAACAGCTTCGTGCTGTCCGTGGCGGGCGGCAGCGGCAGCAACTGGCTCATCGTGGCGCTGTACCTGGGCCTGATCGGCTGGCTGTCGATCGCCCGCGTCATCCGCGGCATGGTGCTGTCGCTGCGGGAGAAGGAGTTCGTGGAGGCGGCCCGCGCGCTCGGCGCGTCCACCTCCCGGATCATCTTCCGGCACATCCTGCCCAACACCATCGACGTGATCATCGTGAACGCGACGCTGGCGGTCGCGCAGGCGGTGCTGCTGGAGGCGGCGTTGTCGTTCATCGGCCTCGGCGTCCAGCCGCCGGACACCTCGCTGGGGTTGATGATCAGCCTGAACAAGAACGAGCTGACGCTGCACCCGTGGCTCTTCTTCATCCCGTTCACCTTCATCGTGCTCATCTCGCTGTCGGTGAACTTCATCGGTGACGGTCTCCGGGACGCCTTCGACCCGCGGCAGAAGAGGGTGAAGGCATGAGCGAAGTGGACGTGATGGACGCCCCGGACCCGATCTCCGACCGCGCGGGCGGCGAGAAGCTGCTGCGGGTCGAGAACCTGTCGGTCGACTTCCCGACCGACGACGGCACCGTGCACGCCGTGCGCGACGTGTCGTTCACCCTCGGCCCCGGCGAGGTGCTGGGCGTCGTGGGCGAGTCGGGCTCGGGCAAGTCGGTGTCGTCGATGGCGATCATGGGCCTGCTGCCCAAGACCGCGAAGGTCGGCGGGTCGATCAAGTTCAAGGACCGCGAGCTCGTGGGCCTGAACTACAAGCAGATGCAGCCCGTGCGCGGCAACGGCGTCTCGATGATCTTCCAGGACCCGATGACGTCGCTGAACCCGGTGTACACGGTGGGCTGGCAGCTCGCCGAGGCCTACCAGGCGCACCACGACGTGTCGAAGAAGGCCGCCTGGGCCAAGGCCGTCGAGGTGCTGGAACTCGTCGGCATCCCCCAGCCGGACCGCCGCGCCTCGCAGTACCCGCACGAGTTCTCCGGCGGCATGAGGCAGCGCGCGATGATCGCTATGTCGATCATCAACGACCCGGACGTGATCATCGCGGACGAGCCGACCACGGCGCTGGACGTGACCGTGCAGGCGCAGATCCTGGACACGCTGCTGCGCATCCGGGACGAGACGAACGCGGGCATCATGGTCATCACGCACGACCTGGGCGTGGTCGCGGGCATGGTGGACCGCGTGCAGGTGATGTACGGCGGCACGGTCGTCGAGCAGGGCACCGTGGACGAGGTGTTCGAGGCGCAGCGGATGCCGTACACGGTCGGCCTGCTGGGTTCGATCCCGAACCCGAACCTGCTGGGCAAGCGGCTCACCCCGATCAAGGGCGCGCCGCCGTCGTTGATGAACCTGCCGCAGGGCTGCTCGTTCTCGCCCCGGTGCCCGCTCGTGATCGACGAGTGCCGCGAGACCGAGCCGCTGTTGCTGGAGACCGACCGGGCAGGCCACTTCGCGCGGTGCCACCGCTCCGCGCACCTGGCCACCATCGAGAACCCGCAGCGGCTGTTCGCCCACGACGAGATCGGCGTGGTGGAGAACCCCGCGTCGCTGACCATGGCCAACCCGGACATGCCGGTGAGCGAGGACCTCGACGTGGTCGAAGCGCGGATGCACGAAGAGGAGAAGCCGACCTCATGACCTCGACAGACGTGAATTCCGGGGCTGTGAACCCCCAGGCCGGGGGACTCGCCTCGGGCGGTCGTCCGGGCGAGACCCCGCTGTTGGAGGTCAAGGACCTGGTCAAGTCGTTCCCGGTGCGCGGCGGCGGCATCATCCCGCGCACCGTGGGGCAGGTCCAGGCGGTGTCCGGGGTGAGCTTCGACCTGTACGCGGGCGAGACGCTCGGCCTGGTCGGCGAGTCCGGCTGCGGCAAGTCCACCACCGGTCGCGCCCTCCTGCAGCTGCACAAGCCCACGTCGGGCTCGGTGAAGTTCGAGGGCCGCGAGCTGACCACGTTGCGGGGCAAGGGCCTGCGGTCCGTGCGCCGGGACATGCAGATCGTGTTCCAGGACCCGTACGCGTCGCTGAACCCGCGCTGGCAGATCAACGAGCTGATCTCCGAGCCGTTCAAGATCCACGGCGTGCCGGACGACGGCGGCTCCGACGTGCAGCACCGGGTCAACGAGCTGATGGAGCTCGTCGGCCTGAACCCGGAGCACCGCAACCGGTACGCGCACGAGTTCTCCGGCGGCCAGCGCCAGCGCATCGGCATCGCCCGGGCGCTCGCGCTCAACCCGAAGCTCGTGGTGCTGGACGAGCCGGTGTCCGCGCTGGACGTGTCGGTGCAGGCGGGCGTGGTGAACCTGCTGGAGGAGCTGCAGGAACGGCTGGGCCTGGCGTACCTGTTCGTGGCGCACGACCTGTCGGTCGTGCGGCACATCTCCGACCGGGTCGCGGTGATGTACCTCGGCAAGATCATCGAGATCGGCGACCGGGAGGACATCTACGCCCGGCCGATGCACCCGTACACGCAGGCGTTGCTGTCCGCGGTGCCGGTGCCGAACCCGAAGGTGGAGCGCCGGCGTCAGCGGATCGTGCTCACCGGTGACGTCCCGTCGCCGGTGAACCCGCCGTCGGGCTGCCGCTTCCGCACCCGGTGCTGGAAGGCGCAGGACATCTGCGCGGTCGAGGAGCCCAAGCTGGAACGGCGCGGCGACGGCGCGGGCACGCTCTCGGCGTGCCACTTCGCCGAAGTGGTGCCCGCGCTGGTCGGGTAGTGCCGGTGCCGTCAGGGCCACCGCTGGTGCGGTGGCCCTGACGGCGTCCTGAGCGGGGCCGACTACTACTCTTTTCCGGTGACGCTCACCGCTCCACCACGGTTGCTGCTGGTACACGCACACCCCGACGACGAAAGCCTGTGGACGGGGGGCACCATCGCCCACTACTCGGCGATGGGCGCGCACGTCACCGTGGTCACCTGCACCCTGGGCGAGGAGGGCGAGATCATCCCGCCGGCGCTCCAGGAGCTGACCGCGGACGCCGCCGACCAGCTCGGCGGGTACCGGGTCGCCGAACTCAGGTCGGCGTGCGCCGCGCTCGGCGTGACCGACCACAGGTTCCTCGGCGGCATCGGCCGCTGGCGGGACTCCGGGATGGCGGGCGTCGCGGCGAACGACCACCCGCGCGCGTTCGTCAACGGCTCGTTCGACGAGCAGGTCGCCGCGCTCTCGGAGATCATCGGCTCGGTGAAGCCGCACGTCGTGGTCACCTACGACGCGTTCGGCGGGTACGGCCACCCCGACCACATCAGGGCCCACCAGATCACCACGGCGGCGGCGGTGGACGTGGACCGCGTGTTCCACACCGTGACGTCGCGTGCGGCGACCGAGGCGGGCGCCGCCGCGCTGGCGGAGATCCCGGACCTGCCGTGGCGGCTGCCCGCCGAGGGCGAGCTGCCGGTCACCGACGACGCGGCCATCACCAGCACGATCGACATCTCCGAGCACCTGGTGGCGAAGCTGCGGGCGTTGCGCGCGCACTCCACGCAGATCAGCGTGTGGCAGGACGGCGCGGGCCGGGCCGCCTACGCCCTGTCCAACGGCATCGCGCAGCCCGTCGTGCAGGCCGAGTACTACGTGCTGGCCAAGGGCCCGGCGGAGGGCGCGGGGACGGACCTGTTCGGGGGGCTCGATTGACCGATCGCCTGGCTCTCGTCGGGATCGCGGTCGCGGCGTTCGTGCTCGCGGTGCTGGAGCTGTTCTTCCTGCCGGTGCGGCTGGACGGCACGCTGCTGCCGCGGGTGGACGACCTGCCGTTCCCGATCACGGTGGTGCTCGCGATCGTGACCACGCCGCTGCTGGTGGTCGCCGCCTCGCGGCACGCGCACCGCACGATGGCCGCGGTGTCGCCGCTGCTGGTGTGGATCGGCACGTTGCTGCTGTTCGGCCTGTTCGGTCCGGGCGGCGACGTGGTACTCCTCAACGACTGGCGCACCCTGGTGCTGTTCGCCGGGGGCGCGTTGCCGGGCGCCATCGCGGTGGGCGCGCACATGGGGAGGACCGCCGGTGGCCGAGACGATCACTGACCGGGACGTGGTGCGGGCGCTGCGGCCGTTCGTGCGGGCGACCGGGCCGCTGCTGGACACCCTGCGCGACGCGAACCTGCTCGGCCTGCGCGACCGCGAGGTGGAGCGCGACGCCGACCGCAAGCTCGTGGACAAGCTGTGGGACCAGCTGGCCGCGGTGAAGGTGCCCGGCACGGCCGCGTGGACGCAGATGGACGTGCTCCAGCGCGACGAGTTCTGGCTCAACCGGGTCGGCCGGGTGGTGTCGCTGGTCGCCGCCCTGCCCGGCATCGGCGGCGTGCTGGCCGACCGGCTGCCGATCCAGTCCGCGCTCGGCGCGGCGGGGCAGGGGCTGCTGCTGTCGGCGATCGCGGGCGAGCACGGGTTCACCTCGACCGAGGACCGGGTGCGGCTGCTCGCGCACGTGCTGTTCCAGCGCGAGGTCGACGGGCTGCCGGTGGACCGGCACAAGGAGGACGAGCAGACCGCCGAGCTGACCGAGGAGCTGCGGGAGCGGTCCACGTTCCGGGCGATCGGCGCGACGATCTGGAAGCTCGCCAAGGTCCTCTGGAAGCTGGAGGACGAGCTGGACAAGCGCCCCCAGGGCAGGCTCTACCACCAGGCGCTCGGCATGTTGCCCGTCGTCGGCGTGGTCGGCGACTACTTCGGCGAGCGCTCGGCGTTGAAGCGGGTCCGCAAGGCCGCCTACGCGTGGTTCGACACCCAGTAGCGGTAGCGGTGGTGCTCGACGCAGCCCAGCGACTCGTAGAGCGTGATCGCGGGCTTGTTGTGCTCGGCCACCTGCAGCGCGCACGTCGTCGCGCCCCGGTCGAGCGCCCACGCGGCCAGTCCGCCCATCAGCCGGCGGCCCAGGCCCAGCCTGCGCGCCCCGGGCCGCACGGCCAGCCGTGCCACGTGCAGCAGGTCTCCGACGACGGCGCCGCGCACGGCGGCCAGCACCTCGCCGTCGCGGACGACCGAGCCGAACCCGACCTGCGGGCCGGACGCCAGCACGTGCCGTTGCGCGGGGGTGGGGTCGCGTTGCGCGGCCAGCTCCCACCATCCGGGAGAAGGGGTGTCCGAAATGTCCACATCGGCGTCCTTCGGGGTGGCGAACCGATCCAGCCGACCGGTCATCACCAGCGACTCCGCCCCGCCCGGGTGATCCACATCGACCCGCCAGCCCGCCGCCTCGACCTCGGCCTCGGCGGGTGCGCCGATCACCACGTGGGCGGTCGGTTCGATGCCGTTGGAGGTCGCGAAGTCGATCACTTCGACGAGTGCGTCGTGCACCGGGATGCCCGGATCGCCCGTGGTCAGGGCGCTGTTCGCCCGCCCGGTGAACCCTCCGGCGGCCCGCAGCCGCCACTGGCCGAGCGGCCGGTCGACCAGCGCCGGCCACGCGTCGGCACACCGCTGCTCCAGCTCCGTGACCGCCTCCACCCCCGCATCGTGCCCCGCGCAGGTGAACGGCGGTCTGTGAGCTGGAGCACGGTGCTGATAAGGCGGGCCTGAGCGTTGGACAATCGACTCCGCCGCGTACTCTCCGGCTTGCGCGGTGTGGACCAGAAAAGAGCAGGAGAGCGCAGTGACCTATGTGATCGCCCAGCCGTGCGTGGACGTGCTCGACAAGGCGTGCATCGAAGAGTGCCCCGTCGACTGCATCTACGAAGGCGACCGGATGCTCTACATCCACCCGGATGAGTGCGTCGACTGCGGTGCTTGCGAGCCGGTGTGTCCCGTGGAGGCCATCTACTACGAGGACGACGTGCCGGACGAGTGGAAGGAGTACACGAAGGCCAACGTGGACTTCTTCGACGAGTTGGGCTCGCCCGGTGGCGCCTCCAAGGTCGGCAAGGTCAGCGCGGACCCGGCGTTCGTCAAGGCTCTCCCCCCGCAGGCGTCGCACGAGTGACCTCCGGTACCTCACGGAGGCTGCCGGACTTCCCCTGGGACTCGCTGGCCGACCACGCCGCCAAGGCGCGCGCGCACCCCGGTGGCGTGGTCGACCTGTCCATCGGCACGCCGGTGGACCCGGTCCCGGAGCTGATCCGGCACGCCCTCGGCACGGTCGCCGACCAGCCCGGGTACCCGACCACGCACGGCACCCCGGCGTTGCGCGAGGCGGTCGTCGGGGCGTTGGCGCGGCGGCACGGGATCGCGGGCCTGGACCCGGTGGCCGTGCTGCCGACCATCGGGTCGAAGGAGCTGGTGGCGTGGCTGCCGACGTTGCTGGGCCTGGGGCCCGGTGACGTGGTGGCCATCCCGGCGTTGGCGTACCCGACGTACGAGGTGGGCGCGCGGTTGGCCGGTGCCTCGGTGGTGCGGCTGGCCGATGGCGAGCCGCCGCCGTCCGGGACGTCGCTGGTGTGGCTGAACTCGCCGTCCAACCCGACGGGCCGGGTGCTGCCGGGGGCGCACCTGGCGCAGGCGGTGGCCGACGCGCGGGCCGTCGGCGCGGTCGTCGCGTCCGACGAGTGCTACCTGGCGCTGGCGTGGGACGCGCAGCCGGTGTCGGTGCTGGCGCCGTCGGTCAACGGCGGTTCGCTGGACGGGGTGCTGGCGGTGCACTCGCTGTCGAAGTCGTCCAGCCTGGCCGGGTACCGGGCGGGGTTCGTGACGGGCGACCCGGCGTTGGTGGCGTCGTTGCTGGAGGTGCGCAAGCACGCGGGGATGATCGTGCCCCGGCCCGTGCAGGCGGCGATGACGGCGGCGATGAACGACGACGCGCACGTGGCCGAGCAGCGCGAGCGGTACCGGGCGCGGCGTGACGTGCTGCTGCCCGCGTTGACGGCGGCGGGCTTCACCGTCGACCACTCGGAAGCGGGCCTGTACCTGTGGTCGACCCGGGACGGCGAGAACGCCTGGGACACCGTGGCGTGGCTGGCGGAACGCGGCATCCTGGCCGCACCGGGCACGTTCTACGGCCCGACCGGCGACCGGCACGTCCGCATCGCCCTGACGGCCACCGACCACCACATCGCCACCGCCACCACCCGCCTAACCCCTTAACCCGCGAGTCGAACACTCGCGTCCCGCGAGTCCCACGTTCGCGTCCCGTGAGTCGAACGCTCAGGACCCCCGAGTCCCACGTTCGCGTCCCGCGAGTCGAACGCTCAGGACCCCCGAGTTCCACGCTCAGGTCACGGTGCCTGAACGTGGAACTCGGGGGTCCCGGAGGTTCGACTCGCCCGGCCTGGAGGTTCGACTCGCGAGACCTGAGGGTTCGACTCGCGGTCAGTCGTTGGTGTGGAGGGCGGCGTTCAGGGCTACGCCGGTGCCGGCGCGGGGGAGGACCTTGACGACGCCGGTGGTGGAGTCGCGGATGAACAGCAGGTTGGAGAGGCCGGACAACTGGCCCGCCTTGACGACGGTGCCGTCGGCGCCGGTGACCTTGGTGCCCGCGGTGATGTAGAGGCCCGCCTCCACCACGCAGTCGTCACCGAGCGAGATGCCCACGCCGCCGTTCGCACCGATCAGGCACCGCTCGCCGACGGAGATGACCTGCCTGCCGCCACCGGACAGGGTGCCCATGATCGACGCGCCACCGCCGATGTCGGAGCCGTCGCCGACGACCACACCGGCCGAGATGCGACCCTCCACCATGGACGTGCCGAGCGTGCCCGCGTTGAAGTTCACGAAACCCTCGTGCATCACGGTCGTCCCGGACGCGAGGTGCGCACCCAGCCGCACGCGGTCGGCGTCGGCGATCCGGACCCCGGTCGGCACGACGTAGTCGACCATCCGCGGGAACTTGTCGATGCCGTACACGGTGACCGGCCCACGGGCGCGCAGCCGCAGCCGCGTCTGCTCGAACCCGTCCACCGCGCACGGACCGAAGTTCGTCCACACCACGTTGCTGAGCAGCCCGAACACCCCGTCGAGGTTCGCGCCGTGCGGCCGCACGAGCCGTGACGACAGCAGGTGCAGCCGCAGCCACACGTCGTAGGTCGAGGTCGGCGCGTCGGACAGCGAGCCGATGCCGACCCGGACGCCGACGACCTCGACGTCACGTTCGGCGTCCGCGCCGAGCTGCTTGGCGGCGGCCTCACCGAGCGCGGCCGAGACCTCCGCGGACGACAGCAGCGCCACGCCGGGCTCCGCGGTCCCGAGCGACGGCGCCGGGAACCACGTGTCCAGCACAGCGCCGGTGGGGGTGACGGTGGCCAGTCCGACGCCGTACGCGCCGGTGGGATTTGCGGTGCTCACGGGTGTCAACGGTAACGTGCGCCAAGTGGCCGACACCTTGCACCTATCCGCCGATCCCGTCGAGCTGACCGCCGCGCTGGTGGACATCCCCAGCGTCTCCGGCGACGAGGACCGCATCGCGGACCTCGTGGAACGCGCGCTCAAGGAGCAGACCTCGCTCGAAGTGGTGAGGTCCGGCAACACGGTCATGGCCCGCACGAACCTCGGCCGCCCGTCCCGGGTCGTGCTGGCGGGCCACCTGGACACCGTGCCCATCAACGACAACCTGCCGTCCCGCCTGGAGGACGGCGTCCTGCACGGCTGCGGCACGGTCGACATGAAGGGCGGTGACGCGGTGATGCTGCACCTCGCCGCCACCGTCATCGACCCGCGCCACGACCTCACGTTCGTGTTCTACGACTGCGAGGAGGTCGAAGCGGTCCGCAACGGCCTCGGTCGCATCGAGCGCGAGCTGCCGGAGTGGCTACGGGGCGACCTGGCGATCGTGTGCGAGTCGTCCAACGCGGTGATCGAGGCCGGCTGCCAGGGCACCATGCGCATCGAGCTGCGCACCAAGGGCGTCCGCGCGCACACCGCCCGCGGCTGGATGGGCGTCAACGCGATCCACGCCATCGGCGACGCGCTGAACCGGTTGCGGGCCTACCAGCCGCGCCAGGTCGAGATCGACGGCTGCTCGTACCGCGAGGGCCTGCAGGCGGTGCGGATCAGCGGCGGCGTGGCGGGCAACGTCGTGCCCGACGAGGCCGTGCTCACGGTCAACCACCGCTTCGCCCCCGACCGCAGCCCCGAGCAGGCCGAGCAGCACCTGCGCGAGCTGTTCGACGGCTACGACATCACGGTCACCGACATGTCACCGGGCGCCCTGCCCGGCCTGGACGCGCCGACCACCAGGGAACTCGTGGCGGCCGCCAGCGGCACCCCGGTCGCCAAGCTCGGCTGGACCGACGTGGCCCGCTTCGCCGCCCTCGGGATGCCCGCGGTCAACTTCGGTCCCGGCGACCCGACGCTCGCCCACACCCAGCACGAGAACGTGCCGGTCGAGGACATCGCCCGGTGCGTCGACGTGCTGCGTCGCTTCCTGGGCTGACGTGCGGCCGCCGCTAGACTCCACCCAATGACGGACAGCGTGGACGAGCACCCCAGGGAGAAGCGGCGCGGACCGGTCGTCCTGCGTCGTGAGCAGCGGGATGAGCTGACCACGACGGACCAGCGGTTGCTGGACTCGCGGGGACCGAGCGACTGGGTGCACACCGACCCGTGGCGCGTGCTGCGCATCCAGGCGGAGTTCGTCGAGGGGTTCGGCGCGCTGGCCGAGGTGCCGAGCGCGGTGACGGTGTTCGGCTCCGCCCGCACCGGCCGCGACCACCCGGAGTACGAGACCGGCCGCAAGCTGGGCGGCGCGCTGGCCGAGGCCGGGTTCGCGGTGATCACCGGCGGCGGTCCGGGTGCGATGGAGGCGGTCAACCGGGGCTGCTCGGAGGCCGGCGGGTTCTCCATCGGCCTGGGCATCGAGCTGCCGTTCGAGCAGGGCCTGAACCCGTGGGTCGACCTGGGCGTGAACTTCCGCTACTTCTTCGTGCGCAAGACCATGTTCATCAAGTACTCGCAGGCGTTCATCTGCCTGCCGGGCGGGTTCGGCACGCTGGACGAGCTGTTCGAGGCGCTGACCCTGGTGCAGACGAAGAAGGTCACCAAGTTCCCGGTGGTGCTGTTCGGCAAGGCCTACTGGCAGGGGCTCTACGACTGGGTGCGCGACTCGGTGCTGGCCAGCGGCAAGGTCAGCGAGAAGGACCTGGACCTGCTGTACCTGACCGACGACATCGACGACGCCGTGCGCGTGGTCAACGACGCCCACAAGGCGTGGGCGGACGCGCACTGAGCCTGCTCGTTTCCCGACGACGTCAGCCGCCGGGAAACGAGCCGCCGGGAACGGTCTCAGCTGATCGTGGCCTCGTCCAGGCCCCGGGCGGCGGCCAGGCGGGTGGCTTCCTCGGCGAACATGCCCGGGTCCAGCGGCACGAACGGGGAGACCTTGACGTCCAGGCGGGAGCCGGTCGCCTTGGCCTGCCAGGTGCCCAGGACCTCGCCGTCGACCAGCAGCGCGCCGCGCCGGCCCAGGATGCGCCACACCTGCTTCTGGTGCGCCTTGTCCGGCACGAGCAGGTCGCGGTCGCGGGCGTTGAGGTACGGGTCCAGCGGCGGCAGCAGGCGCACCACCTCGGGTTCCGGCGGGTTCTCGAACGCCTCGACGCGGTCGGCGGGCAGCCACGCCCGCTTGGAGATCGCGACCAGGTCGTCCGGCCACACGTCCTTCACCTCGCGCACCGGCGCGCCGAAGTAGTTCGCCACCTCCGACGGTCCGGCGGGGCCGTGCAGCCGCAGGTAGTCGGCGATCAGGACGTCGAAGCCGCGGGAGGCGTCCGGGACGTCCTGCCTGCCTTCCAGCGGCACGAACGTGACGGTCCGGCCCGCCGGGTCGAACCGCAGCCCGGCGGGCAGCACGGCGATGCGGAAGATCGGGTCCAGCACGTGCGTGGCGTCGCAGCCCCGGCACCAGGCGGTCAGCTCGGGCCGCACCCGCGGCGTGAGCCGGGACGACGCCTCGCCCTTCGTCATCGGCCCCGTCACCACCTCCCGCAACGCCGACGCGACCTCGTGCAGCGCCGCGAGCCCGTCCGGCACCGGCGGCCGGTTCATCCGGGCCACCGCGTCGGCGTCGCTCAACGGCCACAGCCGGGCCGCCAGCGCGGGCACCTCGTCGGCGCGGTGCCAGTGCGGCGCGCCACGCACGCTCCACGTGAGCGTGAACGCGTCGAGGTCGGGCACCCGGTCCAGCCGGGCTGCCAGCGCGGGCGCCGCCGACCGTTCCGAGTCCTGCACGCCGAGGTCGAACACCCGCAGGTCGGAGGCCTCGGCGACGGTGCGGTCGAACTGGTGCGCGGCGACCCGGTAGGCGATCACCCGTTCCCGGTCAGCCAAGGTCGTGGTCCAGGACGATCAGCTCGTGCTCCAGCCGGGCGGTGCCGGAGATGCCGGCCAGCTCACCGGTGCCCGACCCCGGCACGATGTGGCCCCAGAACTGCGCGTCCTCGCCCGACATGATCGCGCCGTGCTGCAGCACGAACGTCCCGGACCGGCCCTCCAGCGTGCCGACGAACCGCTCGGTGCCCACGTAGCCCGCCGAGCCGTCCGACGGTTGGCACATCGTCAGCTCGGCGGTGCTCGTGCCCTCCATCACCCCGCGGTAGGCCTTGTCCACGAGCGCCCGGCCCAGCTGCGGCTCCGCCTCGTCGTAGACGGTCTGGTCCCACCGGGTGATCTTGAACGTCGACTTGGATTCCATGCGGGGATCCTTACAGGAAATCCTGTCAGCTGCTGTCAGGTGCGCGGCACCCTCAGCCACGAGTCCGCGCCGAACGCGACCGTCGAGCCGAGCGCGCTGGAGCCCCTGTACCGGGCGTCCACGGTGTCCACGACCAGCACCAGCCGGTTGCCGGCCGACACGTTCCACACCACCGGCTCCAGGTCCAGGTCGACCGCGCGGGTCGCGGTGCCGGTGATCGTCACCGGCTTGTGCGTGACCAGCGCGCCCAGGCCGAGCGCGTTCACCTCGTACAGGTAGGCGTAGAGCGTGGTCCTGGCGGCGCTCGGCGTCACGGTGAGGTGCACGCGCGGCGTGCCGCTGACCGAGGTGGCGGTCCACTGCACCGGTCCGCGCCACACCGCCGCCGCACCCCGGTCGATCAACGGCGTCGAGACGCCCACCGGGATGTTCAGGAAGCCCTGCAACGCGCCGGACAGCATGACCGTGCCGCTCTCGGCGATGGTCGGCCACCCCGCGCCGATCCGGTCCGCGGTCAACGGCACCGTGTCCGTGCGGGTGGTCGCCGCCGC
Source organism: Actinosynnema sp. NPDC050801 (assembly GCF_040673975.1). Lineage (NCBI taxonomy): Bacteria > Bacillati > Actinomycetota > Actinomycetes > Pseudonocardiales > Pseudonocardiaceae > Actinosynnema > Actinosynnema sp. NPDC050801. The sequence goes on along the minus strand of NZ_JBFAQZ010000011.1, from coordinate 172,658 downwards.
CCACGACGGGAACGAGCGCCAGCCGCCGCCGTTGTTCGGCTTGACGTGCACGGGCTGTTCGAGGTCGATGCCGTTGGCCACGCCCTTGAGGTGGTGGTCGAACCAGCGGCCGACCGACGCCCAGATCTCGTTGGGCAGCCCGGCCGCGCCGAACAGCTCGGCGGTGGCGTGGTCACCGGGCGAGAGCATCAGCCGCTTCGGGCCGGTCAGCGCGGCGAAGAAGTCGGTGACCTGGCCCGGCGCGAACAGCCCGTCGTTCCACGCGTTGCCGATCATCACCGCGGCCTTGATGGACGACACCTTCGACGCGGGGGAGCGGGGCGGCGAGATCGGCAGCACGTCCTGGAACCGGTTCTCCCGGTAGGCGGCCTCCGCCTCGCGCAGCACCGGCCCCGGCCGCCCGGTCAGGTGCCCGGCGGCCAGCAGCAGCTCGACGGCCTGCGCGCTGACCGTCTCGTTCGGGTACAGCGAGCGGGCCAGGTCGGTCCACGTGCTCAGCGCCGCCACGGCCTTGATCCGCGGGTCCGCGGCGGCGGCCAGCAGCGACTGGCCCGCGCCGTAGGAGATGCCGCCGACGCCGATCCGCGCCGGGTCGCCGTGGGCGTGCGCGAGGCCCCAGTCGACCACCCGGCTGACGTCGGCCACGGTGTCCGGTCCGGCCACGTCGATCTCGCCGGCCGAGTCGTAGAACCCGCGCGAGGTGTAGCTGATCACCGAGTACCCGGACTCGTAGGCGAGCTTGGCCGCCGCGCCGACGTACTCGATGTTGTTCACGTCCCAGCTCGACGGCAGCACGATCAGCGGGAACGGTCCGCTGCCGCGCCCGGTCGGCGTGACGACGAAGGCCTTGAGCGGCGTGCCGCCCTGGCCGGGGATGGTCTCGTAGGCCACCGCGAAGCCGGGCGCGGCCTGGGCGGGTGGTGCCAGGACGAGCGCCACGAGGGCGGCGAACAGCAGGGGGAGTGATCGGCGCACGAGGTCCTCCTTGACCGCGACCGGGATCACGCAGGGTGTTACCGGCGAGTAAACACGAACTTTACTCGCCGGTAGGAGAGGTCTGTGACGCGGCTCACTCGGCGGATGACGTGGCACGATGCGGTCATGCGGTTCGGTTCACGAGAGGTCGCCGGAGATCGCGCGCTGGTCATGGCGATCGTCAACCGGACGCGCGACTCGTTCTACGACCGCGGCGCGACCTTCTCCGACGAGGCCGCCATGGCCGCGGTGGACCGGGCGGTCGCCGACGGCGCGGACATCGTCGACATCGGCGGGGTCAAGGCGGGTTCCCGGGGCGAGGTGGTGGACGCCGCCGAGGAGGCGCGGCGGGTCGTGCCGTTCGTCGCCGCGGTCCGCGAGCGGCACCCCGACCTGGTGATCAGCGTCGACACGTGGCGGCACGAGGTGGGCCGCGCGGTGTGCCGGGTGGGCGCCGACCTGATCAACGACACGTGGGCGGGCGCGGACCCGGCGCTGGCCGAGGTGGCGGCCGAGTTCGGCGTCGGCATCGTCTGCTCGCACACCGGCGGCCTGCCGCCGCGCACCGACCCGCACCGCGTCCGGTACGCCGACGTGGTGGCGTCCGTGGTGGCGGAGCTGGTCGGGCGGGCCGAGCGGATGGTGGCGCTGGGCGTGCCCGCGGCGGGCGTGCTGATCGACCCGACCCACGACTTCGGCAAGAACACCTGGCACGGCCTGGAACTGCTGCGGCGGCTGGACGAGCTGGTGGCCACCGGCTGGCCGGTGCTGATGGCGTTGTCGAACAAGGACTTCGTCGGCGAGACGCTGGGCGTGGAGCTGGAGGACCGGGTGGACGGCACGCTGGCCGCGACGTCGGTGGCGGCGTGGACCGGCGCGAAGGTGTTCCGGGCGCACCAGGTGCGGCAGACCAGGCGGGTGGTGGAGATGGTGGCGAGCATCGCGGGCACGCGTCCGCCCGCGCGGGTGTTGCGGGCGCTGGCCTGATGGCGGACTGGTTCGCGGCCAACACGTGGCAGAGTCCGCGGTGGACGATCCCGGAACTGGTGGCCGCCAAGGGGAACCGCACGGTCAGCGTCGTGCTGCCCGCGTTGGACGAAGAGGCGACGGTCGGCGACGTGGTCGGCGTGGTGCGACCGCTGCTGGGCGGCTTGGTGGACGAGCTGGTGGTGGTGGACTCGGGTTCCACGGACGACACGGTGGCGCGGGCGGCGGCGGCCGGGGCGCGGGTCGTGCACCGGACCGACGTGCTGCCGGAGTTCCCGCCCCGACCCGGCAAGGGCGAGGTGCTGTGGCGGTCGTTGGCGGCGACCTCCGGTGACCTGGTGGTGTTCCTGGACTCCGACCTGGTCGACCCGGACCGCGAGTTCGTGCCCGCGCTGCTCGGCCCGCTGCTGACCCGCGACGTGCACCTGGTGAAGGGCTTCTACCGGCGGCCGCTGCGGCTGGAGAGCACCGGCGGCGGCCGGGTCACCGAGTTGGCGGCCCGGCCGCTGCTCAACGCCCTGCGGCCGGAGCTGGCCGGTGTGGTGCAGCCGTTGGGCGGCGAGTACGCGGGCACGCGGGAGTTCCTGGAGTCGGTGCCCTTCGCCCCCGGTTACGGCGTGGAGATCGGGTTGCTGCTCGACGCGCACGCCCGGTACGGGCTGGACGGGATCGCGCAGGTCAACCTGGGTGTGCGCAAGCACCGCAACCGGGACCTGTGGCAGCTGGGGCCGATGGCGGCTCAGATCGCGGTCACGCTGCTGCGCCGGTGCGGTGTGCCGGTGGAGTCGTCCACGTTGACGCGGTTCGTGCCGTTCGACGGCGAGTGGCTGCCCTCGCCGGTGGACGTGCCGGCGGAGGACCGGCCCGCCATGCGCTCGGTGCTCCAGCGGTCGCGGTAGTAGCCGGGGACGTCGACCAGTTCGGCGTGCGTGCCCTGCTGGGTGATCCGGCCGTCCTCGAACACCACGACCCGGTCGAAGTCGACCAGCGGGGCGAGGCGGTGCGTGACCAGCACGACGCTGCCGCGGGCGTGGTCGAGCACGCGGCGCAGCACGGCGTCGCCGTGGTCGACGGCCAGGCCTTCGACGGGTTCGTCCAGTAGCAGCACGTCCGGGTCGGCCAGCAGCACGCGGGCCAGGAGCAGGCGTTGGCGTTGGCCGCCGGACAGCGCGTCGCCGTCCTCGCCGACGACGGTGTCCCACGGGACGTCCAGGTCGACCAGTGCGGCCGCCCGGTCCAGCTCGTCCCGTGACGCGTCGGGGCGGGCGAGCCGGACGTTGGCTTCCACGGTGGCGTGGAAGACGTGGGCGTCGTCCAGCACGCCCTTGGCGACACCGGGATGTGCGGCGGCCAGGGCTCTCAGGAACGTGCTCTTGCCCGCGCCGCTGGCACCCACGACGCCGACCCGGCCGACCGGCAGCTCGACGTGCGGTGCGGGGACTTGGTGCGGCGCGAAGGCTGGGTGGGGTGCTGGGGCTGGGTGGGGTGTGGGGGCTGGGTGCGGTGCGAAGGCTCGGTGCGGTGTGGGTGCTGGATGCGGTGTGAGGGCTTGGTGGGGTGAGGGGACAGGGTGGGGTGCTGGGGCTGGGTGCGGTGCGAGGGTTCGGTGCGGTGCTGGGGCTGGTTGCGGTGCGGAGGCTGGGTGCGGTGCGAGGGTTTGGTGGGGTGCGGGGGCTGCGTGCGGTGTTGGGGCTGGGGCTTGGTGGGGTGCCGAGGCTCGGCCGGCCCGCAGCGCTTCCCGCACCCGGGCGACCGAGCCGCGCACCTCGGCCCACCGCTGGGCCGCCGCCGCCAACGGCAACGTCACCTCCAGCACCGCGACCGAGCCGAGCACGACGTGGGCGGGCGCGCCGGCCCGCAGCAGCGCCAACGCCACCCCGAACTGCACGACCACCGCCACCGCCGCCAGCACCGCCGCACCGGAGCCGCCCCGCCGTTCCCGTGCGGCCAGCGCGTCGACCACCCGGCCGGTCGCGGCCAGCTCGCGGTCCAGCGCGCCGAACGCGGTCAGCTCCGCCGCGCCGTCCAGCAGCACGACGGTCCGCTCGGCCAACGCCGACCGCAACGGCGCCAGCCCGTCGAGGTGCCGGGCGGCCAGCAGGTAGGCGGTCGTCGGGATAATGCATACAGTCGTCAGAAGACCAACGACCAAGGGCCACGCGAAGCCGGTCGCGATCAACGCGACCACGCCCACGGCGGACGCCACGGCGCCGGGCAGCAGGCATCGCAGCAGTGCATCTTGTATACCGTCGACATCCGACACGAGCCGGGTGAGGGCGTCACCACCGCGCAGCGGACGCCGCGTCAACGCCTCGTACAGCCGGCCGCGCACCTCGGCCAGGTGCCGCAGCACGGCGGAGTGCCCGGCCAGCCGCTCGACGTACCGCATACCGCCGCGCGCCACGGCCAGCGCCCGCACCGCCACGATCGCCACCGTCAACGCCGAGAGCGGTGGCTGTTGCGCGGCACGCATGACGAGCCACACGGCGGTGGTCATCAGCCCGATCCCGGCCAGTTCCGCGGCCACCCCGGCGACCACCGCGAGCACCAGTCGCCTCATCCGAACGCCACCACCCGGTCGACCTCGCCGAGCATCACCGGCCGGTGCGCCACGACCAGCGCCGTCCGCCCGGACGCGAGCCGCCGCGCGGCCCGCAGCACCGCCTCCTCCGTGCCGCTGTCCAACCGGGACGTCGGCTCGTCCAGCAGCAGCACCCGCGCGTCGTCCCGGACCAGCGCCCGCGCCAACGCGACCCGCTGCCGTTCGCCGGAGGACAGCGGGTGTTCGGCGTCGACCAGGTGCGCCAACCCGACCTCCGCCGCGGCGGCCCGCACGTCGCCGGTCGAGCCGAGCGCGATGTTCGCGCCGACCGTGCCGGGGAACACCGTCGGCCGCTGCGGCACCCACGCGAGCTGCCGCAACCACGACTCCCGGTCGATCTCGCGCAGGTCCACCCCACCGACCAGGACCCGCCCGGACGAAGGCGTGACGAACCCCATCAGCACCGCGAGCAGCGTGCTCTTCCCGACACCGCTCGGCCCCACCAACCCCACCCGCTCACCGGGCGCGACCCGCAACGACATCCCGCCCAACGCCTCCCGCCCCGGGTACCGGACCACGACCCGGTCGACCACGATCTCGGCCACGCGCAGGTCCGGCGCCCGCACCCCGCCCACCACCACCCCGCCCACCACGACGCCGGACCGCTCGCCGAGTTGTCCACAGGCCGCGTCCGCGGGCGCCTTTTCGTCGGTCCTGCCTGGCAGTATCGAAACCGGGGATCCCCCTGGCGGGGACCCCTGCGCAGCCGCGGCGTCCAGCACGGCCAGCCCTTCGGCCGAGGCGTGGAACTGCGACCCCGCCGCACGCAGCGGCAGGTAGGCCTCCGGCGCGAGCAGCAGCACCAGCAGCGCCACCGGCAACGTCACCGCGCCGTCCAGCAGCCGCAGCCCCACCGGCACGGCCACCAACGCCACCGACAGCGTCGCCACCAGCTCCAGCACCAACGCCGACAGGAACGCCACCCGCAGCGTCCGCATGGTCGCCGCCGCGTGCGCGCCCGCCATCGCCCGCACCGTCGCCGCCTGCGCCGCCGCCCGCCCGAACACCTTCAACGTGCCCAACCCGCGCACCACGTCCAAGAAGTGCCCGCCGACCACGGCCAGCCCCTCCCACTGGGCCCGCGTCCGATCACGGGTGTGCATGCCGACCAGCGCGGCGAACACCGGCACCAGCGGCAACGTCACCAGCACCACCACCGCGGACGTCAGGTCGGCCAACGACAACCGCACCACCACCGCGACCGGCACCACCGCCGCCACCACCAGCTGCGGCAGGTACCCGGCGAAGTACGGCTCGACCGCGTCCAGCCCCTTCACCACGAGCGTCGCCACCGACCCCGCCTGCCCGCCCGACCCGCACGAGTCGCGCAACACCCGCTTGCGCAACGACGCCTTCACCGCGGACGCCTCCCGCTGCGTGACCACCCGCCCGCCCCACACCACGAGCCCGCGCGCCACGACCACCGCCACCAGCCACCACGCCGACCACCCACCGGACAGCACCGACGCCAACACCTCGGCCTGCGCCAACACCACCGCCGCCGTCACCACCGCGAGCACGGACAGGACGACGACGTACCGCCGGTCAACGTGCCGCACGGGACATCCACCAGGTCGCCCACTGGAACACCAGCACCAACGGCACCACCACGACCGCCGCCCACGTCAACACCCGCAACGTCGACTCATCGGCCATCACCGACACCGTCACCACCGACCGCGCGCCGAACACACCCACCACCGGCAACGCGCACAGCACGGCGCTACAACCGAAAGCGACCCGGTGACGCCCGCCGCGCAACGCCCACCACACCCCGCCCAGCAGCGCCAACGCAGCCACCGCCGTCATCCCGAACGCGGGCGCGGGCGCCGATCCGGCCGTGAGTACCGCCGCCACCACGAACGCGGCAGCGGGCAGCACCAGGGCAACCGCCGTGCGCGTCGCCCGTTCCCGCAACCCACCGGACAGCCGCCAAGCGAGGAAAACCGCGCCGTGCAACGAGAACAACACCACCAGACCCGCGCCCCACAGCACGGACGGCCCGCCGAGCACCCGGCCCAGCAGCACACCCCAGCCCGCCGCGACCACCAGCGCACCGCCCACCAACAGGAAGTCCCACGCGGGCGAACGCAGCTGCACCGCGACCGTGAAGCACACCAACCCGGCCAACAGCACCGTGAACACCGTGTGCTGCGACGACAGCAGCTCACCCTCCAGCCGGGGGAACGCACCGAACAGCACGCCCACCGCCGCGACCAACCACACCTCGTTGCCGAGGAAGAACGGCGTCACCGCCCGCAGTACCTCCCGCCGCGACCGTTCGTCCCGCCCGATCAACCGCAACAACACCCCGACCCCGTAGTCGAACCCGGCCAACGCGAAGTAACCGCAGGTCAGAAACGCCAGCAGGGCAATCTGGACACCTTGCACGACACACCCCTCACAGAGCCGGAACGAGCGGCGACACGGGCGCCTCGTCGGACGACACCGGTCCGCGCCGCGCCAACCGGGCGATCAGCACCCAGTCGGCGACCGCGAGCAGCGCGAACACCGCCGTGAACGCGACGAAGGACACGAGCACCTGGTCCTGGCCGACGTGCGACATGGCGTCCTGCGTGGTCAGCAGCCCCTGCACCAGCCACGGCTGCCGGCCGACCTCGCGGAACAGCCAGCCGCCGATCGCCGCCACGAACGGCAGCGGGATGCCGATCACCATCAAGTACAGCGGGAACCGCATCCGCACCACCCAGTCGCGGAACAGCAGCGGCACCGTCACCCAGCTCACCAGCAGCAGCACGAACCCGATCTGGATCATGAACCCGAGGCCCGTGCCGTCGAGCGCCCCGACCGTGTCCATCTTGTCCGGCTGGTACCGCTCCACGATCGGGAACTGCCCGAACCCGAACCCCACCAGCAGCGGCGTGGCCAGCGCGGTCAGCACCACGCCGAGCCGCAGCGACCGGCGGAAGAAGTCGACCTCCGCGGTGCGCCGGATGAAGTGGTAGGCGCTGACCCCGGTCAGGAACACCCCGCCCGCGGTCAGCGCGGCGAAGCACACGTGCAGGAACGCCGTGCCGAACGTGGGGTTGGCGAGCATCGCGGAGAAGTCGACCATCCGCAGCACGCCGTCGCGGAGCTCGTGCCCGGCGGGGTGCTGGAGGAAGGCGTTCGCCATCATGATCCAGAACGCGGAGGCGTACGCGGTCAGCGCGACCAGCCAGATCAGGGCCAGGTGCACCCACTTGTTCAACCGGTCCCAGCCGAAGATCCACAGGCCGAGGAACGTCGACTCCAGGAAGAACGCCACCAGCGTCTCCATCGCCAGCGGCGCGCCGAACACGTCGCCCGCGTAGGTCGACAGGCCCGACCAGTTCAACCCGAACTGGAACTCCATGACGATGCCGGTCGCGATGCCGAGCGCGTAGTTCACCACGTAGAGCCGACCCCAGAAGCGCGTCATCCGGGCGTGCACGGGGTCGGCGGACAGCGTGGCCCGGGTCTGCATCAGCGCCACCGCCGTCACCAGTCCGAGCGTCAGCAGCACGAACAGGAAGTGGAACGACGTCGTGGTGGCGAACTGGAGCCGGGCCAGTCCGAGAGCATCCATGAGTAGGGACCGTATATGTAGGCAGACAACTTAACATCGGGGATGTCCCCGATTCCGACCCCGGCCCGCGATCCGTAGAGTCACTACCCATGAAGTCCGACGCGTTGCGGGGACATCTCGACGCGCTCCTGCTGGCCACGCTCGACGGCGGCCAGCTGCACGGCTACGCCATCATCGAGGCGTTGCAGCGGCGCAGCGGCGGTGCCCTCGACCTGCCCACCGGCACCGTCTACCCGGCGCTGCGCCGACTGGAGACCGCCGGCCTGGTGGCCAGCGAGTGGAGCACCGTGGGCGGCCGGCAGCGCCGCACCTACCGGCTCACGAAGGCGGGCCAACGCGCCCTGGCCGCCGAGCGGACCGCGTGGCGCGAGTTCACCACCGCGATCGAGGGCGTGCTGGGAGGCGGGCCGTGGCCGGCGCAGGCGTGATCGACGACTACGTGACCGCGCTGGACCGGCGGCTGCGCGGCCCCGACCCGGTCAAGGAGGACCTGCTGGCCGAGGCCAGGGACAGCCTCCACGACGCCGCCGCCGCGCACCGCGGCGAAGGTCTCACCGAGGACGCGGCCCAACGCCGCGCCGTCGCCGAGTTCGGCCCGGTCACCACCATCGCCCGCGAGTACCAGGGCCTGCTCGGCCTGGCCTACGGCGTGCGCACGCTGCGGTCGGTGATGCTCGTCCTCCCGCTCGCGTACCTGATGTGGGAGCTCAACCGCAAGTTCTGGATCGGCTCCTGGGACGCCTTCGCCGCGCCACCGCCCGAGTGGTACCTGATGATCGCCCGGCTCAACGACACCTCGGCCTGGTTCGTCGCCGGCGCGGCGGTGCTCGCGCTGCTCATCGGGCGACGCCTGGCCCGCACGACGGTCAGCACGATGACGCTGGCCAGGCTCGCGGGTGTCGTCGCCGTCGTCGCGGTCGGCGTGTCCCTGCTCGGCAACGTGGCGATCCTCGCCGCCACCGCCTACCTCGACGCGCCGAGGCTGCTCATGTCACCACCGGTGGCCGCCGCGACCGTCGTCTCGTTCGCCATCGCGCTGCGGCTCGCCGTCCTCGCCCGGAGGTGCGTGGTGTTCTCGTCGGTCTGACCGGGGGATGTGTCACGATCGTCACGTGACTTCAGCGCTCCTCTACATCGTCATCATGGCGCTCGTGGCGGCGGTGGTGTTCCTGCTGGCCGCGTTGGTGTTCGGGCGCGGCGAGGAACTGGCGCCGCTGCCGCCCGGCGCGTCGCCGACCCGCCTGCCCGCCGACGACGTGACCCCCGAAGACGTGCGCGACCTGAAGTTCCAGCAGGTCCTGCGCGGTTACAAGATGACGGAGGTCGACTGGGCGCTGGACCGCCTGGCCGGCGAGGTCGAGCGGTTGCGCGCCAGGGTGGCCGAGCTGGAGGCCGAACTGGGCGTCGACCCGTCCCCCGACCCCACCCACGAGCCCGAACCAGCCCTGAGCCCGCAGGGGCCCGGGTCCGACCTGCGATGACCCCACCGGCAGTTGTCCACAGCCGCGGCCACACGCCCCGCGATTGTCGGACCCCTCTGGCAGGATCAAGAACAGGGGTCCCCTGGGCGGGGACGCCTGCGAAGCAGCACCGCGGACCGGACCAGCACCGTGGGGCGAGCCGGACCGTCGGCCTGCCCCCGCCCGTCCGACCTTGAACCTGAACCCGTGAACCCGAACCCGTGAACCCGAACCCGTGAACCCGAACCCGTGAACCCGAACCCGTGAACCCGCGACACGATCAGGAGCCCGAGCGTGGCCAGGCTTGACCTGCGCGTCGACGTCGAAGCGCCAGCCACCACCACCTGGGCCGCGCTCACCGACTGGGCCAGGCAGGGCGAGTGGATGCTCGGCACCACCGTCCGCGTGACCAGCGGTGACGGGGCGAGTAAGGGCAGCGGGCTGGAGGCGTTCACCGGCATCGGCCCGATCGGCTTCACCGACACCATGCGCATCACCGCGTGGGAGCCGCCGGTGCGCTGCGCGGTCGCGCACACCGGCCGGCTCGTGCGCGGCACCGGCGAGTTCGTCGTCGTGCCCCGCGGCACGCGCAGCGAGCTCGTCTGGTCCGAGGACATCGCGCTGCCGCTCAACCTGGCCTTCGCGCCGGGCGTGAAGTGGTCCCTGCGCCGGTTCGCCGCCTTCGCCCGGGAGTACCCCGCATGACCGACCTCGTCCGCTGCCCGTGGGGCGACAGCACCCCCGACTACGTCGACTACCACGACACCGAGTGGGGCGTCGAGCTGCACGGCGAGGCCGCGATGTTCGAACGCGTGTCGCTGGAGTCGTTCCAATCCGGCCTGTCCTGGATCACCATCCTGCGCAAGCGGGAGAACTTCCGGACGGCCTTCGCGGGGTTCGAACCCGCCGCCGTCGCCGCGTTCGGGCCCGACGACTTCGACCGGCTCATGGCCGACGCGGGCATCGTCCGCAACCGGGCCAAGATCAACGCCACGATCAACAACGCCCGCGTCGTGGCCGAGCTCGACGTGCCGCTGGACGACCTGCTGTGGTCGTTCGCGCCCGAGCACCACGAACGCCCGGCCACCTTCGCCGACGTGCCCGCCGTCACACCCGAGTCGAAGGCGATGGCCAAGGAGCTCAAGCGCCGCGGCTTCGCGTTCCTCGGCCCCACCACCTGCTACGCGCTGATGCAGGCCACCGGCATGGTCGACGACCACATCGCCACCTGCTTCCGCGCCGAGCAAGCCGGGCAGACCGAGCAAGCCGGGCGAGCCGGGCGAGCCGGGAGCACCGGGAGAGCCGTTACCGGCCGGTGAACGTCGGCTTCCGCTTGGCCACGAACGCGGCCACCGCCTCCCGGTGGTCGGCCGTCGCGCCCGCCTCCGCCTGGGTGCGCGCCTCGACCTCCAGCGCCGCCGCCAGCGCACCGGAGAACGCCATCGCCTCCTTGATCTTGGCGTAGGCCGTGGTCGGACCGGCCGCCAGCTGACGGGCCAGCGCCTGCGCCGTCGACAGCACCTCGCCGTCGGGCACCACCTGGCCCACCATGCCGATCCGCAGCGCCTCCTCCGCGTCCACCGGCTGCGCGAGCAGCATCATCTCCATCGCCCGCCCGTGCCCGATCAGCCGCGGCAACGTCCACGACGCGCCCGAGTCCGCGGTCAGGCCCACGTTCGCGAACGCCATCAGGAACTTCGCGCCCGCACCGGCGACCCGCAGGTCGCTCGCGAACGCCAGCGACGCACCGGCGCCCGCCGCCATGCCGTTCACCGCCGCGATGACCGGCTTCGGCATGCCCACGATCGCCTTGATCAACGGGTTGTAGTGCTGCTCCACCGTGTGCAACGGCGCCGGGTCGCCCGCCTCCAGCAGCGCGACGTGCTCCTTGAGGTCCTGACCGGCGCAGAACGCCCTCCCCGCGCCGGTGACGACCACCGCGCGCACGGCGTCGTCACCCGCCGCCTCGACCACGGCCGCCAGGAACCGCTCCTTCAACGCCAGCGTGAACGAGTTGAACGACTCGGGCCGGTTGAGCGTGAAGGTGCGAACGCCGTCAGCGTCGTCGATGAGGAGTTCGGACACGGGTGAACCTCCGGTTAGTGGTGGGCGAGGCAGTCGTCGACGAACTTGGCCACCGCGGGCGCGAGGCGGTTGGTGTGCCGGTCGAAGAACTCGGCCGCGTCCGCGCCCGACCAGTCGGCGGGCAGCAGCTCGCGCGGCAGGCCGGGGTCGCGGAACAGGAACTTCCGCCAAGCGTGCAGGAACCGCTGCGAAGCCGCGAACGCCGCCGGCGGCGACGTACCGTCCACAGCGGACATCACCGGCTCCCACTCGGCCACGAACCGCGCGTAGTCCCGACCCAACGTCGCCAGGTCCCACGCGCGCGCGGCCAGCTCCGCCGCGTCCCCCTCGTGCTCGCCGTGAAACGTGCTCCCGCGCACACCCTCGCCCGCCAGCACGTCCGCCAGCTCCGGCGAGGGCCGCGGCGCGATCCACGTCACAGGGCCCAGCGCGCCGTAGCCGAGCAGCTGGAGCGAGGACGCCAGCCGGTCACGCGCCTCGCGCGCGGGCAGCTCCTCCAGCACGACCACGTGCCACCGACCGTCCCACGTGGACGGCCGGGTGCGGTAGATGCGGGCCGCGGCCTCGTCCAGCCGCCGTTCCGCCCGAGGTGTCATCGCGTAGCCGGGGCCGTCCACCAGCCGGACGGGTTCCAGCCAACCCTGCCGCACCGTGCGCGACACGGCGGTGCGCACGGCGGGCGCGGCGAAGTCCAGCGGCTCCAGCAACCGGACGAGTGCGGCGATCGTCGCCGCACCACCCCGCTCGCGGAGGTGGCCGCCGTAGACGTCGAAGAGCGCGGAACGGGCTCGCACGAGGTCCGAGTCTGTCAGGGCGACCCCGCGACACGCCACAGAGCCGTGATCGGTCACGACCAGGTGACGGTCGGCGGCCGGTGCGGAAGTCGTTGCGGCATGGCGATCCTCGCCCTGATCTGCGGCTCGGTGAAGATCGCCAACCGGCCGCCGACCGGCCGGAAAGATCGGTTCGGTTTCGCTGCCGAGTCCGCATAGGGGAGAATGGCCGAGTATCCGGCCCTGGTCGGACGGGGAAGATGTTGACGGAGGGAGCACGCGATGGCGGCCATGAAGCCCCGGACCGGCGACGGTCCCCTCGAGGTGACCAAGGAGGGGCGCGGCATCGTGATGCGCGTTCCGCTCGAGGGTGGTGGGCGGCTCGTCGTCGAGATGTCGGCGGACGAGGCCAACGCCCTGGGCGACGCCCTCAAGGCAGCCGCCGGCTGACCGGCCGGACCGAGTAAGCGTCGACGCCCCGGTTTCCACAGTGGAACCGGGGCATCGCTACGTCACGCCGCGCCGGTGGCGTCCTCGTGCTGCGCACGACGTCAGACCGGGCGCTCACCTGCGGCTTCACCCATTCCACCGCCTGTCGGCCCCTTCGGAGGTCCCCCGTGCGAGCGCCCCTGCCCACCCCGCTGGTCACCGTCGAGGTGGCCGACACCCTCCGGCGGGGTGTGCCCGCGGTGCTCGTCGCGTTCCCCGGCGACCCGGTGCGGCTGGGACCCGGTGGCGAGCAGGTGGACGACCCGGGTGAGCTGAGCGGCAAGGCCGGGGCGACGTCCAGGCAGGGGCGGTCGTGGGTGGTCGGCGTGGGCGACGGCGGGCCGGGCGACTGGCGGACGGCCGGCGCGGCGCTGGTGCGGGCGCTGAACGCGGACGCGGAGAAGGCGGGCGGGACGACGTTCGACGTGCGGCTGCCGCAGGACGTGACCGCGGCCGCGGTGGCGGCGTTCACGCTGGGTGCGGCGGTCGGCGGGTACCGGTTCAAGGTGACCGGGGAGGAGCCGCCGAAGCGGGTGAAGTCGTTGCGCCTGGTCGCCGACGAGCCGGGGCTGGCGGAGGTCGTGCGCAAGGCGAACACGCTGGCGGCGGCGACGTCGTTGGGGCGGGACCTGGCGAACACACCGTCAAACGTCAAGGATCCGTCCTGGCTCGCCGCGGCGGCGGTGAAGGCGGCCCGGGCCGTGCCCGGTCTGCGGGTCGACGTGCGGGACGAGAAGTGGCTGGCCGAGCAGGGGTTCGGCGGTGTGCTGGCGGTGGGCGGCGGCTCGTCGCGGCCGCCGCGGTTCATCGAGCTGACGTGGCCCGGCACCGGTGCGGGGCAGCCGCACCTCGTGCTGGTCGGCAAGGGCATCACGTTCGACACCGGTGGCATCTCCATCAAGCCGGCCGACGGGATGCACCTGATGCGCACGGACATGTCCGGCGGCGCGGCGGTGATCGCTGCGCTGGCCGGTATCGCCAAGCAGAGCCTGCCCGTTCGAGTGACGGGTCTGGTGCCTGCCGCCGAGAACCACGTGTCGGGTTCGGCGTACCGGCCGGGTGACGTGATCACCCAGTACGGGGGCACGACGACCGAGGTGACGAACACGGACGCCGAGGGCAGGCTGGTCCTGGCCGACGCGTTGGCCTACGCGGTGCGCAACCTCGGACCGGACGTGCTGGTGGACGTCGCCACGCTGACCGGGGCGATGAAGGTCAGCCTCGGCGTGCGCACCGGTGGCCTGTTCGCCACCGACGACGACTTGGCCGCGCGCGTCACCGAGTCCGGTGCTCGCGTCGGCGAGTCGTGGTGGCGGATGCCGTTGTTGGAGGACCTGGTGGAGGCCGTGCGCAGCGACATCGCCGACGTCCGCCAGTGCCCTCCGGGCCCGGGCGCCATCACCGCCGCGCTGTTCCTGAAGGAGTTCACGGGCGGTGTGCCGTGGGCCCACCTGGACATCGCCGGCCCCGCGCGGGCCGACAAGGTCTACGACGAGGTGGTGGCCGGCGCTACCGGCTTCGCCGCCAGAACTTTGATCGAACTGGCCGAAACCTACGCACCCACCCCGCAAACCCCCACCCCGCCGGCCGACACGATCGGGTGATCATGGCCCGAAAATGTACGGAAACACCGTTACCGCACCTCGGTTGAATCGAGGAACCGCAACCGCCGCCAACCACCACCCTCCGACCACCCCAGCCCTCACCCCGGCGGTCACCACCCCGCCGACCACCCACGCCGCCAGCCGCCCCACCCCGCCGGCCAACACCTGCTGGCCGCCTGCCTGCTGGCCCACTGACTGCCTGCTGGCCGCCTACCTGCTGGTCGCCCGCCGGCTGGCTGCCTGCCTGCCCCGCCGACCGCTCGCCGCACCGTCCATCCGCCGCACCGACCGCCCGTCGAGCAGTCGGCGCCCACTTCGCCGCCCGCAGCGGGGCCGGCGGGGGTCAGCGGACGAGCGCGTGATCGCGGAACGCGCGGACGGCGGGCGGGAGCGGGGCCTCGGCGAGCCAGGCCAGGGCGATCTCGCGGGCCGCACGAGGCGTGAGGGGGATTTCCGGCAGCCCGGACGGCGAGTCGGCGTGCGGCAACAGGGCCACGCCCAAGCCGGCCGCGACCAGGCCTCGGACGGTCTCGGTCTCCTGGCCCTCGAACGCGAGCGCGGGCGCGAACCCGGCGGCCGCGCACAGGTCGTCGGTGATCTGGCGCAGGCCGTAGCCGGGTTCCAGCCCGACGAACTCCTCGCCCGCCAGCTCCGCGACCGCCACCGACGCGCGGCCGGCCAGCCGGTGACCCGGTGGCACGACCAAGATCAACTCTTCCTCGCGCACGACGGCGTGGGCGAAGGCGGGGTCGGTCGGGGGTGGCGAGACCAGGGCCAGGTCGACCACGCCGTCGACCAGGTCGGCCAGGATGTCCTGGCGCGAGTTCTGCACCAGTCGGAATCGCACGGACGGGTGATTTTCGCGGAAGCTGCTGACCAGTGCCGGTACCAGCGACCTGCCCAGGAGGTGGAGGAAGCCGAGCGCGACCACCCCACGTTCGGGTGACACCTCTTCCGTTGCGGCACGGTGGCCTGCTTCGAGAGCGGTGAGCGCCCGGTCGGCTGCCTCGCACAGCAGGCGTCCCGCCCTGGTCAGGCGGACTCGTCGGCCCGATCGGACGACCACCGGCGCGCCCAGCGACGTGCCCAGCGCGGCCAACCAGCGGCTCACCGTCGGCTGCGGCACGTCCACGGCCTCGGCGGCGTGGGTCACGTGCTCGTCCGCGGCGAGCGCGCGGAGGACGGCGAGCCTGGGCACCAAATCATCCATCACGGCATCAATTCTGGCAAACAGCCGGATTGGACGCATGGATTAGCGTCGAAGACGTGCCGAGCCGCCTCACCACCTCCGTCGCCGCCACCGGCCTGGCCACGTTCGCCCTGCTCTACGCGCCGCAGTCGGTCCTGCCCGACATCGCGAACGAATTCCGCCTCACACCGGCCGAAGCGTCCCTCACCATCAGCGCCGCCACCGGCGCGCTCGCCCTCGCGGTCATCCCGATGGCCGCCCTCGCCGACCGCGTCGGCCGACGCCGCGTGATCGTCTGGTCCGTCCTCACCGCCGCCGCCCTCGGCCTGCTCCTCCCGCTCGCCCCGACCTACGAGACGTTCGTCGCCGCACGCGCGCTGCAAGGCGTCGCCACCGCGGGCGTCCCGGCCACCGCCATGGCGTTCCTCGCCCAGCAGGCGACCAGGTCGCACGTCGGCGCGGCGATCGGCGCCCTGGTCGCCGGCAACAGCGCGGGCGGCATGCTCGGCCGCCTCATCACCGGCCTGACCACCGACGGCACGTCCTGGCGCACCGCCCTGGCCCTGGCCGGCGGGTTCGGCGCGGTCTGCGCGATCACCGCCGCCTCCCTGCTGCCGAGGGGCCACCACGCCGAACGCCGCCCGAGTGCGTTCAAGGACGCCCTCACCGATCGCGTGCTGCTCTGCCAGTACGCGATCGCGGTCCTCGCGGTGGCGGCGTTCATCTCGGTCTTCAACGTCATCGGCTTCCGCCTCACCACCGACCTCGGCCTGCCCACCGCCGTCGCGACCCTGGTCTACCTCGCCTACGCGGCGGGCGGTGGCACGTCCGCCGCCGCGGGCCGGCTCGCCGACCGCCACGGCCGCGCCCGCATCGCCCTCGCCGGCCTCGCGCTGACCGCCGTGGGCGTCGTGATCACGCTGCCCGACAACGTGGTCACGATCGCCGTCGGGCTGACCCTGTTCACCGGCGGCTTCTTCGCCGTCCACGCCGTCGCCAGCGGCTGGGTCGGCGCCCGCGCGCCGGAGCACGTCCGCGGCCAGGCGTCGGGCGTGTACCTGTTCGCGTTCTACGTCGGCAGCAGCACCGGGGGCACCGCGGGCAGCGCCGCCTACCAGTCGCACGGCTGGCCGGGCCTGACCGCCCTGGTCACCGCGTGGCTGGTGCCGGCGGCCGTCGCCGTCGTCCTCGCCCACCGGGTTCAGCAGGCGAGCGGTACCTCGACACCCGGACGGCCACTGACCGCGCCCGCCGAGTTGCGGTAGCGGCAGGGTCGTCACCGGCGGCTGGGGTGCAGGATCGGGCGGCACGTCGACGCCGGGACCGCAGCACGCCGGCACCGCAGCACGCCGGGACCGCAGCACGCCGGGACCGCCACTGACTGCGGCCATGTCTGATCACGGTGCTGGTGCGGTTGCCGCCGCCGGACGGTGTGGGAGCCGGGGCCGCGTTGGCGCCGGGCCGCCGCTCACTGCGGGCGCGTCTGACTGCGGTGCCGGTGTGGTCGGCTTGGCCGGCGGGCTTGGGAGTTGGGGCGCGTTGACGTCGGGGCGCTGCTCATCGCGGCAGTGGCAGCGGCCGTGGCCGATTGCGGTAGTGGGGCGGTCGTGTTCGTCGGCCGAGGTCAGGGGTTGAGTGGCAACGTCAGCCTTGGGGCCGTCGACCATCGCGGCGGCGTCCGGCTGCGGTACAGGCAGGGGCGTCGTGGCGCACCTGGTTCAGAAGTCCAGTGACACCTCCACCCCGGGACCGCCGCTCACCGCGACCTCACCCGACTGCGGCACCGTCACCGTGCCCGCGGCCACCGAGAAGGTCGCCGCCCGCACGTCCTCCGGCACCTCGAACACGACCGCCGCCGGGAACGTGTCGCCGCCGTAGCGTGCGCCGACCTGCCGGGCCGGTTGCCCACCCGTCGGGGTCAGGGTCAGCAGCGGCGCGGTCTGCCCGGCACCCAGCACGGTCGGCACGTCGTGCGCGACCAGCCGCAGCTCCACCAACGCCATCCCCGGTCCCGCGGTGGCCAGCTCGTACTGCCCGTCCGTCGACACCGGCCGCTGCCGGCCCAACCGCGCCCGCACCACCTCCAGCGACCCGGCCGGCTGCGCCACACCCGCTGACAGCGACACCGGCGTCGACACCGACGTCGTCTCGGGCCCGGGACCGCGCCGCAGCACCTTCGGCGCCTCGCCGATGACCTGCCCCGACGGCACCTCGACCCGCTGTTGCAGCGACTTCGCCCCCACGGTGTCCAGCACGAGCGCCTCCACCCCGCCGGCGGCGGGCACCGTGTAGACGATCAGCGCCGACCCGTTGACCGGCAGCCGGTCGGCGGGCAGCCGGTGCCGCCGCCCCGGCACGTCCAGCGACAGCTCCGGCGGCTGCAACCACCCGCGCCACGGCGTCTGCCCGAACGCCGAGTCGACCTCGTCGTGCCGCGTCACCCGGACCCGGAGCACCCGCAACGCCACCCCGTGCTCGGCCCGCAGATCACCCTCCGCCGTTCTCCACACCGACGGCGCCGCGTACCCCGTGACGTGCACTTCCAGCTGGTCGTCGCGCACCATCGCGGACGCCGCGTCGAGCACCTGGCCGTCGTCGGGCAGCACGGCCAGGAAGTCCGGCCCGGCCTCGCCGACGCCCTGCTCGGCGTCGGTCTCCCGCCCGTCGGTGCGCACCAGCTTCCCCACCGGCGTGCTCCGGGCGCCCTGCGCGGGCACCTGCGGCGGCTCGACCTCCAGCCGGATACCGGACTCGCTGCGTTCGACCTCCTTCAACGGCACCGGCACCCAGTCGGTGGCGGCGGCCGTGCCGGGCACCTGCACGGGGCCGCACCACAGCCGGGTGTCGACCTCGAACGCCTCACCCGTGCGGGCGAACCAGCAGCTCACCGCCTCCTGACCGGTCCGGGCCACGTACCCGAACGACAGCGTGTAGCTCAACTCCGCCTCGGCCCGCGCCTGCAGGCCGGGTGCGTCCACCACCGCCGCACCCCCCATGGTCAACCTGACCTGCTCGGCGCTGAACGCGGGCGTGGCGCACCCACCGGCCACCAGCGCGAGCAGGAGCACAAGCCACCGCATGACGCCCCCAGTAGTTGCTCCTACTGGTTAAAGGCGGTCGGCAGGCCGGACCGTTGCATCACGTTCGAGTGGCGGATGTCACACCGCGGGGTCGGTTGATCACTTAACGCTGGTCAGCGCCGCCTCGTACACGGCCACGGTCTGCTCGGCCACCGTCGCCCACGAGAACTCCTCGACCGCGCGCTGCCGCCCCGCCGCGCCGAACGCCGCCGCCCGCTCCGGGTCGCCGAGCACCTCGTTCACCGCGTCGGCCAGCGACGCCCGGTAGGTCTCGACGTCCTTCTCGTCGTAGTGCACGAGCAGCCCCGTCCGCCCGTGGTCGACGACCTCCGGGATGCCGCCGACGTCGGATGCCACCACGGCCGTCCCGCACGCCATCGCCTCCAGGTTCACGATGCCGAGCGGTTCGTACACCGACGGGCACACGAACACCGTCGAGTGGCTCAGGATCTGCCGCACCTCGGCCGGCTGGAGCATCTGCTGGATCCAGAACACGCCCGGCCGGGACGCCGCCAGCTCCGCCACCGCCAGCCGCGTCTCCTCGGCGATCTCCGGCGTGTCCGGCGCGCCCGCGCACAGCACGACCTGCGCGTCCGGCGAGATCCGGTGCGCCGCGGCGACCAGGTGCCCGACGCCCTTCTGCCTGGTGATCCGCCCGACGAACGTCACGATCGGCCGCGCCGGGTCGATCCCGTGCCGGACCAGCGCGTCGGTCTCGGTCACCGGGTGGTAGGCCGCCGTGTCGATGCCGTTGCGGACCACGTGCACCCGCGCCGGGTCCAACGCCGGGTAGCAGTCAAGCACGTCGGCCCGCATGCCCTCGCTGACCGCGATCACCGCGTCCGCCGCCTCGTACGCGGTGCGCTCCACCCAGGAGGAGATCCGGTAGCCGCCGCCGAGCTGCTCGGCCTTCCACGGCCGCCGCGGCTCCAGCGAGTGCGCGGTCACCACGTGCGGGATGCCGTGCAGCAGTTTGGCCAGGTGACCGGCCATGTTGGCGTACCAGGTGTGCGAGTGCGCGAGCTGGACGCCGCCCAGCGCGGCGGCCATCTCCAGGTCCACCGACAACGTGGCCAGCGCGGCGTTCGCCTGCTCCAGTCCGTGCGCCGGGTTGTGCGCCCTGGCGTCCGCGCGCGGCCCGCCGAAGGCGTGCACGTCCACGTCGACCAGTTCGCGCAACCTCGGCACCAGGAAACCGACGTGCACCCCAGCGCCACCGTAGACCTCCGGCGGGTACTCCCGTGTCACCAGTCCAATTCGCACGACGCTCACCGTAACCCCGATGCGGGGGCGGCCGGGTGAACGGGAGGAGCTCGCCATACTTCGCCGTTGGTGGGCCGGTGCTCACCCGGTTAGGGTCGTTGCTGTGAAAGGGCAACCGCACGTTCTAGGAATTGTCCTCGCCGGTGGCGAAGGCAAACGGCTCTGGCCGTTGACCGCCGACCGGGCAAAGCCGGCGGTGCCCTTCGGCGGTAACTACCGGCTGGTGGACTTCGTCCTGTCCAACCTGGTGAACGCGGGTTTCGTCAAGCTCTGCGTGCTCACCCAGTACAAATCCCATTCCCTGGACCGGCACATCTCCACCACGTGGCGGCTGTCCAATGTGCTCGGCCAGTACGTCACGCCGGTGCCCGCCCAGCAGCGGCTGGGCCCGCGCTGGTACACCGGCAGCGCCGACGCCATCTTCCAGTCGCTGAACCTCGTCAACGACGAGAAGCCCGAGCACGTGATCATCTTCGGCGCGGACCACGTCTACCGGATGGACCCCGGTCAGATGGTGCGGCAGCACGCCGAGACCGGCGCGGGCGTCACCGTCGCGGGCATCCGGGTGCCGCGCGCGGAGGCCAAGGCGTTCGGCTGCATCGACTCCGACGAGACCGGGCTGATCACCCGCTTCCTGGAGAAGCCCGCGGACCCGCCGCACGTGCCGGGCGACCCCGAGGTCACGTTCGCGTCGATGGGCAACTACGTGTTCACCACCGAGGCGCTGATCGAGGCGTTGCGGGCGGACGCGGCCAACCCCGACTCCGACCACGACATGGGCGGCGACATCATCCCCATGCTGGTCGACCAGGGACGGGCGCACGTCTACGACTTCGCCGACAACGAGGTGCCGGGGGAGACCGACCGCGACCGCGGCTACTGGCGCGACGTGGGGACCATCGACGCCTACTACGAGGCGCACATGGACCTGGTGTCGGTGCGGCCGGTGTTCAACCTCTACAACCAGGCGTGGCCGATCCGGACCGCCACCCCGCCGCTGCCGCCGGCGAAGTTCATCGCGGGCGGCAGCGCGGAGGACTCCATGGTGGGGCCGGGTTCGATCATCTCCGGCACCATCCACGGATCGGTGATCAGCTCGGACGTGGTCGTGGAGACCGGGTCGGTGGTGCAGGGCAGCGTGCTGCTGCCGGGCGTGCGGATCGGGCGCGGCGCGGTGGTGCGGCGGGCGATCCTGGACAAGAACGTGGTGGTGCCCGACGGCGCGCTGATCGGCGTGGACCCGGCGACGGACCGGCAGCGCTACACCGTGTCCTCCGGTGGCGTGACGGTGCTCGGGAAGGGCGTCACGGCCCACTGACCAGGTCACCGAGCGGGTGGCCGGTGGTGGCGTCGACGTGGTCGGGGACCTCCTCGTGGCGGTCCCCGACGTTCGACGTGCCGCTGGGCTCCAGCATCAGGATGCGTGCGCCCGCCGACGACGACGGCTTGTGCCGGGCGCCCTTCGGGACCACGAACACATCTCCCTGGCCGAGGTGGACCGTGCGGTCGTCCAGGGCGATGTCGAGCTCGCCGTCGAGGACGAGGAAGAACTCGTCGGTGTCGTCGTGGGCGTGCCAGAGGTGCTCGCCGCGGACCTTGGCGACGCGGACGTCGTAGTCGTTGACCGTGGTCACGACGCGCGGGCTCCACAGCGCGTCGAAGCCCGCCAGCGCCGTCGACAGGTTGATCGGATCCATGGCTGCGATGCTGCGCGCCGGTGCGGCGCGGAGGTGAGTGCTAGGAATCGCACATGCCGCCAGGATCCTCGCACCGCGTCGTGATGATCGTCGACTCCGGTTCGAACCCGTTCGAGATGGGGGTCGGGACCGAGTTGTTCGGCCTGCGCCGGCCCGAGCTCGGTGATCGGCCGTGGTACTCGTTCACGTTGAGCGCGCTCGGGCCGGTGCGGATGAATCACGGCTTCTTCACCCTCACGGGTGTCCCCTCGTTGGGGGAGGTCGACGGCGCGGACACCGTGATCGTGTCCAACCGCCCGGACAGCTGGATTTGCCCGCCGCGACCGCTGCTCGACGCCGTCCGCCGGGCCCACGACCGGGGCGCCCGGCTGGTCAGCTTCTGCACCGGCGCGTTCACCCTGGCGCACGCCGGGCTGCTGGACGGACGGCGCGCCACCACGCACTGGCAGTGGGCCGACCTGTTCCGGGAGATGTTCCCGCAGGTCAAGCTGGTCCCGGAGGTGCTGTACACGCAGGACGACCGGATCTACACGGCGGCCGGGAGCGCGGCGGCGCTGGACCTGGGCCTGCACCTGATCCGGCAGGACCACGGGACGGAGGTGGTCAACGCGGTGTCCCGGCGGCTGGTGTTCGCGGGCCACCGCGACGGCGGTCAACGCCAGTTCGTCGCCCGTCCCGTGCCCGCGGTGCCGGACGACTCGCTGGCCGACGTCCTGACCTGGGCACGAGCCCGGTTGGACCAGCCGCTGACGGTCGCCGCGATGGCCGGTCGCGCGGCCGTCAGCCAGGCCACCCTGCACCGCCGGTTCCAGGCGGAACTGGGCACCACACCCCTCGCCTGGTTGACCGCCGAACGAGTGGACCTCGCGCGGAGCCTCATCGAGCGTGGCGAGTCGCGCCTGGACGTGGTGGCGCGCCGCAGCGGCCTCGGCTCGGCGTCGAACCTGAGGGCCCACTTCCGCCGCCGCACCGGCCTGACCCCGAGCGCCTACCGGCACCGTTTCGGGCCCGCCGCCCCGCCGGTTGTCCACAGGTCGCCGGTTGTCCACAGCGAGCCGCCGACCACCTGAGATCGTCGGACCCGGCCGGCAAGATAAAAGCAGGGGTCCCTCTGGCGGGTACCCCTGCGAAGCACGACCGAGAACCGCGCAGAACCGCGGCGGTGGTCGGGCGTGTCGGGCGTCCGCGGGCCAGGCGTCGCCGACCGCAGGCGAGTTCAGGCGACCGCAGGCGGAGCTCAGCCGACCACGGCTGACCGCGGGGGAACGCAGGGAACGCAGGGAACGCGGGGGAACGCGAGCGGGCTCAGTCGAACGCGGGCTGACCACGGCCGAACGCGGGCGAACGCGGGGAAGCGCGAGCGGGCTCAGTCGAACGTGGGCGAGTTCAGCCGAACGCGGGCGGGCTCAGCCCACCTTTGCCGCCACCAGCAGCCCGTCACCCAGCGGCAGGATCACCGGCACCAGGCGGTCGTCCTCGCGCACCACCCGCGCCACGTCCCGCATCGCGGTGGTGTCCGGGTCGCGGTGCGACGGGTCGACGACCCGCCCGTGCCAGAGCACGTTGTCGAACGCGACCACCCCGCCCGGCCGCAGCAGCCGCACGGCCTCCTCCAGGTACTTCGGGTACTCCGACTTCGCCGCGTCCACGAACACCAGGTCGTACGCGCCGTCGGTCAACCGCGGCAGCACCTCCAGCGCCCGGCCCATGATCAACCTGGTCCGGGACACCGCGATCCCCGCCTCGGCGAACGCCACCCGCGCGGCCCGCTGGTGCTCCGGCGCCACGTCGATCGAGGTCAGCACACCGGCCGCGGGCATGCCGCTGAGCAGGTACAACGCACCGACCCCGGCACCGGTGCCGATCTCCACCACGGCCTTGGCCTGCAACGCCGCGGCGAGGAACCGCAACGCCGCCCCGCCGCCGGACCCGATCGGCACGCACCCCAACTCGGCGCCACGAGCCCTGGCGGCCGTGACCACGGCGTCCTCGGGCAGGTAGCGCTCCACGTACTCGCGCGTCGGCGCATCCACAGCACGAAGGCTAACGCCGCCGGCGGCGGTTCGGGTGAATCTCGGCGACGACCCGGATTCTCAGCGTGCTCTCAGCCGCCTCTCACGATGGTTATAAGGGAACACGTCACGCTGGTCCCAACGCATGACGAGCAGGACGAACGGGAACACGTCGGGGGAGCCGAGCGTTGACCCGTGCAGCAGGGCAGCCAGCCCAGTGGAGGTGCTTAACCGCCCGATGCCAAAGCAGCCGACCGCCGCACTGACGGCACCCGTCCCCGTCGAGGACGTGGAGTGGATCCCGCCCACGTGGGACGAAGTCGTGCGCGAACACGCCGACCGGGTGTACCGGCTGGCCTACCGCCTCACCGGCAACCAGCACGACGCCGAGGACCTGACCCAGGAGACGTTCATCCGGGTGTTCCGGTCGCTCGCGTCGTACAAGCCCGGCACCTTCGAGGGCTGGCTGCACCGCATCACCACGAACCTCTTCCTCGACATGGCCCGCCGCCGCTCGCGCGTGCGCATGGAGGCGCTGCCCGACGAGACCGACCGCATCCCGGGCGACGACCCGACGCCCGAGGAGGTCTACGACGACACGCACCTGGACCCGGAGCTGCAGGCCGCGCTGGACGAGCTGCCGCCCGAGTTCCGCGCCGCCGTGGTGCTGTGTGACGTGGAAGGACTCTCCTACGAGGAGATCGGCGCCACACTCGGCGTCAAACTGGGTACCGTGAGGAGCAGGATCCACCGGGGCCGCCAGGCCCTGAGGGTCGCACTGGAACGCCGTCGGGGTCTGGTTCGGGAGGACTCTGCATGACCGATCTGCGAGGTTGGCAACTGCCCGAGCAGCACCTGCTGCCCGACGCGGTCGTCGCCTTCGTCGACGGCGAGCTGACCGCCTCGGCGCACAGCCGGGCGTCCGCGCACCTGGCGCGCTGCCCGTTCTGCGCCGCGGAGGCGTACTCGCAGCAGCAGGCGCGGTCCGCGGTCCGCGCCGCCGACGCACCCTGCGCGCCCGCGAGCCTGCTGGCCAGGCTCGGCGCGATCCCACAGGAGGTCGAGCTGCCCAGCGCGCCGGACGGCCTCGCGGTCACCGAGGACGGCCAACTCGTCACGGTGCAGCGGCCCGACCGGGTCGCGTTCGGCAACGGCCCCGTGCTGGGGGCCGGCCGCCCTTTCGGAACCGGCGGCGGTAGCCGCTTCGGTGCCGGTCTGTTCGGGGGCAGGCGCGCCCGTCAAGGCGCCGGCGTGGTCGTCTCCGGCCTCATGCTCGGCGCACTGGTCCTCGTCGCACCGAGCAGCGAGGACACCTCGCCGCCGCCCGCGCAGGGCAACACCCCGCACCCCGCGCCCGTCGTCGCGCCGTCGTCCGCCGACGCCGAACGGGAGCCGGTAGGCGTGCTGCGACCCGCGGCGAACACCGGCCTGCTGGGTCGCTGACCAGCCCGCTGACGGCAACTTCACCGGTCACAGGGCACGATTGCCCCGCGACAACCATGGTGTGACGACGTGCGGGGAGCGATGAGCGAGCCAGATCAGGGCAACGGGACGACCCCCAAGTCGGGCGTGGACGACGGGGCGCACCGCAGGCTCGCACCCCGCCCGCTGAACCGCCCGCCCGTCGACTCCGGCCAGCAGGCCGTGTTCGGCAGGCCGCAGGGCGTGGCGGGCGCGTTCTCCGCCGACCGACCGAGCCTCAACGGCGCCACCGCCGTGCACTTCGCACCGCCGCCACCCGAAGCGCTGTCCACCGCGTTCGGCCGCCCCCGGGGCGACGCCGACACCCTCCTGCAACGCCCGCCGGTCGACGTCAACGGCGAGCCGGAGGTGGAGCCCGTCTTCTGGGAGGGCAAACCGGCGGGCGACTCGTGGCGCGACCCGGGCGCGTCGGCCGTCATCGGCCCGCCCGCCGTCACCGAGCAACCCGACGCCGACCCCGAGCCGGAACCGACGCCCGGTCCGCAGCTCAGCGTGCCCGAGCTGCTGTTCGGGCGGCGGGTCAAGCCGCTGGGCCTGGTGCTGCTGGTGGTGGTCGCGCTGCTGGTCGGCGCGGCGGGCGGCGCGGTCGGCTGGCTGCTGGGCCGCGTCGGCAACCCGCTGACCGACGGTGGCGTCACGCTGGCCGAGGTCAAGCCCGGCAAGGAACGCCCCGTGGGGTCGGTCGCCGACATCGCCAAGCGGGTCACGCCCAGCGTGGTGTCGATCGAGTTCAAGGGCGCGAACGTGGCGGGCGTCGGCTCGGGCGTGGTCATCGACGGCGCCGGGTACGTGCTCACCAACGACCACGTGGTCGCGCCGGCGGTGCAGGACACGTCGGCGAAGCTGACCGTCGTCTTCACCGACGGCAAGCGGGCCGTGGCGCAGATCGTCGGCCGCGACTCCAAGACCGACCTCGCGGTGATCAAGGTCGCGGTGGACAACCCGACCGTGCTGCAGTTCGGCAACTCCGACGACCTGGCGGTCGGCGACACGGTGCTGGCCATCGGCTCGCCGCTGTCGCTGTCGAACACCGTGACCGAGGGCATCGTCAGCGCGCTGCACCGCCCCGTGACGGCGGCGGGCGAGAACGGCGGGCCGCAGATCACCTACGACGCGATCCAGACCGACGCGGCCATCAACCCGGGCAACTCCGGTGGCGCGCTGGTCGACTCGTCCGGGGCGCTGGTCGGCATCAACTCGTCGATCCGCACCGAGACCGGCGGCTCGGTCGGCCTCGGGTTCGCGATCTCCGGCAACTACGCGCGCAAGGTCTCGGAGGCGTTGATCCGCGACGGCGTGGTCAAGCACGCCGACATGAACATCAACGTGCGGTCCGCGTCGGCGGAGACGGCCGAGGGCGCGCAGGTGCAGAACGTCCCCGAGGGCGGTGCGGCCGACGCGGCCGGCATCGAGGAGGGCGACGTGATCACCCGGGTCGGCGAGCGGATGGTGCGCAACGCCGCGGAGCTGACCGTCGCGGTAAGGGACCGTGAAATCGGCGAGACGGTACCGGTCGTGCTGGCCAGGCAGGGCCGTGAGCTGACCGTGCAGGTGACTCTGAGGTCCGACTGACGGCTACGCTGGCGGTCAGGGCTGCTGCCCGGAAGGTGCGGCACGGAAGGTGGGGCACGAGGGTGTTCGACAGCATCGGGTGGCTTGAGATCCTCGTCATCGTCGTGGCGGGCCTGTTCATCCTGGGTCCGGAACGACTGCCCGAGGCGGCCTCCTGGGTCGGCAAGACGGTCCGCCGGGTCCGCGACTACGCGACCGGCGCGCGGGAGCAGTTGAAGCAGGAGATGGGGCCCGAGTTCGAGCAGCTGCGCAAGCCGCTGGAGGACCTGCGGGAACTGCGCAACTTCGACCCGAAGCGCGCGATCACCAAGCACCTGTGGGACGACGACCCGGCGGAGAAGCCGAACGGCCACCCCGCCGTGCCGCCGGCCCGCGACACCGCCGCCCGCGACCGCCCGCTGGAGCGCGGCGAGCGCCCGCCGTACGACCCGGACGCCACCTGACGGTCGGTGGCCCGTCGAGGTGAACGTCGGCGACGCCAGGTCGAGCGGAAGGGCCCGCCTGCGACACGGCGAGAACACGGTCGAGTTCGTCGTCGAACAGAACGCGCCGTCGCCCAACGGCTTGGCGATCCACGGCAACGCCATCGCGCCGGACCACACCGACGAGCACATCACGCTTCGCGGCGGGTGAGGCGTCGACGGCGTGGTCAGCGCCCGGCGGGGGAGACGTTCAGCAGCCGGCCGGCCAGTCCGCGCGACCGGGTGGACAGCTTGCCCGCCACGTCCTTCAGCACCTGGCCGGCGACCGACTCGGGGTGCGCCAGCACGATCGGCGTGCCCGAGTCGCCCTGCTCGCGCAGGCGCTGGTCGAGCGGCACCTGGCCCAGCAGCGGCACGTCGGCGCCCACGGCCTGGGTCAGCGAGTCGGCCACGACCTGTCCGCCGCCCGAGCCGAACACGTCCATCCGGGTGCCGTCCGGCAGCTCCAGCCACGACATGTTCTCGATCACGCCGGCGATCCGCTGCCTGGTCTGCAACGCGATCGAACCCGCCCGCTCGGCCACCTCGGCCGCCGCCTGCTGCGGCGTCGTGACGACCAGGATCTCGGCGTTCGGCACCAGCTGCGCCACCGAGATGGCGATGTCGCCGGTGCCCGGCGGCAGGTCGAGCAGCAGCACGTCCAGGTCGCCCCAGAACACGTCGGCCAGGAACTGCTGCAACGCCCGGTGCAGCATCGGGCCGCGCCACACGACCGGGGTGTTGCCCGACGTGAACATGCCGATCGAGATGAGCTTCACGCCGTGCGACTGCGGCGGCATGATCATCTTCTCGACCTGGGTCGGCCTGGCCTCGGTGCCCAGCATCCGCGGGATGGAGTGGCCGTAGATGTCGGCGTCCACCACGCCGACCGACAGCCCGCGCGCGGCCATCGCGACGGCCAGGTTCACCGTCACCGACGACTTGCCCACGCCGCCCTTGCCCGACGCCACGCAGTAGACCCGGGTCAACGACCCCGGCTGCGCGAACGGGATCACCGGCTCCTCGACGCCGCCGCGCAGCGACTTGCGGAGCTCGGTGCGCTGGGCGTCGCTCATCACGTCCAGCTCGACGCGGACACCGGTCACGTCGTCGAGCGCGGAGACGGCGGCCGTCACGTCGGCGGTGATCCGGTCGCGCATCGGGCAGCCGGCCACGGTGAGGTACACCGCCACGTCCACGACCCCGTCGTCACCGACCACGACGCCCTTGACCATGCCCAGGTCGGTGATCGGACGCCGGATCTCCGGGTCCTGCACACCGGCCAACGCCTTCTGCACGTCGTCAACGGTAGGAAGAGTCACGGGAACGCCTTCGCCAAGAGGTGGTGGGACCGCCATGCTACGGCGGTCCGTGCACCTCCAAGCTACCGGTCGGTCACCACGGTTCCGGGGGCAGCGCGCAGCCGGTTGCGTGCTTTCCGTAACATTGGTATCCGTGCCGGAAACCGGATCTGCCCGGTTGCCCACCCGTACCGAGTTGGGGGTGTGGCGATCCTTCCTCCGGGCGCACGCGAGGCTCACTCGGGTCCTGGAAGCCGAGCTGATCGCCGAGCAACGCCTGTCGCTCGCGGCCTACGACGTCCTGGTGCAGCTGGCCGAGGCGTCGCAGCACCGACTGCGGATGACGGAGCTGGCCGACGCGGTGCTGCTGTCGCGTTCCGGCGTCACAAGACTCGTCGACCGCCTGGAACGCGCGGGCCTCGTGCTGCGCGAACGCGCCGACGGCGACGGCCGCGGCGTGGTGGCGGTGCTCACGTCCCAAGGCCTGGAACGGCTGCACGTGGCGTCGGCCACGCACCTCACCGGCGTGGCGCGGCACTTCGCCGAGGCGTTCGACCACGCCGGGCTGGAGGCGTTCGGCCGCACCTGCGACCAGTTGAGCGCCGAGGAACCCTGAGACGTCGCGGCCCCTGGAAGGGCTACGGCGACGACACGTCGTCCTTGACGGTGCGCTTGCGGTCGCGGAACACGCGTTCCAGCTCGCTGCGCAGGTAGTCGCGGGTCACCACCTCGCCGACGGCGAGCCGCAGCGCCGCCAGCTCGCGGGCCAGGTACTCGGTGTCGGCCTTGGTCTGCGCGGCCCGCGCCCGGTCCTCCTCCAGCGACACTCGGTCGCGGTCGTCCTGCCGGTTCTGCGCGAGCAGGATCAGTGGCGCGGCGTACGCGGCCTGCGTGGAGAACGCCAGGTTGAGCAGGATGAACGGGTACGGGTCCCAGCGCAGCGACACCGCGACCAGGTTCACCGTGATCCACACGATCACCATCAGCGTCTGCCAGAACAGGAACTTGCCGGTGCCCAGGAACCGGGCGAGCCGCTCGGAGAACCGGCCGAACGCCTCCGGGTCCAGCGACAGCCGGAACCTCCCCTCGGTGCGCGGCTGGTCGAGCCGTCGACGTGGCAGCAGCTCAGGCATGGGACAGCCCCGTTTCGCGCCAGTTGTCGGGCAGCAGGTGGTCGAGCACGTCGTCCACGGTGACCGCGCCGAGCAGGTGGTCGCTCTCGTCCACCACCGGCCCGCACACCAGGTTGTAGGCGGCGAAGTAGCGGGTCACGTCGCCGAGCGACGCGGTCGGCGACATCGTCGCCAGGTCGGTGTCCAGCACCCCCGCGACCAGGTCGGACGGCGGTTCGCGCAGCAGCCGCTGGATGTGCACGCAGCCCAGGTAGCGGCCGGTCGGCGTGGCCGTGGGCGGGCGGCACACGAACACCATGCTGGCCAACGCGGGCGTGAGGTCGGGGTTGCGCACGTGCGCCAGCGCCTCGGCCACCGTCGCGTCCGGCGCGAGCACCACCGGTTCCGGCGTCATCAACCCGCCCGCGGTGTCGAAGCTGTACTCCAGCAGCCGCTTCACCGGCGCGGACTCCTCGGGCTCCATCAGCTCCAGCAGCCGGTCCTTCTCCAGCTCGGGCAGCTCCGACAGCAGGTCCGCGGCGTCGTCGGGGTCCATCGCCTCCAGGATGTCCGCGGCGCGCTCGTCGTCGAGGTGCGCGATCAGGTCCTTCTGGTCCTCTTCGGCCATCTCCTCGATCACGTCGGCGAGCCGTTCGTCGTCCAGCGCCTCGGCCACCTCGTAGCGCCGCTTGAACGGCAGGCTGTGCAGCGCCAGCGCCACGTCGGCCGCGCGCATCGTCTCGAAGATCGCCACCAGGTGCTGCGCGCCCTGCGGCTGGCCGGCCAGCTCGGTCACCGACAGCCCGGTCAGGTCCTCCCAGCGCAGCACCTGCACCGGTCCGCGGCGGGCCAGCCGCCCGGTGCGCTCCCGGACCGCGACCCGCGTCATCCGCCAGTCGCGGGTGCGGCTGGGTTCCATCGCGGCGTCGACCAGCACCGCGGTCGCGCCGGAGTCGAGCGTCACGCGCGCGTCGAGGAGTTCGCCGACGACCAGCACCTCGTTCGTGCGCTGGTGGAACTGGCGCAGGTTGACCGACCCGGTGGCGAGCGTCACCGCGTTCGGCTCGATCGAGGTGACCCGCAGCATCGGCACGAAGATGCGCCGCCGGGTCGCCAGTTCCAGCACCAGCCCGAGCACCCGGGGCGGCTGGCGGTCCACCCGCAGGCCGATGACGAGGTCGCGGACCTTGCCGATGGACTCGCCGTCCGGCCCGAACACGGGCAGACCGGCGAGCTGAGCGGCGAAGACCCGGTTCATGGCGACCACGTGATCAGGTTAGTCCGCCGGGTGCCGCTCCGCTGCGTTCCACTGTGGACAGATGTGGGGGTGTTGGCCTGTGCATACTGTCGACGTGCACGGGAGAACGCGGGTGCCGGCGGCTCTGCTCGCGGGCGCGGTGGCGCTGGTCGCGCTGGTGGCGCTGTGGGCGGTCGGCACGGCGCTGGACGAGGTCGTCGGCGCGTGGTTCGCCCTGGTGTCGCTGACCGTGCTGGTGTGGGCGTTCCACCTCGGGTGGCGGCAGGGCCGGACCGGCCGGTTCGTGTTCCTGGTGCTCCAGTTCGCCGCCCCGGTGCTGCTCGGCGTGGCGATGGGCTTGCGCGAGGTGCAGAACTCGCGGGTGCCGTGGACGGCGGTCGCGGGCACCGCCGTCGGTCTGGCCGGTGTCCTGGCCGTCACCCTGTTCACCCGGAAGTCCCTCTTCCGACGTCTCCCGAGGACGTTCATCAGCTACCGGCGCGCGGAATCCTCGTACGCGGTGGACCGGGTCTACGAGCACCTGGCCCGC
This sequence comes from Actinosynnema sp. NPDC050801, assembly GCF_040673975.1. Classification (NCBI taxonomy): domain Bacteria; kingdom Bacillati; phylum Actinomycetota; class Actinomycetes; order Pseudonocardiales; family Pseudonocardiaceae; genus Actinosynnema; species Actinosynnema sp. NPDC050801. Next base: position 141,159 of record NZ_JBFAQZ010000011.1, on the reverse strand, counting down.
GAGTACACGCCGCAGAACGTGTTCCGCGACATCGACACGATCCACGTCGGCGAGGACTTCGCCCACAGCATCGAGCGGGCGATCTCGGCGTGCGACGTGGTGCTGGTCGTCATGGGGCCGGGGTGGGCGCACCACGTCGACGCGTCCGGCGCGCCGCGCCTGCACGACCCCGGCGACTTCGTGCGGATGGAGGTCGTGCGCGGCCTCGGGGGTGACTGCACCGTGGTGCCGGTGCTGATCGACGGCGCCCGATTACCCGCCGCGGCCGACCTGCCGCCGGACCTGCGGCCCCTGCTCACCCTCCAGACCGCCCAGCTCCGCCCCGTCGACTCCGCCCGCGACCTGCACGCCCTGACCGCCCGCGTCGAACGGGCCCGCCGGGCGGTGGTGGCCGAGCGGTCGCCGCTGCGCTCACCCCGCGTCCGGCGGTGGCGGGACGTGGCGTTCGCCGCTGTCGCGATCATGTTCGCCACCCAGGTGACGGCGCTCGTGCTGGTCGGTCGGCAGTGGGAGGACACCGATCACCACCCGTCGCCCGACGGTCGGCACGTGCTCGCCACGACGTTCGGCGGCGCGATGGCCCTGTGGGACGTGGGGCGCGGGGAGATCACCGCCACCGCGCGGGGTTCGTCGAACCCGATCGACCTGGCCTGGTCGCCCCGCGGCGACCGGTTCGCCGTCGGGTGGTGGCAGGACGGCCTGGAGGTCTGGTCCGTCGACGGGTTGCGCCGCACGGCCTCGCTCGAAGGTGGCCCGGGCGAGGTGCTGGGCAGGCTCACGTGGTCCGGTGACGGCGAGTGGCTGGCCGCCGTCGACTCCTACGGCACCCTGCACCTGTGGGAGGTCGGGACGGGGCGGCACCACTCGGTGGAAGGCGCGGTGGAGGCCCGGGTCGCGCTGTCGCCGCGGGTCGCGCTCTCGACCACCGGTGACCGACTCCTCCTCTACGACGGGCCTCTCGGGGTGACGGTGTACGAGTTCGCCGGCGACGGGCTGATCCGGACGCCGGGAGCCGCGGCGGACGGACCGCTGAGCGACCTCGCCCGGGTGGACGCGGCCGTGTGGACCGACGACGCCGGCGTCCTCTACGCGGAGGACGGCGTGCTCAGGCAACGGCGGTTCGACGGCGCGCCGGCCACCACCTTCGCCCCTTCCGAGGGCGCACAGGAGGGCCGGTTCCACTTCCTGTCCCTGTCGCCTGGCGGGAAGGTCGTCGCGGCGGTGGAGTCCACCTCGAACGGGGACCGCGTCTGGACGTGGTCGACCGAGACGGGGGAACGGCTCGGTCGCCACACCGTGGCCGCCGCGGCGGACTGGGCGTACGGGGACGACGACCCCGAGATCGCGTGGGAACCCGGTGGTCGGCGACTCGCCGTCCGGGCCGGGAACAGCACGGTCACCGTGGTCGACCCGCGGCCGTCCGAGCCGGCGGTCCGGCTGACCGCGCCCGGTGAGGCGCGCCTGTTGTCCTGGGGACCGGACGGGGTCGAGGTGATGAGCACATCACGGGACGAGGTCGGTGTGCTGGTGCTGACGGCGCCGCTCGGCGTGGCGTGGGCCGGCGAGGACCTGCTGCACACGCCGGTCTGGCGACACGTGGTGATCGCGTTGACGTGACGGCCGGAGAGGGTGTCACGGCCGGAACGCGTGGGTGATCGCCTCGACGGCGCCGGCCATCTCGTCCCGCTCCCCGTCCAGGCACCACAGCCAGGTGTCGACCGCGCGGCAGAACGTCCAGGCGCGGGCCCGTTCGGCGTCCAGCTCGCCGATGTCGCACAGCGCGGCGAACCGGTCGCGCAGGCCGCGGTCCCCGTCCAGTTCGCCGAACCTGTTCCACAGCAACGGGATCACGCCGAACTCGCGGTCGCCGGCCAGCGGCTTCGGGTCGATCATCAGCCACCGCTCGCGGTCGCCGCGCAGCACGTTCCCGTAGTGCAGGTCCTGGTTGACCAGGGTGTCCCCGGCGCTCCCGGCCAGGGCGACGCCCAGTTCGCGCGCCTGCTCGACCAGCGCGGCCGGCAGCGGGTCGCCCAGGCCGGCGTTCTCCGCGACCAGGTCGGGGAACTCGTGGCGGTGGAACTCCGGCCCGGCCGGCACGCGCAGCCCGCGCAGCAGCCCGCCGGTGACGGCCACCGCCTCCTCGATCGGCGCGTCGTCCAACGACGTGGTGTGGTCGAGGCGTTCCAGCAGCAGCGCGCCGTGCTCGTCGTCGTGGTCGAGCAGGTCCACCACGCCCCGGCCGCGCCACGCCCGCAGCGCCACCGGCTCCTGCCGGGTCTCCTCGTCCAGCCAGGTGAGCTTGAGCACGGCCGGGTGGCCGTCGGCGCGGCGCACCGGCAGGACGACGGCGACGTTGCCGGTGAGCAGGTCGCCGTCGGGGGTCAACCGCCAGCGGGCGCAGAACTTCGTGGCCAGCGACGGCAGGGTGGCCCGCCACGCCAGTGACTCCTCGCCGAGGATGGAGCCGAAGTCGTCGGGGACGGTGATCACGCGAACTCCAGGCGGTAGACCGAGTCCCACCGCGCCCGGCCGTTCAGCCGGGCCGCCCGCAACGCCGCCGCGGACTCGTCGTCCAGGGCGGTCAGCCGGGCGGTCGCGGGTGCGTCGACCAGGTGCGAGTGGGTGGTGGGCGAGCGGACGGTGACCGTGCAGGCGACGCCGTCGGCCAGGCCCGGCACCTGCTGTTCCGCGCCGCCGACGGCCACCAGCACCGCGCCGTCGCGCCACAGCGCCCACACCAGCCGCGGTCCGTGGCCGGTCGGCGTCACCCAGATCGCGGCGGCCTTGCGCAGCGCGTTGTCCAGCACCTGCTCGATCTCCACCGGTTCAGCCTGCCACGGGCCTGTGAATCCGGACTCACGAAATAGCGGGCGGCACGGGTGCGTGCCACCCTTCGCAACGACAGGAGTTACCGGTCGGTACGAGGAGGTACCCACAGTGGTCGACCAGCAGCGTCCCCGTCGCTCGTGTCTGGCCGTGCCCGGGTCGAGCCAGAAGATGATCGACAAGGCCCGCACGCTGCCCGCGGACCAGGTGTTCCTCGACCTGGAGGACGCGTGCGCGCCGCTGGCCAAGCCGGACGCGCGCAAGACCATCGTGGCGTCGTTGAACGAGGGCGGCTGGGGTTCCCGCGCGCGGGTGGTGCGGGTGAACGACTGGACCACCGAGTGGACCTACCGCGACGTGACCGAGGTCGTCGAGGGCGCGGGCGCGAACCTGGACTGCATCATGCTGCCCAAGGTGCAGACCGCGGAGCAGGTGCACGCGCTGGACCTGCTGCTCACCCAGATCGAGAAGACCATGGGCTACGAGGTCGGCCGGATCGGCATCGAGGCGCAGATCGAGAACGCCCTCGGCCTGATCAACGTCAACGCGATCGCCACCGCCTCGCCGCGGGTGGAGACGATCATCTTCGGCCCGGCCGACTTCATGGCGTCGATCAACATGAAGTCGCTGGTCGTCGGCGAGCAGCCGCCCGGCTACGACGTGGGCGACGCGTACCACTACATCCTGATGCAGATCCTGATGGCGGCGCGTGCGCACGACAAGCAGGCCATCGACGGGCCGTACCTGCAGATCCGCGACGTCGAGGGGTTCAAGCGCGTGGCCGGCCGCTCGGCCGCCCTGGGGTTCGACGGCAAGTGGGTGCTGCACCCCGGCCAGATCGACGCGGCGAACGAGGTGTTCAGCCCCAAGCAGGAGGACTACGACCACGCCGAGAACATCCTCGACGCGTACGACTACTTCACGTCCGAGAAGGGCGGCAAGAAGGGCGCGGTGATGCTCGGCGACGAGATGATCGACGAGGCGTCGCGCAAGATGGCGCTGGTCATCTCGTCCAAGGGCCGTGCGGCGGGCATGTCGCGCACGAACGTGTGGTCGCCGCCGGAGGACTGACTTCCGGGGGCTCCCCGCCGGTCCGTGGTCGTAGAGTGATCGCGTGGCCGACGGGGAGCTGAAGTCGATCGAGATCGAGGGCTACACCTCGATCCGCTCGGCGCGGGTGGACCTCGGCCGGCTGAACGTCATGATCGGCGCGAATGGCGCGGGCAAGAGCAACTTCGTACGGGTCTTCGAGCTGCTCGGCCGCCTGGTCGACTCGGACCTGCCCTACTTCGTCGGCAAGAACGGCGGTGCCTCGGCGCTGCTCAACGCCGCTGCCGCGCGCCTGCGGGTCAAGCTCAACGCGTCCGCGGGGCAGTACGAGGCCGTGCTGGAGCCCGCCGGAAGCGACGAGTTCATCTTCGCCCACGAAGCCGTCGGCTGGGCGGTCCCGGTCGAGGTCGGCCGGGGGAACCGGCAGACGCGGCTGCACGAGGCCGCGGAAACCGGCGTCAACGAGGCGGCGTCGGACATGATCGACATGCTGCGCGGCTGCCGCGTCTACCACTTCCACGACACCAGCTCGGACGCGCCGGTCAAGCACCTCGTGCCGACCGCGGACAACCTGGCGTTGCACCACGACGCGGGCAACCTCGCGGCCGTCCTGCTCGCGCTCTCGGACAGCGACGACAGGGCCGACCAAGCGGCCTACCGGCGCATCGTCGGGGCCATCCGCCAAGTCGCGCCGTTCTTCCGGGATCTGGTGCTGCGCCCCGAGAAGAACGATCGGCTGCGGCTGCGGTGGCGGCAGAACGACTCGGACGTCGTGTTCTCGGCCGACCAGATGTCCGACGGCACGCTCCGGTACATCTGCCTCGCGGCGCTGCTCCTGCACCCCCGACTGCCCTCGCTGGTCGTGCTGGACGAGCCGGAACTCGGACTGCACCCCTACGCCGTCGTGCAGCTGGCCGGCCTGTTGCGCCAGGCGTCCGTGCGCAGCCAGGTGCTCATCGCCACGCAGTCGGTCACCTTGATGAACCAGTTCCACCTGGACGACCTGATCGTGGTCGAGCGGGTGGACGGCGCGTCGACGTTCACCCGGCCGGATCGCGAGCGGCTCGGCGCGTGGCTGGAGGAGTACTCGCTGGGCGAGCTGTGGGAGAAGAACCTGATCGGGGGCAGGCCGGGCGGGCAGACGTGACCGGTGCCATCCGGCGAGTCCACCTGCTCGTGGAAGGGCAGACCGAGGAAGTCGTGGCCGATTCCGTCATCCGGCCCCACCTCGAAGGGCTCGGTTGGGTCACCAGCTTGTCCCTGGTGAAGACCAAGCGGCCGGCGGCAGGACCGTCGCACAAGGGCGGCATCACCGGCTGGGGACAGGTCCAGCGGGACATCAGGCTCCTGCTGAACGACACGAGCCTCGACGTGTCCGCCGGCGGCCCGGAGTTGGTCAACGACGGGCCCGCCACCGCGCCGTCGAAGCGGTTGCTCGACTACTGCCCGGGCTACGTGAAAACGGTCGACGGGCCGCTCGCGATCCAAGACCTGGGGCTCGCGCGCCTCCGGGCGGCGTGCCCGCACCTCGACGCCTGGCTCCGCACGTTCGAAGAGTGACGAAACGTGCACCCGCTGCTGGTCACGGTGGTGAGCATGCCCACAGGAAGCGCCCCTGATTGGCGATCAAGGGGTGGGGCGTGTGCATGGTGGTGGGCGGGTCCAGACACCGAAACCCCCGCCGGTGGTTGTTCCAGCGCCGCCGTGACGACCTGTTGGAGCGCAGCTTCCGGCGCTGCCCGGGCTGCTCCGAGGACGTGCACGTGTTCGCCGACGTCTGCCGGCACTGCGGTGGCGCGCTGGAGCAGCGCGCCTCCTGACCGGGATCAGCGCGTGGGCACCGGCAGGTTCCCGGCCTCCCGGACCAGCCACACCACCAGCACGACCCACACCACGAGCGCCAGCACCCACAGCACGGTGAGCACGACGCCGATGATCAGGCCGGCCGTGGCCATGCCCCAGCCCTCCTCACCGGTCCGCCGGATCTGCTTGCGCGCCACCACGCCCAGCACGATGCCCGCCGGGGAGAACAGGAACGCCGTGATCAGCGCCGCGATCGCCATCCCGTTGGTCTGCCTGGGCGGCGGCGGGTAGTAGCCCGGCTGCTGCTGGTAGTGCGGCTGCGACATGTGGTCCCCCTGCCGGTCCTGCGGACGCCCAGGCTAACCCGCTGTTTCGGTTCAGCGGGTGGCGATGAGCACTCTCGTGCCGCGAACGTGCGTTAACCGGTCCATACTCGCCGGTAACCCGTGAGCTACGAAGGGAACCGCGATGGCGCGCCTGGCCCGGACCGCAGGACTGACCGACATCCAGGAGGAGATCCTGTCGACGGTCCGCACCTTCGTGGACAAGGAGATCATCCCGCACGCCCAGGCGCTGGAGCACGGCGACACCTACCCGGCCGACATCGTCGAGGGCATGAAGGAGATGGGCCTGTTCGGGCTCACCATCCCCGAGGAGTTCGGCGGGCTCGGCGAGTCGCTGCTGACCTACGCCCTGGTGGTGGAGCAGATCGCCCGCGGCTGGATGTCCGTCTCCGGTGTCATCAACACCCACTTCATCGTGGCGCACATGCTCAAGCAGCACGGCACCCCCGAGCAGCAGCGGAAGTACCTGCCGCGGATGGCCACCGGGGAGGTGCGCGGCTCGTTCTCCATGTCCGAGCCGGAACTCGGGTCCGACGTGGCCGCGATCCGCACGCGCGCCGTGCGCGAGGGCGACGACTTCGTCATCAACGGCCAGAAGATGTGGCTGACCAACGGCGGCACGTCCAACCTCACCGCCGTGCTGGTGAAGACCGACGAGGGCGCGGAGAAGGCGCACCAGAACCTGACCACGTTCCTGGTGGAGAAGCCCGAGGGCTACGGCGAGGTCGTGCCCGGCCTCACCATCCCCGGCAAGATCGACAAGATGGGCTACAAGGGCGTCGACACCACCGAGATGGTGTTCGACGGCTTCCGGATCCCCGCCGAGCAGGTGCTGGGCGGCCAGACCGGCCGGGGTTTCCGGCACATGATGGACGGCGTCGAGGTCGGCCGGGTCAACGTGGCGGCCCGGGCGTGCGGCATCGCGTTGCGGTCCTTCGAACTGGCCATCGAGTACGCGCAGCAGCGCAAGACCTTCGGCAAGCCGATCGTCGAGCACCAGGCCATCGCGTTCAAGCTGGCCGAGATGGCGACCAAGGTCGAGGCCGCCCACCTGATGATGGTCAACGCCGCCCGGCTCAAGGACTCCGGCGCCCGCAACGACGTCGAGGCCGGCATGGCCAAGCTCATCGCGTCCGAGTACTGCGCCGAGGTGACGCAGGAGGCGTTCCGCATCCACGGCGGCTACGGCTACTCCAAGGAGTACGAGATCGAGCGGCTGATGCGCGAGGCGCCGTTCCTGCTCATCGGCGAGGGCACCAGCGAGATCCAGAAGACGATCATCAGCCGGGGCCTGCTGCGCGACTACCAGTCCCGCGGCTGACCGCCCGGCGGGTTGTCCACGGGCCGGGGCCGACCGCCGCACACCGTCGGTCCCGGCCGGCAGGATCAAGAACAGGGGGTCCCCCGGCGGGGACCCCGCTCCGCGTCGAGGCCCGAGCCGATGGTCACGTTTCGCACCCTTCCCGGCCACCTGTTTCGCGCCGCCCGTCTGGTGTTGGCAGGATGGGGAGATCAGCACCGCGAAGAGGTGGTCACCGTGACGAGTTCCTTCTCCGGCCAGAACCGACCCGGGGTGCCTCCCCGCCTGCCCACCCCACCCACCGGCTGGCCCATCGGCTCGTACGGCACCTACGAGGAGGCGCAGCGCGCGGTCGACTTCCTGGCCGACGACAACTTCCCCGTCCAAGAGGTCACCATCGTGGGCGTCGACCTGATGCTCGTCGAACGGGTCACCGGCCGGCTCACCTGGGGCCGGGTGCTCGGCACCGGCGCGGCGTCGGGCGCGTGGTTCGGCCTGTTCGTCGGCGTCCTGCTCAGCCTGTTCAACACCAGCCCCGGCGCGAGCCTCGGCCCGATCGTGGCGGGCCTGGTCGTCGGCGTCGCGTTCGGCCTGATCTTCGCCGCGGTCGGCTACGGCTCGGCGCGCGGCAAGCGCGACTTCCAGAGCGCGAGCCAGCTCGTCGCGGGCCGCTACGACGTGCTCTGCCAGCCACGTTCCGCCGAACGAGGGCGCGACCTGCTGGCGAAGCTGGCCATGCGCCCCTCCGACGCGGGCAAAGACTGAGGTTTACCCCGTCCCCGGAGCGGGTAACGCCGTTCCGGGCTCCGGTGGTTGCGGCACCTGATCATCGGGCCTACGTTCGTTCCACCGGTCGGCCCAGTCGACCGGTGGGGCACGACGAGGTGCCGGGCGCTGCGGTCTGGCTCCTCCGTTGTCGGGAAGGAGGCAGGACCGATGAGGGGCAAGGGTCATCGGTTGGCCGCCGCAGGGGGCGCCGCGCTGATCGCGACGTCCGTGCTGGCGGGCTGTGGTTCGGGTGACGGCGGGATCACCATCAACGTCTACAAGTACCCGCAGGAGAACTTCCAGAAGATCGTCGACAACTGCAACGCCCAGGCCGACGGCTACGAGATCGTCTACCACAAGCTGCCGCGCGAGGCGGACGGCCAGCGCGAGCAGATGGTCCGCAGGCTCGCCGCCGAGGACCCCGGCATGGACGTGCTGGCGCTCGACGTCACGTGGACCGCGGAGCTCGCCAAGGCGGGCTGGATCAAGGAGTTCACCGGCCAGGCCAAGGCGCTGGTCGAGGACGGCACGCTGGAGACACCGCTGGAGACCGCCCGGTACGAGGGCAAGCTGTACGGCGCTCCGGACAACACCAACGTCCAACTCCTCTGGTACCGCGCGGACCTGGTGCCGACGCCGCCGAAGACCTGGGACGAGATGATCCAGCTCGGCTCCCGGCTCCAAGGGGACGGCAACGACGACACCCCCGGCCTGGTGGCCGCCCAGGGCAAGCAGTACGAGGGCCTCGTGGTGCTCTACAACACCCTGGTCAACACCGCCGGCGGGCAGATCATCGACGACAGCGGCACGAAGGCCGTGGTGGACGACGGTGCGGTCAAGGCCCTTGAGGTGCTCAAGGAGTTCGCCACCTCCGACGTGGTCGACCCGTCGTTCTCCAACGCCGCCGAGGACGACGCCCGGCTGGCCATGGAGGGCGGCAAGGCGGCGTTCATGCTGAACTGGCCGTACGTCTACGCCGCCGCGCAGGCCGTGCCGGACATCGCGAAGAACCTCAAGTGGGCGCCCTACCCGTCGATCGACGGCGCGCCCGCCGAGGTCACCGTCGGCGGCATCAACTACGCGGTCAGCTCCTTCACCGAGCACGGCGAGGAGTCGTTCGACGCGGTGCAGTGCCTGCGGAGCGCGGAGAACCAGAAGTTCGCCGCCATCAACGACGGCGTGCCGCCGACCATCGAGTCCGTCTACGACGACCCGGAGATGGCCGAGCCGTACCCGATGAAGGAAGCGATCCTGGAGACGTTGAAGAACGCGAGCGCCCGCCCGCGGACCCCCGCGTACCAGAACGTCTCGACCGTCATCTCCACGATCCTGTCGCCCCCGGCGGGCATCGACCCGCAGCGCACGGCCGACCGGCTGCGCACCGAACTGCAGGACGCGCTCGACTCGAAGGGGGTTCTGCCGTGAGCCACGCGCTGGACGCCGACGCACCCGCCGAACCCAAGCTGTCGCCCAAGGCCAAGGCCGCGCTCAGCGAGGGCAAGAAGGCCGAACGCCGACTCGGCCTGATGCTGTGCGCGCCCGCGATCCTCATCATGGCCGCGGTCGCGGGTTGGCCGATCATCTACTCCCTCTGGCTGTCCCTGCAGCGGTACGACCTGAAGTTCCCGGACCGCACCGAGTTCGTCGGCCTGGAGAACTACGTCACCGTGCTGTCCAACCCCTACTGGTGGAACGCCATGTGGGTGACGGTGGTCATCACGGTGGTGTCCGTGGCGATCGAGCTGGTGCTGGGCATGGCGCTGGCGCTGATCATGCACCGCACCCTGGTCGGCCGGGGCATCGTGCGCACGTCCACGCTCATCCCGTACGGCATCGTCACCGTCGTCGCCGCGTTCTCCTGGCGCTACGCCTGGACGCCCGGCACCGGCTACCTGGCCGAGACGGTCGCGGGCGGCGACCCGGTGCTCACCGAGAAGATCCCGGCGATCATGGTGGTGACGCTGGCCGAGATCTGGAAGACCACGCCGTTCATGGCGCTGCTGCTGATGGCGGGCCTGGCGCTGGTGCCCGACGACCTGCTCAAGGCCGCCGCGATGGACGGCGCGAGCGCGTGGCAGCGGTTCACCAAGGTGATGGTGCCGGTGATGAAGCCCGCGATCCTGGTGGCGCTGCTGTTCCGCACCCTCGACGCGTTCCGCATCTTCGACAACCTGTTCGTGCTGACGGCCGGCTCGCAGGGCACCTCGTCGGTGTCGATGCTGACCTACAACAACCTGATCAAAGGCCTGAACCTGGGCATCGGCTCCACCATGTCGGTGCTCATCTTCATCGCGGTGGCGATCATCGCGTTCGTGTTCGTGAAGCTGTTCGGCACCGCCGCACCCGGCGGCGACGGCGGGGGGAGGCGCTGATGGCCGGCATCGGCGGGGCCGTGACCACGGGGCGCAAGGCGCGCTGGACCGTGCTCAACGTGCTGGTGGTGGCGTACGCGCTGTTCCCGGTGCTGTGGATCGTGTCGCTGTCGTTCAAGACCAAGGAGACCCTGGGCGACGGCAACTTCATCCCGCGCGCGTGGACGCTCGACAACTACGCGGCGATCTTCTCCACCACCGAGTTCGTCCGGGCGCTGGTGAACTCGATCGGCATCGCGCTGATCGCCACGGCCGTCGCGGTGGTGTTCGGCACGATGGCCGCCTACGCGATCGCCCGGCTCGACTTCCCCGGCAAGCGGCTGCTGGTCGGGGTGTCGCTGCTGATCGCGATGTTCCCGCAGATCTCGCTGGTGTCGCCGCTGTTCGAGATCGAGCGGACGCTGGGGCTGTTCGACACCTGGCCCGGCCTGATCCTGCCCTACATCACCTTCGCGCTGCCGCTGGCGATCTACACGCTGTCGGCGTTCTTCCGCGAGATCCCGTGGGAGCTGGAGAAGGCGGCGAAGATGGACGGCGCGACGCCCGGCCAGGCGTTCCGCCGGGTCATCGCGCCGCTGGCCGCGCCCGGCGTGTTCACCACCGCCATCCTGGTGTTCATCTTCTGCTGGAACGACTTCCTGTTCGCGATTTCGCTGACCTCCACCGAGAGCTCCCGCACGGTGCCGGTCGCGCTGTCGTTCTTCACCGGCAGCTCGCAGTTCGAGGACCCGACCGGGTCGATCGCCGCCGCCGCCGTGGTGATCACCATCCCGATCATCCTGTTCGTGTTGTTCTTCCAGCGTCGGATCGTCGCCGGGTTGACCTCCGGCGCCGTCAAGGGGTGAAGCAATGGCCGAGATCGTTCTGGACAGCGTGACCAAGCAGTACCCCGACGGCGCGGTGGCCGTGCGGGACGTGGACATCGAGATCGCCGACGGCGAGTTCATCATCCTGGTCGGCCCGTCCGGCTGCGGGAAGTCCACGACCCTCAACATGATCGCCGGCCTGGAGGACATCACCTCCGGCGAGCTGCGCATCGGCGGCGAGCGGGTCAACGAGCGCGCGCCCAAGGACCGCGACATCGCCATGGTGTTCCAGTCCTACGCGCTGTACCCGCACATGACCGTGAAGGAGAACATGGCCTTCCCGCTGCGGCTGGCCAAGGTGGACGACGCCACGGTGGAGAAGAAGGTCCGCGACGCGGCCGAGATCCTCGACCTCACCGGGCACCTGGACCGCAAGCCGTCCAACCTGTCCGGCGGGCAGCGGCAGCGGGTCGCGATGGGGCGGGCGATCGTCCGCAGCCCCAAGGCGTTCCTGATGGACGAGCCGCTGTCCAACCTCGACGCCAAGCTGCGCGTGCAGATGCGCACCTCGGTGTCGCGGCTGCAGAAGCAGCTCGGCACCACCACCGTGTACGTCACGCACGACCAGACCGAGGCGATGACCCTCGGCGACCGGGTGGTGGTGATGCGCGGCGGCGCGGTGCAGCAGGTCGGCGCGCCGCAGTTCCTCTACGACAACCCGGCCAACCTGTTCGTCGCCGGGTTCATCGGCTCGCCCGCGATGAACTTCGTGCCGGCCGCGTTGGAGGACGGCGTGCTGCGCTCGGCGTTGGGCGACGTGCCGCTGACCGACCGGGTGCGCGGGCTGGTGGAGGGCGCCGACGCACCCCGTGAAGTGATCATGGGGTTGCGGCCCGAGCACTTCGAGGACGCCCGACTGGTGGACGAGGCCGTTCGCTCGAAGGGGGTCACGTTCACCAACCACGTCGACGTGCTGGAGTCGATGGGCTCGGACAAGTTCGCCTACTTCAGCCTCCAGGGCGAACAGGCGACCTCGGCCGAGCTGGCCGAGCTGGCCGCCGACGCGGGCTCGGCCGACGTGCCGGGCGGCGGTGTGTCGCTGGTCGCCCGGATCGCCGCCACGTCCACCGCGGTCGAGGGCGAGCCGGCCGAGATCTGGTTCGACGCCGACCAGGTGCAGCTGTTCGACCCGGCCAACGGCCGCAACCTCACCTACCGCGGCTGAGCGCCCCACGGGAGGCCGCCCCCGCGCGCCGGGGGCGGCCTTTCACGTTTTCACCCGAGCCCAACGGAGGTTTTCCGGAGGTCACGGGGAGTTGCCGACCAGTGGAGACCATCGGCAGGGACGAACTCCGTAGGCCATTCAGCGCAGCAAACGCACACCTCGTCGCAATTGTCCCGCCGCCTCTGTTGCCGATCCCCACCCTGGTCGAAGGCGGGAACGACTCCGGCCGGGAGCGCCGGGGCAGGGGAGACCGCCGAGCACAGAGAAGAGCGCGAGATGGGGATTCTTGACGGAAAAGCAGTCGTGATCACCGGGGCGGGACGAGGTCTTGGCGAGGCCTACGCGATGCACGCCGCACAGGCCGGCGCCGCGGTAGTCGTCAACGACGTGGACGCTGACCAGGCAGAACAGGTCGCCGAGCGCATCCGGGCGTACGGCGGGCGCGCGGTGGCGAGCACCCACACGGTCGCCGATCCCAGCGAGGCCGAGAAGATCGTGGGAATGTGCCAGACGGAGTTCGGCCGGGTCGACGGCCTGGTCAACAACGCCGGGCTGAACTACGAGGTGCTGCCGTGGGACGACGAACCGGAATCGATCCGGCGGATCGTCGAGGTCAACCTCCTGGGGGTCATCTACACCGGGATGGCCGCGATGCGGGCGATGCGCGAGCAAGGCTCCGGCTCGATCGTGAACATTTCGTCGGGAGCGTTTCTGGGCCAGCGCAAACTGGCCGCCTACTCGGCCACGAAAGGCGCCGTGGCCTCGCTCAGCTCGTCGTGGGCGCTGGACCTGGAAGGGGACAACATCCGGGTCAACGCCGTCTGCCCGGTCGCGCACACCCGGATGGTGTGGAAGTCGGAGCGGTCGTTGCGCGCCATCCCGGCCGACCGCACCCCCGGCAAGGTCGCGCCGCTCGTGCTGTTCCTGCTCAGCGACGCGGCGGACGGCATCACCGGGCAGATCGTCCGGTGCAACGGCCGGCAGCTGCACCTGGTCGGCCACCCGTACTTCAAGCAGCCGATCCTGGAGAGCGACACGTGGGATACCGCCTCGGTGAAGCGGGCGTTCGACGGCGTCCTCCAAGCCCACCTGGAACCGTTCGGCCTGGAGAAGCGCATGCCACCGCGCCTGCGTGACCTGGTCGAACCCGGCCGCACGGCCTGAGTGCCCATGGACAAGAGTGTTGCAGGGAAGCCTCGACCCTGTGACACTTTTGTCCATGACCAGGCTGGACGCCCTGCCGTCCACGTTCACCACCGGCACGGCGTTGCACCTCGGCCTGCACCGCAGGGACCTCTACCGCCTGCGGGACGAGGGTGAGCTGCGAGAGCTGTCGAGGGGGGTGTTCCGCAAGGCCGAGGCGCCCGAGCCCACCTTCCCGGACCTGCTCGCCGTGGCGCTGCGGGCACCGGACTCCATCGTCTGCTGCGTGTCGTCCGCGGCGGTGCACGACCTGACCGACGAAATACCGATCGCGGTGCAGGTCGCCGTTCCCCACCACCGACGGCCGCCGTGCATCGCGTACCCGCCCACGCAGGTGTTCCGCTTCGCGGAGGAGACCTTCGAGTTGGGGCTCACGCGCCTGGAGGCGGCGCCGGGCGAACTCGTGCGCATCTACACGGAGGAGAGGACTGTGGTGGATCTGATGAGACTGCGGCACCGGCTGGGGGAGGCGACCGCGTACGTGGCTCTGCGCCGCTACCTCGGACGGCGCTCCGCCCGGCCGGGGCAGCTGCTGGAGTCGGCGCGCCGGTTGGGGGTGTCGGGGCCGATGCGGGCCGCGGTAGACGTGGTGATCTCCGAATGAGCCGTCCTACGAGGGAGAGCCCCGGCGGGCGTGCTTACCTGGACCTGCAGAACCGGGCACGCCGGGAAGGGCGGGGCACCGAGGAACTGCTCGTGCTGTACGTCCTCGAACGGTGGCTCGCCCGGCTCGCCGACTCACCCCACGCGGCGAAGTTCGTGCTGAAGGGAGGCATGTTGTTGGCGGCCCTCGGTGCCCGCCGACCGACCTCCGACGCCGACCTGCTCGCCCGGCACCTCGCCAACGACGAGACGAGCGTGATGCGGTTCGTGACCGAGGTGGCCTGTGGGACGGCGGACCCCGACGACGGGGTCGAGTTCTTGGTCGACACGGTCGCGTCGCAGTCGATCCGGGATGACGCGCTGTACGCCGGAGTCCGGGTCACGATGAATTGTCGAGTGGGCAGGGCACAGGTGAAGCTTCGACCGTAGTGCGGTGCGGGCGGCGTTGCGGGCGACGACCGCGCACCGGGGTGTGGAACTCCGGCGACTCTCCGAGGTGGTCGGGAGGTTGGCGGAGCAGCGCGAGAAGGCGTATCGGGCGTTCAAGCAGCGACTGGGCGGTGACGGTGACCGGTTGCCTCCGACGTTCGCCGAAGTGGTCGCGGTCGTCGTCGAGTTCGCCGACTCGCTGGTCGCCGACAGTTGACCGGCGCGGACCTTGCGTAGTCACCACTCCTTCGGGTGATCGCCTGATGGGTGGTCCTTCCTGCGACGATGCTGGACGTGGGCACGCGCACCCCTCGGGTCACGGACTGGCGGCTGGTGGTCCAGTCGCGGCTGGACCGCGTGCGCGCCGACCTCGCCGCGCTCGGTCCGCCCGATCCGCTCGACCAGGAGAGCCAGCAGTGGCGGGCGGTGGCCGAGCAGGAGGCGGCCGTGGTCGAGGACATGATCACGCGCACCGAGTCGCGGTGGCGGACGGTGGCGTCGTGGTGGTCCGGCTGGCACATCGAGCGGGCCTGGCGGTCGTTGCACGAGGCCGAGATCGCGGTCGTGGCGGCCGGCAACGGGTTCCTCGGGCGGCTGCCCGGACTCAAGGCCAGGGTCGCCGAGAACCTGGACGAGGACGACCCGCGGCGGGTCGCGCTGGAGGAGATGCGGCCGGGCGAGTTCCCGCTCGCGGTGGAGCGGGAGATCGTGGTGGACGCGCTGCGGGCCGCGTTCGACGCCTCCGACTTCGCCCATGCCGGGTCACGGGCGCTGCGCAACAAGCTGATCGCCACCTCGGTCGTGCTGTTCGCGGTCAACACCGTGCTCGGCGTCGTCGGCCTGCTCGAACCCGGGCTGGTCCCGATGTGCGTGAGCGCGGAGAAGCTGCCGACGGTGTGCCCGTCGGGCAAGACCGCGGCGAGCACGGACGTGTGGCTGATCCAGGTGTTCGGCGCGTTCGGCGCGGTGCTGTCCGCCGTCGTGCTGCTCCTGCGCCGCCGCCCCAGCCTCTCCCCGTACGTGATGGTCGGCTACCAGGCCATGATCAAGGTGCTGCTGGGCGCGGCGCTGGCGGTGGTCGGCATCCTCGCCCTCGGCGCCGGCGTGACGACCGGCCTGATCGGCGTGGCGTCCCAGGCGGCCCTGCTGCTGTGGGCCGTGATCCTCGGCTACGGCCAGCAGGTCGCGACCCGGCTGCTGGACACCTACACGGACCGGGTGATGGACCGGGCCCGCCCGCTGCCGAAGCTGGAGGAGCAGCGGTAGCTCACCGGCGCGAGCGCAGCGTGGCGATGACGTCCTGGTCCCACCGGTGCGTGCGGATCAGCCGGTACCGCTCGGCCGCCACCCACACGTAGGCCTCGGTCTCGGTGCGGTCGCCGACCAGGTCGGCCTGCCGCAGCATCCCCACCACCGGCTGGTACTCCTCGGCGTACCAGCGCCGCGCGACCGTCGCCCGGTCCAGGAACACGCCCTCGTCCTGCATCAGCCGGAAACCCCACGCCTCCACGTGCTCGCCCAGCTCGGCGTACTCCCACGGGTCCGACAGCAGCACCGCCGCCCGCGCCTGCCCGCCCAACGGCACCCGCTCCAGGAACAGCCGCCGGTAGTCCTTCACGATCAGGTCGCCGCGGTGCCGGATGCCGTGCGCCGCGATCCGCGTCACGACCTCCGTCACGTACGCGTCGATCACCTTCAGGCCCAACGCGTGCGCCACCGACACCCGGTGGTGCCCGTCCTGGACGAAGTGCAGGTCACCGACCCGGTACACCTCGATCGGCGGCACCGCCTCGCCCCGCCGCTGCGCCAGCGCCAACCGCTGCCACCGCTCGCGCACCCGTGCCGACGTGGGCCGGAACCGCCGGTCGAAGTCGCGGGTCCGGTCCACGCTGCCGACGATCGAGTCCAACCGGACCACCTGCAACCCCAGCCGCCGCTCGCTGAGCATCCCCAGCGACTCCACCACCTCGTGGAACGGCAGCATGATGTTCACGTCGTCGGGCTCGCGGCGCAGCCACGCGGCCAACCGCGACATCACCTGGCGGCGGCGGGCGCGCAGGAAGTCGTTCTCCGCGTCGGCCCGCGGGAAACCGGTGTCACGTGGCACGTCACTCCTCCTCGTCAGGGCAATCGTCCCCGGGGCGACCCGGACGGGATGTCCAGCACCTTGTGACCCACCACGTTCACCACCCGCGTCCCGTCGAGGTCCCGGTCCGGCTTCACCTCGCCGTGCGGGTGGATGTGCCCGTGCAGCATGATCGGTGGCCGCAACCGCCGCACGGCCTCGTGCAGGCACGCGAACCCGCGGTGCGGCGGGTCCGGCTCGTCGCCGCAGCCCGCCGGCGGCGAGTGGGTGAGCAGCACGTCCACCCCGCGCCCGTCGCGCAGCCGCCGCCACCGGGCGGCCCGCAGCACCCGCCGCAGCCGCCGCGCCTGCCCGCGCTCGGTCCACTGGTTCGGCCCGCCGCTGTAGCGGATCGACCCGCCGAGACCGGCGATCCGCAGGCCGGCCACGTCCACGACCCGTTCGTCGGCGTTCACGGCGCCCGCCGGTCCCGGCCAGCGCGTCGGGATGCCCGCCTTGGTCCACAGGCCGCGCACGTTCGAGTAGCCGGTCAGGTCGGCGTCGTGGTTGCCCGGCACGAACACGCACGGCCGGTCCAACGCGCCCGCCAGGTACTCCAGGTAGTCGAACGGCAGGTCACCGGCCGCGACGACCAGGTCGACGTCGAGCGCGCGGACCCGGTCGGTCCACAGCCGCTCGACGACCTCGTCCGCCACCGCGAGCACCTTCGGCACCCACCGAGCCTAAGCGTTGCCGCCGCCGGTGACACCTCGTCGGTGAAAGGGTGAAAACCACGGTCCTCCTACTGCCGCACAAGGGAAATCGGGTTAGCGTCACGGGTGTGCTCGCCGAGTTGTTCCTCGACGCGTCCCGCGCCTGCCAAGTGCACAGCCCGCTCACCCACACCCTGCTGGTGTCGGCGGCGGACGACTTGGCGCGCGGTGGCGTCACCGCGCGGGTGATGGCGGGCGCCGAGTGCGACCGGCAGGGCGCCGTGCCCGGCCTGCGGTTCGCGGGCGCCGTGCACCGGCTCGTGCTGGAGGGGCGCGCGCCGGCGCTGGCCAAGCACTACCCGACCGCGGGCGGCAAACCCGACCTGGACACCCTCTGGGACGACGCGCTGCCCGTGCTGCACGAGCTCGCCGACGAGCTGCACGCCCTGGTCACGTCCACGGTCGTGCAGACCAACGAGCCGGGCCGCAGCGCGCCGCTGTTCGGCGGCCTGCAGACCGCCACCCACCTGGCCGCGGCCGAGGTCGGCCGCCGGGCCACGTTCCCGATCCGCCTGCTGGAGGTCGGCGCGTCCGGCGGCCTGAACCTGCGCCCGCACCACATCGCCTACCGGGTCGACGGCACGACGTTCGGCGACCCGGGCAGCCCGTTCACCCTCGACCCCCGGTGGTCGGGCCGGCCGCCGGTCGACTTCGGCCACAACCTGCGCCTGGTCCGGCGCGCGGGCTGCGACCTCAACCCCGTCGACGTGTCCACAGAGGACGGGCGGCTGCACCTGTCGTCGTTCGTGTGGGGCGACCAGGTGGACCGCTTCGAACGCCTCCAGGCCGCCGTCGAGCTGGCCAGGATCGACCCGGTCCCGGTGCGGCCCGCCACCGGCCCCGAGTGGCTGGCCGAGCAGCTCGCACGGCCGGAGCGCGACGTGCTGACCGTGGTCTGGCACTCGGTGGTCTGGCAGTACGCGTCACCGGCCGACCGCGCCATGGGCCGCGCGATCCTCGCCGACGCCGCCGCCCGGGCCACCCCGATGGCGCCGCTGGCGCTGCTGGTCTACGAGCCCAGGCGCACGCACACGGCGGGCACCTACGAGTTCCGGCTGCTGCTGAAGCTGTGGCCGGCCGGCATCTCGCTGCGCCTGGGCACGGGCGTGGGCCACGGCATCCCGTTCACCTGGGACACCGCGCCCTGGAACTGACGTTCCCGCGCCCGCCGCCCTCGCACCGCCCCGCGAGGTCGCGTCGACCGAGCCGCCGTCTGCGGAGCAGCGGCCGACGACTCAGCTGCCGTTGGCGATCAGCAGGGTCACGGTGGCGAGCCAGCCGATCAGGAACGTGAGGACCCAGAACCGCAGGTTGGTGAGCATTCTGGTCATGGTCGGACCATCCCGTCGCACGAAGGGGTAAGGGGGAAGGGCTGCTACAGCCACTGGTTGCGACGGAATATTCGGTACAGCGTCAGGCAGACCACGAGGATCACGGCGATCACCATGGGGTAGCCGTACTTCCAGTGCGTCTCCGGCATGAAGTCGAAGTTCATGCCGTACACGCCGACCACCATGGTCGGCACGGAGATGATCGCCACCCACGCGGCGAGCTTGCGCATGTCCGAGTTCTGCTGGAGCGTGATCTTCGCCAGCACCGCGTTGACCAGCGTGGTCAGCAGCTCGTCGAAGTTGATCACGCGCTCGGACACCTCGGTGAGGTGGTCGTCGACGTCGCGGAAGTACGAGCGCACCTGCTCGGGGATCAGCGGGGTGTAGCCCTCCGCCAACCGCCGCAGCGGCACGGCCAGCGGCATCACCGCCCGGCGCAGCTCCAGCACCTCGCGCTTCATCAGGTAGATCTGGTCGGCGCTGACCCGGCTGCGCGGCTGGAAGACCAGCGCCTCCATCTGGTCGATGTCGTCCTCGATGTGGTCGGTCACGTCGAGGTAGTTGTCGACCACGTGGTCGGCGATGGCGTACAGCACCGCGGCCGGACCGTGGCGCAGCCGGTCGGGCTCCTCCTCCAGCTCGCGCCGCACCGCGGCCAAGCCCGAGTGGTTGCCGTGCCGGACCGTCACCACGAAGTCCCGGCCGAGGAACACCATGACCTCGCCGCTCTCGACGATCTCATTGGCCGTGTCGGGCGAGGAGTTCTGGATGTACCGGACGGTCTTGAGGACCATGAACAGCATGTTGTCGTAGCGTTCGAGCTTGGGCCGCTGGTGCGCGTGCACGGCGTCCTCGACGGCCAGCTCGTGCAGCCCGAACGTGTCCGCGACGCCCTGGATCTGCTGCTCGTCCGGCTCGTGCAGCCCGATCCAGACGAAACCGTCACCGCGCTTGCGCACCTCCTCGACCGCGTCGGTGTGCGACCAGCGGCCCGGCAGGCGCGTGCCGTCGACGTAGACGCCGCAGTCCACGACGTAGTGCGACAGCGGCACGGGGATGGGCACGGAGGGGCGCTCGGGCGCGCGGCCTCTCAGACCGCCGAGCGAGGGCAAGCTGGGCACGGGTCCTCCAGGTGGGGGAGCGTCGACTCGACGAACGACGACGGCACGTCCCGACCGGTACCGCTGGGCCTAGCTGTGGAAAGCCGGCTCCCCGATGAGGACGCGCGAGGTACTCGCAGGATGGGGGTCGTTACTCATCGGTAGTCCTCACCTCCTCGGGTCGGCCGTCCGCGGCGGTGTAGTCGCTCACAGACCAGTTGCCGAGGGTACTCCCCCGGTGCTCACACTGTCCCCCCGGTCGGTGTGGTCCTCGATCACACCGACCCGATCACCAGTTGCCGGCCAACGGAGGCGTGCGGTGCAGTTCGGGCGTTACTACGAGGAGTTCGAGGTCGGCGCGGTCTACAAGCACTGGCCCGGGAAGACGGTCACCGAGTACGACGACCACCTGTTCTGCCTGCTCACCATGAACCACCACCCGCTGCACATGGACGCGCACTACGCGGCGGAGACCACCGACTTCGGCAAGAACGTGGTGGTCGGGAACTACGTCTACTCGCTGCTGCTGGGCATGTCGGTGCCCGACGTGTCGGGCAAGGCCATCGCCAACCTGGAGGTGGAGTCGCTCAAGCACGTGAAGCCCACCTTCCACGGCGACACCATCTACGGTGAGACCGAGGTGCTGGACAAGACGCCGTCGAAGTCCAAGGACGACCGCGGCGTGGTCCACGTCGAGACGCGCGGGTACAAACAGGATGGAACGGTCGTCTGCGTGTTCCGCCGGAAGGTCATGGTGCCCAAGCGCTCCTACGGCGAGGCACGCGGCGGCGAGCAGCCGGGCAGGCCCGTGCCCTCGGCCGGCTGAGCCGGTGGTTGGGCACGAGTCGGCTGAGCCGGTGGTTGGGCACGAGTCGGCTGAGCCGGTGGTTGGGCACGAGTCGGCTGAGCCGGTGGTCGGGCACGAGCCGGCTGGGGCAGGGATCAACACAGAGGAGTGACGTGACCTCGCTGGATCTGGTGCGGCAACGACTGGCCCGGTTCGCCCGGAGCGAGGCCCACGGCGTCTCGCCGCTCTACGAGCACCTGGCCACGCACGCCGCGGACGATCCGGAGGTCGCCGGGCTGCTGACCGCCGCCCCGGAGCGGTTCGCGTACCCGACCCTGCTCCTGGCGGCGGCGCACCGGCTCGTGCAGGCCGAGCCGTACCACGCGCTGTCCAACTTCTACCCGTCGTTGGGCGGCACCTACGGCGCGGACGAGAGCACGTGGCCGCTGTTCCGGCAGTTCGTGCTGGACCGGGCCGACCGGATGCGCGAGCTGATCTCCCGCCGCACCGTGCAGACCAACGAGGTGCGCCGGGCCACGCTGCTGTACCCGGCGCTGGCGCGGGTCAAGGGACCGGTCGGGCTGCTGGAGGTCGGCTGCTCGGCCGGTCTGCTGCTCGGGCTGGACCAGTACGGCTACCGCTACCAGACCCAGCAGGCCGGGCAGCTGGTCGCCGGACCGACCAAGGCGGCGCTCGGGCTGCACTGCGCGTTGGAGCTGGCACCCGGCGCGGAGCTGCCGAAGATCCCCAAAGCGGTGAAGGTCGCGGCCAAGGTGGGCCTGGACCGGGCGCCCGCCGACCTGACCGACGAGGACACCTACGCGTGGCTCGAAGCGTGCGTGTGGGCCGATCAGCCGGAGCGCTTGCGGCTGTTCGGCGTGGCCGCGACCGTGCAGCGCAAGTCGCCGCCGGAGTTCGTGGTCGGCGACGCGGTGGCCGACCTGGGCAAGGCCGCCGCCCGCGTGCCCGACGACCTGCCGCTGGTGGTCCTGACCAGCAACGTCCTGCCGTACCTGGCGGGGGAGGAGTTCGTCCGCGCGCTGCGCGACCTCGGCCGGCCGCTGTGGTGGCTGAGCCACGAGAGCTACGCGGCGGGGCTGGTCCACGTGCTGCCGGGGCGTGACGACCTGCGGCCCGGACCGGACGAGTCGGTGTTCGGCGTGGTCGGCTTGGTCCGGGTCGAGGACGCCGAGGTGCGGTCGGCGCAGGCGCTGGCCAGGACCGCGCCGCACGGGCAACGGCTGATCTGGCTCCCGTGACGGCGGCCGGTCGGTTTCCGTGACGACGGCGGTCCGGCTCCCCTGATCGGGCGAAGTCGATCAGCCGCGGGGGAGCTGCCCCCACCCCTCCAGGGTGTGGTGCAGCATCTCGGTCAGTGGGAGTGTGGCCAAGATCGCAGCATCGGCCCAACACGCGTCCGAAGCGTCGTCCCCCGGTCGGAGCACCCCCGATCGCACCTGGCAGACGTAGTCGTGGATCTCGAACACGCCCCGTGGCGCCGGACGGGTGACGATCCCGATCAACGGCCCGACGGTCACGGAGAGTCCCGTTTCTTCGAGCAATTCCCGCATAATTGCGGTCTCGTCGGATTCGCCGGATTCCACTCGACCACCCGGTAACGACCACAGTCCCTCACCTGGGGGATTGCGCCTGCGGACGAGTAGTAGTCGCCCGTTCGAGTCATGGACGATGCCGCCGACACAGCGGATCCGGAGGTCACGTTCGGCCGTCACGATCACCTAGCGTAGTCACACCGGGTTGGCGGTGCAGACCGCTGACCCAAGTGCGGTACAAATCTCCCGACGTGTCGCGGAGTGCGGTACAACGGTTTTCACTGGCGCCAAACGGGTGCGGGTAGCGAACGGGGTTGATCACCGTGAATCTGAAGAAGATTCTCACTTTCGCCGGGGTCGGCTTGGTCCTGTTCTTCCTCATCGCGGAGCCTCAGCAGGCGGCTCAGCTGGTGCAGAACATCCTGGGCACGCTCCGGACAGCCGCTGAGGCGCTCATCACCTTCGTGAAACAATTGTTCTGAGTCGCCCGACTCCTCCCCCACGGCGAGAGGTCGAAGGCATGTTCGCACCACGGGACCCCGACGAGTACCTCCTGCCCACGGAGCGTCGGGTCATCCGGGTCCGCAGGCACTGGAGCAGCCTCCTCTGGGACCTCCTGGAGGCGGCGGCGCTGCTGGCCGGCGCCATGATGATCTCCTACCTGCTGCCCGACAACGCCGGCATCATCCAGAACATCCTCTGGTACGCCTCGCTGTTCGTGCTGCTCAGGCTGGCCTACTTCGTCATGGAGTGGTGGGTGGAGCGGATCGTCGTCACCGACAAGAGGTTCATGATCTCCTCGGGGGTCTTCGAGACCAAGGTCGCCATGATGCCGATCAGCAAGGTCACCGACCTCACCTACGAGCGCTCGGTGCTCGGGCGCATGTTCGGCTTCGGCACCCTGGTCGTGGAGTCGGCGGGTCAGATCCAGGCCCTCAACCGGATCGAGTACCTGCCCAACCCCGAGGAGGTCTACGACGCCATCTCGGAGTTGACCTTCGGTGACAAGAAGGCCCAGGCGGAGCGCTTCTCGATGATCAAGGCGCAACGGGCGGCGCGCGGCAAGAAGATGGTGCCGTAGTTCAGACTGGTCGGGTGCGCATCGACCTGCACACCCACTCGACCGAGTCCGACGGCACCGACACGCCCGCGGAGCTGGTGGCGGCCGCGGCCGCCGCCGGCTTGAACGCGGTCGCGCTCACCGACCACGACACCGCCGCCGGCTGGGTGGAGGCGGCCAACGCGCTGCCACCCGGCCTGAGGCTGGTGCGCGGCGCGGAGCTGTCCTGCGCCTCCGACGACGGCCGGGGCCGGGTCATCACCGTCCACCTGCTCGCCTACCTGTACGACCACACCTCCACCGCGTTGGTCGAGGAGCAGCTCCGGCTGCGCCTGGAACGACGGCACCGGCTGCGCCGGATGGCCGAGCGGATGGTGGAGGACGGTTTTCCCATCGACCCGGACGAGCTGATGGCGGCCATGCCGGCCGACGCGCCCGCCGGGCGTCCGCACCTCGCCATGGCGCTGATCCGGGCGGGCGTGGTGGCCACCGTGGACGAGGCGTTCGCCAGGTACCTCACCGGCGGCCGCTACTACGTGCCGCGCACCGACACGCCCGTGGCGCGCGCGATCGAGATGATCACCGAGGCCGGCGGTGTGACGGTGCTGGCACACCCCTTCGCCGTCTCGCGCGGCCCGATCGTGACCGACCAGGTGGTCGCCGACCTGGCGGCGCTCGGCCTGGCCGGCGTCGAGGTCGACCACCCCGACCACGACCCGTCGACGCGGGTGCGGCTGCGCGGCCTGGCGGGGGAGCTGGGCCTGCTGACCACCGGTTCCAGCGACTACCACGGCACGAACAAGACCGTGCGGCTCGGCGCGGAGACCACGTCGCCGGAGGTCTTGGACGCCCTGGCCGACCGGGCCACCGGCTGCAAGATCATCGTCGGCTAACGGTGTTGATGGCCGCTGCTCCGCAGACGGCGGCGAGGTCGCCTGGAAGTCGACCGCTCGCGCCTGATCTTCCGACGATCGAAAAGCGTGATCGTCGGAAGATGAGCCACGAACGATCGACGCGACCTCGCGGCGCGGTGGCCGGAAGCGGCGCTCACCTACTCCACCCGTCCCGCTCACCTACCCCACCCACCTGCACTTCCGCGAGATCGCGTCGGTCGTTCGCGTCCTCATTCCCCGGCGATCACGCTCTTCGATCGTCGGGGAATCAGAGCGCGAACGACCGACTTCCCGGCGATCTCGCCGCCGTCTGCGGAGCAGCGGCCATCAACCCTGTCGGACCGTCTCGGTAGCGTTGCGAGCGTGCAGGAACAGTTGGGGTTCGACTTCGGCGCGATGCCGCAGAAGCTGGTGCGGGTGACGCCGGCGAAGCTCGCCACGTGGGCGGACTGCCCGCGTCGGTTCCGCATGGCCTACCTCGACCGGCCGTCGCCGCCGCGCGGTGGGGCGTGGGCGCACAACACCCTGGGCGCGGTGGTGCACAACGCGTTGAAGGCCCTGTTCGACCTGCCCTCGCAGCGCCGCAGCCCCGAGCAGGCGGTGGCGTTGCTGCACCGGCAGTGGAAGAACGACGGCTTCCGCGACGCGGAGCAGGCGGCCGTGTACCGGGACCGCGCGGTCGGGTGGGTGCGCGACTACGTCACCGAGCTGGACACGTCGATCGAACCGGTCGGCATCGAGCGCTGGGTGTCCACGCCCACGTCGAAGATCGTCGCCGAGGGCCGGGTCGACCGGATCGACCTGCGCGACGGCGAACTGGTGATCGTCGACTACAAGACCGGGCGGCACGCGCTGACCGTGGACGACGCGCGGGGCTCGCAGGCGTTGGCCCTGTACGCGCTGGCCGCGCGGCGGACGTTGCGCAAGCCCTGCCACCGGGTCGAGCTGCACCACCTGCCGACGGGCACGGTGTCGGTGTGGGAGCACACCGAGGAGAGCCTGGGACGGCACGTCTCGCGGGCCGAGGAGGCGGCGGACGAGCTGCGGCTGGCCACCGACACCCTGGCCGCGGGCGGCGACCCGGAGATCCTCTTCCCGCCGCGCACCGGCAATCAGTGCACGTGGTGCGACTTCCGCCGTTCCTGCCCCGAGGGGCAGCGGGCGGCGCCGACGCTCGACCCGTGGGCGTTGCTCGCGCCGTAGAGTTGGCCGCGTGACGATGGTGGACAGCGGACCCGAACCACGCCTGGCCAGGCTGTGGCGAGGCGTCAGCGGCGCACTCGCCGTCGGCTTGGTGCTGTTGGCGTTGGCGATGATCGGCGTGCAGGTCTACGCGGGCACCCGCGGCCTGCCCGGCCCTGGGCTGGGCGTGGTGGCGGGGCACGTCGCGGCGGCCGTGGCCGCGGCGGTGGCCCAGGTCGTCGCCGACCGCCGCCGCGGCTGGCTGGTGGCGGTGTGCGGCCTGCTGGTGGTGCTGGTGGCGGCGTTGACGATGTGGTTCTACTGGTGGGCGTGACCTCGGGCTGAGCGGGCACGTCGGTCGGGGGCGTCCGGCGACGTGCCCGCGTCCGGTCAGCCGCGCACGTGCCAGCGCTGGTCGGCCCGCTCGGGGATCGCACGCGGTGAGCAGCAGTGGCCGCACCGAGCCGTCGTGCGTGACGCAGGTGCCGACGTCCATGTTCCGGATCATCCAGGGTCCGCCCTCCTCGCCCCGCCACCGCTGGGCGGGCGAGCCGTCGCACGGCCTGCCGACGACCTCGTCGTCCTGCGCGGTCGCGCACAGCCCTTCCCGCTGCTCCCTGATCGTGCCGTCGTAGCCGAGCTCCCACCGCTGGTTCGCCCCGCCGTGGGAGGGGTAGGCGATGGTCGGGTAGCCGGACCGTGGCCCCCACGAAGGGGTCAGGAGAGCCAGGCGCGCCAGGTCGGCAGGAGCGTGGCCAGCAGGGCGTCCGGGGCCTCGGTGTTCGGGTTGTGCATGACGCCGGGCAGCACGGCGAAGTCGGCGTCGAGGCGCTCGGCCATGTCCCGCTGGCTCGCCGCCGACCACGCGTCGTCCAGCGCGCCGCACACCACCAGGCACGGGATCCCCGTCGAGCGCGCGACGCGGGCCAGCTTGGCGACCAGGTCCGGCTCGGTGCGCAGCGCCTCGCCCATGCCCAGCAGCCCGGCGGGCGACGAGCGGACGAACCGCTCGTGGTAGAAGTCCTTCAGCTCCTGCGGGACCAGCCGCCAGCGCGGGTCGAGCGCGTGACGGGTCTCGTGCACCTGCACGGCCGCCTCGATGCCCTGTTCGCGGAGCACGACCTCGCCGTAGTCCAGGGCGGTGCGGCGCTCGCCAGGTGGCAGTTCGGACGGGCCGGACGACATCAGCGTCAACCCGGCCACGGGCGCGCCCGCCAGCACCGCGCCGCGTGCCACCAGGCCGCCGAACGAGTGACCCAGCAGCAGCACGCGCCTGCCCTCGGCGGCCAGCTTCGCGGCTAGTTCGGCCACCGCCGCGCCCAGCACCTCCGGCCGGTAGTCGGACTCCACCACCGGTCCGGGCGACTCGTGCTGGCCGGGCAGGTCGATCGCCACGACCTCGACGCCCGCCTCGGCGATCGGGTCGACCAGCGGCGCGAAGTCCTCTTTGGACCCGGTGAAGCCGGGGACCAGCAGCGCGGTGGCGCCCAGGTCGTGGCCCGCGGCGGGCGCGTGCAGGGCCGCGATCGAGCCGTACCTGCCGGGCAGGTCCACGCGTTGCGCCCGGTGCGGGCTGAACTGCGAGTGCACGTCTGGCAGTCTGCCGCACCGGCCGCCCGGGCGCGTGGCGCGTTACCGCAGTGCGACGAGGGTGGTGCCGCGCTGCTCCAGCACGACCGGGCCCTCGGTGGCCATCTCGATCGGGCCGGCGTGGTCGCCGCGGTCGACGGGGACCGAGGCCACTTCCTCGCCGGTGACCTGGTCGAGCACCTTCAACCCGTCCTCCACCGGCACCAACAGCCGCCCGGCGAGCGTGGTGCCCGCGCCGAGGGTGTCGTGCGCGGTCCACAGCGGGGTCAGGTCGGTCAGTGACAGCGCCACCGTCTTCGACCCGGTGAACCAGTAGGTGTTCGCGGTGCTGGTGAACGTCGACGCCACCCGACCGGGGGGATCGCCCGCGAGTTCCTCGGCGGTGACGTCGACCGCGTGGGTGCCGACCGCGCTGCCGGTCTCGGAGTCGAACACCACGATCCGGCCCGGCACGGCCACCGCGACCCGGTTCCCGGTCACCGCGATCACCCGGGCGCCGGTCTCGCCGGTCACCGCGGTCGTGATGACCTGCGGCTCGTCGGACTTCTCCGGGTTCGGCTTGAGCACGGTGAGCCGGTCGGACGGGTCCAGGGCGGGGCAGCGCTCGATCAGCGCGACCTTGCCGCCGGTGACCGCGAACGAGCCGTAGGTGCACCCGGTGCGCGGCTGCTTGTTCGGGTTCACGATGGCGCGCAGCGCGCCGTACTCCATCGAGCGGACCAGGTCGTCGCGGCGGTAGACCTCGACGAACGTCTCGCCGGTGGTCAGCACGTGCGAGCCCTCGTTGAGCAGGCGGGTGCCGAGTTCGGCGTCACCGTTGCGCTGCGGGCCGCGCTTGCCGGAACCGACCTCCAGGGTGGTCACCTCGGAGCAGTTGGTCTCCTTGCGGTGCACCGCGAAGACCCGGCCCCAGGCCGTGGTGACGGTGCACAGCGGCCAGTCGCGGGCGTAGCGCCAGCGGACGTCGCCGGTCAGCGCGTCGCGGCCGACGACCTCGCCGCCGTCGCCGGTGACCACGACGGAGTCCAGGTTCACCGGCGCCGGGGTCGCGTCGCTGGGCGCGCGCCAGATCTCCGACAGCGTCGGCGGCAGCGCGGTGACCGGCTGGAGCGGGGTGATCTCGGACGGGCCGGTCTGGCTGACGGTGTTGCGGGCGTCGCTGGTGATCCACAGGACGAGGCTCGCCACCAGCACGCCGACCACGACCAGGGCCAGGCCGATGAAGTCGCCCCTGGTGCGCCAGGACCTGGCCGGCAGCGGCTCGAACGTGTCGTCCTCGTGCGGCTCGTCGTGCGGCTCGGTGCGCTGCTCGACCTGGGGCTCTTCGGGCTCGGCCAGGACGTCCTCGTCGTCCAGCACGACCTGCCCGTTCGACTCCGCCTGCTCCGGCTGGCCCACTGCCCGGCTCCCGATGGTCGGTGATCTGTCGCGTTCGGTCTGGCGACATGCTGCCACCACCGGGAAGAGGTCGGTGTGAGGCGGCGGCACGTTCCGTCCCGCGCGGCCCGTCCGTGCGGCGTTCCGGCGAGGGGTCTCGCCGGGAGCACCGGGGTGGTTCGGGCCGCCTCGTCGTCAACCGAGGTGCGGTAACGGTGTTTCCGTACATGTCCGGGTCGTGATCACCCGGTTGGGCGGCCGTCGGGCCGGGCAGCGCTCAGACCCGCGCTGCCCACCACGATCATGCCCTACTCGGCCTGCCCTGCTCCTACTCGGCGGACGCGGGTGCGGACTCGCCCTCGCCGCCCGTGCGACGACGCCTGCGCCTGCGCGGCCGCTCGCCCTCCGCGGCCGGTGCGGCGGACGACTCCGCCGCCGGCGCGCCCGCGGTGACCTCGGCACCCGCCTCGGCCGCGGTGCCGTTCTCGCCCGGCGTCACACCGGCGCGGCTGCGGCGACGACGGCGCGGTCGCGTGCCGCCCTCCTCGCCCGACCCGGAGCCGGTGGTGCTGCCACCGCCGGCGGTGGTCGAACCGGTCTCGGCGGCCGGTGCCGCCTCACCGCCCGCGCGGCCCGTGCGGCGGCGCTTGCGCGTCTTCTTCTCGCCCTTGAGGTTCTCCTCGGGCTCGGCGTCCAGACCGGCGCGCGTGCGCAGGCCCATCGGCAGCCGACCGGTCGAACCCGCCGGGATGTCCAGCTCGGCGAACAGGTGGTCGGACGTCGAGTACGTCTCCACCGGCTCCGGCTTGCCCAGGTTGAGCGCGTCGCTGATCGTCTTCCACCGGGGCATCTCGTCCCAGTCGACCAGCGTGACCGCGACACCCGTGCGGCCCGCGCGACCGGTGCGGCCGATGCGGTGCACGTAGGTCTTCTCGTCCTCGGGGCACTGGTAGTTGATGACGTGCGTGACGCCCTCGACGTCGATGCCGCGGGCCGCCACGTCGGTGGCCACCAGCACGTCGATCTTGCCCGAGCGGAACGCCCGCAGCGCCTGCTCGCGCGCGCCCTGGCCGAGGTCGCCGTGCACGGCCGCCGCGGCGAAACCGCGCTCGACCAGCTCGTCGGCCACCTTCTGGGCGGTGCGCTTGGTGCGGGTGAAGACCATGGACAGGCCGCGCTCGCGGGCCTGCAACGCCCGCGCCAGCAGCTCCGACTTGTCAAGCGCGTGCGCCCGGTAGACGAACTGCTCGGTGCGCTCGTGGATCGCGCCCGCGTCGTTCTCCTCGGCCCGCACGTGCGTGGGCTGGTTGAGGAACGTGCGGGCCAGCGTGATGATCGGCCCCGGCATGGTCGCCGAGAACAGCATGGTCTGCCGCTCGTCGGGCACCATGCGCAGGATCCGCTCGATGTCGGGCAGGAAGCCCAGGTCGAGCATCTCGTCGGCCTCGTCCAGCACCAGGCCGCGCACCTTGCCCAGCACCAGGTGGCGCTGCTCGGCCAGGTCGAGCAACCGGCCGGGCGTGCCGACGACCACGTCGACGCCCTTGCGCAGCGCCGCGATCTGCGGCTCGTACGGCCGGCCGCCGTAGATGGCCAGCACGCGCACGTTGAGGTGCTTCGCCGCGTCGGTCAGGTCGTGGGTGACCTGGAGGCACAGCTCACGCGTCGGCACGACGACCAGCGCCTGCGGCGTGCCGTCACCGGGGGTGACGATGCGCTGGAGCAGCGGGATGCCGAAGCCCAGCGTCTTGCCGGTGCCGGTGCGCGCCTGGCCGATGACGTCGTCGCCGGCCAGGGCCAGCGGCAGCGTCAGCTCCTGGATGGCGAAGGTGCGGTGGATGCCCGCCTCGGCCAGGGAGCGCACGATCTCCTCGCGCACGCCCAGCTCGCCGAACGTGGGCGAATCGGGTTTGACCGGGGCGTCGGCCACGAGCGGGTGCGAGGTGTCGTCTTCCGGGACACCCGCCTCGCTGTGCTCCAAGGCCACCGGGTCGATATGGGTCTCTTCGTTCGTCGCGGTCAGGGTGATCGCCTCTCTCGTACCAGCGCGCCACGGCCTGTACGGGCCGCTCGACCGCGTCACCGCCACTGGGGGCCACCGCAAGGGGCCGGGCGGGTCGCGGGAGGGCCAGCGAGGTGTGTGCGCGCACCCTCTCCTGGCGGCACGGTGCCGCCGCAGTTCAGCCTTCGGCACCGCTGCGAGCCCCCACTGGGCCGCGCCGCGCCGGGCGTCATCTGTCGAGTCTACCCGCCGACTAGGCCGATCGGGCTGGATCACGGCGTCGAGTGCGGTTTCGCGTGCCTGGGGTGTTGTCAAGGACACCCGACTAGGCTCGCCGGTATGAACGACCCGGGAGTGGACGCAGCGGTGGGCCAGGCGGTCGCGGTGGGTGAACAGGACCAGGTGGCCGAGGGTGTCGTGGACCTGCTCGGCGCGCTCGCGTACGGCGAGCTGTCGGCGTTCGACCGGCTCGCCGAGGACGCCCGGACCGCGCCCACGCTGTCCGGGCGGGCCGCGCTGTCGCAGATGGCGGCGGCCGAGATCGGCCACTACGCGCTGCTGGAGCGGTACCTGGCCGAGCGCGGTCACTCGCTGGAGGAGGCCATGCGGCCCTTCGTCTCGGGCTTCGACGGCTTCCACGCCTCCACCGCGCCCCGCTCGTGGCTGGAGTCGCTGGTGAAGGCCTACGTCGGGGACGCCCTGGCGGCCGACTTCTACCGCGAGGTCGCCGAGTGGCTGGACGAGCCGACCAAGCAGGTCGTGCTCGCGGTGCTGGCCGACACGGGCCACTCGGCGTTCGCCGAGCGCGAAGTCCGGGCCGCCT
Organism: Actinosynnema sp. NPDC050801; assembly: GCF_040673975.1. Lineage (NCBI taxonomy): Bacteria > Bacillati > Actinomycetota > Actinomycetes > Pseudonocardiales > Pseudonocardiaceae > Actinosynnema > Actinosynnema sp. NPDC050801. The sequence goes on along the minus strand of NZ_JBFAQZ010000011.1, from coordinate 109,894 downwards.
GCGACCACGACCCGACGCTGCGCGACCGGCTCACGTTGTGGGGCCGCCGGCTGCTCGGCGAGGCATTGACGCAGGCCCAGTACGTGGTGGCGGAGCGCGACGGGCTCGCCGAGCTGATCGTGCGCGGCTCGGGCGACCTGGCGGGCATCGCGGCGCTGTTCCGCCGCCTCCAGCAGAGCCACACGCGGCGCATGACGGCGCTCGGGCTCGGCTAGGGTTGGTCTTCGAAGCCATCAAAGCGGCACGGAGGTCAGCGTGGAGGTCAGGGTCGGGATCGCGGACAGCCCGCGGGAGCTCGTGGTGTCCAGCGGGCTCACCCCCGAAGAGGTCGAGGCGCAGGTAGCGGACGCGCTGAAGACGGGCACCGGGCAGCTCGTGCTGGTCGACCAGAAGGGCGCCCGCTACTTGGTGCCCGCGGCGCGCATCGCGTACGTCGAGATCGGTCCGAGCGACACCCGCCGGGTCGGTTTCGTCTCCGGCGACTGAGCGGCCGTCCGGCGGCTCACCGCCCGGCCACGCCGAGACCGGGTGACGGGACATCAGAAGGGGCACCCGATCGGGTGCCCCTTCCGCGTTCCTCGCCCTGATCACCCCACCGTGAACGGCGGGGTGGAGATCCCCGCGACCCGGTAGCGGCGCCAGGGGTCGGGGTCGGTCAGCGACCCGGTCGCCGAGCCGTCGGGCGTGCGCAGCAGCGCGGTCCGCGCACCGCCCTCCACCAGCTCGGTGACCTGCTCGTTCGCGCCGACCCGGCCGTACCAGTGGTAGCGGCCGTCGATGGGCTGGAAGTAGCCGCGCAGCTCCACGCTCACCGGCACCTCCCGCTCGTCGAACACCAGCACGGCCGCGCCGGTGTAGCCCTCTTCGTCGTGCTCGTGCTCCTCGGACATCACGCCTCCTCGACGTCGACGACCCGCAAGCGGGGGCCGTCCTGCGGGTCGTCTGCGGGGAAACCGGTGGTCAGCGGCGCGTCCGGGTCGAGTTCCACGCCCGCGGAGCGGAGCAGGCCGTCGATGGCGTGCCAGATGATCGTGGTCAGGTAGTCGCTCAGGCTCGCGCGGGTCATGGACTGGCGGTCCAGCCACCAGTCGCCCGCGTTCTGCACCATGCCGACCAGCGCGTGCGCCCACGGCTCGGCGCCGCCGGAGTCCATGTCGAAGGCGCGCAGGTAGTCGCCGAGCAGCCGGGCCAGGGCCGCGGCGATCATCTGCTTGTCCTCGTTGACGACGTCCTGCTCGACCGGGCGGTCGGTGAACGACTTGCGCACCACGAACCGGTACAGGTTGGGGTGCTCCTCGATCACCGACAGGTACGCGTCGACGATGCGCTTGATGCGGGGGCGGATCGGACCGTCGTGCTCGATCGCCGGACCCATCTTGTCCATCAGCATCTCGGTGCCGCGCCGGCCGACGGCCAGGTACAGGTCGGACTTGTCGGCGAAGTGCCGGTAGAGCACGGGCTTGCTCACGCCCGCCTCGGCGGCGATCTCGTCCATGCCGACGTCCGGGCCGTGCTTGGCGACGGCGCGGATGGTCGCCTCGACGAACTCCGCGCGTCGCGCCTCGCGGTGTCCCTTCCACCGCTCGCGGCGTGCGTCCGTCCCGCCCTTGACAGTTCGAGCCATGTGACGCACGCTACCAGAAGTAACCGTTACCTCAAGTTACAGATAAATCGACGGGGAGGGACCCGATGACGAGGACCTTGAAGGTCACGGATCGCGAGAAGACCGCCGAGCGTCTGCTCAACTCCTCGGCCGACAAGTTCTACGACCCCGAGGTCGACATCGACTGGTCCGCGCCTCTCGTCGACGGCCTCCGGTACACCCCCGAGCACCGGTGCTCGCTGTACGGCACCGAGCTGTGGGACCGGATGAGCCCGGAGCAGCGCATCGACCTGTCCCGGCACGAGGTCGCCAGCGTGGCGAGCGTCGGCCTGTGGTTCGAGATCCTGCTGATGCAGATGCTGCTCAAGGAGGTCTACCGCTCCGACCCGACGACCAAGCACGCGCAGTACGCGCTGACCGAGGTCGCCGACGAGTGCCGGCACTCCACGATGTTCGCCCGCATGGTCGAGACGATCGGCTGCCCGCCCTACGGCCCCCGCCAGTACACCTACCAGCTGGGCAAGCTGCTGCCGGTGGTCGGCTACGGCCCCGCGCTGTACGGGTCGATCCTGGTCGCCGAGGAGATCCTGGACCGGTTGCAGCGCGAGACGATGGCCGACGAGACCGTGCAGCCGCTGGTGCGCATGGTCAACCGGATCCACGTGCTCGAAGAGGCCAGGCACGTGCGGTTCGCGCGGGAGGAGGTCGTGCGGGGCATGGAGACGTTGACCAAGAAGGAGCTGCCCTACCAGCGGTGGCTGATCGCGACCACGTCCATGTTCATCACCCGGTCGTTGATCAACCCGGACGTGTACGCGGCCGTCGGGTTGGACAAGGACGTGGCGCACAAGGCCGCGCTGGGCAACCCGCACTGGCAGGAGAGCATCCGCTGGTCGGGCGAGCGGATCATGAAGTTCCTGGACGAGGTCGGTCTGGTCGGCAAGCCGGGGATGCGGGCGTGGCGCCGGTCGTTCCTGCTCGGATGAGCGCCCCCTGGCAGGTCGACCAGCGGTTCGTGACCTCGGACGGCACCGCGTTGCACGTGGTGGACAGCGGGCCGTCCGACGCGGGGTCGACGACGGTGCTGCTGCACGGCTGGACGTTGGACCACACGTCGTGGGACGCGGTGGCGGCGGGACTCCCGGGGCGCGTGCTGCGGTACGACCACCGGGGTCACGGCGGCTCCGCGCCCGCGCCGGTCGGGACGGCCACCATCGCGCGGTGCGCGGACGACCTGGCCGAGCTGATCGCGGACCGGGTGCCGACCGGGCGGATCGTGCTGGCGGGTCACTCGATGGGCGGAATGACGATCATGGCGTTGGCCGAGCAGCACCCCTCGCTGCTCGACCGCGTCGCCGGCGTCGTCCTCGTTGCCACCTCTTCGGGTGAACTCGCCGGGTCGACGCTGGGCCTGCCGGGCGCGTTCGGCCGGGCGTTCGTGCTGGGGGAGAGGGCGGTCAACCGCCGGATCGCCCGGTTGCGCCGGGCCGAGCTGCTCAAGCGCACCGGCGTCGCCCGGCCGGGGCTGCGGTGGCTGCTGTTCGGCAAGCGGCCGTCGTGGCGGCACGTCGCGATGACCGCCGCCATGGTCGGCCGGTGCCACCCGGTGAGCATGGTGGGGTTCCGCGACTCGTTGGACTCCCACGACCGGCGCAAGGCGCTGGCCGGGCTGGCGGGGATACCGACGGTGGTGCTGGCGGGCGCCGACGACCGCCTCACACCACTGCGCCACGCCCGCGTGCTGGCCGACGAGCTGCCGCACGCCGAGCTGGTGATCCACCTGGGCGCCGGCCACATGCTGCCCCTGGAACGGGCCGACGAGGTCACCACCCACATCAGGGCAGTCATCAACGGCCGTCGCTGAACAGGCGTCCCCCGCCAAGGGGAGCCCTTGCTTTAACCCTGCCGGCAAGGACCGACAATCTCACGCCACCAAGGCCAACCTGTGGACAACCGCAGACCTACCGCCTCGCCCTGACCCGGACCACCATGCCCTGGCCCGGACCACCATGCCCTGGCCCGGACCACCATGCCCTGGCCCGGACCACCTCGCCCTAACCCGGACCACCACGCCCTGACCCGGACCACCACGCGAGGCCGCGTCGACCGTTCGCGACTCATTTCCCGGCGATCACGCTCTTCGATCGTCGGGAAATCAGGCGCGAACGGTCGACTTCCGGGCGGCATCGCCCCGCCGTCTGCGGAGCAGCGGCAATTCAGTGCTGCAGCGGGAAACCGCCGCCGATGCCCCGCCAGGCCAGGTTCGAGATCAGCGCGATCGCGTCCTCCTTGGCCAGCTTCCGGTCGTCGGCCAGCCACGCGCGTGCCGTGACCTGCGACAACCCCACGAGGCCGACGGCCAGCAGCCGTGCGCGGTGCTCGTCGAGGCCCGCGTCGGCGGTGATGGTGTCGGTGATGGCTTCCACGCTGTCCGTCGTCGCCCGCTCGACGGCGCGCGCCACCGCGGGCTCGCCGCGCAGGTCCGATTCGAACACCATCCGGAACGCCTGGCCCTCGCCGTCCACGAAGTCGTAGAACGCGGCCACCGCGGCCTTCACCCGCTGCTTGTTGTCCGTCGTGGACGCCAGCGCGCCGCGCACGCGGTTCACCAGCTCGTCCACGTGGGACTCCAGCAGCGCCATGTACAGCTCGAGCTTGCCGGGGAAGTGCTGGTAGAGGACGGGTTTGCTCACGCCCGCGCGCTCGGCGATCTCGTCCATCGCGGCGGCGTGGTAGCCGTTGGTCACGAACACGTCCTGCGCCGCGGCCAGCAACTGGGCACGTCGAGCGGTGCGTGGGAGCCGTACACCCCGCCCCGCCGCGCCGCCGTGGTGCCCGACCGCAGTCTGGGCCGTCTCCGTCATGGTGCCTCCAGCCAACCAATCACTTCGCGGAACCTGGAAGGGGGTTGCCCCTCCGGCTCGCCGGCAACCTTACTCGCTGGTAGCAGCGTTCCGGGAAAGCTTCTCGTTTCGTAGGACGCCCGGGAGGCATCCTTGAGTGGTGACCGAGACGCTGGAGGCGCGCAGAACCGCCATCACCCACGTGCCCCTGTCCACCACGCCGCTACCTCCGCTGGACACAACGATCCAGCCGTGGCCTGGTGACTACGTCGAGGTCGGCGGGCACAGCGTGCACGTCCGCCGCACACCGGGACCGGCCGGGTCCGCCGCGGTGTACGTGCACGGCCTCGGCGGCTCGTCGACCAACTGGACCGACCTGGCCGCCCAGCTGCGCGAGCACGTCGACGGGCACGCGCTGGACCTGCCGGGGTTCGGCCGGTCCGAGCCGATCGACGGCTACGACTTCCGGATGGCGACCCACGCGCGGGTGGTCGCCGAGTACATCGAGTCGCTCGGGAGCGGCCCGGTGCACCTGTTCGGCAACTCCATGGGCGGCGCGATCACGCTGATGGTCGCCTCCACCCGGCCCGACCTGGTGCGCACGCTGACCCTGGTCTCGCCCGCCGTGCCGGACCTGCGGCTGAGCCTGCGCCGGGTGTCGGACCGGCGGATGCCGCTGGCGTTCCTGCCGGTCGTGGGCGCGCGTGTGCGGGACCAGCTGGCCGCGTTGACGCCGCACGAGCGCACCAACCAGATGCTGCGGCTGTGCTTCGCCAACCCCCACTCGGTGCCGCCGAACCGGATCGCGCAGAGCGAGGAGGAGTACACCGAGCGGTCCGCGCAGGCGTGGGCGGGCAACGCGCTGAGCCGCAGCACGATCGAGCTGATCCGCACGTGGCTGGTGCCCAGGTCGAGGTCGATGTGGCTGCTGCCGCCGAAGATCGCCGCGCCGACGCTGGTGGTGTGGGGCACCGAGGACCGGCTGGTCAGCGTGCGCAAGGCGCCGCGGGTGGCCCGGCTGATCCCGCGCGGCCGGCTGCTGGTGCTGCCCCGCACCGGGCACGTGGCGCAGATGGAGCGGCCCGCGTCGGTGGCCCGTGCGGTGCTGGGCATGTGGGAGGCGGTCGATCGGCAGGAGTGGTGACGCGGGGGTCACCTGGAATCCGCCATCCGGGTGCGGTTGTGGCACCCTGGTTGGCGTGAACCGGACGTCGCAGGGCGCGCGTGACACGCCGCCGTCCTCTGATGACCGGCCGCCGCTGTCCGAAGACCGCTACCGCCGCGGCACGCGTCGCACCGGCGCGGAGCCGCTGGCCGCGTCCTGGGAACCGGCCGGTCGGCGGCGCCACAAGCGCCGCAGGGGTGTCAAGGGCCTGATCGCGGGGTACGGCTGGCGCATCTACGCCATTCCCGTGCTGCTCGTGCTCACCGCCCTGGTCGTGCTGGACACCGCCGCGCCGTCGACGCTCACGGGCGGCGGCGAGACGAACACCGCCGAACCGGGCGCCGGGCCGTCCGCGCCGCCGACGTCCTCCGGGCCGCCCGAGGCGACCGAGAAGCCGCCGGTCGACATCGACCTGAAGAACTTCCCCACCGCGCAGCTGCCCGAGGGGCCGAAGTTCTCCGAGCAGGGCGCGGGCACGTTCGCCGTGGTGCCGGGTTCCACCCAGCCGGCGGGCACCGGCGGCAAGCTGTACAAGTACGCGATCGCCATCGAGGACGGCGTCGAGCCCGCGGACTACAACGGCGACCGCGAGGCGTTCGCCCGCACGGTGGACGGGATCCTGGCCGACCCTCGCAGCTGGATCGGCACGGGTCAGGTGTCCATGCAGCGCGTCGACGCGGGACCGGTCGACTTCACCGTGAGCTTGACCACCACGAGCACCACGCACGCCATGTGCGGCTACTCGATCCAGTTCGAGTCGTCGTGCTGGCACGACCTGTCCAAGCGGGTGATCATCAACAACGCCCGGTGGGTGCGCGGCGGCAAGGTCTACGGCAGCGACCTCAGCGCGTACCGGACCTACGCGATCAACCACGAGGTCGGCCACGTGCTGAAGAACCCGCACGAGGGCTGCAAGGAGAACGGCAAGGCCGCGCCGGTGATGATGCAGCAGTCGTTCGGGGTGGCCAACGACTACGTCGCCCAGCTCAACTCGGTCGACTCCACCAACCGGTACGCGGTCGAGGCCAACGGCCTGGTCTGCACCCCCAACCCGTTCCCGGTCGCACCGTAGCCCGGGCCGTCCCGAGCCTTGGGACGACTTCCCATCGGGGAAGACGGAGGGGCAGGCTGGTGTTGTCCGTCGGTACAGGACATGTTTCGTCGAGGAGGACTCAGATGGCGCTTCCGCCGCTCGTGGAGCCCGCAGCGGAGCTGACCAAGGAAGAAGTAGCGCGCTACAGCCGCCACCTGATCATCCCGGACGTCGGGGTCGACGGGCAGAAGCGGCTGAAGAACGCGAAGGTCCTGGTCGTCGGGGCAGGCGGCCTGGGCAGCCCGGCCCTGCTCTACCTCGCGGCGGCGGGCGTCGGCACGCTGGGCGTGGTCGACTTCGACGTCGTCGACGAGTCGAACCTCCAGCGGCAGGTGATCCACGGCCAGTCCGACGTCGGCAGGCCGAAGGCCGAGTCGGCGCGCGACTCGGTGGCCGAGATCAACCCGTTCGTGAAGGTGGTGCTGCACCAGACCCACCTGAACTCGGAGAACGCGCTCGACATCTTCCGCGACTACGACCTGATCCTGGACGGCACGGACAACTTCGCCACCAGGTACCTGGTGAACGACGCGGCGGTGCTGCTGGGCAAGCCGTACGTGTGGGGCTCGATCTACCGGTTCGAGGGCCAGGTCAGCGTCTTCTGGGAGGACGCGCCGAACGGCCAGGGCCTGAACTACCGCGACCTCTACCCCGAGCCGCCGCCGCCCGGCATGGTGCCGTCGTGCGCCGAGGGCGGCGTGCTGGGCGTGCTGTGCGCGTCGATCGGCTCGGTCATGGTGACCGAGGCGATCAAGCTGCTGACCGGCATCGGCGACCCGCTGCTCGGCCGGCTCATGGTCTACGACGCCCTGGAGATGTCCTACCGGACCATCAAGATCCGCAAGGACCCGGAGAGCCCGAAGATCACCGAGCTGATCGACTACGAGGCGTTCTGCGGTGTGGTGTCCGACGACGCCCAGCAGGCCGCGGCGGGCAACACGATCACGCCGCTGGAGCTGAAGCAGAAGCAGGACAGCGGTGAGGACTTCCTGCTGGTGGACGTCCGCGAGCCGCACGAGTACGAGATCGTGAAGATCCCGGGCTCGGTGCTGATCCCGAAGGACCGCATCCTGTCGGGCGCGGCGTTCGCGGAGCTGCCGCAGGACAAGCAGGTGGTGCTGCACTGCAAGTCCGGCGCGCGTTCGGCGGAGGCGCTGGCCGTGCTGCACCAGGCCGGCTTCAAGGACGCCGTGCACGTGGGCGGTGGCGTGCTCGCGTGGGCCCGCGAGGTCGACCCCTCGCTGCCGACGTACTGATCGCCGCCGACCGGCCGACGCTCCGCAGGGGTCCCCGCCAAGGGGACCCCTGCTGTGATTTTGCCAGGTGGGACCGACGGCGCGTGGTGTGCGGGCACGGGCCTGTGGACAACCGCGTGTCATCGGTCACATCCAGCGCATTCCCGCTGAGACCGCAATAATGCGGTTACGCCGAATGCGTGGACACCGCGTGTTCGAACCCCTCACGTCCACCAACGCGAGCCCCGCTCCAGGTAGCGTGCCGGCCGTGACCACTCCGGAGCCGCCACCGTCGCACGTGCGCGCCGCGTTCGGCGCGCGGGACGCCGAGCCGGAGTTGATCGACGGCGGTCCGGTGTGGCGGTGCGGCGACGCGGCCATCCGGCCCGCGGGCAAGCCCGCCGAGGCCACCTGGGTGGCCAAGACCCTCGACGCGCTGGACGTCGACCACCTGCGCGTGGCCCGTCCCCTGCGTTCCACCGACGGCCGGTACGTCGTCGGCGGCTGGGCGGCGACCAAGTACCTGTCCGGCCGGGCCGAGCCCCGGCACGACGAGGTCGTGGACGTCGCCGTCAAGCTCCACCGGGCGACCGCCGAGCTGGCCAAGCCGCGGTTCCTGGACGCGCGCGCCGACCTGTTCGCCACGGCCGACCGCTGCGCGTGGGACGAGGAGAAGGCCGACCTCGACCCCGACCTGGGCGGCCGGTTGTTCGAGCAGTGCGCGGCCTACCGCAAGCCGGTCGCGCTCAAGCCCCAGGTGGTGCACGGCGACCTGTTCGGCAACGTGCTGTTCGCGGGTGACGCGGCCCCGGCGATCATCGACTTCGTCGCCTACTGGCGGCCCGCGTCGTACGGCGCGGCGGTCGTCGTGGTCGACGCGCTGTCCTGGGGTGGCGCGGATCACGGTCTGGTCCAGCGCTGGACCCACTTGGACGAGTGGCCGCAAATCCTCCTGCGCGCGACCCTGTTCCGCCTCGCGGTCCACGCCCTGCACCCCCGATCGGGCAGACAATCTCTGGTCGGGCTCGAGCGAACGGCCGCACAGGTCGTCGAGCTGCTGTGACCTCACCCTCATCGCGGGGATGCTGAGCAGGCAAGTTCGCGTGGACGAAACAATCCACGTTCTGTCGTTAACAGCTGCTTCTTACCGTCGGGCTCGTGACCGCCTCCGCGAGCATCGACACGCACTGCCCGTACTGCGCCCTGCAGTGCGCGATGTCCATCGACAACGGCAAGGTGTCGCCGCGCGAGTTCCCGACCAACCGCGGCGGCCTGTGCCAGAAGGGCTGGACGTCGGCCGAGCTGCTGACCTCGCCGGCCCGGTTGACCACGCCGCTGGTGCGCCGTGACGGCGAGCTGACCCCGGCGACCTGGGACGAGGCGCTCGACCTCGTCGCCGACAAGCTCGGGCAGCTCCGGCAGGCCCACGGGCCGGACTCGGTCGGCGTGTTCGGCGGCGGTGGGCTGACCAACGAGAAGTCCTACCTGCTCGGCAAGTTCGCCCGGGTCGCGCTGGGCACCTCCCAGATCGACTACAACGGCCGGTTCTGCATGTCGAGCGCCGCCGCCGCGGGCATGAAGGCGTTCGGGCTGGACCGCGGCATGCCGTTCCCGGTCACCGACCTCGACCGCGCGGACGCGATCCTGCTGGTCGGCGGCAACCCGGCGGAGACCATGCCGCCGTTCGTGCAGCACCTCAAGAACGCCGAGCTGATCGTCATCGACCCCCGGCGCACGCCCACCGCCGAACTGGCCACCCTGCACCTGCAACCGGCGCCCGGCACGGACCTGGCGCTGGCCCTCGGCCTGCTGCACACCGCCGTGGCCGACGGCCACCTGGACCGGGAGTACCTGGCCGAGCGCACCACCGGCTTCGACGACGCCTGGCGCATCGCCGCCACGTGGTGGCCCGAACGGGTCGAGCGGGTCACCGGCGTGCCGGTCGCCGACCAGCGCGCGGCGGTGCGGATCCTGGCCGAGGCGGCCAACGCCTACATCCTCACCGGGCGCGGCACCGAGCAGCACGCCAGCGGCGCGGACACCGTGTCGGCGTGGATCAACCTGGCGCTGGCGCTCGGCCTGCCCGGCACCAAGTACTCCGGCTACGGCTGCCTGACCGGCCAGGGCAACGGCCAGGGCGGGCGCGAGCACGGGCAGAAGGCCGACCAGCTCCCCGGCTACCGCAAGATCGACGACCCCGCGGCCCGCGAGCACATCATGAACGTCTGGGGCGTGGACGACCTGCCCGGACCCGGCCGTTCGGCCTACGAGCTCCTCGACGCGCTCGGGCAGCCGGACGGCCCGAAGGCGCTGCTGGTGTTCGGCAGCAACGTCATCGTCTCCGCGCCGAGCTCCCAGCACGTCGCCGACCGGCTCGCCGCGCTGGACCTGCTGGTCGTGTGCGACCTGGTGCTGTCGGAGACGGCCGCGGTCGCCGACGTCGTGCTGCCGATCACGCAGTGGGCCGAGGAGAGCGGCACGATGACCAACCTCGAAGGCCGCATCCTGCTGCGCCAGGTGGCCGTGGCGGCGCCCGAGGGCGTGCGCAGCGACCTGGACGTGCTGCGCGGCCTGGCCACGCGCCTCGGCCAGCCCGCCGAGCGGTTCCCCACCGACCCGGAGACGGTGTTCGAGGAGCTGCGGCTGGCGTCGAAGGGCGGCACGGCCGACTACTCGGGCGTCACCTACGAGCGCCTGCGGCAGGGCGAGGCGCTGCACTGGCCGGTCGTGCAGGAGAGCACCCCGCGCAACTTCCTGGACCGCTTCGCCCACCCCGACGGCCTGGCCAGGTTCATCCCGGTCGAGCACCGGGGACCGGTCGAGATGCCCGACGCCGAGTACCCGTTGCAGGCCACCACCGGCCGGGTGTTGCAGCACTACCAGTCCGGGGCGCAGACCCGGCTGGTGGCCGAGCTGAACCGGGCCGAGCCCGAGGCGTACGTGGAGGTCCACCCGGACACCGCGACCAGGGCGGGCCTGGGCAACGGCGCGATGGCGGCCGTGGTGTCGCGACGCGGCCGGACCGTGGCGCGGGTGCGCTGCGTGCCGTCCATGCGCATCGACGTCGTGTTCCTGCCGTTCCACTACGCCGGCGACGGCCGGGCCAACCTGCTGACCAACCCGGTGCTGGACCCGACCAGCCGGATGCCCGAGTTCAAGGTGTGCGCGGTCCGATTGGAGTCGGTATGAGGAACGTTGTCATCGTGGGCTACGGCATGGCCGGCGCCCGGCTGGCCGACGAGATCCGCCGCCGCGACCCGAAGGCCGAACGGGTCTCGCTGACCGTGCTGGGCGACGAGTCGCACCCCGCGTACAACCGGGTGCTGCTGTCCAGCGTGGTCGCCGGGTCGCTGACGCCCGAGGCGGTGCGGCTGCACGACCCGGACTGGGCCGCCAAGCACCACGTGGACCTGCGGTTGGGCGGCACGGTCACCAAGATCGACCGGACCCGCCGCGTCGTGCACGTGGACGACACCGAGGTGCCCTACGACGCGTTGGTGCTGGCCACCGGCGCGCGGTCGTGGGTGCCGCCGACGCCCGGCCTGCTCGACGGCAACGGCGCCCTGGCGCCCGGCGCGGTGGCGTTCCGCTCGCTGGACGACTGCGCCCGGATCGTGGAGAAGGCCTCGCCCGGCACGCCGGTCGCGGTGCTCGGCGGCGGGCTGCTCGGGCTGGAGGCCGCCCGCGGCCTGGCCGGGCGGGGCTGCCTGGTCACCGTCGTCCACCCGGTCGGGCACCTGATGGAGCGGCAGCTCGACGCGGGCGCGGGCCGGGTGCTGGCCACCACGCTGAACGGGCTGGGCATCGAGTTCCGGCTCGGCGTGCTGGCCACGAAGTACGTGCCCGGCGACGGGCTGGAGCTCGACGACGGCACGCACGTGCCCGCCGACCTGGTCGTCGTCTCGGCCGGCGTGCGCGCGGAGACCGGCCTGGCCGAGCAGGCGGGCATCGAGGTCGACCGGGGCATCCTGGTGGACGACGCGCTGCGCACCAGCGACCCCAGGGTGCACGCCATCGGCGACTGCGCCCAGCACGTCGGCACGGTGTCGGGCCTGGTGCAGCCCGCGTGGGAGCAGGCGGCCGTGCTGGCCGACCGGCTCACCGGCGTCGCGCCGGCCGCCCGGTACGCCGGCACCACCGTGGTGACCAGGCTCAAGGCCCGTGACGTCGACCTGGCCGCGTTGGGCGACGTGCACGTGCCCGTCGACTCGGTCGACGACGAGGTGCTGTGCTTCCAGGACCCCGCGCGCGGCCGCTACGCCAAGCTGGTGCTGCGCGACGACAAGGTCACCGGCGCGATCGTGCTGGGCGCCCCGGACGCGGCCGCCGCCATCACCCAGCTGTTCGACCGCGGCCTGCCCGCGCCCACCGACCGGCTCGCGCTGCTGCTGGGCCGCGCGCTGCCCGCCGAGAACGAGGCGAGCCCCGCCGACCTGCCCGCGGCCGCGGTGGTGTGCCGGTGCAACACGGTCAGCAAGGGCCAGCTGGTCAGCGCCTGGCGCGGGGGTGCGACGACGTTGTCCGCGATCGCGGAGGTCACCCGCGCGAGCACGGGCTGTGGCGGCTGCAAGGACGCGGTGTGCGGGATCGTCGACTGGCTCGCGGCCTCACAGCCCCAGTCCGCTTGATGTGCGCGGGAGTTGCCGCCGACGACACCTGTCCGAACGTCGGGGTAACGGACCGTTTCTACGGTTCCCACAACGGGATAACGGTGTGCGGGAGGGTCCGATGAGCACGGTGATGGAAACCCAGAGCGTTGCGCCGCAGGCGAAACGCGGTGGTCGGTGGATCGAGCACTGGGAGCCGGAGGACCCGTCGTTCTGGGAGACCACCGGCAAGAAGGTGGCGCGCAAGAATCTCGTCTTCTCCATCCTGGCGGAGAACCTGGGCTTCACGGTGTGGAGCCTGATGAGCATCGTCGTCGTGAGCCTCGGGACGGTCGGCTTCAGCTTCACCGTCGGCCAGACGTTCTGGCTGCTGATCGTGCCGAACCTGGTCGGCGCGGTGCTGCGCATCCCCTACACGTTTGCGGTGCCCAGGTTCGGCGGCCGGGCGTGGACCACGATCAGCGCGGGCCTGCTGCTGATCCCCACCACGATGCTGATCATCGCGGTGACGAACCCGGGCACGCCGTACTGGTTCTTCCTGCTCACGTCGGCCGCGATGGGCTTCGGCGGCGGCAACTTCTCGTCCTCGATGGCGAACATCTCGTTCTTCTACCCCGAGGGCAAGAAGGGCCTGGCGCTCGGCCTCAACGCGGCGGGCGGCAACCTCGGCGTGGCCATGGTGCAGCTGGTCGTGCCGATCGTCATCTCGCTGGGCACCGGCATCAACCTGGCCTACGCGGCGCTGTTCTGGATGCCGTTCATCGTCATCGCCTCGGCGTGCGCGTGGTTCCTCATGGACAGCCTCACCCAGGCCAAGCCGGACGGCTCGTCGTACAAGAAGGCGATGTCGAACAAGCACACGTGGGTGATGTCGTTCCTGTACATCGGCACGTTCGGCTCGTTCATCGGCTTCTCGTTCGCGTTCCCGTCGCTGATCAAGCTGAGCTTCGTGGAGTTCAAGAGCTTCGTCGCGCTGGCCTTCCTCGGCGCCCTCATCGGCTCGGTGAGCAGGCCGTTCGGCGGGTGGCTGTCCGACCGGTTCGGCGGCGCGCGGATCACCATCGCGGTGTTCCTCGGCCTGGCCGTCGGCACGGTCGGCCTGCTGATCAGCATCGAGATCCGCAGCTTCGCGCTGTTCTTCGGCGCGTTCATCGCCCTGTTCGTGCTGGCGGGCGTCGGCAACGGCTCGACCTACCGGATGATCCCGGCGATCTTCGCCGCGCAGACGGAGGACGTGCGCTCGGCCAAGCGGCAGGCCGCCGCCGTGGTCGGCATCGCGGGCGCGATCGGCGCGTTCGGCGGAGTGCTGGTGAACCTCGTGTTCAAGTTCTCGCTCGAAGGGAGCAAGACGCTCGCGCCGGCGCTCACCGCGTTCCTGGTCTTCTACGGCCTGTGCATGGCCACGACCTGGTGGTTTTACATGCGGCGCCGCGTCTTCGCGCGCGTGCCGAGCCTGGCCTACGCCGGCGTGTGACGCACACAACGCTCTGAAGTGCGGCGTGAGGCTGCTTTAACGCCTGCGCAACATTCGCGACCTTGGCACGACACGGTGCCCGGTGAGCATTGACCCCGGGCAGAAGAAGGGATTGGTCCCATGACGCGAACGCTCGTAGTGGTCGGTCACGGCATGGTCGGTCACCGGCTCGTGGAGGCCCTCCGCGAGAAGGACGTCACCGGCCAGTGGCGGATCGTCGTGTTCGCCGAGGAGACCCGCCCCGCTTACGACCGGGTCGCGCTCTCGTCCTACGTGGACAACTGGGACGCTGAGTCGCTCAGCCTCGCGCCGCACCGCGACGACGCCGTGGAGCTGCACCTGAACGACCAGGTGGTGCACATCGACCGGGACAACAAGGTCGTGCGCACCACGAGCGGCCGGGCGCAGCCCTACGACGCGCTGGTCCTGGCCACCGGCTCGGTGCCGTTCGTGCCGCCCGTGCCGGGCCGCGACCTGCCGGGGTGCCACGTCTACCGCACCATCGACGACCTGGACGGCATCCGCGCCACGGTCGAGTCGGCGCGCAGCGTCGGCCGGCACGCGGGCATGGTGCTCGGCGGCGGCCTGCTCGGCCTGGAGGCGGCGAACGCGCTGCGCGGCATGGGCATCTCGCCGCACGTGGTCGAACTGGGGCCGCGGCTGATGCCGCTGCAGGTGGACGAGGGTGGCGGCGGCCTGCTCAAGCGCCTGGTGGAGAAGCTGGACCTGACCGTGCACACTGGCACGTCCGCGTCCTCCATCGAGCAGGACGGCGAGCGGCTCATCGCCAAGCTGTCCAACGGTGTCGAGCTGGACCTCGACGTGGTGGTGTTCTCGGCGGGCATCCGGCCGCGCGACGAGCTGGCCCGCTCGTTCGGCCTCACCGTCGGCGAGCGCGGCGGCATCATCGTCGACAAGGCGTGCCGCACCTCCGACCAGGACATCTACGCCATCGGCGAGTGCGCCAACCTCGACGGCATGGTCTACGGGCTCGTCGCGCCCGGCTACTCCATGGCCGAGGTGGTCGCCGACCGCCTGCTCGGCGGCACCGCGGAGTTCCCCGGCGCGGACATGTCCACCAAGCTCAAGCTCCTCGGCGTGGACGTCGCCTCGTTCGGCGACGCGCACGCCAAGCAGGAGGGCGCGCTGGAGGTCGTCGTCAACGACGCCGTCGCGGGCACCTACGCCAAGGTCGTGGTGTCCGACGACGCGAAGACCCTGCTCGGCGGCATCCTCGTCGGCGACGCGTCCAAGTACATGTCGCTGCGGCCCCTGGTCGGCAGGCCACTGCCCGGCGACCCGGTCGCGCTGATCGGACCGGAGGGCGGCGTCGAGCTGACCCTGCCGCACGACGCGCAGGTGTGCTCGTGCCACGCGGTCACCAAGCAGCACATCGTGGACGTGGTCAACTCGGGCGAGGCCGTCGACGTGCCGGGCATCAAGGCCTGCACCAAGGCGGGCACCGGCTGCGGCTCGTGCGTGCCGATGCTGAAGAAGCTGCTGTCCGAGTGCGGCATCGAGCAGTCCCGCGCGCTGTGCGAGCACTTCGACCACTCGCGCGCCGACCTGTTCGAGATCGTCCGCTCCACCGGCATCACCACGTTCACCGAGCTGATCACCCGGCACGGCCGCGGCCTCGGCTGCGACATCTGCAAGCCCGCCGTCGCCTCGATCCTCGCGTCGCTGGACAACGGGCACGTCCTGGAGGGCGAGCAGGCCACCCTCCAGGACACCAACGACCGCTTCCTGGCCAACATGCAGCGCAACGGCACCTACTCGGTCGTGCCGCGCATCCCCGGCGGTGAGATCACGCCGGAGAAGCTGATCGTCATCGGCGAGGTCGCCCGCGACTTCGGCCTCTACACCAAGATCACCGGCGGGCAGCGGATCGACCTGTTCGGCGCGACCGTGGACCAGCTGCCGCAGATCTGGAAGCGCCTGGTGGACGCCGGGTTCGAGTCCGGGCACGCCTACGGCAAGGCGCTGCGCACGGTGAAGTCGTGCGTCGGCACCACGTGGTGCCGCTACGGCGTGCAGGACTCCGTGTCGCTGGCCATCGAGCTGGAGCTGCGCTACCGCGGCCTGCGGTCGCCGCACAAGCTCAAGTCCGCCGTGTCCGGCTGCGCGCGCGAGTGCGCGGAGGCGCGGGGCAAGGACTTCGGCATCATCGCCACCGAGAACGGCTGGAACCTCTACGTCGGCGGCAACGGCGGCTTCACCCCGCGCCACGCCGACCTCATCGCGTCCGACGTGGACACCGAGACCCTGATCAAGCTGATCGACCGGTTCCTGATGTTCTACATCCGCACGGCGGACCGGTTGCAGCGCACCTCGACCTGGATCGAGTCGCTGGAAGGCGGCCTGGACCACCTGCGTGACGTCATCGTGAACGACAGCCTCGGCATCTGCGCCGACCTGGAGGCCGCGATGGCCAAGCACGTGGACAACTACGCCGACGAGTGGCGCGGCGTGCTGGAGGACCCGGAGAAGCTGTCCCGCTTCACCTCGTTCGTCAACGCGCCCGGCACGCCAGACCCGACGATCTCGTTCCGCGAGGAGCGCGGCCAGAAGGTGCCGGTCCTGTTGGGCGTTCCCAGTGTCGGCCAGGCGGAGGTTTCCCGATGACACCTGTGTGCGAGTTGAGCGCTCTTCGGCCCGACCAGGGGGTGGCGGCCCTGCTGCCCGACGGTTCCCAGGTGGCGGTGTTCCTGACCGCGGCGGGGACGGTGCACGCGCTGGGCAACATCGACCCGTTCAGCGGTGCGGCGGTGATGTCGCGCGGCATCGTCGGCGACCGCGGCGGCGTGCCGGTGGTCGTGTCGCCGGTCTACAAGCAGGCGTTCGAGCTGTCCACCGGCAAGTGCCTGGACGACCCCTTGACGGGTGTGCCGGTGCACCCGGTCGCCGTGCGCGACGGCATCATCCAGGTCGGGTCACCGTGACCGCCGCCCCGCTGGCCGGGTACACGGTCGGTGTGACCGCCGCCCGGCGGGCCGACGAGCTCTCGGCTCTGCTGGAGCGCAAGGGCGCGGCCGTGCTGCACGGTCCCGCCATCCGGATCGTGCCGCTGCCCGACGACGCGGAGCTGCTGGCCGCGACGCGGACCGTGGTGGAACAACCGGTGGACTTCGCCGTGGCGACCACCGGCATCGGCTTCCGCGGCTGGGTCGAGGCCGCCGAGGGCTGGGGGTTGGGCGCGCGGCTGCTGTCCCGGTTGTCCGGGGCGCGGGTGCTCGCCAGGGGGCCGAAGGCGCGGGGCGCGGTGCGCGCGGCCGGGTTGGTGGAGGCGTGGTCACCGGACGGGGAGAGCAACGCGGAGTTGCTCGACCACCTGCTGCGGACCGGTGTGTCGGGTCAGCGCATCGCGGTGCAGCTGCACGGCGAGCCGTTGCCGGAGTTCACGTCGACGTTGCGCGCGGCGGGTGCCGAGGTCGTGGAGGTCCCCGTCTACCGCTGGACCGGCCCGTCCGACCCCGCGCCCCTGGAACGGCTGCTGGAGGCCGTGCTGGCGGGGCAGGTGGACGCGCTGACGTTCACCAGCGCCCCTGCCGCGGCGTCCGTGCTGCGGGTCGCGGAGGCGATGGGCAAGCTGGCCGAGCTGATCGCGCTGCTGCAACGGGAGGTGCTGGTGGTGGGTGTCGGTTCGATCACCGCCGGACCGCTGGTGGCGGCGGGCATCCCGGTGGTGCAGCCCGCCCGGGCCCGCATCGGCGCGCTGGCGCGCGAGCTGACCCTCGAACTGCCCGCCAGGGCGACCCGGCTGCGGATCGCGGCCCGCGACATCGAACTGCGCGGCCAGGCCGTGGTGGTGGACGGCGAGCTGCGCCCCGTCCCGCCGGCGCCGATGGCCGTGCTGCGCGTGCTGGCCGCCGCACGGGGCCGGGTGGTGTCCCGGCGCGACCTGCTGGCGGCGCTGCCCAGCGGTGGTGAGGAGCACGCCGTGGAAACCGCGATCGGCCGGCTGCGCACGGCGTTGGGCGAGCCTCGGATGGTCGCCACCGTCGTCAAGCGCGGCTACCGCCTGGCCATGGACCCCGCCGGAGTGGCTGTATGACCCTGGTTCTCGTCGCGCACGGCACCCGTGACCCCGCTGGGGCGGTCGTCGTCGAAGAAATCGCGTCCCTCGTCCGCGCCCGCCTGGGTGGTGTGCCGGTGCGCGTCGCCTATGCCGACGTGCGCCAACCGGACGTCACGTCGGTGCTGTCGTCCGTGTCCGGCCCGGCCGTCGTCGTCCCCGCCTTCCTCGCCGCCGGGTACCACGTGCGGGTGGACATCCCGGCGCAGGTGGAGGCCTCCGGGCACCCCGACACGGTGATCACCGACCCGATCGGCCCGGCGCTGCTGCCCGCCCTGCTGGCACGCCTGACCGAAGCCGGCTGGACGCCGGGCGACTCGGTCGTGCTGGCGGCGGCGGGGTCGTCGGACGCCCGTGCCCTGGCCGACGTGCGTGCCATCGCCACCGCCCTGTCCCGCCGGGTGGGGCCGGTGACCATCGGGTACGCCGCCACCGCCGAACCGCGCATCACCGACGTGGTCGCCTCCGCCGCCGGCCGCGTGGCCGTCGCCTCGTGGCTGCTGGCCCCCGGCCTGTTCCACCAGGTCGTGGCCTCCTCGGGCGCGGCCGTCGTGGCCGCTCCGATCGGCGCCCACCTGCGCGTCGTGGAAGCCGTCCTCCTGCGCTACTACGAGGCCCGCTGCTTCCAAGACGTCGCCTGACCAGCGAGTCGAACCTCCAACCCCCGCGAGTCCTACCTCCAGAACGCGCGTGTCCTACGTTCAGAACGCGCGTGTCCTACGTTCAGAACGCGCGTGTCCTACGTTCGCGTACCCCGAGTTCAACGCTCAGGTCCGGGCGGCGGGCGATCGCGAGGACGGAATAGTTGAGGCTTCAACTAGGTTGACGCGGGTGAGACCGCCGCACCAGGGCGGTCACCGCCCGAGGAGGCAGCCATGCCCGCCGTCACCGCCGACACCCTGACCCTGCCCCGCCTGCCCGCGCTGCCCGAGGCCGCGACCGCGTGGCGCCAGGTGCGGCGCGTGGTGCGGGCGCACCGGTTCCTCGAAGGCGAGGGCTTCCAGGTCCGCCGCCCCTTCCCGGGCGTCGACCTGCCCGAAGCGGACCCGTTCCTGCTCCTCGACCACATGGGCGCCGTCGAGTACGGCCCCGGCGAGGCGAAGGGCGCGCCCTGGCACCCGCACCGCGGTTTCGAGACCGTCACCTACATGATCGACGGCGTGTTCGAGCACCAGGACTCGACCGGCGGCGGCGGGGTGATCGCCAACGGCGGCACGCAGTGGATGACGGCCGGTTCCGGCGTCCTGCACTCCGAGCTGCCGTCGCAGGAGCTGGTGGCGAAGGGCGGTCTGTTCCACGGCGTGCAGCTGTGGGTCAACCTGCCGCGCGCCGCCAAGTGGACGCCGCCCCGCTACCAGGACATCAACGCGGCCGACACCGTGCTGCTGTCCAGCGACGACGGCGGTGCGCTGGTCCGCGTGATCGCGGGCGACGTAGCGGGCCACCGCGGCCCCGGCATGACGCACACGCCGATCACCTACCTGCACGCCACCCTCAGCCCGCACGCCCACCTGACCCTGCCCTGGCCGGAGGACTTCACCGCGATGGTCTACGTGCTGTCCGGCCGCGGCACGGTCGGCGCGGAGCACCGCCCGCTCGAAGAGGGCCGGCTGGCCACCTTCGGCAACGGCGCCGCGCTCACCATGCGCGCCGACACGACGTGGGACGTCCTGGTCCTGGGCGGGCTGCCGCTGCGCGAACCGGTCGCGCGCTACGGCCCGTTCGTGATGAACACGCGTGCCGAGATCCTGCAAGCCATCGAGGACTTCCAAGCCGGGCGACTGGGCGCGACGCACGTGCCGCACGTCACCTCGGCGGACGAGGAGCTGTCATGACCGACGTCCGGGAACTGCTGCGCAAGGGACGCATGTTCCGCGCGTCCGGCGACCCGAGCGGCGCGGCGCGGTACCTGGCCGAGGCCGCGGAGCACGCGCCCGCCGACCGGACCGTGCTCACCGAGCTCGCGCTGGCGCACTTCCAGTCGGCCGCGCTGGGCAAGGCCGAGGGCGTGCTCAAGGCCCTGGTCGACCTCGACCCGTCGGACGGCTACACGCGCCTGCTGCTCGGCCGCACGCTCAGCCGGCAGAGCAGGCACGCCGAGGCGCTGCCGCAGCTGCGCCTGGCCGCCGCGATCACCCGCGACCCGGAGGTCGAGTCCGAGGTGGCCCGGGTCGAGGCGCGGGTCACCACAGACCGGGAGGCTCCTCCGCCTTCTCCTTGACCGCGTCCTCCCAGCGGTACGTGCGCAGGTCGACCTTCCCGTCGTCGGCCACCACGCCCTCCTCGCGCAGCAGTTGCAGCTGCTCGTCGGCGATGTGGGGCGCGCACGTGCCGTTGGCGCGCAGCACCCGGTGCCACGGCAGGTCGTGCCCGTCCTGGTTGAGCACCTGCCCGACCAGGCGGGGCGACGGCGCGCGGGCGATGTCGGCGACGTCGCCGTAGGTCGCCACCCGGCCGCGCGGGATCTTGCGCACGACCTCGCGGACCATCTCGTGCAGCTGTTCGTCCACGCGAACAGCTTTTCACGTGACACGGCGCGGCCCTGATCTCACCGGGAATTTCCCTGTGGTTCGATGCCTCCCGTGGCAGGGAACAGGGCGCCCTTGTTGGTGCGCCGGGTGCGGCAGGAGGAGCCCCGGCACGACTGGGACGCACCGGCACGCGCCGTGTTCGAGCACGTCGGCGGGCCGTTGCGGGTGCTCGGCGGCCCCGGCACGGGCAAGACGACGTTGCTGGCCGAAGTGGTGGCGCACCGGGTGCTGCACGGCGGCGTGCACCCGGAGAACGTGCTGGTGCTCACCGCGAACCGCCGTGCCGCGGAGGCCATGCGCGCCCACATCACCCGCCTGCTGACCGCCGCGCGAACGGACGGCGTGCTGCCGACCACCCAGGAACCGCTGGTCCGGACCGTCCACTCGTACGCCTTCGCGGTGCTGCGCGCGCAGTCCGCCCAGGAGGGCGAACCGGCGCCCCGCCTGCTGTCCGGCCCCGAGCAGGACGCGGTGGTGCGCGAGCTGCTCGCCGGCGACGTGAGCATGGGCGCGCCGAAGTGGCCGGAACGGCTGCGCCCCGCCCTGACCCTGCCCGGTTTCGCGCACGAGCTGCGCGACCTGATGCTGCGCGCCACCGAACGCGGCCTCGCCCCGGAGGACCTGACCGAGCTGGGCCGCAAGCACTCCCGCGAGGAGTGGGTGGCGGCCGGGCTGTTCGCCACCCAGTACGAGCAGGTGAACCTGCTGGCCAGCAGCGGCCAGGGGCACGCGCCGTCGTTCGACGCGGCCGAGCTGGTGGGCAGCGCGCTGCTGGCGTTCGAGACCGATCCGGACCTGCTCGCGGGCGAGCGGCGGCGGGTGCGGCACCTGCTGGTGGACGACGCCCAGCACCTCGACCCGCTGCAGTACGGGTTCATCCGCGTGCTCGGCGAGGCCGCGCAGGAGTTCGTCCTGGCGGGCGACCCCGACCAGGCCGTGTTCTCCTTCCGCGGCGCCGACCCGACCCTGCTGGCCGACGCGGGCGGACCGGCGGTGGTGCTCACCACGGGTTACCGGATGGCGCCGGAGATCCGGGCCGCGGTGGGCCGGCTCGCGGCACGGCTGCCGGGCGCGTCGCCCACCCGCGAGGTCTCCCCGGTCGACGGCACGGGCCACGTGCGGGTGCGCCTGTTCGCGTCGGCCGCGCAGGAGGCGAGCTGGGTGGCCGACCAGCTGCGCCGGGCGCACCTGATCGACGAGGTCCCGTGGTCGCGGATGGCGGTGGTGGCGCGTTCGGCGACGAGGTCGCTGCCCGTGCTGCAACGGGCGCTGCTCGCGGCGGGCGTGCCGCTGGCCGTGCCGCGCGACGAGCTGCCCCTGGCGCGGCAGCCCGCGGTGATGCCGGTGCTGGCGCTGCTGCGCTGCGCGGCCGTGCTGGGCAGCCTGGACGAGGACACCGCGGCGATGCTGCTGTCCTCACCGCTGGGCGGCGCGGACCCGTTGGCGCTGCGGCGGTTGCGGCGCGGTTTGCGCCGGCTGGAGCTGGCCGCGGGTCGTGACCGGCCCAGTGGCGAGCTGCTGGTCGAGGTGATCGAGTCCGACGACCGGCTGGCCGCGCTGGAGGACGCCGAGGCGCAGCCCGCACGGCGGATCGCCGGGCTGCTGCGCAAGGCGCGCAAGGGGATCGCGGACGGGCTGACCGTCGAGCAGGTGTTGTGGGAGCTGTGGCAGACCACCGGTCTGGAGCTGCGGTGGGCGGCGCAGTCCGCCCGGCACGGCACCACCGGTATGCAGGCCGACCGGGACCTGGACGCGATCGTGGCGTTGTTCGAGGCGGCGGCGAAGTACGTGGACCGGCTGCCCGGTTCGGGCGCCGAGGGTTTCGCGGACTACCTGGCCGCGCAGGAGATCGTGGGCGACACGCTGGCCGCCGCCGCTCCCACGGGCGAGGCGGTGTCGGTGCTGACCGCGCACGCCGCCGCCGGTCGCGAGTGGACGGTCGTGGCGGTGCCGGGCGTGCAGGAGGGCAGCTGGCCCGACCTGCGGCTGCGCGGGTCGTTGCTCGGCGTGGAGCGGATGGTCGACGTGGTCGCGGGCGTGTCGGCCGAGACGGTCTCCGCGGTCGCGCCGATCCTGGCCGAGGAACGGCGGTTGCTGCTCGTCGCGGCGAGCCGGGCGCAACGGACGTTGCTGGTCAGCGCGGTGCGCGGGGAGGACGAGCAGCCGTCGCGGTTCCTGGACGAGATCGAGGAGCTGTCCACCGGCGAACCGGAGCGGCCGACGTTCACGCCCGAGCGCGGGTTGGTGCTGGCCGAGCTGGTCGGCGAGCTGCGGCGGGTGGTGTGCTCCGACGACGAGCCGGCGGGACGCCGGGAACGCGCGGCCGCCCAGCTGGCCCGGTTGGCGGCGGAGGGCGTGCCGGGCGCGCACCCGGACTCCTGGTACGGCCTCGCGGACGTCACCACCGAGAGTCCACTGTGGACCGAGGAGCACACGGTGAGCGTGTCGCCGTCCACCGTGGAGACCCTGGCGAAGTGCCCGCTGCGCTGGGTCGTCGAGCGGCACGGCGGGCAGGACCCGGCCGAGCTGGCGTCGATCACCGGCACGCTGGTGCACGCGCTGGCGCAGGCCGCCGCGACCGGCGCGGACGAGAAGGAGCTGAGGGTCAGGCTGGACGAGGCGTGGGCCGCGGTGGACGCGGGCGCGCCGTGGTTCTCCCGGCGCGAACGGATCCGGGTGGAGCGGATGCTCGACACGTTCCTCACCTGGCTGGCGTCCAGCCGCACCCAGCTCACCCAGGTCGCGGTCGAGGAGGAGATCTCCGTCGAGATCCCCAAGCAGGACGGCGGGCCGTCGCTGCGGGTGCGCGGCCGGGTCGACCGGCTGGAGACCGACCGGGACGGCCGGCCGGTCGTCGTGGACGTGAAGACCGGCAAGACCCCGGTGTCCAAGGACAAGGCCCAGGAGCACCCGCAGCTCGCGGTCTACCAGCTGGCCACGGCGCTGGGCGGCTTCACCCACCTGGGGCTGGGCACCGACCCGGGCGGCGCGCGGCTGCTGTACGTGGCCAAGGAGGACCGCAAGTCAGGCGCCGTCGAGCGGGAGCAGGTGCCGCTGGACGAGCAGGGCGTGCGGGTGTGGCTGGAGGCCGTGCAGCTGGCCGCCGGGTCCAGCGTGGGCCCCGCCTACCAGGCGACGGAGAACGCGGACTGTGATCGTTGCCCGGCCCGCACCACGTGCCCCGTGCACGCGTCCGGCCGGCAGGTCAGCCAGTAGCCGACCAGCGGATACGCGCCCGCCCTGCGGGTCGCCGAAGGTAGCCGGCGGCGACCACGGAGAATGCGGGGCGTGGTCGTGCCGAGCGGGGTCGAACGGGTGGCGGGTGAGCCGGTGGCGCTCGCCGGTCCGTTCGAGGTCGCCGAGGCGCTGGGGCTGCCCAAGCCGACGCCCGAGCAGGCCGCCGTCATCGCCGCGCCCACCGCGCCCGCGCTCGTCGTGGCCGGAGCGGGGGCCGGCAAGACCGAGACCATGGCCGCCCGCGTGGTCTACCTGGTCGCCAACGGCCTCGTCACCCCCGACCGCGTCCTCGGCCTGACGTTCACCCGCAAGGCCGCCCGCCAGCTGTCCGACCGGGTCCGGCTGCGGCTGCGCCGGCTCGCCGGCTCGCCCCTGCTGGACCGGCTCGACCCCGGCGGCGAACGGCGCGCCGCGGTGCTGACCACCGAGCCGGTGATCCTGACCTACCACGCCTACGCGGGCCGGCTGGTCGGCGAGCACGGCCTGCGGCTGCCCGTGGAACCCGGCGTGCGGCTGCTCACCGAGACCGCCGCGTGGCAGCTCGCGCACCGCGTGGTGTCGACCTGGAACGACGACCTGGACACCGACAAGGTGCCCGCGACCGTCACCGGTTACCTGCTCGCGCTGGCCGGAGAGCTGGGTGAGCACCTGGTCGACCCGGTCACGCTGTGGCGGCACGCCGAGCGGCTGTGCGCGGTGATCGAGAACGCGCCCAAGACCGCGCGGCAGCGCGACGGCCTGCCCGAGTCGCTGAAGGCCGTGGTGAACGCCCAGCGGTTGCGGGTCAACCTGATCCCGCTGCTGGAGGCCTACCAGGCGCGCAAGCGGCGCGAGGCGGCGATGGACTTCGCCGACCAGATGTCGCTGGCCGCCCGGCTGGCCTCCGAGCACCCGGAGGTCGTGCGCGGCGAACGGGAGCGGTACGGCGCGGTGCTGCTGGACGAGTACCAGGACACCGGCCACGCGCAGCGCGTGCTGCTGCGGTCGCTGTTCGGGCGGGGCGAGCCGATGCCCGTGACGTCGGTGGGCGACCCGGCGCAGGCGATCTACGGCTGGCGCGGCGCGTCGGCGGCGAACCTGCCCCGGTTCGTGCACGACTTCCCGCCCGCGAAGAAGTACGGCCTGCTCACCAGCTTCCGCAACCCGCCGGAGGTGCTGGCGCTGGCCAACGCCGTGTCCGCGCCGCTGCGCGCCATGGGCCTGGACGTGGACGAGCTGCGCGCCCGTGACGGCGCCGGGCCGGGTGACGTCCGGGTGGCGTTGTTCACCGACGTGCGCCAGGAGCTCGACTGGGTGGCGGACACGGTCGCCGCGCAGTGGGAGGACCACCTCGACACCAGCGACGAGCCGCCGACCGCTGCGGTGCTCGTGCGCCGCCGCTCGGACATGGCGAACATCGCCGCGGCGCTGCGGGAACGCGGCCTGCCGGTGGAGGTCGTGGGTCTGGGCGGGTTGCTGGACGAGCCGGAGGTGCGCGACCTGACCAGCGCCCTGCGGGTGCTGGTCGACCCGCTGGCCGGCACCGCCGCCGCCCGGCTGCTCACCGGCTCGCGCTGGCGGGTCGCGGCGTTCGACCTGGCCGCGCTGTGGACCCGGGCGCGCGACCTGGCGGGCGCGCCGACCAGGCAGTCCGTCGCGGAGGACCCGTTGGCCGTGCTGGCCGACGCGCTGCCCGGTGAGCACGCCGACCAGGCCGGTCTCGCGGACGCGCTGGACGACCCGGGTGACCCGACCGCGTACTCCGCCGAGGGCTACCGGCGGATCCGGCGGCTCGGCGCGGAGCTGGCGGCGTTGCGCCGACGCCTGGGCCAGCCGTTGCCCGAGCTGGTCGCCGACGTCGAACGCACCCTGCTGCTGGACATCGAGGCGATGGCCCGGCCCGGCGGGGTCGGTCGGGCGCACCTGGACGCGTTCGCCGACGTGGTGAACGACTTCGCCGCGGCCAGCCCCTCGGCCACCCTGCCCGCGCTGCTCGACTACCTCTACACCGCCGAACAGGCCGAGGACGGGCTGGAGCCCGGTGAGGTGGAGGTGGCCGAGAACCGGGTGCAGGTGCTGACCATGCACTCCGCGAAAGGCCTGGAGTGGCACATCGTGGCCGTGCCGCACGTGGTGAAGGACGTGTTCCCGGGGCGGAAGAAGTCGTCCAGCTGGCTGCGTTCGGTGGCCGAGCTGCCCGCCGACCTGCGTGGTGACGCCGAGGACCTGCCGAAGCTGCGCATCGCGCCCGACGCCAACCGCAAGGAGGTGGAGGAGGCGCTGGTCCGGCACGAGGAGGACTTCGACGCGCGGCGGCTGGTCGAGGAGCGCCGGTTGCTCTACGTCGCGTTGACCAGGGCGGAGCACAGCCTGCTGGTGTCGGGGCACTGGTGGGCCGAGACGGGCGACAAGCCCAAGGGGCCGTCGGCGTTCCTGACCGAGATCCGGGAGTCGGTGCTGGCCGCCGACCACCCGCCGGCCGACATCGCGCACTGGGCGCCCCCGCCGGCCGACGACGACCCCAACCCCCTCGCGTCGCAGACGAAGACGGCCCAGTGGCCGACGGACCCGCTGGGCAAGCGCCGCGCCGCCGTGGCCGAGGGCGCCGAGATGGTCGTGGCCGCCCTGGAACGCCACCTGGCCGAACCGCCCGCCCCGCCCGCCTCGCCCACCCCGCCCGGGCTTCCCGACGACCTGCCGCCCGAACCGGACTTCGCCGACCTCCCGCCGGAGCCACCGGACGACGACGACCTGCCGCCCGAACCTCCAGACGACGACCTGCCCCCGGACCCGCTCGACGCACCGGACGAGGACCCGCGCGAGTCGAACACCCGGGTCCCGCGTGTCGAACCTCCGGGACCCCCGAGTTCCCCGTTCGAGGACCCCGACCCGGAGGGCTGGGCACGGGACGTCGACGTGCTCCTGGCCGAACGCGCCGCCGCGGCCGACCGGCGGGAACGCGTCGTGCTGCCCGACCACCTCTCGGTCAGCCAGCTGGTCGAGCTCGCGGCCGACCCGGACCTGCTCGCCCGCAGGCTGCGCCGCCCCCTGCCGTTCCCGCCCAACCCGCTGGCCCGCCGCGGCACCGCGTTCCACACGTGGCTGGAGCAGCGGTTCGGCGCGAGCCGCCTCTTCGACCTGGACGAACTCCCCGGCGCGGCCGACGAGGGCGCGGCGCCCGACGCCGACCTCACCCGGCTGCAGGAGGCGTTCCTGGCGAGCAGCTGGGCCGACCGCGTCCCGCGCGACGTGGAGGTGCCGTTCGAGGCGGAGATCGACGGCCTGTCCGTGCGCGGCCGGATGGACGCCGTGTTCGGCGACGACGACGGCGGCTGGACCGTGGTCGACTGGAAGACCGGCGCGGTGCCCGAGGCTGACCGCCTACCGGCCCTGTCGGTGCAGCTCGCGGCCTACCGGCTGGCGTGGGCGGCGTTGACCGGCTCACCGGTGGAGAAGGTGCGGGCGGCGTTCCACTACGTCCGGCAGGACCACACGCTGCGCCCCGCGGACCTGCTGGACGCCGACGGCCTGCGCGAGCTGATCCGCTCGATCCCGAACTAGCTGTTCACCCGGGCGTGGACGGGCACTTCCTTCAACACCCGGTCGTAGAGCACTTCCAGCAGCCAACGCCCGAACAGCGACGGCCCGAACTCGGTCGACCGGTCCTCCGGCGGCACCAGCAGCTCCGCCGTGCCGGCCACGTCCACCGCGACCACGCCGATGCCGTAGTAGTCCAGCTCGATCAACGGCCACGGCTGCTCGCCCTGCGGCGCGGGCAGCACCACCGCGCACGGCGCGAGCGTCATCAACGTCCCGCACGACTGCAACGCCCGGTCCACCGTGGACTCGCCCACCAGCACACCGACCAGCTCGACCGCGGGCACGGGCAACCGGTCGTGCGCGGCCGGCTCGAACCAGGAGCGGAACCACGACGGGTCGGCCTGCGGCGGCCAGCCGTTCGCGCTGCGCCACTCGTGCACGTCGGCACGGACCCGCACGACGGCCGACACCTGGTGGCCCAGCACGGCGACGTCAGGCACGACGACGCCGCGCCAACCCAACGCCGACGCGGCATGGTGGAGGAGCGGTTGCACTCGGGCATCCTAGGACTGGTTGCGGTTTCAATGACAGACCCTCGGCCGCGCTCGGTGTCGAACCCGGTGCCGAGAGTGATCAGGGAGTTGAGCGTCCCACGCGCAAGGCCCACAGGATGAGCGGCACCTGGAGCGGCAACCGGCCGAAGGCGACGGCCTTCACCCTGGGTGACTTCGCGCGGTAGTCGTAGGCCATCTTGACGTTGGCCGGGAACACCGCCGCGAAGAACCCGGCCGCCAGCTTGCCCCCCACACCCCGCGTGCGCGGCACGGCGACCGCCGCGGCCAGCGCGACCTCCACGGCACCGGACACGTAGGTCCAGGTCCGAGGCTTGCCCGGCAGCGCACGCGGCACGATCGCGTCGTACGGCTTCGGCTTGGCGAAGTGCGTGACACCCGCGGCGCCGAGCAGCCCGGCCAGCGCGAGCGCCGACCAGGGACGGGAACGAGTGGGTTCCATGGGACCACCCTGTCATGCCGGCCGCCGCCCGGCGCCCTCAGGGTTGCTCCGGGGTTATCCTCCCGCTTCGTGAGCGGTGATCCCGAAAATCCCGAACATCCCGAGCGGGCGGCCGTGGCCGCGTTCGCCGACGACTTCCTGGTCGGCCTGCGCGAGTGGCTGGCCATCCCGTCGATCGGGGTCGACCCGGCGCACCACGGCGACGTGGCCGCGTCCGCGCACTGGCTGGCCGAGGCGTTGCGCCGCGACGGCTGGCCCGACGTGCGGGTCTGGGACGAGGGTCCGGCGCTGCCCGCCGTCTACGCCTGCTGGCCCGCCGCCGACCCCGACGCGCCGACCGTGCTGGTCTACGGCCACCACGACGTGCAGCCGGTCGACCCGGTCGAGCAGTGGCACCACCCGCCGTTCGAGGCGACGGTGGTCGGCGAGGAGCTGTTCGCGCGCGGCGCCAGCGACGACAAGGGGCAGGTCGCGATGCACCTGCTCGGCGTGCGGGCGCACCTGGCGGCCACCGGCGCGGCCCGGCCCGCGGTGACGTTGAAGCTGTTCGTCGAGGGCGAGGAGGAGTCCGGCTCGCCGCACCTGACCCGGCTGCTCGACGAGCACCGCGACGACCTCGCGTGCGACCTGGTGGTGTTCACCGACACACCCCTGTACGGGCGTGACGCGCCGACGGTCTGCACGGGGCAGCGCGGTGTGCACGGGGCGGAGGTCGTGTTCACCGGCGGCACGTCGGACGTGCACTCCGGCCGGGCCGGCGGGAGCGTGCCGAACCCGGCGACCGCCATCGCGCGGCTCGTCGCGGCCCTGCACGACGACTCCGGACGCGTCCGGCTGCGTGACTTCTACACCGACGTGGTCGAGCCCACGGAGGCCGAACGCGCCGACTACGCCGCGTTGCCGTTCGACGAAGCGGTGTGGTTGGCGAACGCGGGCGGTGCGCAGGGCCTGTCCGGTGAGGCCGGTTGGTCGACCCTCGAACGGGTGTGGGTGCGGCCCACCGCCGAGGTCAACGGCATCCAGGGCGGCTACACCGGGCCCGGCTTGAAGACCATCGTGCCCGCGCGGGCGTCGGTGAAGCTGTCGTTCCGGCTCGTGCCCGACCAGCGGCCCGAACAGGTGGCGGAGGCGCTGCGCGAGTTCGTCGCCGAGCACACCCCAGCCGGGCTGCACGCCGAGGTGATCGCCCGCGGTGACGGTGCGCCGCCCTACGCGGTGGACGTGTCGCACCCGGCGGTGGGCGCGGTGCGCGACGCCGTGCAGGCCGCGTTCGAGCAGCCGGTGAGGTTCAGCCGGACCGGTGGCTCGGGGCCCGCGGCGCTGCTGCACGGGTGGCTCGGCGTGCCGGTCGTGTACCTGGGCGCGACGTTGCCGGATGATCGGATCCACGCGCCCAACGAGCGCGTCGTCGTGCCGCTGCTGCTCCGCGGCGCCGAGGCCGCCGCCCGGCTGTGGCGACTGCTCCCCGAGAGGTTGTCATGATCCGCCGCACCAGCCCGGGCGAACCGCTGGCCGACCGGCCCGGTCACTCGCTCGTCGGCGTGGTCAGGATGCCGGACACGGTGCAGAGCCCGGTCCGCGCGATCCTCAAACGGGTCATCGGCGCGCTCGGCGCGCTCATGGCGGCCGTGCTGATCGTCTACATCGACCGTGACGGCTACCGTGACGTCAACGGGGACGGCCTGTCCCTCTTGGACGCGGTCTACTACGCGACCGTGTCGCTGTCGACCACCGGATACGGTGACATCGCCCCCGCCAGTTCCTCGGCGCGGCTGGTCAACGTCCTGGTGATCACCCCCTTGCGGGTGCTCTTCCTGATCGTCCTGGTCGGTACGACCCTCGAAGTGCTCACCGAGCGTTCACGACAGGCGCTGCGCATCCAGAAGTGGAGGACGAAGGTGCGGGACCACGTGGTCGTCATCGGGTACGGCACGAAGGGTCGGTCCGCGGTCAGCGCCCTCATGGGCGACGGGGCGGAGCCAGGCTCCATCGTCGTGGTCGACACCACCCAGGAGGCCTTGGACGCCGCGTCGGCGATCGGCCTGGTCACCGTGCACGGCTCGGGGACCAGCAACGACGTGCTGCGCGTCGCCGGCGTTTCCCGCGCACGGGCCGTCGTCGTGGCGGCGAACCGCGACGACACGGCCGTCCTGGTCACCCTCACCGCCCGTGAGCTGGCGCCGAAGGCCCAGATCGTGGCGTCGGTGCGGGAACGCGAGAACGAGCACCTGCTGCGCCAGTCCGGCGCGGACTCGGTGGTCGTCTCCAGCGAGACCGCGGGCCGGCTGCTGGGCATGGCCACGGCCACCCCGTCCGTGGTCGACATGGTGGAGGACCTCCTGACCCCGGACGCGGGCCTGGCCATCGCCGAACGCGACGTGGAGCCCTCGGAGGTCGGCGGCTCGCCCCGCCACCTGCCGGACATCGTGCTCGGTGTCGTGCGCGACGGCACCCTGTACCGAGTGGACGCCCCCGAGGCCGACGCCGTGGAAGCCGGCGACCGCCTGCTCTACGTCAAGAAGGTGACCCCACCCAGGGAATCCTGACCCGGCGAGTCTGGCGGGCCGGGGAGCCTCCCCCAGCCCGCCGCACCCGGTGCCGCATCCCGGCGGCCCGGTCGATCAGTCCGGGTCAGTCTC
The DNA here is from genome assembly GCF_040673975.1 of Actinosynnema sp. NPDC050801. NCBI lineage: Bacteria > Bacillati > Actinomycetota > Actinomycetes > Pseudonocardiales > Pseudonocardiaceae > Actinosynnema > Actinosynnema sp. NPDC050801. The sequence continues at coordinate 78,859 of NZ_JBFAQZ010000011.1, read as the reverse complement.
GATCAGTCTGGATCGGCCAACGGGATCCGCACCTCGAACGCGGCCCCGGAGACGTCGGCCACCGGACCGTGCCGCGCGGCTCCCACGCCCCGTGCACCGGCGGCCGTGTGCGTTCCCGCCGCGTCACCGGGCGACTCTTGCGTCGCCGGGGTGTCGACCGGCGTGCTCCCGGTCGGCGTGCTCTCAGTCGACGTGCTCGGCGGCCCGCTCAGATTCCTGGCGCTCGGGTTGGTGGCGTCTGGGACCGGTTCGTGCAGAACCTGTTCATCTGGGACCGGATCGTGTGGGAGTGGGTGGTGTGTGACGGGGTGGTGTGGGCTTTGAGTGCGTTGCGACTCGTCGGGGTCGATGCAGGACAGTTCGCCGCCGTGTGCCCGCGCCACGCCGCGGGCGATCGGCAGGCCGAGGCCTGACCCGCCGGAGCGCTGGTCCCGGGCCTCGTCCAGCCGCACCAGTCGGTCGAAGATGCGCTCCCGGTCCGCCGGCGGCACGCCCGGCCCGTTGTCGGACACGACCAGCAGCGCGAAGCTGCCCGCCCTCGACACGCGCAGCCGCACCCGGCCCGTCGGACCGGTGGCCTGGCGGGCGTTGTCGGCCAGGTTGGCCAACACCTGCGCCAACCGCTGCGGGTCGCCGGAGACGAACGCCGACTCACCCTCGGCGGCGATGTCGAAGTCGGGCGCGAGCAACCGCGTCCGCCCCACCTCGGCCTCCGCCAGCGCGAGCAGGTCCACCCGCTCCCGGTGCAGTTCGAGACCGGCTTCGATGCGCGCCAGCGCGAGCAGGTCGTCCACCAGCCGCCCGGCCCGCCGCGACTCGCGCACCAGCAGGAGGTTCAACCGCTCCCGCTCCTCGGCGCTGCCGGTGTGCATCAAGGCTTCCGCGACCGCCTGCACGCCCGCGACGGGTGTCCTCAGCTCGTGCGCCGCGTCGGCCACGAACCGCTTCGTCCGCTCCTCCGATCCCTCCAGCGAGTCCAGCATGTCGTCGAACGCGGCCGCCGTCCGCCCGAGCTCGTTGTCCGCCCGCGACGGGTTGAGCCGGTGCCCCCGGCCACCCCGTGCGATCGAACGGGCCAGCGTGGTCATCGCGTCCAACGGCGCCAACGCCCGCCGGACCACCCACACCATCGCCGCCGCCGTCACCGCCAACGCGCCGAACCCGACCACCAGCAACAACCGCCGCAACCGCGCCTGCGCGGCCGTGATCACCGACGACTCGGCGTACACGGTGATCCTCGACCCGTCGACCAGCTGCCTACTGACCTCGTTCGCCACCTCCTCGTCCGGCGCGTTCCCCACCACCGTCCCGTCCGGCATGACCAGCCGGACCCGCACGCCCCGGCCCTCCAGCCGGTCCACCAGGTCCGCCCCGCGCACCCGCTGCTTGACCAGCTGCTGCGCCACCCGCGCCTTCTCCAGCAGCGCGGTGTCGACGTCCCGCTTGGACTGCGCCGCGAACAACGCGTCCACCGACAACACGACCCCGAGCAGCACGACGGCCAGCACGCCGATCGCGGACAACGTGACCCGTCGGCGCAGCGAGACGGTCCGCAGGCTCACGTCTCGTCCGCCCTGAGCACGTAACCGAGCCCGCGCACGGTGTGCAGCAATCGCGGGCCGTGCTCCTCCAACTTCCGGCGCAGGGCGCTGACGTGCACCTCCACCAGGTTCGGGTCGTAGTCCTCGTAGCCCCACACGGCGGTGAGGATCTGCGTCTTGCCCACCACCCGTCCCCGCTGGGCGGCCAGGTACCGCAGCAGGCGCAGCTCGGTGGCGGTCAACTCGATCGGCGCGTCACCCCGCAGCACCACCGCCGAGTCGGCGTCCACCAGCAGGTCGCCGATCTGCACGGTCGACGGCGTCCTCCCCAGCCGCCGCAACACCGCGCTCACCCGCGCGACCAGCTCCGCGAGCACGAACGGCTTCACCACGTAGTCGTCCGCACCCCGGTCGAGCCCGCGCAGCCGATCGGACACCCCGTCCCGAGCGGTCAACATCACCACTCCGGCCCCGGACGCCCGCCGGATGACCTCCAGCAGCGTGAAGCCGTCCCGACCGGGCAGCATCACGTCGAGCACCACCAGGTCCGGCCGGAACCGGACCAGGTCGCCTTCCAGCTCACGGCCGTCCGGCCGGACCTGCACCTGGTAACCCGCGTCCCGCAAGGCGGAGCTCACGGCGGCGCCGATCGCCTCCGCGTCCTCGATCACCAGCACCCTGGCAGCAGTCGACACCTCCACATTCTGCGTCGCGACCCGCGCCGCGGCCGTGAGGCCGCGACGGACCCGGACAAGTGCTCCTCATCCACCGGCACCCCTCGGCGGTGCTCGGTCGAACCCTCGCACGCCGCGCACCGCGCGGTGGCCGGTCTCCCGCGACGTGGGCGCGGACGGGGGAGACCGGCCGGCCAAGGGCAGCACGGCGTAGACGGGCCGACGGCGTGGCGGCCAGGCCCAAGGTCGGCGATCCCGCCGAGGTGCGCGGTGCGGCATCCGGCGACGGGCGGGCGGTCGACTGGGTCCGGCGGCCGGAACGGTGAGGTTCATGGGACGAGTGTCGAACAGGAGTTCGAGGGTGTGCAAGATCACGAACGAGTGATGTTTGGGCGCGGGGAAGACCCGTCCGCCCGCACGACAACCGACCGCCCCGTCTGCGACCATCCACGCTGTGGCGGTTCCGCGAAGCCCGGTCAGGTGGGCGCTGGTGCTGCTGGTCGTGGGCCTGGCGGCCGTCGCGGCAGCGGTCGCCTTGTGGTGGCCGCGCACGTCCGCCGAGGTCCGACCGGTCGCCGCGACCGTCGTCGCCCCCGCCTCCTGTGGTGACCCGGACGCCTACGACCGGGTCGAACTGACGGTCGGTGACCGGACGCACACCGCGAAGCTCGACGGCTGCGGCCACCAGGAGAACGAGGTGGTCGAGGTCGTCCTGCCGGCCGACACCAGCGGCGAGTTCACCGTCCAGGCCGCCGCCAGCACGCCCGTCGGCATGCCGTTCCACGCCCGCCTGACCACGTTGCTGATGTGCCTGAGCGGCCTTGCCGGCGGCCTCTACGCCTACCTGCTGACCAGGCGCTCTCAGCCCACTTCCGTCGGTGACGCCGCGTAGGTGTTGCACGACGAGGTCACGCCCTCGGTGAAGCCCAGCGAGGCCCAGTCGGACTGGTTCTCCGGGGTGCCGTGGGCGTTCTTCTCCGCCGGCTCGGACACGGCGTACTGGAAGTCCTCCGCCGCCTCCTGGGCCAACCCGCTCCCGATCGAGCCGGACGCCGCCACCAGGAACATGCCGGCGAAGCAGTTGGCCTGAAGCTCGATCCGCCGCGACATCTCCAGCCCCGCCGGCGTTTCCTCGCCCGCGTCGACGATCTTGCTGTCCGCCGCGCGGAGCATCCCCGTCAACGCCTGCACGTGGTGCCCGTACTCGTGCGCCAACGTGGCCAGGTGCGACCCCGCGCGATGGCCGCCACCGTTGTCGCGCAGCCGTCGCGTGGGCATGTAGATGGTCCTGTTGCGACCGCAGTAGTACGCGACCGCCTCACTCTCGGCGGGCGCCGTGCCGCACGGCCCGTCGGTCAGGTCCGGCGCCGTGTCCAGCGCGGGCGGGTCGAACGGCAGGTTCGCCTGCTCCAGCAAGGGCTTCCACGCCTGGTCCAGGCACACGACCCCGGCCCGGTAGTACGCCGACAGCTCCGTGTCGGACACCCCGAACCCCGGCAACGTGCAGGCCACGGCGGGAAGTCGGGCGGGTGCGGTCAGCAACGGGTGGTCGGCCAGCCGGTGCACCGCGCGCGGGCGGGGCGGTTCGGTCTCCGTGCTCTGGGCGACCGTGGCGCCGGGCGCGGCCACCGCGCGGCCGTTGATCCGCTGGGACGTTTCGAGCTGCGTGATGCCGCCGAGGCCCAGCACGCACAACACGATCAACGAGAACACGCCGATGAGGACGATCGGGTTGTTCCTGGGCTCCTCGGGCGTGTGCACGGTCCTCCAGTCGGGTCAGCTGACGTCCGCCGCGCTCGCCACCCAAGTGTTGCACGCGCTCGTCTCGTTGTTTTTGAAGCCGTGGTCGACCCACGCGGCGTTCCGCTCCGGAGCGCCGTGGTCGCGGTTGGGGTAGATCGGGTAGTCGCCGCGGTTGCCCGCGTCGGTCAGGGCCACCGAGATCACGTCGTTGGGCACCGCGCCGTGCGACAGCGGTGCCAGCGTCATCCCGCCGAAGCAGGTGGCCTGCAGCTCCTTGCGCCGGTTCAGGTCCAGGCCCTCCGGGGTGTCCCAGCCGCCCTTCTCGTACTGCGCCTGGCTGGACGCCCGCAGGATGCCCGACAGCCACTGGACGTGGTGGCCGTACTCGTGCGCGAGCTGCCCCAGGTACTTGCCCGGGTGGTTCGGGTTGGCCGAGCCCTGCTCGTTGGCGTAGTGGTTCGGCGTCCAGTAGATCGTGCCGTCGCAGTACATGGCGGTGCGGTCGGGACCCATGGAGCCGCACGTATTGGTGATCTGGGAGGTCACCAGGACCAGCTCGACCGGCTGGTAGGGCAGGTTCGCGCGTTCGAACGACGGCTTCCACATCGCCTCGATGCACGGCAGCGCGGCCCGCAGGAACCGGTCCTGACCGGCGGGCGAGTAGTCCATCGGGGGCAGGGCGCAGCCGCCGATGTTGAACGCGCCCAGGCCCGCGCCGTGGATCGGGTTGTCGCCCAGCGTGACGACGGCCTTCGGGCCCGCCTTCGACGTGCTGGTCGACGTGGACCGCCCGCTGCTCTCCGTCGTGGTCGTCGTCGTCGTGGTCGTGGTGGTGGCCTCGGGCGTGTACGTGTAGCTGGAGTACCCGTTGCCCGAGTCGCTCGCCGCCTCGGAGCCGCTGTTCGCGGCCAGGATCCCGATCGTGGTGACACCGAGCACGAGCAGCCCGACGATCAGCACCGCCACCAGCGGGCCCTTGCTCTTCTGCCGCGGTGGCGGCGGGTACGGCACCGGCGCCGGACCCCACCCCGGCGGCGGACCGTGCGGCGGCCCCCAGTTCACCGGCGGTGGCTGCGGCGCGGCCATCGGCGGCGGTGCCATGGAGGGCGGTGCCATGGGCGGCGGTGCCATCGGCGGCGGTGTCGTGGGGGCGTACCCGGGCCACGGCTGCGTGGGTTGCGGACCGGTCTGCGGGGCCTGGGCGGGTGGCGGCTGCTGCGCCGGCCACTGGTAGGGCTGCTGGGGCTGTTGCGGCGGGGTCAGCGGTGAGGGCATCGGCGGCGGCCCGACCGGTCGTGGCGGCGGCCAGCCACCAGGCGGCGGTGGTTGCGTCATCGCTGGTCGTCCCCCATATCGCGGATACCCGAATCAGCACAAGAGCTTAGGGGAACTCCGCTATTCTCCGCGCCCGTGTTGAAAAACTGGGGAGCGGCGGCCATCTGCGCGGTCGCGCTGTGCGCGGGTACCGGCACGGCGTCGGCGCAGCCGAGCAGCACGGCCGGACTGCCCGGGACGGTCGGCGCCGACGTGCGGCTCAAACTGGAGCGCGACGGCAGGCTGACCGTGACCGAGGTGGTCACCGTCCCAGAGGGCAAGGCGGCCACGCGGGTGGTCCCGCTGCGCGTTCCCGTCGGCGCCGACCGCGAGCGGGTCTTCCGGGTCGACGACGCGACCGTGGCGGGCGAGGGCACGGCTACAGCATCGGCCGACGAGCTGACGATCGCACTCCGGGCAGGCACGTCCACCGTCAAGTACTCCGTGGTCGGCGCGGTCGCCAAGATCGGCGACACGCTGGAGCTGCGCTGGCAGCCCGCGAGCGGGTGGGACACCGCGCTGGACTCGGTGAAGGTCTCCGTGATCACGCCGGACGCGCCGCGGTCGGTGAGCTGCCTGGCCGGCGAGCCGGGCACGTCGAAGCCGTGCACCAGCGCGGACCTGGGCGACGGCCGGGGCGTGCGGGCGACCGAGATCGGCCTGGCCGCCGGCGAGCGGGTCGACGTGGTGGTGGGGTTGCAGGAGGGCGCGGCGCCCGCCAACGCGCTGGTGGAGGAGACGTCGGGGCTGGCGGCGGCGTTCGCGCTGACCCCGCTGACCGGCGCCGGCCTCGGTGGGCTGGTCGTGCTGCTGCTGTGCGGCGGGTTGCTGCTGTGGTACCTGCGCGGTCGTGACGCGCGGGCCTTGGCCGCCGAGGTCGGGCCGGTGGCCGTGCTGGTCACCGACGGCGCCGGGCGGGTGGCGTTCGCCTCGCCGGACGGCGTGCTGCCCGGCCAGGTCGGGACCGTGGTGGACGAGCACGTGGACGTGGTCGACGTGACCGCGACGGTCGTGGACCTCGCGGTGCGCAACTACGTGTGGATCGAGGAGGTCGACGGGCACGACTGGCGGTTCGTGCGGCGCAACCCGGCCGACCCGTCGCTGTGCGGGTACGAGCGGGCGGTGTACGAGGCGTTATTGCCCGACGGCGTGGACGCGGTGTCCCTGTCGGAGCTGCGGGGCAGGCGGATCGACCTGTCGCGGGTGCGGGACGCGCTGTACGCCGACGTGGTGGCGAAGAACTGGTTCGCGCGCAGGCCGGACGCCGAGCGCAACCTCTGGTGGTGGGCCGGGGTCGGGGTGGGTGTGCTCGGCATCGTGCTGACGGTGGTGCTGGCGTTGGCCGGTGCGGCGGCGTTGTTCGGGTTGGTGGTCGTGGTCGCCGGTGTGGCGTTGGCGGTGGGCGCGCGCTCCATGCCCGCTCGCACCAAGCGCGGGAGTGCCCTCTTGGAGCACGTGCGCGGGTTGCGCGGGTATCTGCACACGGCGAGCCCTTCGGACATCCCGGAGTCCGACCGGGAGATGGTGTTCTCGCGGTCGCTGCCGTACGCCGTGGTGCTGGGGGAGACGGAGCGGTGGCTGGAGGCGTTCGCCGGCGCGCGGCCGGGGCTGTACTGGTTCGGTGAGGCCGAGCAGGGCGGTGACCTGCGTCGGTTCGCGCGGACGTTCCCGGCGTTCCTCGGGGCGTTGGACGGGGTGCTGGCGCAGGCCGGGCACCTGAGGTCGCTGCGGGGCTGATCCTCGTTTCACCCGATAGTGATCTTGCGTCAGGTCGAACAGCAGTTCGACAATGGAGTCACCTCGGCATCCGGACCCGCGGGGCGGCGGGGCGGGCGTGCCGCGGTGGTCGGGCCGAGGCCAACCCGGTGTCCACACACGCCGGCTCCACCGGGTGGGCGGCCTGCCGAGACGAGCGGTGGTCCGGATCGGGCAGGCGTGCGCCCGGCCCCGGGTCGACCGTCGCGCCGCTGGTCGGCCAGTGGGTACCGGGTGGGTTCGCGCTGGGCGTAGCGGGTCTTCACCGGTGGTGGGCGACCATCGGGACCGGCAGTGGTGTGAACCCGTAGGCTGCGTCCATGGCGCTACCCGAACTGCACAGGTTCACGCTTCCCAACGGTCTGCGGGTGGTGCTCGCACCCGACCGCAGCGCCCCGGTCGTCGGGGTGAGCGTGCACTACGACGTGGGCTTCCGCTCCGAGCCCGAGGGGCGGACGGGGTTCGCGCACCTCTTCGAGCACCTCATGTTCCAGGGCAGCGAGAGCTTGGAGAAGCTGGCCCACTTCCGTCACGTGCAGTCCTCGGGCGGCACGTTCAACGGGTCGACCCACCCCGACTACACCGACTACTACGAGGTGCTGCCGTCGGCGGCACTGGAGCGGGCGCTGTTCCTCGAAGCGGACCGCATGCGGGCGCCGAAGATCACCGAGGAGAACCTGCGCAACCAGATCGACGTGGTGAAGGAGGAGATCCGGCTCAACGTGCTGAACCGACCGTACGGCGGGTTCCCGTGGATCCTCCTGCCGCCGGTCCTGTACCAGACCTTCCCGAACGCGCACAACGGCTACGGCGACTTCACCGACCTGGAGAAGGCCACCGTGGACGACTGCGCCGCGTTCTTCGACACCTACTACGCGCCGGGGAACGCCGTGCTGACGGTGGCGGGCGACTTCGAGCCCGAGCGGGCGAAGGCACTCGTCGAGCAGCACTTCGGTGACGTGCCCGCCCGCCCGGTGCCGCCCCGGCCGTCGTTCGCCGAAGCGGCGCCGAAGGGCGAGCTGCGGGCCGAGCACACCGACCAGCACGCGCCGATGCCCGCCATCGCCGTGGGCTACCGCATCCCGGACCCGGTGGCCGAGGTGGAGAGCTACCTCGCCTACCTGGTCCTGGCCGGCGTGCTGACCGACGGCGACGGGTCGCGGCTGCAGCAGCGGCTGGTGCACCGCGACGCGATCGTGGTCGACGTCGGCGCCGGGTGCGGCCTGTTCGGGCCGTTGGAGGCGCGCGACCCCGACACGTTCACCGTCACCGCGATCCACCCGCCGGAGGTCGACTCGGCGCGGGTGCTCGCGGCCGTGGACGAGGAGCTGCTGAGGTTGGCCGAGGAAGGGCCGACGGAGCAGGAGCTCGCGAAGGTCACCGCGCGCTGGGTGTCGACCATGCACCGCGAGCACGACCGGCTCACCAGCCGGACGCTGGGCCTCGGGTCGGCCGAGCTGCTGTTCGGGCGGGCCGAGCTGCTGTACGAGCTGCCGGACAAGCTGTCCCGCATCACCACCGACGAGGTCGCCGCGGCGGCCAAGGCGTTGCGGCCCGACTCGCGCGCCGTCCTGACCCTCAAGCCCGTCGACGGAGGTACCGAGTGAGCGCCCCGACCAAGCACCGCAGCGCCGACGAGATCGGCCGTACGGCGCTCGGGCCTCGCCCGTTCCCGGAGTTGGGCGAGCAGCGGGCGGCGGCGGACCTGGACACCGTCGACACGACGCTGGCCAACGGCCTGCGGGTGCTCGCGGTGCGCCGGTCGTCGGTGCCGCTGGTCGAGGTGCGGCTGCGGATCCCGTTCGGCGACCCGGCGTCGAGCAGCGAGGGCTCCACGCACGCGGCCCGAGCCGAGGTCCTGGCGAGCACCATCCTCACCGGCACCGCCACCCGCACCCGGGTGGACGTGGACACCGAGCTGGCGCTGGTCGGCGGCGAGCTGGACGCGATGGTCGACCCGGAGCGGCTGGCGCTGTCCGGCAACGCGCTGGTGTCCGGTTTCGCCACCGTGCTGGACGTGCTGCGGGACGTGCTGACCGGCGCGACCTACCCGGCTGACGAGGTCGAGCGGGAACGCGCGCGGCTGGTGGAGCGGATCCGGTTGGCGCGGTCGCAGCCGAACGTGATCGCGCGGGAGGCGTTGCAGCGCCACCTGTACGGCGACCACCCGTTCGCCAAGGAGATGCCCGAGGCGGACGAGGTCGCGGCGGTGACCCGGGAGGACGTGCTCGCGCTGCACTCGTCGGCCGTGCTGCCGCGCGGGTCGGTGGTCGTCGTCGTGGGCGACGTGGAGCCGGACGCGGCGGTGCGCGCGGTCGAGGGCGCGCTGGGCGGCTGGACCGGTGAGGGCACCGCGGTGGCGTTGCGGCCGGTGCCGCCGGTGCGCGGCGGCGACGTGCTGCTGGTGCACCGCCCCGGCGCGGTGCAGTCCCAGATCCGGCTCGCCGGACGCGGGCTCGCGCGCACCGACGAGCGGTACGCCGCGTTGCAGCTGGCGAACCTGGTGTTCGGCGGGGGCTTCTCGTCCCGGCTGGTGGAGAACATCCGCGAGGACAAGGGCTACACCTACGGCGCGCGCTCGCACCCGGAGTTCACGCCGGGCGGCGCGACGCTGCTGGTGGACGCCGACACGGCCAGCGAGGCGACCGCGGCGGCGCTGCTGGAGACCCGGTACGAGCTGGGCAAGCTCGGCCTCGTCCCGCCGACGGAGTCCGAGGTGGACATCGCGCGCCGGTACGCGATCGGGTCGCTGCTGACCGCGACGTCGTCGCAGGGCGGCCTGGCGTCGTTCCTGATGAACCTCGCCGGTCTCGGTCTGGACGTGGAGTGGTTCACCGGGCACCCCGGCCGGTTGGCGGCGGTCACCGTGGAGCAGGTCGCCGAGGTGGCGCTGGAGTTCTTCGCGCCCACCGCGTTCACCGGCGTGCTCGTGGGCGACGCGGAACTGCTGGCGCCGCAGCTGCGCGCGCTGGGCGGTGTGGCCCTGCCGTGAGCTTCGAGTTGGGGGAACTGCCCGCCCTGTCGCGGTTCACGGTGGACCGGCGCGAGCCGTTGCGCGGTGACGCGGAGCGGATCGCGCAGCTGTGGCCGAAGGCGCGCGTGCTCACCGTGGACGCGCACGGCCGCACGTTGGTGGCCGACCAGGCATCGCGCCTGGTCGACCGCCCCGCCACCGAGTTCGGCGACGGCCCGCCGGACACCGCCGTGCTGCTGGGCGAGCAGGACGGCGTGGCGTACTGGGCGGTTCCGCTGACCGAGGACGAGACGGACGTCGACGCGCCCTCCGGCCGGGCGTGGTTCAGGCCGGAGTTGACCGACGAGCCGCAGTGGCTCGACCTGCGGGCGTGCGGCGCGTTGCTGGACGACACCGGTGCGGGCCTGTTCACCTCCGCGGTCGCGTTGTTCCACTGGCACCGGTCGGCGAAGTTCTGCGCGGTGTGCGGCGGGCCGACCGGGTCGATCAAGTCCGGCTGGGCGCGGGTCTGCGAGCAGTGCGGGCGCGAGGAGTACCCGCGCACCGACGCGGCCGTGATCTGCCTGGTGCACGACGGCGCGGACCGGGTGCTCCTGGCCCGCGGCGAGGGGTGGCCCGAGGGGCGGTACTCGGTGCTGGCCGGGTTCGTCGAGGCGGGCGAGTCGCTGGAGGCGTGCGTCGCGCGGGAGATCGAGGAAGAGGTCGGCGTCCAGGTCGGCGCGATCCGCTACCTCGGCAGCCAGCCGTGGCCGTTCCCCCGGTCGTTGATGGTGGGGTTCGAGGCGGTGGCCGACCCGGCCGAACCCCTGCGGCTCGCCGACGGCGAGATCGCGCAGGCCAGGTGGGTCGATCGGGCCGACGTGCGGCAGGCGCTCGCCGAGCCGGGCAGCGTGCCCGACCTGCTGCTCGCGCCGGGCGCGTCCATCGCCTACCGGATGATCCAGTCGTGGGCGACGGCGGGCTGACCCGGCGCGACACCGCAGGTCAGGCGGGGCGGAGCAGCTCGGGCCACGGCAGCAGGCGGACGAAGTCCGCGTACCGGAGCCAGGTGATCTCCGGCAGCTCGGCGTGCAGCCGGCCCAGGTCGATGTCGGTGCCCACCTCGGTGAAGTAGCCGAACATCGCGGCCAGGTCCGTCGAGTAGCGCGCCACCACGTCCAACGGCGGGCAGTGGTGGCGCACCGGGTGGCCGATGGCCGCGGTCAACGCCGCCGCCATGTCCGCCGGGGTCAGCGCCTCACCCGCCAGGTCGAGCCGCCTGTCCGCGAACCGGTCGGGCTGCTCCAGGGCCAGGACCGCGACGTCCGCGATGTCCCGCACCGCGACCAGGTGCAGCTCGCGGTCCGACGGCACGGGCAGGTGGAACGTGCCCTCGCGCAGGCCCCGCAACGTCCAGTCGCCGAACTTGTCGTCGATGAACGCCGAAGGCCCCAGGACCGTCCACCGCGGACCGGCCGCGACCAGGTGTTCCTCGATGCGTCGCTTGCTGTCGAAGTGCGGGACACCGGTGCCGCGGTCGGCGTTGGACGCCGAGGTGAACACGATGTGCTCCACGTCCCGGGCCGCGTCGACCAGCGCGATGCCGTGGCGGGTCTCGGCGTCCGTGTCGCTGCCGAACGGCGTGGTCACGGCGAACACGGCGCGGACGCCGTGCAGGGCCGCACGCAGGGACGCGGGATCGCCGAAGTCGCCGTGCGCGACGTCCGCCCCCAACCGTCGCAGTTCCCGCGCCGCAACGCCGTGCGGGGTGCGGGTGAGGGCCCGGACGCGGTGGCCGCGGGCCAGGAGCGCACGGGTCACCGCTCCGCCTTGGGCGCCGGTCGCGCCGGTCACCAGAATAGGTTCCATGGTCAAAGGTTGACCTTGAAAACGTTCTTTGGTCAAGTGAGTTTGGTAGGGTGCGGTCATGAGCCGACACGAACCGGGTGACGCGCTGCTGGCGTGGCTCTACGTGCAGCAGGGCGTGGACGCGGTGCGGGTCGCCGTGGAGCGGCGGATCGAGGCCGTCGCCGGGTGTTCGCTGCTCGAACACGAGGCGCTGTACCGGATCGACATGAACGGCCGCCTGCTGATGTCCGAGTTGTCCGACCTGCTCGCGGTCAGCCCGAGCGGCGTCACCCGACTCGTCGAACGGCTCGTGCGGCGCGGCTGGGTCGTGCGCGAACAGCCACCGGAGAACCGCCGGGTCGTGCACGCCGTGCTGACCGACGACGGCCGGCGGGTACTGGCCGCCACGAGCGCGCCCGCGTACCGGGAGTCGGTCGCCGACGAGTTCGCCGCCCCGCTGAGCGACCGCGACGTCGCCGATCTCAAGCGCATCGGGCGCAAACTGCTGGAGGCGCACGGCAAATGGGACACCAAGCGGTTCGCAACCGACTAACGTCGGGAGTTCGACGCGCCCGTGTGGCGGCCGTGGTACTACTCGCCCGTTGGGGGTCGCCGTGCACCGCAAGCTGACCGTGCGCGACCTGCGCGCCGGTAACCGGGCGCGGGTGTTGCGCGCGCTGTACTTCGACCAGCCGCGCAGCCGGCAGGAACTGGCCGGCGTCACCGGCCTGAGCCAGGCGTCGGTCAGCAACGTGGTCGCCGAGCTCATCTCCGACGGCGTGGTGGTCGAGGCCGGGCAGGTCGAGTCGGACGGCGGGCGGCCACGCGTGCTGCTGCGGGTCAACCCGGCGCACGCGGCGGTCGTGGGTGTCGACGTCGGCGAGACGCACGTCCTGGTCGAGGTGTTCGACCTGACGTTGCAGCGGCTGGCGGAGGCGACGTTCCCGATGGAACCCGACGTCCACTCCATCGACGACGTGGCCCGGCGCGTCCTCGAAGGACTCGACCGATGCCTGGCCGAGAGCGGGGTGGGCGACGTGCTCGGCGTCGGCATCGGCGTGCCCGGCCAGGTCGAGCACGGCCTGGTGTACGCCCAGACCGTCGGCTGGCACGGCGTCGAGTTGGAGCAGCTGCTCCGGACCGGCACCGACCTGCCGCTGTTCCTCGACAACGGCGCGAACACGTTGGGGCAGGCCGAGGTGTGGTTCGGCGCGGGCCGCGGCACGGGTGACGTGGTGGTCGCGCTGATCGGGTCGGGCGTCGGCGCGAGCGTCATCGCGGGCGGCGTGCTGTACCGCGGGTCGTCGGGCGGCGCGGGGGAGTGGGGGCACACGACGGTCGCGCTGGACGGCCGGCCGTGCCGGTGCGGCGCGCACGGGTGCCTGGAGGCCTACATCGGCGCGTCCGCCGTGGTCGACCGGTACCGCGCGGTGCACGCCGACGTGCCCGCCGAGCAGGAGGCGGCGCTGGCGGCGCTGGTCGCGGACGGTTCGCGGGCCGCACGGGACGTCCTCGCCGAGACCGCCCGCTACGCGGGCCTCGGCATCGCGAACCTGATCAACCTGTTCAACCCGTCGCAGGTGATCGTCGGCGGGTGGGCCGGGCTGCTGCTGGGTGCGCGAATCCTGGACGACGTGCGCGCCCAAGCCTCCCGCCACGCCCTGCACCGGCCGTTCGAGCAGGCGTCGATCACCCTGTGCGAACTGGGCCCCGAGTCGGTCGCGCTCGGCGCGGCCACCCTGCCCGTCGCCGAGTTCCTGGCCGCGGGCGGCGTGCGCCGCCGCACGGCCAGCCGCGTCGTCTAGTCAGGACCGGTCCCGCCTGCCGACGGCCCGCAGCACGTCGTCCACCACGGCCTCGACCCCGATCCCGGATCCGATCGCCCTGAAGTCCGCCAACATCGCCGAGTGCCGGGCGAGCTCCTCGGGGGCCAGGCCGTGGAGCACGGGGATCAGCAGGGTGCTCTGGCTGCGCGCCACGCTGAAGAAACCGTTCACCTCTTGCCGCGTCCAGAACTTGCCGAGGGAGTGCGGGCTCATCACCAGCAGTCCCGCCTGCGACCGCTGGATCCCCCGGTCGATCGACTCCCGGATGCTGTCGCCGGCGAGCATCGTGTACTCGTCGTACCAGACGCGCAGCCCGGTCTCCCGCAGCGCGCTCGCGAGTGGGCGGACGAAGTCGTTCTTGTCCTCGTGCGCGTGGCTGATGAACACGTCCCAGGTCGACTTGTCGTCCATGATCACCCCGGCGCGCAGCCACGACAACCAGCGATCGTGGGACGTCGTCGGCATCGCCTTGGAGTGAGCCGAAACCACCGCGCGCAGCACGAGCCGACCGACCAGGTGACGAGGGCTCAGACCGCTCACGTCACCGGTGTAGGACTCCGCGAGCCCTCGCAGCGGCATGTGCTCGTCGGGGTAGGAGCCCGGATCGAGCACCAACCGGGACAGGATGGCCGCGCAGCGCTGGGCCGTGACCCGCACCTCGGTGGACGCCACGAGTCGCGGGCTCTGACAGTGGTCGAGCCAGGACTCCGCCCACGGGTGGGAGTCCAGTCCGACCCTGGCCAGCTCGGCGGTGAAGATCCCACGCCGTTCCGCCTTGGTCAACACCGGCTCGCCGATGAGCGTTTCGAGCAGTTCGCGCAGGCCGTTGCCGAACTTCCCCCGGCGCAAGCGGCCGTCCAGTTCCGCCACCGTGACCGTCGTCCGCGTGCCGGGACGCAGTTTCCGGCGGGAAGGCGCGGGGTGGTCGAACGCGCCGAGCAGGCCGCCGATGTCGTTGGCGGTGTGCACGTCGCCCGTTCCCACGGTGAAGCCGGCCTCGTCGGACTCCAGGGCGTTGAGCGCTTTCGTCCACAACTCCCGGTAGGACTGCTTGCCGTACAACTCGTGCACATCGGCGTTGCTCAACGTCACCGGCCGATGCTACCGACGGTTCCCGCGTCCTCCCGGAGGAACACCGATCAGGGGTCGACCCGGTCCAGCGCCGCGCCGTCCCACGTCGTCCGCGTGCACGCCACGCCGCGGCCGTTCTTGGGTCGCAGCACGTCGTAGATGTGCATCCGCGGGATCTTGTCGGACACGCCCCAGCCGCTGGGCCAGGTGATCACCCAGTCCATGTCCAGGTCCACCAGCAGGCCGAGCATCCGCGCGATCGTCGGGTCGTCCAGCCGCTCGAACGCCTCGTCCAGCAGCACCAGCCGCAACGGCGAGAACTCGCCGCTCACCGCGTCGTAGAACGACGCCGCCGCCGCGAACAGCGTCACGTACGAGATCAGTCGTGTCTCGCCGGACGACAGCTGCCGCAGCCGGCGTTCGCGCGGGTTGCCGTCCGGGCCGGTGTCGGCGACCGTGACGGTGAACTGGTGCCACGTGCGGTAGTCCAGGGCGCGGGACAGGATCTCGGCGTAGTTGCCGGTGTGCGCGTCCCGTTCGGCTTCGATGCGCTCGGTGAACACGCGCCGCAGGGTGGCGTCCTGGTCGGGATCGCGGTCCGCGTACGGCAGGCGGACCAGCGCGAGCGCGTCGCGCGTCTCCTCCTCCAACGCCGCCGACGGCTTCCACGCCAGCTTCACGTGCACGCCCTGGCTGGACCGGGCCTTGCCGAGCACCTCGTTCATCCGCTTGCACAGGTCCTCGGCGACCGCGATCTGCCCGCGCAGCCACTCGGCCAGGTCGCGGATCAGGTAGTCGGCGAAGATGTTCTGGTACTGCTCGTCGAGGAAACCGCGCTGTTCGGCCAACTTCGCGGTGACCTGCCGTGCGGCGACGGCCACCGGCCGGGCGCCCTCCTCGCCGGTGACGGTGACGGTCAGCAGGCCGACGTGCTGCTCGGCGGCGATGTCGTGGCTGCCGGCCAGCGAGGTCTGCAACGCCTGGAGCTTGGTGATCACGGTCGCCTCACCCGCGCCGCGCCGGTCGGAACCCGCCAGCGCCGCGCGCACCGACGTGACGTCCTCCGGCACGTCCGGCAGCGCGGCCACCAGGATGCCGGGGGCCTGCACGGTGGCCTTGAAGTGCTCGGTCGCGTGGGTGAGGGTGTCGCGGGCGGAGGCGAGCTGTTCGGCCGAGGTCTCGATCTGGGCGCTCAACTTGGCCGCCTGTTCACGCGCCGACGCGACCTGCTCCCGCACACCCTTCAGCTCGTCGCGCATCTCCCGCCGTGAACGCTCCACAGTGGACAGTTGATCCGCGATCTCCCGCGCCTCGCCGCCGATCGCGTCGGTCAGCTCGGCCAACGTCGACGCCTGCGACGCGTAGTCGACGCACCGCGCCTCCGCATCCGCCTCGGCGGCAACCCGATCGTCCACGGCGGCGTGGTACCGGTGCGTCGCGTCGGTCAGGTCGGCGACCGTGCCGCGGCACGGGCGGCGCAGCACGTCACCCAGCCGATCGGCCGTGCGCTGCGCCTCGGCCGCCGCCTGCTGGGCCTGCTGCAGGCCGTCGGTGGTGGCGGGCAGGCCCGCGTCACCCGCC
Source organism: Actinosynnema sp. NPDC050801 (assembly GCF_040673975.1). Lineage (NCBI taxonomy): Bacteria > Bacillati > Actinomycetota > Actinomycetes > Pseudonocardiales > Pseudonocardiaceae > Actinosynnema > Actinosynnema sp. NPDC050801. The sequence goes on along the minus strand of NZ_JBFAQZ010000011.1, from coordinate 62,553 downwards.
TGGCGCACGACTTCGGCGGCGGCGGCCTCGCCGCGGGCCTGGGCGGCGGCGAGTTCGTCGCGCAGCTCCTGCGCCCGGCGGGCGGCCCGATCGGCCGATTCCTGCGCGGCTTGCAGGCGGCCGTGGCGGGCGACGAGCTCGCGGTCGGCCGGGAAGCGGTCGAGGTGGGTCTCCCACTGCTCGACCCGGCCGTGCGCCGCGGCGAGGTCGGCTTCGGCCGCGCCCAGGTCGGCGCGCAGAGTGGCCAGCTCGTCCTCCAGTTCCGCGATCCGCCGCCGGCGGGCGGCTTCGCGGGCACCCGCGCCGATGAACTCCGCCGCGTCCTTGTGCCACGCGCCGGTCAGCACGCCTGCCTGCCACCGTCCGTCCGGCGACACCGCGAATCCGGGCGCAGGGACAGGGGCAGGGGTGAGGGTGTGCAGGGACACCGATGCGAGCAAGTCCGCCACGACCGCGGCAGGCACCGGGGAGTTCGGCTCGACGGCCGGGATCAGGACCGTCGCCAGGGATGGGCCGTCGACCGGGGTGCCGGGTACGGCCAGCACGTCGTGAGGTGCGGCCGGGACGTCGTGGTCAGGTACGGCCGGTGCGTCGTCGGGTGGTGCGGTCGGCAGGTCGGGGGTGGTTTCGGCGGTTCCGCTGGTTTTCAACCGAGTGGTGGTAACAGTGTTTCCGTACATATTCGGGCCATGTTCACCCGAAAGTGTCCCCGGCACCCAGGCGTCCAAGAGGCCGGATGCTTCCAGGGCCGCTTCCAGGCCCGCCCGCGCCGCCTCGTCCACCGACGGGTCGAAGTCGACCAGCCGGTAGAACGGGGCACCGGTGGCGGAGTCCCGGTCCGCCGCGGTGAAACGACCGCGGTCCGGTGCCTGTGCCGTCCCCGATCGCAGGCCGGAGAGCTCGGCGTCCAACCGGTTGATCGACGTGACCAGGTCCGCCCGCCGCCGCACGACGGCATGTGCGCCGTCCCGGGCGGCCGTCACCAGAGGACCCACCCAGTCCCGGGCGGCGGTGGTGAGGGAGCGGGCGGTGGCCGGGTCCACGGCGGTGGGCACGGCCAGCGGGGAGTCCGGCCGGACCTCCGCCAACGGGCCCGAGGTCCGCCACGACCCGACCTCGGCCAACCAGTCCTGGGCCACCTCGGCCAGTTCCTGCGCCTCCTGGTTGCGCAGCGCCGCCGCCTCGGTCGCCGCGTGCTGCGCATCCCGCGCGGTCTGGCGAAGGGTGTCGACCTGCCGTTGCGCCGAGTCCAGCTCGGCCGCCCGCGCGGCCAGCGCCAGCGCCAACGCCCCGCGCTGCCGGGCCGCCGAGGCGATCTCCGACATCCTCGCGGCCGCCGCCTCCAGCACCTCGTCGCCCACCTCGGCGGCGGGCGGCACGCGGCGTTCGATCGGCAGTGGTTCGGCTTCGGGGTCGGGCTTGGCCCGCACCGACTCCGTGCGGACCAGAGCGTCCGAAGCGGACACGGCGGGGACGTCCGGCACCGCCGAGGCGTCGAGGCCCGTCACCCGCAGGTGGTGGCGCAGCGGCTCGACCAGCTCGTGCGCCGAGCCGAGGTCCTCCGCCAACCGCCGCAGCAGCCGCAGCACGCCGTCGACCGCGCCGTCCTCCTGCAACCGCTGCTTGTTCGCCATGTCCAACGCCGCGGCCGCCGACGAGCGCTTCTCCGCCACCAGCTTCTCGCGCGTCTGCAGGTCCTGGAGGTCGCGGAACGCGGGCAGCTCCTTCAACGCCCCGATGGTCTCCTCGGCCTGCTGCTCACCGGCCTCCAGCGACGTCAACGAGTGCTCCGCCGCCGCACGCGCCGCCAGCGCCTCCTCCAACGACGCCGACAGCCGGGCCGACGCGCGCTCCAGCTTGCGCACCCCGTCCTCGGCCGCACCCAACCGCTCCGCCGCCGCCCGCAACCCGCCGAACGCGTAGTCCGAGTAGGTCTTCAGGAACGTCCCCAGCGCCGCGTCGGCCGACGAGAGCCGGGTGATGTTCTCCCGGATCGACTCCAGGTCGTCGAACGACGTCGCCAGCTGCTCGACCATCGCCGAGTCCAACGGCGGCAGCGCGTCGGACAGGATCTGCTCCAGCTGCCCCTCCAGCACCTTCAACCCGACGTCGGGGTTGCGCAGCGTCCGTTGCAGGTGCAGCAGGTCGCCGTACCGGGGCGCGGGCACGCCGTACACGGTCTCGGCCACGCGGGCCCGGAACGCGGCCTCCTCCAGCACGCAGTCCGCGCCGATCAGGTCGCGCAGCTGCGCCGGGCCCAACGGCGTGCGGTCCGGACCCACCAACGTCAGGCCACGACCCACGCGGGACGACGTGATGAACCGCCACGAGTCGGTGATCGCCTGGGACGTCTTGGACGCCTTCACCCCCAACCCGCAGGTCAGGTACTCGTCCGAACCCGAGCCCGAGTCCGCGCCGCGGGTCAGCTCCACCCACGCGTACCCGATCCGGTTGGGCCCGCCGTCGTAGTCGTCCAGCATGAGCCGCCGCAGCGACACCGTGTCGAAGCCCTTGGAACCGACCTGCCTCAGGTCGCCGTCCAGGCACAGCGGCAGCAGCAGTTCCAGCGTGCGCGACTTGCCGGACCCGTTGGTGCCCTGGAAGATCGCGCGGCCACCGGAGAAGTCGAACTCCTGCTCGGTGTACTGCCAGATGTTGACGATGCCGCCCCTGTGCAGCCGCCACCTGTTCACGCGGTCTCCTCATCGAACAACGACCAGCTGGGCACGTCCGGCACGACCACCGGCTCCACGTCACGTTCCGGGTCGCCGTCCGGCGCGGGCAGCCACCGGTGCGCGGCCGCGTTGAGCAGCCACCCGTCCTCCGCCGCAGCGGGGACGGACGCGGGCACCGCCAACCCCATCCGGCGCAGCAGCTCCAGCACCTCGTCGACCAGCCGGTCCGGGTCTTCGGTGAACTGCTTGGACCACGCGGTCGGGTAGTCCTCCACCAACCGCTCGCACACCGACCTCAACTCCGCCAGGGCGACCACGTGCCGCCCGTCGGGGCGTGGCGGTGAGGAGAGCAGCTCCGGCAACGCCAGCAACGCGATCCGCGCCACGGTGGAGGTGCCGGGGAAGTACAGGTCGGTCAGGTAGTCCTCGGGGTCGGCGGCCAGCACGCCCTCGACCCGGCACTCGGTGCGCAGGCCGAAGCACGTCTCCAGCAACACCGACTCCTTGCGCTGGTTGCGCCGCAACCACTCCGCCTGCTCGGGCGCCAGGTCCGCGTACAGCACCACGGGGTTCTCGACCAGCTTGCGCCGCACCGCGTGCTCGACACCGCGCGGACCGGGCCGTGCGGCCAGCTCCACCAGCCGTGCCGGGGAGGACGCCTCCGCCACCGGACCGGTCAGCAGCTGGCCGAGCAGGTCGGTGTCGATCGTGATCAACGCCTCGGCCTGCACGTCCACCGTGCCCTCGGTCTCGTGCAGCACGCCCAGCGACACCAGGTGCCGCAGCGCCGCCGTCAACGCGCGCCGGTCGGTGACGTCGTCCACGACGGTGAGCCCGGCCTCCACGGCCGCCGCGCGGACGTCCGCCACCAGCCGCGACAGCAACGTCTGCCGCCCGATCCCGGTCAGCACCGCCATGGTCAGCGCCACGTACGCGTAGCCGCGCGGCGACATGCCGAGCACGCCGCGCGAGTCGTCGGGTCCCGGCCCGGCCTTGTAGAGCCGCGCGAACCGCCGTTCCACCACCAGCCGGTAGCCCAGCACCCGGGCGAACAGGTCCTGCAACGCGGCCCGGTGCCGGAAGACCAGCGTGAGCAGCTCGCCGTCGGGACCGTCGGCGCGCAGCAACGGCCGCCGCAGCAGGGTGCGGGCGCAGCGCACCACGTTCGCCGCGTCGATCTCGGAGAGGTCGTCGAACATCAGTCGAGCACCAGCGTCGAGTCGTGCAGCGTCAACGTCCCCGCCGCCGAACGGATCCGCGTGGCGCCCCCAGGGTCGTGCGCCACCGTCACCCTCAGCCCGCGCACGGGATCGGTCGCCGAGCCCGGGTCGGTCGTCGTGTCGCGCTGCGCCATCGCCAACGTCAGCAGCTCGCACAACACCCCGAGCGCCTCGCCGGACAACGTCGTCTCGGCCAGCCGGGGCGCCGCCGCCGCCAACTCGGCCACCGAGGCCGCCCGCCGCTCGTCCGCCTCCCGCGCCTCGGCCAGCAACGACTGCTCGGTCATCGGGTCGTCCAGGATCCGGGACGTGCGCCCGCGCGCACCGCGGTCACCCCGGCTGCGCACGCTCACCTGCACGTCGACCACCGGACCGTCCCGCCACGGCGTGCGCTCGTTGTCGCTGTCGTGCTCGGGCGCGGGCGACAGGTGCCGCGCCGAGTGCAGGCCGAACGCCGCCGCGTACAGCTCGTGCGCCTGCGACCGCGTGCCCGAGTCGAACCAGGCCGCCAGCTTGAGCAGCTCGGCCCGCCGGCTGGGCAGCAGCCCGCCGCCGGACGTGGCCCGCTTCACGCTGGCCAGCAACGACCCGATCGCCCGGGCGGTGGCCTCGCGCAGCGCCGTCACCTGGCTCGGCCGGCCGGGCCGGTCCACGAACCAGTCGGTCAGCTCCTGCCAGTCCTCGGCCGACCGGCCGCGCGCCCGTTCGACCTGCTCGCCGAGGTCGGCGCGGCCCAGCAGCCGGAGCAGCTCCGAGCGCGCGGAGGTGACCCGGGCCAGGGCCTCGGCGATGGCCGGGGTGTGCCGCAGCACGTCCTCCACGACCATCTGGATGTACTCGACCAGCAGGTTGCGGAACCCGGAGATCTCCTCCGGCGCCAGGTGGTGCCGCGTCACGACCTGCCCCAGGTAGGCGTAGAAGTCGCGCACGGTCGCGGCCAGCTCGGCGTGCTGGAGGAACAGCGTGGTCACCTGCTCGGCCAGCGCCTCGCGCGACCGCGGCGCACCGCTGATCAACGCCTCCGACAGCGACCGCCCCAGCCGGTCGAGACCGCGTTCCACGGCGGGCAGCAGCTCCCGCGAGACCTCCCGCGCGCCCTCCGGCACCCGCAGCAGCTCGTCCACGTCGCGCTGCACCCGGACGGCGAGCTTGCTGACCTGGTAGCGCACGCTGCCGTGCTGGAACTCGGCGATGCTGGAGGCCACCACCTCGCGCCTGCCCTGCACCAGGTTGCCCCACTCGACCAGCTGCCGGAGCCGGTTGAGCACGTTCTCGATGCGCGACTCGCCGGGCTCGACCCGGCCCTCCCGCTCGGCGCCCGCCAGCGCGCCCGCGACCTCGCCCGCGGACAGGTCGGCCAGCAGCGTCGAGGTGAACAACCGCATGATCGCCAGGTAGGTGCGCTGGTGATCACGGGCGTCCAGGTACGCGTAGAGCTTGAGGCGGCCGGCTGGTTCCACGGTGCGCCACCCTAATGCGGCGGTCCGACACGTGCGGGCTACCGTGCCCGTGTGAGTCTGGGGCGCGCGGTGGGGTTGGTGCTGGGCGTGGCCGCTGACGCGGTGTTCGGCGACCCCCGGAAGTATCACCCGGTAGCGGGATTCGGACGTGCGGCGGCGGCGCTGGAGCGCAGGCTGTACCGCGACCACCGGGTGGGCGGTGCGGCGCACACGGCGGTGCTCGTCGGCGGCACGGTCCTCGCGGGTGTCGCGGTGGAGCGGTTCGGCAGGCGCAGCCAGGTCTTCCAGGCCCTCACCACGGCCGCCGCGACGTGGGTCGTGCTCGGCGGGTCGTCGTTGGCCGACGAGGGCACCGCGATGGGCCGCGAGCTGGACGGCGGCGACCTCGAAGCGGCGCGCAATCGTTTGCCCAACCTGTGCGGGCGCGAGCCGCGCAAGCTCGACACGATGGGCCTGGCGAAGGCGACCGTCGAGTCCGTGGCGGAGAACACGTCCGACGCCGTGGTGGCCCCGCTGTTCTGGGGCGCGGTCGCGGGCGTGCCCGGTCTGCTCGGCTACCGCGCGGCGAACACCCTCGACGCCATGGTCGGCCACCGCAACGAGCGGTACCTCCGGTTCGGGTGGGCCGCGGCCCGGCTGGACGACGTGGCCAACCTGCTGCCGTCACGGTTGGCGGCGCTGCTCACGGCGGCGGGCGCGCCGGTCGTCGGCGGGTCCGCCGGCGAGGCGTGGCGGACGTGGCGGCGGGACGCGGCGGCGCACCCCAGCCCCAACGCGGGCCAGGTCGAGGCGGCGTTCGCGGGTGCCCTGGAGGTCCGGCTCGGCGGTCGCACGGTGTACGCGCACGGCGCGGAGGACCGGCCGGTGCTCGGGCACGGCCGCAACCCCGACGCGGGTCACGTCACGCGCGCGGTGGAGCTGTCGCGGGTGGTCGGCGCGTCGGCGGCGGCCGTGACCGCGGTCATCGCGCTGGCGCGGCCTCGTCTTCGGCGAGCTGTTCGGCGACGGACTTCCGCCTGACCCTGGTCCTGCCGTCCTTGGTCTTGCCCTCCGGGCCGTCGTCCTCGCGCAGCGCGCCGCCGGGACGGATCTCGCGGACGGTGAAGTACAGCCAGCCGCCCAGCGCCATCGCGCCGAACGCGATCCACTGCAACGCGTAGGAGAAGAACGGGCCCGCGTCGAGCTTCGGCAGCGGCAGGGCCTGCTCCACGCCGGGCTGGCCCTCGGTGAGCTGGAAGTAGCCCGGCCGGATGTCGAGCCCGGCGGCCCGGCCGACCACGGCGGAGTTCACCGAGTACACCTGCCGGTGCCGGTCCTCCTGGAACGCGTCGCGGTCGTCCGACTCGTCCCGGCGGGCCAGCGCGACCAGCGTCACGTCCTCGGTCGGCACGGGTGCGAGGTCGGGCACCTTGATGCCGTTGACCGGCCGCACGTAGCCGCGGTCGACCAGCACCACGGGCCCGCCGGCCAGCTGGAACGGCGTCAGCACCTCGAACGCCGCCTCGCCCTGCACGGTCCGCAGCCGCGCCACCGCCTGCCCGTCGGGCAGGTAGCGGCCGGTGAGCGTCACGCGTCGCCACTCGACCTCGGCGGTGGGGCGGTCGAGCAGCGCGGTCACGGGTACCGGGTCGGTGCGGACGGACGAGGTGACCGCGTGGTTCTGCGCCTCCCGCTCGGCGTCGCGGTTGAACTGCCACGGCGCGAGCAGGGTGAAGCACGCGCCCGCGAACACCCACACCGCCAGCGTCAACGCCAGCCAGCCGGGCTGCAACAGGAACCTCAACCGCACGGGACCACGGTAAGCCCTAGGCCGTTGTGACCTGCACCCGGTCGAATCGGGCGGTGAAGCCGGGGCCCGTCGGCGCGGCCACCATGACGCCCGCCAGCGTCCGGACCTCCGGCGGGAAGTACGCCAGCCGCAGCATGGTGGTCGGCTCGGCGTCGCCCACGCCGTAGCGGACGGTCACCGCGTCGCCCTCGCGCGCCGCCGCGATCGTCACCCGGCCCACGTGTCCGGCGGGCACCACCGACCAGTCGGAGAAGTCCCTGGTCACGACGGTGCTGACCTGGAACTCGTCGTCCACCAGCTCGACCCCGGCCTTGATCCAGTTCCGGTCGTCGAGCCACAGCGCGATGCCGGCCTGGTCGTACTGGGCGGCGTAGTCCGCGGTGAACGAGGCGGCGATGGTGAAGTCGCCGGCCAGGGGCACCCCCAGGACGTGGCCGCTGTCGCGGTCGTAGCCGTAGTGCGTGGTGCGCCAGAAGTCGGTCTCCGGGTCGCCGGTGATGGTCAGCCCGTCCTGGTCGCTCCAGGACCGCGGCTCGTTGAGCCACTGCCAGTCGTCACGGTCGAACGCCTTGATCCCCATGCCGTCATCATGGCAGCGATCGCGCCAGTGACAACGCCTGTCGGGCGTATCCGCGGCCGAACAGCACGGCGTGCACGAGCACCGGGAACAGCTGGTGCAGCGGCACGCGGTCGCGCCAGCCGTCGGCCAGCGGCGCGGCCTCGTCGTAGGCGGCCAGCACGCGGTCCAGGTGCGGGCAGCCGAACAGGGCCAGCATGGCCAGGTCGCTCTCCCGGTGGCCGCCGTGCGCGGCCGGGTCGATGAGCCACGCGCGGCCGTCGGCGGCCCAGTGCACGTTGCCCGACCACAGGTCGCCGTGCAGCCGGGCGGGCGGCTCGTCCGGCGCCTCCACCCGGACGTCCTCGACGGTCCGGGCCTCGGCGGCGGTCATCGCGCCCGCGTCCACCGCCAACCGGGCGTAGTGGGCGATCCGGTGCTCGGCGAACCACTCCGCCCAGTCGTCGGATGCGACGTTGCGCATCGGTGCCGCGCCGATCGACGCGTCGACCGGCCCACCGGGTGGGGGAGCGCCGAACGCCGGCGCGCCGGTCGCGTGCAACGCGGCGAGCCGGCGACCGAACTCGGCCGCGGCTCGGGGGGTCGGCCGTCCCGGCTCGATCCGGTCCAGCGCCAACCACTGCCCGCCGTGCCCGCGCACCCGCGGCACCGGCGGTCCCCCGGGTTCGGCCAACCACTCCAGCGAGGCGGCCTCGGCGAGCACCGCGTTCGGCTCCTCGTGCCGCTTCACGACCACCGGGTCGCCGTCGGCGAGGTCGACCTCCCACACGTTCCCGCCGAGCTGCCGGACCGCGGTCGCCGCCGCACCGGTCAGCTCCGCCGCCGCCCCGGCCGGCGTCACAGCCGCTCGCGCACCCACGCCAACAGCCCCGGCACGGAGGCCTCCACCAGCTCCACCACGTGGTCGAAGCCCTCCTTGTCGCCGTAGTAGGGGTCGGGCACGTCCACGCCGTCCGCGTCCGGGTCGAACGACCGCAGCAGCCGGACCCGCTCCGGGTCGGTGACCATCCGCCGCAGCTGCCGCGCGTGCCCGGAGTCCAGCGCGACCAGCAGGTCGGCGTCGAGGTGGTTCCGGCCCACCTGGGCGGCGGTGTGCTCGGTCGGGTAACCGTTGTCGGCCAGCGACTTCGCCGCGCGGGGGTCGGCCGGGTCACCGACGTGCCACCCGCCGGTGCCCGCGCTGGTCACCTCGACAAGATCACCCAGCCCGGCACGGCGCAGGTGCTCGCGGAATATGATCGCGGCCACGGGGGAGCGGCAGATGTTGCCGGTGCAGATGAACGAGACGGTCAGCGTCACGGCAGGAGTCTGCCAGGTCGGGCGCCCCACGACCGGCTCGGTGTTGGGGGTCCAAGCATGTCCGGGGTCGTGGTCGGGGTCGTCGTGCTGCTCGCGGTCGTGGGGGCCGTCGGGGCGGTGGTGGCGGTGCGCCGCCGTGCCTGGCCCGAGACGCCCGCGTTCGCCCGGCCGCGGCGTGTGACGTCGCCCGGCGGGCTCGCCCCCGATCCCAACGCCGGATTCTTCACCGACCGCCGTTTCGTGTTCCGGAAAAGGCATTTCTTCGTCGGCACGGGGTGCCCTCCGGTGCTGGTCGCCGATTTCTCGTCACTCGACGTGTTGCGTCGGGAACAGCCCGTGCGCATTGCCCGGTACGGCATTCGGGTGTGGTGGTGGTTCGAGGACGAGTTCTACCGTGAGGCGGTCGGTCTGGGTGCCGGCGACGTGCGAGCATGGGTGCGCGAGCGAGAACGGAAGCGGTCGGCCCGGCAGGACCGGGCCCGACTGCTGTCAGCGGCGGAAGAGAGTCTGCGAAAGCGTGCTAACGGGTAACGGATCGGCCCGCAATTCCGACGCCAATGGTGTGGGGAATGTGTCGGGAAGGAACGTGGATGACTCGCATGTGTCGTGTGCGGAGGTTTCGTCGGAAGGTCGGCGCCCGGTGGTGACCGATCCCTCCCTGTGCCGGGCGGCCAGGTACGAGGTGCCCTTGCCGGCGCACCTGGTCCTGAGCTTCGCCCTGCTGTTCTTCGCGGTGGCCGCCTCGATGCTCTGAGGCCGCCACGGCGGGCTCGCGCGGCGTTGACGGCGCACGCGATCTCAGCGCGCTCTCAGGTGGGGCGCGGGACGATCACCGTGTGTCCACAGTGAAGTCGTCGAACTCGGGAACACCGTCGGGCCTGGGCAGGTCGTCGAGCCCGGGCAGGTCGTCGGACCAGGGGCGGTCGACCATGCCGACCATGCCGGCGCTCGCCGGTGCGCTGCCCAGGGTCGAGGACGAGATCCGTGCCCTGGCGACGTCGTCGTCGCTGCCGATCGTGAACGACTTCTCCGGCCGCATCACCGCGGCCGGGGGCAAGCGGCTGCGGTCGGTGCTGATCCTGTCCGGCTCGCTGGCCGTGTCGGGTGAGATCACCGACAAGGCCGTCACGGCCGCCGCGTGCGTCGAACTGCTGCACGCGGGTTCCCTGGTGCACGACGACCTGATGGACAACGCCGAGGAACGGCGCGGTGTGCGCACGGTCAACGCGGACTGGGGCACGGGCCCCGCCGTGCTGGTCGGCGACTTCATGCTGGCCCGCGCCAGCCAGGCCGCGCTGGACCGGATCTCGCCGTTCGCCGCGAGCAGGCTCGCGCAGGCCGTGACCGACCTGGTCGAGGGGCAGGTGCTGGAGGTCGTGGACCTGTTCGACCCGCACCGCAGCCCGCACGACGCGGTGCGGTCCATCGAGCTGAAGACCGGCGCGTTGTTCGAGGTGGGCTGCGTGCTGGCGGCGCACTGCGCCGACGCGGACGAGGCCACCACGGCCGCCATGGCCAGGTTCGGCGCGTTGTTCGGGCTGATGTTCCAGATCCTCGACGACCTGCTGGACCTCGCCTCCACCGCGCAGCGGCTGGGCAAGCCGGTCGGCAACGACATCCGCCAGGGCGTCTACACGCTCCCGCTGCTGCGCGCGTTGACCGACGACCAGCGCACCTTGCTGGCCGAACGCGGACGTGAGCTGACCGACGCCGAGCTGGCCGGGCTGCTGGCCGAGCTGCGGCAGACCAGCCTGGTCGCCGACACGCTCGCGCACTGCACGGCGTTGGCCGCGCAGGCGGTGCACGCGCTGCCGGACCTGCCCGACTCGGAGGCGCTGGGCATCCTGCGCGAGCTGCCGGGCGCCTACCTGGACTGGGCCGCCTCCCAGATCGGCTAGCGCGCGGATCGGCCGGCGGCAGGTCGCCTAGACTCGCGCCGATGACCAGCCAGGATTCCGGCCGGGCGCTGCTGCGCCACCACGGGGACGTCGACGCCGCGCCCGGGCTCGCGGACTTCGCGGTGAACGTCCGGTTGCCCGCGCCGCCCGCGTGGCTGCGCGACCGGCTGGTCGCCGCGCTCGACGACCTCGGCTCCTACCCGGCCGCCGCCGCCGACGAACGCGCCCGCGCCGCCGTCGCCGCGAGGCACGGCCGCGACCCGGACGAGGTGCTGATCCTCAACGGCGCCGCGGAGGGGTTCGCGCTGCTGCCCGGCCTGCGCCCCGGCCTGGCCGCGGTGGTGCACCCGTCGTTCACCGAGCCCGAGGTGGCGTTGCGGGACGCGGGCGTGCCGGTGCGGCGGGTGCGGCTGCGGCCCGAGGACGACTACGCGCTGCGGCCCGAGCTGGTGCCCGACGAGGCCGACCTGGTGGTGCTGGGCAACCCGACCAACCCGACGTCCGTGCTGCACCCGGCCGCCGCGGTGGCGTCGCTGAGCAGGCCGGGCCGGGTGCTGGTGGTGGACGAGGCGTTCGCCGACACCGTCCCCGGCGAGCCGGAGTCGCTGGCCGGTCGCGCCGACCTGCCCGGGCTGCTGGTGCTGCGCAGCCTGACCAAGACGTGGGGCCTGGCGGGCCTGCGCGCCGGCTACCTGCTCGGCGCGCCCGACCTGCTGGCCCGGCTCGCGCTGCCGCGACCGCAGTGGCCGGTGGGGAGCCTGGTGCTGGAGGCCGTCACGGCGTGCTGCGAGCCGTCGGCGGTGGCGGAGGCCGAGGCGTCGGCGCGGGAGGCCCGAGAGCACACCGCGCACGCCGTCGCCCGGCTCGGTGACCTGGTCGTCGTGCCACCGGACGCGCCGTTCGTGCTGCTGCGCGTGCCGCAGGGGCCGCGGGTGCGGCAGGCGTTGCGGGACAAGGGGATCGCGGTGCGGCGCGGTGACACGTTCCCGGGCCTGACCCCCGACCACATCCGGGTCGCGGTGCGCGCGCCGGAGGAGTTCGCCGTGCTGGTGGACGCGCTGCGAGTCGTGCTGGAGGAGCTGTGACCACGCTCGGGGACGTGCTGGCCGCGCTGGAGGCCGCCTACCCGCCCGCGACCGCGGAGTCCTGGGACGCCGTCGGCCTCGTCTGCGGCGACCGCGCCGAACCGGTGTCGCGGGCGCTGTTCTGCGTCGACCCGGTTGAGTCCACAGTGGACGAAGCGCTGGAGGTGGGTGCGCAGCTGCTGGTGGCGCACCACCCGCTGATGCTGCGCGGCGTCACCGGCGTGCCCGCCGACGACCCGAAGGGCGGGCTGGTGCACCGGCTCATCCGCGCCGGCGTCGCCCTCTACACCGCCCACACCAACGCCGACGCGGCCAACCCCGGCGTCTCGGACGCCCTCGCCGAGGCCCTCGGCCTGCGCGTCACCGGCCCGCTGGTGCCCGCTGCCGCCGAACCCGGGACCGACACCGGCGCGGGCACCGGCACCGGCATCGGCCGGATCGGCGAGCTCGACCGGCCCGAACCGCTGCGCGAGTTCACCCGGCGCGTCGCCGACGGCCTGCCCGCGACGGCGTGGGGCGTGCGCGCGGCGGGCGACCCGGACCGCCCGATCCGCCGGGTCGCGGTGTGCGGCGGCGCGGGCGACGGCTACCTCACCGCCGCGGCACGCGCGGGCGTGGACGCCTACGTCACCGCGGACCTGCGCCACCACCCGGCCGGCGAGCACCTGGCCGCGGGCGGACCCGCACTGGTCGACGTGGCCCACTGGGCCAGTGAGTGGCCGTGGTGCGAGCAGGCGGCGCACGTCGTGCGCACCGCGCTCGGCGGTACGGTCGAAGTCCTCGTCTCGACCCGCCGGACCGACCCGTGGACCGTCGGCGTGACGACCGAACACCGAGCACCCCGAATGAGAGGCTCACAGTGAAAGCCGATCCCGCCGTGCAGCGCAGGCTGCTCGACCTCGCCCAGGTCGACGCCGAACTGTCGCGCGTCACCCATCGGCGCCGCACGCTGCCCGAGATCGCGGAGATCGCCGAGGCGGAGAAGCAGTTCCGCGCCAAGCAGGACGCGCTGACCACGATCGAGACGACCCTGGGCGACCTCAACCGCGAGGTCAAGCGGCAGGAGACCGAGATCGACCAGGTCCGCGCCCGCGAGGAGCGCGACCGCAAGCTCCTCCAGGGCGGCGCCGTCGGCGCCAAGCAGCTCACCGACCTGGAGCACGAGCTGGCCACCCTCGGCCGCCGCCGCGGCGCGCTGGAGGACGACCTGCTGGAGCTGATGGAACGCCGCGAGGCGGTCGAGGCCGACATCCAGCACGCCCGGGTCGCGCTGGACAAGGCGCAGGAGGCGCTGTCGGACGCGGCCCGCCGCCGCGACAGCGCGTTGGCGGACCTGGAGTCGACCGACACCAAGCGCACCGCCGACCGCCAACGCATGGTCGGCCAGTTCCCCGAGCCGCTGCTCGCGCTCTACGAGCGGGTGCGCAAGCAGAAGAACATCGGCGCGGCGCTGCTGCAGTCACGGCGCTGCGGCGCGTGCCGCATCGAACTGGACCGCAACGCGTTCGCCAAGGTCAAGGAGTCCCCGGCGGACGAGGTCATCCAGTGCGAGGAGTGCGGCGCGATCATGGTGCGGACCGGGGAATCGGGTCTGTGAAGGTCGTCGTCGAGGCCGACGGCGGCTCGCGCGGCAACCCCGGGCCCGCCGGGTACGGGGCCGTCGTGCTGGACGCCTCGGGTGAGGTGCTGGCCGAGCGCTCGGCCGGCATCGGCGTGGCCACCAACAACGTGGCCGAGTACCAGGGGCTCATCGCCGGGCTGCGGGCGGCGGCGGAGCTGGGCGCGTCCACCGTCGACGTGCGGATGGACTCCAAGCTCGTGGTCGAGCAGATGTCGGGCCGGTGGAAGGTCAAGCACCCGTCCATGACGCCGCTGGTCGCGCAGGCGCGTGAGGTGTCGCGGGCGTTCGACCGGGTGAGCTACGAGTGGATCCCGCGCGAGCGCAACCAGCGCGCCGACCGGCTGGCGAACCTGGCGATGGACGAGCAGGCGGGGGTCTCGCGGCCGGCGCGAGCCGAAGCCGCCCGGCCGGAGCCGCAGCAGCCGGACCCGGTGTCGCGGGCCGACGCCGGGACGCGGGCCGACGCGGCGGCGACCACGTCACCCGTGTCGTGGACCGGCGCGGTAGGCGAGCCGACCCGGCTGTACCTGCTGCGGCACGGGCAGACCGAGCTGTCGGTGGCCCGCCGCTACTCCGGGCGCGGCAACCCGCCGCTGACCGAGGTCGGGCGCGGGCAGGCCGAGGCCGCGGCGCGCCGGCTGGCCAAGGTCGAGGGCCTGACCGCGATCGTGTCGTCGCCGTTGGGGCGCGCCCGGGAGACGGCGCGGGCCGTCGCCGCGGCCACCGGCGCCGAGCTGTCGTGGGACGACGACCTGATCGAGACCGACTTCGGCGCGTGGGAAGGGCTCACCTTCACCGAGGCCGCCGAACGCGACCCCGACGTGCACCGGCGGTGGCTCGGCGACCCGTCCGTGCCCGCGCCCGGCGGCGAGAGCTTCGACCAGGTGCACCACCGGGTGCGGCGGGCGCGCAACGCCGTCGTCTCCCGCTTCGGCGCCGCGAACGTCGTCGTGGTCAGCCACGTCACGCCGATCAAGTCGCTGCTGCGGATGGCACTGGACGTGGGCCCGTCGCTGCTGTTCCGCCTGCACCTCGACCTCGCGTCGCTGTCGGTGGTCGAGTTCTACCCCGACGGCCACGCCTCCGTGCGGCTGGTCAACGACACCTCGCACCTGACCTAACCGGCGGGCCGCAGTCGGGGCCGCTCGCGCCGGAGCCGGGCGTCCTCGACGGCCAGCTCGAACCGGTCCACCGCGGCGCGAATCGCCTCGGCGGCTTTCGGCGCGATGGTCGCGTCCTGGATGTCCGGGTCGAGCAGGAATTCGCCGCGCAGCACCGAATCCGCGCCTTTGCTCGCGAGCAGCGGGTTCAGCGCGTAGTCCATCGCGACCACGAATCCCTGGCTGCCGCCCGTCGCCAACGGCAGGATCACCCGGCCGCGCAACGCCTTCTTCGGCAACAAGTCGACCAGCGCTTTCACCAGCCCGCTGTAGGCGGCGCGGTAGACCGGGCTGGCGACCACGATGCCGTCCGCGCGCAGCACCGCGGCGACCGCGTCACCGATCTCCGGGTCCCGCAGGTCCTCGGTGAGCAGCGGCAACGTCGGCAGCTGCCGCACGTGCAGGGTGCGCACCGCGTACCCGGACTCGCGCAGCAGCCCTTCGACGTGCGACACGACGACGCCGGTCCGGGACGTCGGCGACGGGCCGCCGGAAATCAGCAGAATGGAGGACATGGGTCGCTGGCACCTTTCGGGAAAAGGCTCGGAGTACGAGGTAAAAACTGTCAGCGACAACAGATCGCGGCGGCGGTGCGGCCGAAGTCGACGTGCCGGCGGCGGGTGAGTCCCCCGATTCCTGCCATGGTTTCGAGTAGAGCAGCAAGCCCACATCCCGACAAGGTTCCGCCGCCCTGGTTCCACAGCCTGGGAAGGCCGTCGGTACCCTGGTGGTGCGGATGAGTCGGCAGGGCGGCCGCGTCGGCGGGTCCCCGGATCCGCCGCCGAGGAAAGTCCGGACTCCACAGGGCAGGGTGGTTGTCAACGGCAACCAGGGGCGACCCTCGGGACAGTGCCACAGAGAACAGACCGCCCCGGCGCGAGCCGGGGTAAGGGTGAAACGGTGGTGTAAGAGACCACCAGCGTCCCCGGTGACGGGAACGGCTAGGTAAACCCCACCCGGAGCAAGGCCAAGAGGGTGCCCCAGGGCACCTGCGCAGGCGTTCGAGGGCTGCCCGCCCGATGCCTGCGGGTAGGCCGCACGAGCCTGTCGGCAACGGCAGGTCGAGATGGATGGCCGCCGAACGGGACCGCCGCGAGGCGCCCGGGAACAGAATCCGGCTTACATGCCGACTCATCCGCCCTTCGCCTCCGCCCCTCCGGGCCCACCTGTCCGCCTGTAGATCCCCCGCGCGGCAGCGGCGTTACACAAGTGACGCCGTTCGAGTGGTTGTCGGTATCAACCCCGTCCGGTGTGAGTCCTCCTCGCAGACCACGGGCCCTGCCCCGCGGTACCACGAGGAGGGGAAAGCACATGTCCACCACCAAGAGGCGTGCCACCACCTGGCTCGCCCTGACGGGTCTGCTGGGCGCGGCGGCGGTCACGGGAGCCGGCGCCGCGGGCGCGGCCGCACCGGCGGAGCTGCCGGTGTACGAGGTCCGGTCCACCGGCCTCACCCAGGACCAGGCCGCCGTGCTCCAGCGCGCGTTCGGCCTGAAGGACGTCCGGCTCGGCGAGGACGGCTCGGTGTCGTTCGCCGACGAGTCGACCTACCTGCGCGTGCCCGGCCTGGAGCTGGGCGCGGGCAAGCAGGACGAGGACGGCGCCGAGACCGCCCGGACGGCGCTCGACGTCGACTCCCTGAGACGCCTGCGCGCCATCCCGGTCGAGGACGCCACCAAGCGCGCCCTCGAAACCCTGCGCGGGGCCGGTCTGCTGCCCGACAACGCCACGCCCACCGCCGGGCAGACGACGTTCGAGATCGTCGACGCCGACCAGAAGGCGGTCGTCACCGCGCCGCTGGACACCGCGGTGTCGTTCACCTTCACGCTCGACGGCGTGCCGCTGGAAGGCCCGGGCGCGAAGCTCCGGGTCGCCTACGACGGCCAGGGCGCCGTCGCCGGTCTCACCCACAGCACCCGTGAGGTGGTGAAGGCGGGCAGCGTGCCCGTGCTGAGCCTGGACGAGGGGCGCGAGCGGTGCGCCGAGCTGTTCGGCCCGAGCGTGCGGCCGACCGGCGTGTCGTACGTGTACGAGGCGCCGGCGTTGGCCGAGAAGGTCGAGAAGCTGGAGCCCGGCCTGCGGTGCGACGGCGTGAACTCCGACGGCGCGGCCGTCCAGTCGGTGATCGTCGGTGCGGCGGTGGACGCCCGGCTGCCGCAGCCCGGCCCGGCCGACCCGCCGCGCGAGGAGGGTGCGCTCAGCCCGCAGTGGACCAACCGGATCGACGTCGGCAGCGAGGGCACCGGCCCGTGCTCCGGCCTGCCGTGGACGGCGAACAACCTGGCGTCGTTCAACAACCGGTTCACCGCCGCGGGCGTGCCGGTGCAGTTCAGCTGGGTCAACCACAACGCGTGGGAGCGTGACTTCAAGGACCCGGTGTTCCCCGGCGGTCAGGACCACCTGTACGCCGACGACGTCGACATGACGTACTGGCAGGGCCACGGTTCGCCGACCGGCTTCTCGTTCGCCGGGTGCAGCAGCAACACCGACACGTTCCTGTCCAACAACGACGCGCGCTGGGGCAACCGGGACGTCGAGTGGATGAGCCTGTTCACGTGCTCGATCCTGCAGGGCACGTCGGGCGGGCAGAGCTGGGCGACGCGCTGGGGCAAGGCGTTCCGGGGGCTGCACCAGATCAACAGCTTCGACACCGTCTCGTACCACAGCGCCTCGCACGGCGGGAAGTTCGCCAACTACCTCGTGCGGACGCCGTTCCTGTGGTGGAACAAGCCGATGAAGGTCCGCGACGCGTGGGCGCAGGCGTCGATCGACACCCAGCCCGCGTCGGTGAGGTGGGCGACCATGGGCCCGATCGGCCTCGGCGGCCTGGCCAACTTCAACGACTACTTCTGGAACAAGGGCCCGGTCGGCCCCGACACCCAGCCGACCCACGGCTTCTGGCGCATCTCCGGTTCCAGCTGACCCGCGCACCCCTGCGCGCACCCGATGGGGTCCCTTCCGCACCTGGGGGTCGGAAGGGACCCCATCCCGCGAGTCGAACCTCCAGACCCCGCGAGTCGAACCTCCAGATCGCGCGTGTTTTACGTTCGCGTCGCGCGTGTCCTACGTTCAGGACCCCCGAGTTGAACGTTCAGAACAAGATCGACTGTTCTGAGCGTTGAACTCGGGGTACGCGAACGTAGGACACGCGCGTTCTGGACGTAGGACACGCGCGTTCTGGAGGTAGGACACGCGGGGCGTGGAGGTTCGACTCGCGGGTGTTGGGGGTTCGACTCGCGAGGGTGGGGTTGGGTGCGGGGGTGGGAGTGGGGTCAGGTGCGGCGGGAGGGGCGGCCCGGTGGCATGCGGAAGACCGGGCGGAAGGCGGCGCCGCCGTTGTAGCGGCGTTCCAGCTCGGCCACGTAGGCCTCGACCGCCGGGTTCACGATGTCGGCCAGGCTGCGCACGCCCGCCGCCTCCTCGTACGCCGCCAGGTAGGTCGCCGCTGCCCGCGCCCGCGCCAGCACGTCCTGGTCGAAGTTGACCGTCCGCTGCACCCGCCGCCCGGTTTGCCGGTCGCCACCGGTAACCTGATCTTCGCCCGAAACGGTCACGGAGACGGTGATTTCGTTCACTCCGGCGGCTGGTTCGGGCGCGACCTCGGGCGGCTGGGTCATCGGCGAGCCTCCTCGGCGTCGTCACTCCGGCGTGCGGACCGTTCGGGTGCCTGTCGCTCGACCGGTCGGGGGAATCGCCGTGACCGGAGGAGATCGGGCTGGAGGTCGTGCACACTGTGCGTGACCAGGGGGTTCGCAGTCGAGTGAACTATCTCAGCAATCGGGAGAATCCGGGGACGTCGGTTCTCCACCGGCTCCCCCCGAACGATGATGTCTGTGGTCAGATTAGACGTAATCGACTGCCAGGGGAACGGTTATTGATCTACGCACCGCTAGTCACCCGATACACCTCGTGACCAAGACGTGTTCTACTCGATAGCGCATCAACCGGACGGGCACCCCTCGGCTCGCCCGGCGAAGTCCTGCGTACTCAGGAGTACGAGATGACCGCCATGACCCTGGTAACACTCGCCCAGCAGCAGCCGCCCAACCTGGGCACCGGTGGGTTGCGCCAGTGGATGCTCGACAACCTGGTCCCCTTGCTCTTGCTGACCGTCGCCGTCCTGCTGCTCTGGCTGGGCGGTGGCAAGGGCGACAACGCCGGGGTCATGCGCCGCCTCGGTGGCGTCATCATCGCCCTGGCGATCATCGGACTGGCCGTCGGCGGCAACGCGGGCGCCATCGGTTCGTGGATCGCCGGCCTGTTCACCGGCGGGTGACCCTTGCGGGTACGCACTGACGACGAGGTCTACCGGGTCGACGCCGTCTGGCTCGGTCCGCCCAGAGCGACCTTCCCGTGGCGTGCGCGCTACGTCGCGTGGGGTGTCGGAATCGTGGTGTTCCTGCTGGTCACCGCTGTCCAGCGACAGGTCGGCTTCGGTTTCGACTTCATCAACACCGGTTGGGGCTTCGTGATCACGGTCGCCCTGACCAGGTTCATCTGCTCGCGGATCAGCCACGAGCGCCCGCTGTCGTCGGTCTTGACGATGTGGGTGCGCGAGCTGACCGCGCCGCGGGAGACCACGTCCGGTCAGGGTGGCGCGGCGAGCGCCGCGCGGATCCGGGTCAACCCGCAGCGCCCCCGCAGACGTCCCAAGAAGGGGGCGAAACGCGCGAGCGCCGCCACCCGATCCCAGCACCGCGGGCAGCAAGACCGCCGTCAGAAGGAGGTGCGCGGTGTTCGGACGCCGGCGTGACCGTGACCGACGATCCGCTGCGCACGTGGCCCAGCACGCCGCCGCCGCGCGCGACGACCGCAAGGTCTACAGCAAGCGCGGCCGCCGCCTGCCGGGCGAGCAGTCCGTGCCGAACTACACACCGTCGATCTCCGCGCGCAGCATCGACGGCCACCTGCTGCGCACCGGCCAGGAGGTCTACGCCTGGTACCGGCTCGCGCCGCAGCGCTGGTCGTTCCGCTCGGACTCGCAGCGCCAGGACCTGATCGCGGCCATCGCGGGCCAGTACGCCGAGCTCCAGGGCCGCTGGATGCACCTGCGCGTGACGAACCGCCCGTACCCGATCCGGATGTGGGCCGAGGCGCACGTGCACAACGCCGTGCGCCGGCTCCCGGACACCCCCGGCACGCTGAGCTTCGACGACTACATGGTCGGCGAGCAGCAGCAGCTGATGGGCCGGTCGATGGCGGAGAAGGAGGTCTACCTCGGCGTCCAGGTGCAGACCCGCAACATGATGGACCGCGCGGTCGAACGCGCCGCCCCCGTGCTGCGCAAGGTCTTCCCGGACGCGGTGGACGCCGAGCTGGTCGCGATCGAGTCCGAGATCGACCACCTCGACCAGGTGATCGGCTCCGCCGGCCTCGAAGGACGCCCGGCCACGGCCGAGGAGATGTCCTGGCTGATGCACCGGTCGTGCTCGCTGGGCCTGCCCGCGCCGCGCAACCTGCCCGCGGTGCCCGGCGCGCCGTGGGAGCCCGAGGACCTGGCCAGCTTCACCGACGCGGCGGACTTCCACCAGGAGCCGTACTCGCCCACGGTCACCGTGCGCGGCCGCACGGGCTCGAACGCGGGCATCAAGCGGCACGTCGCCGTGCTCACGGTGGGCCTGATGCACGGCCTGCAGATCCCCGAGCAGGACGACCCGTGGGTGCAGCGCTCGGACCGGCTGCCCGCCGCCGTGGAGTGGTCGGCGCGGATCTACGTGCGGCGTCCCGAAGAGGTCTCCGGCGAGTTGCAGCGGCAGATGAGCAAGGTCCGCTCGCAGGTGCGCCACTACACCGACGAGCACGAGCTGGACCCGCCGCAGTCGCTGGCCCGCCAGGCGTCGCGGGTGCTGGAGATCGACGACGAGATGACGTCGGGCTTCACCGCCCTGGGCACGCGGGTGCGCAGCTGGTGGCGGCTCGCGGTGTCCGGCCCGACCGAGCGCGAGGCGTTGCGCCTGGCCCAGGGCCTGCTCGACCTCTACAAGCCGAAGGTGGCCATCGAGCACCCGGAGGCGCAGTACGCGATCGCCCGCGAGTTCATCCCGGGCGAGCCGCTGTCGTCCTCGGCCTACCTGCGCCGCGGCTCGGTGCTGTGGGCGGCGAGCGCCGTCCCGACCGCCACGGCCGAGGTGGGCGACCGCCGCGGCATCCTGCTGGGTGAGACGGTGACCGCGACCCGCCGCCCGGTGGCGTGGGACCCGTGGATGGCGCAGGAGCTGCGCGACTCGTCCGGTCTGACCGCGATGGTCGCCGGTCTGGGCGCGGGCAAGTCGTTCCTCGGCGGCGGCATCGTCTACAAGACGCTGCGCGCGGGCGCGCACTGGACGTTGCTCGACCCGTCCGGTCCGCTGGCCGCGCTGTGCGAGCTGCCCGAGCTCAAGCCCTACGCCCGGCCGATCAACCTGCTCAACGCGCAGGCGGGCATCCTCAACCCGTACCGGGTGGTGGCCGAGCCGCAGCTCGACCACTTCATGGACGAGGAGGACCCGGAACGGGCGTGGCGGCGGGAACGGGCGCTGGCCGCGGCCACCCGCCGACGCCTCGTGCTGGACGTGCTGTCCGGCCTGCTGCCGTTCGAGGTGGCCCGGTTGCCGCAGACCCGGATCGTGCTGCTGCGCGCGGTCCGCACGGTCGGCGGCCGGCCCGACGCGCACCCCGGCATGGTCTTCGAAGCGCTGCGACGGGACGCCAGCGAGCACCACGAGCACGCGGTCGTGGTCGCCGACTTCCTGGACGAGATGCGGGAGCGCATGTCGCTGCTCATTCCCGAGCAGGACCTGGACCCGTACAACGAGGCCCGCGACGACCGGCTCACCGTGCTCACCATGGCGGGCCTGAACCTGCCGAAGGACGGCGTGGGCCGCGAGCACTGGACGGACGCGGAGGCGCTCGGCGTGGAGATGCTGAACCTCGCCGCGTGGCTGACCCAGCGGTCGATCTACGAGCGGCCGAAGGACCTGCGCAAGGGCGTCTGGATCGACGAGGCGTTCTTCCTGTCCGAGGTGCCGACGGGTCGCGTGCTGATGAACCGGTTCGCCCGCGACTCCCGCAAGTGGAACGTGCGGGTGCTGCTGTCGTCGCAGATCCCGGCGGACTTCCTGAAGATCCAGGGCTTCGTCACGCTGCTCGACTCGGTGTTCGTCGGCCGGTTGGACGACGACCAGGCCCAGACCGACGCGTTGCGCCTGCTCAAGGTGCCGATCGGCGCGGGCTACGAGCAGGTGGTGGCGTCGCTGGGCCGACGGCCGGGCGGGGTGCGCACCAACCTCGAACGCGACCGGGCGCCGCGCCAGTTCATCTTCGGCGACGGCGCGGGCGGCGTGGAGCGGATCCGGATCGACTTCTCCGGTCCGCACCTGGAGCACCTGCGCAACTCGCTCGACACCACGCCGGACGCGCTGCGCGACGGCGCGGAGTCGACCGAGGTCGAGGTCTCGTCGCCGCCGCAGGACCCGTTCGCGTACGCCGAGCAGTACACCGACGAGTACGACGACGAGTTGGCCGCCGACCTGGAGGTCGGCCTCACCGACGAGCTGGTCGACTCGGCGCACGGTGAGGGAGGAAACCGCCGACCGGGCCGGGAAGGGCAGGCATGAGCGAGCTCGCGAGCGAATCGTTCGGCACGGGGCTCCGTGCCCTTGCCACGCCGAGCCCCGGCGAGGTGTGCGCATGAGCACGCTCGTCCTCGTGGCGCTGGTCGCCGTCGCGCTCTACGCGCGACGGCGTTTCAGACGCGCTCAAGAGCACGCGGTCGAGCACGGCAAACCCGGCCGTGCCCGGTGGCGCGCGATGGCCGTGGTGGTCGCGATCACCGGCCTCCAGGTGGTCATCGGTGCCACGCCCGCCAGTGCCGCGCCGTGCGGTGAGGCGCCGAACCCGGAACGGCCCGGCTCGGGCATGGTCGGCGCGATCGACCCGCCGATCGGCAACGGCCTGCCGGAGACGCCGTACCTGACCCACGGCTACGCGGGCATGGTCTGGCACACCTACCAGGAGAAGTGCCTGGTGCCCAACGCCACGCCGGTGCTGGACACCTGGATGGGCAACGAGCTGTTCAACGTCGGCAAGAACATCGTCGGCGCGACGAACGCCCTGCACTACACCGTCGTCGGCCAGGGGCTGCTGCAACCGCTGGACGAGGCGGTGAAGAACGGCGTCCAGAGGGTCTACGACAACGTCTACCTGCGCTGGTTCGGCCTGGTCGCGTTGATCCTGGCGGTGTTGATGTTCCGCCAGATCTGGCAGGGCGACCTGGCCTCGATCAGCAAGCGCGGGCTGTGGGCGCTGGCCGCGATGTGGCTGGCGACCTCGACCCTGGCGCTGCCGCAGTTCTACAACCTGCTGGACAGCACCCTGGTCACCAAGACCTCGGAGATCCAGGCCGGGTTCATCGACGTGGACGCGAACCAGGACACCCTGGACAAGCTCCCGTCGGACCTGCACAACACGGTGGTCTACCAGAGCTGGCTGCGCGGTGAGTTCGGCACGCCCGACGCGCCGCAGGCGAACGACTACGGCCGGAGGCTGCTGGCCGCGCAGGCGTGGACGGTGCAGGAGCTCGCCGAGCACAAGGACGGCGACCAGGCCGCGCTCGACGCGAAGAAGGCCGAGTACAAGAACATCTACGCGCAGCTCGGCCCGACCAAGGGCTACTTCAGCGGCGACGACGGCGGCCGCACCGGCGCCGGGTTCCTGTCGTTGCTGCAAGCCGTGGCGTTCTCGTTGTTCCAGCTGTTCGCGAAGGCCGCCGTGCTGCTGGCGCAGCTGCTGCTGAGGGTGCTCACGCTGGCCGGCCCGCTCATCGGCCTGGTCGCGCTGATCCACCACGACCTGCTGCGCAAGGTCGCCCGCGCGGCGGCCGTGACGGTGTTCAACGTGCTGGTGCTGGCGGTGCTGGCGGGCACGCACGCGCTGCTCCTCCAGGCGATCTTCAACGCGAGCGGCCTGACGCTGCTGACCAAGGCGCTGCTCGGGCTGATGCTCACCCTGGTGTGCTTCATGGTCGGCAAACCGCTGCGCCGGATGTGGCAGATGGTGGAGATGTCGGTCGGCTCGGCCAGCAACGCGCTGCCGATGCGCGGCGGCGTGCTGTCCAGGCTGCGCAAGAAGAAGGAAGGCCCGTCGCCGCAGGAGGAGTTCTGGGACACCGTGCGCGACGCGGACCCGGACGGCGCCGAGGTGCCGCAGCGCGACCGGCGGCGGGTGCGGCCCGAGGCGGCCAACCCCGTGGCGGCGACCGCGCAGCGGTTGGACCGGGCCGGGAACAGCGTGGGCGAGCTGGGCGTCGGTGTCGGCGGGAACGGCGCGGCGGCGCTGCCACCCGGCCGGCACGGTGGTCCGGCGGCGTTGCCGTCGGGGCGGTCCAGGGTGGTCGACGCACCGCCCGTGGCCGACCGCAACTACGACCGGCCGAACGACGCGGTGCTCGTGCCGTCCCGCATGCCTCGGGAACCCCTCGGTCGGAGCAACCAATCTCGCGTGCTTGATTCCCAGACCACGCGGCGCCCGATCGTCCTGGAGGCGGAGAAGGAGACGGTGGCGGGCCGGCCGGTCCACGTGATCTACCGGCCGTCACGCGGACTTGAGGTCAGGGACAGCTGATGCCGATCCGAACCAATCGCGGCCGCACGGCCGTGTACCGACGCCTGTGGGGCTGGCCGCTGCGCTCGCCCAGGCACCTGGCGGCTTCGATCGTCGGCGTGGTCGTCCTGGTCACCACGATCAGCGTGGTGATCCCGAACGCGATCAAGCCGCGACCCGGCGGCGGCACGGCGGGCACCACGTCCACCGTGCCGACCGGCGGCAGCGGCGGCAACCAGGTCGGCGTGCTGCCCAGCGCCACCGCCGGCACGTTGCCGACCAAGGCGCCGAGCCCCACCGCGGCGCCCACCTCGGCCCCGGTGAACGCCAACGCGCAGCTGGTCGCCGACATGTGGGTGGACGCGTTCGGCTCGTTCGAGCCGGGCAAGACGACCAAGGAGAAGTGGCTGGCCGGGCTCAAGCCCCACACGTCCGAGGAGCTGTTCCCCCGGTTGGAGTCCATCGAGCCGGCGAACGTGCCGGTGGTGATCGACCAGCCGCTCAAGCCGATCAAGTCGTTCACCGATTCGGCGGAGTTCGAGGCGCAGCTGGAGAGCGGCAAGCTCGTCGTGACCGTGGTGAAGCTTCCCGAGGGTTGGCGCGTGCACGAGTTCGACAAGGTGGGTTGAGATGCTGAAGATCGGGATCGCGGTGGCCGCGGTGGTGGCGGTGGTCGTCATCGCGGTGAGCAACGGTGTCTCGACCGTCATCAACGAGAACACCCCGTCGGAGGAGGCCGCCGGCATCCGCATGGTCGGCTGCAACGCCTCGATCGGCCCGTGGGGCGGCGACGGCGAGGAGCGGGGCCGCCGTGACGCGGAACAGCTCGCCGACGACCAGCTGACCACGGTCGCCAACATCATCTCCATCGGCCGCGAGAAGGGGCTGCCGCCGCTGGCGTGGCAGATCGCCATCCAGGCGGGCATGACCGAGTCCGGGCTGCGCAGCCTCGACTACGGCGACCGCGACTCGCTGGGCATCTTCCAGATGCGCCCGTCGATGGGCTGGGGCACGCCCCAGCAGGTGACCGACCCCCGGTACGCGGTCAACAAGTTCTACGAGGTGCTGCTCAAGCTGCCGGACTGGCAGGAGCAGCGGCCCGGCGACTCGGCCCAGGACGTGGAGCGCTCGGCGTTCCCCGACCGGTACCACAAGTGGGAGGCCATGGCCGCCTTCCTGATCAGCAAGGAAGGCGACGTCAGCGACCCGGCCGGGTGCGGCGAGGGCGCGGGCGAGTACCTGCTCGCGTCCAACGCGGCGGGCACCGCGATCGAGTTCACCAAGCAGCAGCTGGGCGAGCCGTACCTGTGGGGCGGCAACGGCCCGGACGCCTGGGACTGCTCCGGCATCCTGGTCAAGGCGTTCGGCGCGGCCGGCGTGAAGATCCCCCGGGTGGCGAACGACCAGTACATGGCCGGTGGCGCGTACCTGCCGGTGCGCGAGGCCAAGGCCGGTGACCTGATCTTCTGGGCGACCAACCCGGCCAACCCGGTCACCGTCCACCACGTGGCGATGTACCTGGGCAACGACGAGTACATCCACGCGCCGCAGACCGGTGACGTGGTGAAGATCAGCAAGGTCAACTGGGACTACCACGAGTTGATGCCGCTGGCCGTCCGGCCGGGCGTGTAGGGAGGCGCGACGGTGTTCAACCACGAACCGATCCAGCGGCACGCGGGTCCGCCCGCGTCGAGCACGCCGACGCGGGACTACCTCAATACCCGGCCGCCGGGCACCGACCAGTCCTACGCGGTGCTGCCGCGGTCGCTGGTCGAGGCGATGCCGCTGCCGTGGCAGCAGCAGATGGCGCACCTGCTGGCCGACTTCCACCGCACCTACGGGCACCTGAACTGGCCGGTGTACCGGGTCGTGCCGTCCCGGGTGGAACGGCTGGTCGACCTGGACGAGGACCAGTTGGCCGAGGTCGGCGCCATCGTGGAGATCGACTCCGACGGCGAGCTGGTCTACCGGGACCGCGGCGGCGCGGTGATCACCGACCCGGAGCACCGCACGGTGCTGGTGTCGGTGCTCGACCCGATCCCGGGCGAGTTCGCCAACGCCAACCAGAACACGCCGCCGCGCGGTTTCCCCCAGCCGCCGCCGGTGGTGCCGCAGCCGACGTACCCGCAGTCGGGCCCGCTGCCCGTGCAGGCGCCGCCACCGCCCCAGCGGTGAACATGACATGCGCTGCGGCGCATGGAAACCTGGACGCATGGCTTCTGATCCGAACGCGTGGTACTACTGCCTGACCCACCGGACGGTCGAGCGCGGCGTCGGCTGCCGGGGTGGTGACCGCATGGGCCCCTACCCCGACGAGGCCACCGCTCAGCGCGCGCTGGAGTCGGCGCGGGAGCGGACGAAAGCCGAGGACAAGGCCGATAAGGAGTGGGGCAAGCGCTGAGGCCGGCTTAGGGTGCACCCCATGGTGATCCGCACCGGCCGAGCGGACCTGGACTTCGGTGGCATCCGGACCGAGTTCGGCCTGCCCGAGGAGTTCCCGGCCGCCGCGCTGGCCGAGGCCCAGGCCGCGGTGTCGCGCGACGTCGGCCTGGCCGACCGGGAGGACGCGACCGCGCTGCCGTTCGTGACGATCGACCCGCCCGGCGCGAAGGACCTGGACCAGGCGCTGCTGGTGCAGCGGGTGGGGTCCGGGTTCCGCGTGCACTACGCGATCGCCGACCTCGGCGTGTTCGTGGAGCCGGGTGGCGCGCTGGACGCCGAGGTGCGCAAGCGCGGCCAGACGCTGTACCTGCCCGACGGCAACGTGCCGCTGCACCCGCCGGTGCTGTCGGAGGGCGCGGCGAGCCTGCTGCCGGGGCAGACGCGGCCGTCGGTGCTGTGGACGTTCGAGTGCGGCCCGGACGGCGAGCCGGTCGAGGTGCGCGTGCGCCGGGCGGTGGTGCGCTCGACCGCGCAGTTCGACTACGAGGGCGTGCAGGCGCAGTTCGACGCGGGCACGCCGCACCCGTCCATCGAGGCGCTGCCCGACTTCGGTCGGCTGCGGCGCGAGCGCGCGGCCGAGCGCGGTGCGGTGGAGTTGCAGCTGCCCGAGCAGGAGATCGTGCCCAACGGTGACGGCGACTGGAAGCTCGCGGTCCGGCCGCGGGTCGACGTGGACGCCTGGAACGCGGAGATCTCCCTGCTCACCGGCATGTCGGCGGCGAAGGTCATGCTCGCGGCGAAGGTCGGTGTGTTGCGCACCCTGCCCGACGCGGACGACGGCGCGGTGGACGCGTTGCGGCGGTCCGCGCACGCGCTCGGCGTGCCGTGGCCGGACGGCGTGACCCCGGCCCGGTTGCTCGCGGGCCTGGACCCGAGCCGGCCGGAGGCGCTGGCGTTGTTCGTGGACGCGACCCGCCTGCTGCGCGGCGCGGGCTACACCGCGTTCAACGGTGAGATCCCGTCCGTCTCCACCCACGCGGGCCTGGCCGCGCCCTACACCCACGTGACCGCGCCGCTGCGCCGCCTGGTGGACCGCTTCGCCACCGAGGTCTGCCTGGCCGTCACCGCGGGCCAGGAGGTGCCGGAGTGGCTGACCAAGGCCCTGCCGCTGCTGCCCGGCCTGATGGGCGGGTCGGACGCCCTGGCGAGCAAGGTCGACCGGGCGTGCCTGGACCAGGTCGAGGCGTGGGTGCTGGCGGACCGGGTCGGCCAGCGCTTCGAGGCGGTGGTGCTGCGGGCGGACTCGGGTGGCGCCGACGTCTTCGTCTCCCAACCACCGGTCATGGGCCGCTGCACGGGCGAGGACCTGCCGGAGGGCGAGCGGATCGCGGTGCGCCTCGTCGAGGCCGACCCCGAGCGCCGCAAGGTCGTCTTCGAACGGGCCTGAGCCCTACCCGTCGAGCGTGATGGCGTGCTTGGCGCGCTCCACCGACTCCCCGTCGGGCGGGCCGGTCGGGTTCTCGGTGGCCAGGGCCTGGTTGAGCGTGACGAACGGGCGCATCCGCCGCTCGTAGGCCGCGAACGCGGTGGCGTGGTCGACGTCGGCGCGGCCCAGCTCCTCCGCCAGCACGTAGGCGCCGACCAGCGCGAGGCTGGTGCCCTGCCCGGACAGGGCCGAGGCGCAGTAGCCCGCGTCACCGACCAGCGCCACGCGCCCGGTCGTCCAGCGGTCCATGTGGATCTGCGTCATCGAGTCGAAGTAGAAGTCGTCGGCGTCCGCCATGGCGGCCAGCAGGGTCGGGGTCTCCCAGCGCAGACCCGCCAACCTCTCGGCCACGATCCGCTTCTGCCGCGCGACGTCGCGGTGGTCGTAGGCCACCGGCTCGGACCGGAAGCCCAGCGTGACCCGCAGCTCGGTGTTGTCGCGCACCGGGTAGACCGCGCCGCCCGTGCCGGTGTCGGCGTCCTGGAACCACAGCTGCCAGCGGTCCAGGCCCAGGTAGTTGGCCATCGGGAAGATCGACAGGTACTGCCCGAGGTGCCGGCCGAACCGCTCCTCCGGCCCGAACGCGAGCCGCCGCACGGTCGAGTGGGCGCCGTCCGCGCCGATCACGAAGTCGACGGTGCGGGAGCCGCCGCGCTCCAGCTCCACCACCACGCCGTGCTCCTCCTGCCGCAGCGCGGTGACCGAGTCGTCGAAGACGTGCTCGACCCGGTCGCCGGTGGCCCCGTGCAGCATCGCGACCAGGTCCTCGCGCAGCAGTTCGACGTCCCCGTTGTCCAGCCGCCCGCTGCTGAGCGTGTGCTCCTCGGACCGGAACAGCTCGTTGCCGTCACCGTCCAACATGGACATGCCGCGCATCCGCGTGCGCGCGGCCCGCACCTGCTCGCCGAGGCCCATTCGGTCGACCACGTCGAGCGCGACGCCGCGGATGTCGACCGCCTGGCCGCCCTTGCGCCGACCGGGTGCGCGTTCCACCACGGTCACCGAGAAGCCGTTCCGCCACAGCCAGTAGGCCATGGCCGACCCGGCGATGCCCGCCCCCGAGATCAGTGCGTTCCGCATGGTGTTCCTCCTGGAAGACGCTGTACGTTTACGCTGAACACAGTGCCTTCTAGTAGGACTGACAGCCAAGACTGACCTAGTACAGTTCGGATCTGTACCAGCACAGACGGGAGCGGGTGTGCCGGCTGAACCGCGGTACCTGGGCATCGCCGCCGACCTCCGGCGCCGCATCGAGCATGGCGAGTGGGCGCCGGGCGCCAAGGTGCCCTCCACCCGCAGGGTCGCCGCCGAGTGGGGCGTCGCGATGGCCACCGCGGCCAAGGCGCTCGCCACCCTGGCCCGGGAAGGCCTCGTCCGCGCCGAACCGCGCTCCGGCACGGTGGTCGCCGGACCGACCCGGGCCACCCCGGCGAAACCCACCCCGGCGAAACCCACCCAGGAAAGACCCGGTCCGGCCCACGGCGCCAGACCGCCGGAGCTGACCCGCGAACGGGTGGTGCGTGCGGCGATCGCGATCGCCGACGCCGAAGGGCTCGGCGCGCTGTCCATGCGCGGCGTCGCGGCCCGGCTCGGGGTGGCGCCGATGTCGCCGTACCGGCACGTGGCGGGCAAGGACGAACTGGTCGTGCTGATGGCGGACGCCGCGTTCGGCGAGCGCGGCTACCCCGCACAGGCCCCGGACGGCTGGCGCGCCCGGTGGGAACTCGGCGCCCGCACCCTGTGGTCGCTGTACCGGCGACACCCGTGGCTGGCCCAGCTCAGCCCGATCACCCGCCCGCTGCCGCTGCCGAACCTGGCCGTGCACGCCGAGTGGGCGCTCGCCGCGCTGACCGACCACGGCCTGGGCGCCGCCGCTCTGTGCGACCTGCACGTCATGCTCTTCAGCTACGTCCACGGCGTCGCCGTCCACCTGGAACGCGAGCGGCAGGCGCAAGGCGCGTCCGGCATGTCCGAGGACGAGTGGATGGACACCCAGGCGCCGGCGATGGGGTCGATCATCGATTCCGGCCGCTACCCGACGTTCGCGTGGATGCTCACCACCCTGTCCGAGGAGGGCTACGACCTCGACCTGGACGACCTGTTCGAACTGGGGCTGCGCTCGCTGCTGGACGGCCTGGCGCTGCGGCTGGACCGGTGACGTGATCACGCTCGCCATCGCACGGCCGGCCCCGACCAGGTGTGATGTGATGGCCGGGTGACTGATATCCGTGAGCTCACCGTCGGGGTGCTGGGTGGTACCGGTGCGCAGGGCAAGGGTCTGGCGTTGCGGTGGGCCAAGGCGGGCCTGAAGGTCGTGATCGGGTCGCGCAACGCCGAGCGCGCCGAGGCCGCCGCCGAGGAGGTGCGCGCCCAGACCGGCGTCGGGCACGTCAGCGGCGCGGACAACGAGGGCTGCGCCCGGCAGGCGGACGTGGTGCTGATCGCGGTGCCGTGGGACGGGCACGCCGACACCGTGGCGTCGTTGCGCGAGCCGCTGCAGGGCAAGGTCGTGATCGACTGCGTGAACCCGCTCGGCTTCGACAAGCAGGGGCCGTTCGCGCTGCCCGTGCCCGAGGGCAGCGCCGCGCAGCAGGCCGCCGTGCTCCTGCCGGACTCCCGCGTCACGGCCGCGTTCCACCACGTCTCCGCGGTGAACCTGGCCGACCTGACCATCGAGCGGGTCGACAACGACGTGCTCGTCCTCGGCGACGACCGCGAGGCCACCGACCTGGTCCGGGCCCTGGCCGAGACGATCCCCGGCTTCCGCGGCGTCTTCGGCGGCCGGTTGCGCAACGCCCACCAGGTGGAGGCGTTCACCGCGAACCTCATCGCGATCAACCGCCGTTACAAGGCGCACGCCGGCCTGAAGATCACCGACATCTGATGCTTCCCGTCGACGACCTCGGTGAGCCGGTGGCGCTGCCCGGCCCGCCGACCCGCGTGGTGAGCCTGGTGCCGTCGCTCACCGAGGCCGTGGTCACCGGGGGCGTCGACCCGGCGGTGCTGATCGGCGCCACGGACTACTGCACGCACCCGCCGGACCTGGACGTGACCAGGGTCGGCGGCTCGAAGTACCCGGCCGTGGACCGGGTGCTGGCGCTGCGGCCGGACCTGGTGCTGGCCAACGCCGAGGAGAACCGCCCGCAGGACGTCGAACGGCTGCGGGCCGACGGCATCCCGGTGTGGGTCACGGCCGCGCCCGCCACCGTGCCCGCCGCCCTGGGCTCGCTGCGCCGCCTGCTGGGCACGGCGTGGGACGTGGAGCCGGACTGGCTGGTGGAGGCCGAGCAGCTGTGGCGCGAGGTGACGCCGCCGTGGACGCGGGCCGTGATCCCGGTGTGGCGCAAGCCGTGGGTGGTCCTGGGCCGCGACACGTTCGCCGGCGACGTGCTGCTGCGCCTGGGGGTGGTCAACGCCTTCGCCGACCACCCCGAGCGCTACCCGCGCCCCGGGCTGCCCGAGCTGCAGGACGCCGAACTCGTCGTGCTGCCGGACGAGCCGTACCTGTTCACCCCGGACGACGGCCCCCAGTTCTTCCCCGGCCTGCGCCCGGTGCACGTCTCGGGCAGGCACCTGACCTGGTACGGCCCGTCGCTGGTCGCGGCACGGCGAGCGCTGGAGACCGCGCTCGGGACGGCGTGAGCCCGATCAGTCGCCCTTGAACCGGTCGGTGGCCTCCAGCAACGCCCGCAGGATGCCCGGCTCGTCGAACGCGTGCCCGCCGTCGGGCACCACCACCAGCTCCGACCCCGGCCACGCGCGGTGCAGGTCCCAGGCCGTGGTGGCCGGTGTGGCCAGGTCGTAGCGGCCCTGCACGATCACGCCGGGGATGCCCGCGAGCTTGCCCGCGTCACGCAGCAGCTGCCCCTCCTCCAGCCACCCGGCGTGGCGGAAGTAGTGGTTCTCGATCCGCGCGAACGCCAGCGCGAACCGCGGTTCCGCGAACGCCTCCACCAGCTCGGGCCGCGGGAGCAACGTGACCGTCGACCCCTCCCACACGCTCCACGCCACCGCGGCCGGTTCGCGCACGGCGGGGTCGGGGTCGTTCAGCAGCCGCGCGTAGGTCTCGATCACGTCGGCGCCCTCCGGCACGTGCGCCACCACCCGTTCCCACACCTCGGGGAACAGGAAACCGGCGCCACCGCCGTAGTACCAGTCGAGTTCCTTGCGCCGCAACGTGAAGATGCCGCGCAGCACCAGCTCGGTGACCCGGTCGGGGTGGGTCTGGGCGTACGCCAGCGCCAACGTCGAACCCCACGACCCGCCGAACACCTGCCACCGGTCCACGCCCAGGTGCTCCCGGACCTTCTCCAGATCGGACACGAGGTGCCACGTGGTGTTGGTCGACAGGTCCGCACCGTCCTCGGCCGCGTGCGGCGTCGACCGACCGCACCCGCGCTGGTCCAGCAGCACGATCCGGTACGCCGCCGGGTCGAACAACCTGCGGTGCACGGGCGCGCACCCGCCGCCGGGCCCGCCGTGCAGGAACACCACGGGCTTGCCGTAGGGGTTGCCGCACACCTCCCAGTAGACGCGGTTGCCGTCGCCGACGTCGAGCAGGCCTTGGTCGTGAGGCTCGATCTCGGGGTACATGAGCACCACTCTGCCGGAGACCCGGGAGGCGTCCAGCCGGGAGCCGTTCAGCTCGGAGGCGGCTGGGTCAGCAACACGCCCTGCCTTCTGGGTGCCCGTCCGCACATCGGCGGTCGGGAGCCCCCGGTGGCCGCCGCGCCGGCCGGAGCCCGCGCGACGACCACGTGCACGGGGTCAGTGGAAGGTGTGCTCCGGGCCGGGGAACTGGTGGCCCTTCACCTCGGCGGCGAACTGCTCCGCGGCCGACTTCATCACGCCCGCCACGTCGGCGTACCGCTTCACGAAACGGGGCGCCTTGCCGCGCCGCAGGCCCATCATGTCCTGCCACACGAGCACCTGCGCGTCGGTGTCCGGTCCCGCGCCGATGCCGACGGTCGGGATGCGCAGGTCGTGCGTGATCTGCTTGGCGACCTCGGCCGTCACCATCTCCAGCACCACGGCGAACGCGCCCGCGGCCTCGACGGCGTGCGCGTCGTCCACCACGGAGTCGAACGCGTCGCTGCGGCCCTGCACCCGGTAGCCACCGAGTTGGTGCTCACTCTGCGGGGTGAACCCGATGTGCGCCATGACCGGGATGCCCGCCCGCACGATGGCCTCGATGTGCGGTGCGAAGTGCTTCCCGCCTTCGAGCTTCACCGCGTGCGCGCGGCCTTCCTTCATGAACCGCACGGCGGTCGCCACGGCCTGCTCGACGGAGACCTGGTAGGACCCGAACGGCAGGTCGGCCACGACCAGCGCCCGCTTCACCGACCGGGTCACGCCCCGGACCAGCGGGATCAGCTCGTCCACGGTCACCGGCAGCGACGTGTCGTAGCCGTAGACGTTGTTGGACGCGGAGTCGCCGACCAGCAGCACCGGGATGCCCGCCTCGTCGAAGAGCTCCGCGGTGTACATGTCGTAGGCGGTGAGCATGGGCCACGGCTCGCCGCGTTCCTTCATCTCCCGCAGGTGGTGGATGCGCACCTTCTTGCCGGTGGGTGCGTTGCCCGCACCGTTGCCGTAAGGCGCGGTTACCTCTGTCGAGGTCATCGTCGACCGTCCTCCCTCGAAGCCCGCGTCATCGCGGGTCCCCGGGCGCTTGTTGCACGGTTACCCGCCCAGCGTGACACCGACGCGGGGGGATTGGCGCGGAGTGCGAGTAGCTTCACACGGCCCGGCCACGGAGCCGGTCGCGAACTGCACCGATCCGGAAGCGCACCGCCTGCTCAAACGCCGCGCAGGGCCCTGAGCACGGCCAACGCCACCGCGTCCGGCCGGTCGACGGGCACCATGTGGCGGCTGCCCGGCACCGGCACGGTCCGCCCGACCGGGCTCAACGCGGCCAGCGCCACGTGCGCGGGTAACTCCCGCCGACCCGCCGTGAGCACGGTGAACGGCACCGGTGGCAACGGCCGGAACGCCCGCAACCGCTCCACGGCGGCCACCTGGCCGGGGTAGGACGCCAGCTCGTCCAGCACCGCACGTGCCACCGACGGCCGCCCGTACACCGAGCGCAGCACCGCAGCCGACGCCGGATCACGCCGCCCGAGCGTCGCCCCGCGCATGGCCCACCGCCGCAACCGCAACCCCTGAGCGGCCACGACCGGGTCCAGCCCCACCTGCAGCACCCACCGCGCCACCGCCGCCGACAGGTCGAACGGCCGCCCCGCGCCCGGCGTCTCCGGATCGGGGTCCACCAGCACCAGCCCCCGCACCCGCCCCGGCCGCAGCCGCGCCCACGCCTCCACGTGCAGCGCCGCCATCGAGTGCCCCACCAGCACCGCCGACGGCACCCCCACCAGCACCGCGTCCAGCACGGCCACCTCACGGGCCAGCGTCGCGGGCGCCAACGCGGGCTCCGACCACCCCGTGCCCGGCCGGTCGAACGCCAGCACGTGCGCGTCCGGCAGCAGCGCCACCACCGCGTCCCAGTCGAACCACGCGCCGCCCAGCGCCGAGCCCAGCACCACCACCGGCCCGCCAACACGCCCGGACGCGCGAACGTGCACCCGACCGGCGAGTGAGGCGACCATGGTGGACAACCGAGTTCCTTGGAGCGTGTCGTGGCGGTGGCCAGGTGGAAGACGCGGACGGCGGGTGTTGTCGCCACGGTCGTGCAGTTGGCGGCCGTGGCATCGATCGTGCTGTTCCTGGTCGACGAGGAGGCCGACCTCGCCCAGAGCATTCTGCGGGTGTCGTACCTGATCGGCCTACCCGTGGAGGCGAACCTCTTCATCGTCCTGGTGCTGGTCGTGCTCGGCGCGGCCCTGCGCCGGCGCAAGAAGGCGGCCCTGTGGACGTTGCTGCTGTTCGAGGTGCTCAACGGGGTCTCGGTGCTGCTCCTCATCGTCCGCTACTGGATCGACCCGACGCAGTTCCTCGGCGACGACGAGTCACCCGATCGGCTACAGGTCACCCTCGACCTCGGCAGTTTCGTCGTCTTCACCGTCGCGGTGATCGTGCTGCTGCTGGCGATCAAGGACGCGTTCCCGGCCAAGCTGTCGCCCGGCGCGTGGCGGCAGGCGCTGGTCGTGTTCCTCGGCGGGGTCGTGGCGCTGTGCCTGGTCGGCTGGGGCCTGACCGAGCTGTTCCCGGGCCACCTGCACGGCACCTGGCACAAGCTGGGGTGGGCGGCCAACCAGATCACCGGCGAGGTGCTGCCGCAACGCCGGGGTGGCGAGGGCCCGCCCTGGCTGAGCGTGCTGCTCGGCTTCGGCGGGATGCTCGTCGCGATCGCCGCGCTGTACGTGTTCTTCCGCGGCGTGCGGACCAGCCGGTCGCTCGCCGACACCGAGGAGCTGGACGTGCGGCGGCTGCTGGCGGCGCACGGCGAACCCGACTCGCTGGGCTACTTCGCCACCCGCCGCGACAAGAGCGTGGTGTTCGCCCCGAACGGCCGGGCCGCGCTCACCTACCGGGTGCTCGCCGGCACCACGCTGGCCAGCGGCGACCCGGTCGGTGACGAGGAGGCCTGGCCGCTGGCCGTGCGGGCGTGGCTGACCGAGGCCGGGCGGTACGGCTGGCTGCCCGGCGTGCTGGGCGCGAGCGAACGGGGTGCCCGGGTCTACGCGGCGGCGGGGCTCAAGGCGTTGGAGATCGGTGACGAGGCCGTGCTGGACGTGCGCGAGTTCACCCTGACCGGTCCGGAGCGCCGGGCCGTGCGGCAGGCCGTGAACCGGGTCGAACGCGCCGGTTACACCTCCCGCGTCCGCCGGCACGCCGAGATACCGGCCGACGAGCTGGCGTCGATCCTCGACCTGGCCCAGCGCTGGCGCGGCGCGGAGACCGAACGCGGTTTCTCCATGGCGCTGGGCAGGCTGGGCGACCCGACCGACGGCCGGTGCGTGATGGTCGAGGCCTACGACGCGGCCGGTGAGCTGCGCGGACTGCTGTCGTTCGTGCCGTGGGGCAGGCGCGGGCTGTCGCTCGACCTGATGCGCCGCGACCGCGCCGCGGAGAACGGCCTCAACGAGTACATGGTGGCCGAGCTGGTCGCGGCCGGCGCCCGGCTGGGCGTGCAGCGGGTCTCGTTGAACTTCGCCATGTTCCGCGCGGTGTTCGAGGAGGGCGAGAAGATCGGCGCGGGGCCGGTGCTGCGGGCGTGGCGGCGGGTGCTGAGCCTCGGGTCCCGGTTCTTCCAGCTCGAATCGCTGTACCGGTCCAACGCCAAGTACGGCCCGGACTGGCTGCCCCGCTACCTGTGCTTCACCCGCACCCGCCACCTGCCCAGGGTGAGCATCGCGGCGGGCGTGGCCGAGGGGTTCGTGCCGAACCTGAGGGCGTTGTTCCGACGCGGTTCGTCCCGCGCGCTGCGCTACGAGAACTCCGACGCGGGCTTCGCGTCGGCGGTGGCGGAGATCGACGCGATCAAGGTCGAGACCCGGCAGGTCCGCCGGCCGGAGCAGGTGCGCGTCCGCATCGCCAAGCTCGACCGCCTGCGCGACCGCGGCATCGACCCGTACCCGGTGAACTACCCGCGTGAGCAGTCGGTGGCCCGGGCGCGGGAGCTGTTCGGCGACGTCGTGTCGGTGACCGGCCGGGTGGTGGTGCTGCGCGAGCTCGGCGGCCTGTGCTTCGCCCGCATCCGCGACTCGACCGGTGAGATCCAGCTCATGCTCGACGCCGGACGGGTGAACCTCGACCCGTGGAAGGCGGGGGTGGACCTCGGCGACCACGTCGGCGTGCGCGGCGAGGTGGTCTACTCACGGCGGGGCGAGCTGTCCGTGCTGGCCGACGAGTGGACCGTGACCGCGAAGTGCCTGCACCCGCTGCCGGACCGGCGCAAGGGCCTGTCCGATCCGGAGGCCCGCGTCCGCAGGCGGTACCTGGACCTGGTGGTGAACCCCGACTCGGCGCGGATGCTGCGGCTGCGCGGCGACGTCGTGCGCGGCATCCGCGACTTCCTGCACGACCGCGACTACCTCGAAGTCGAGACGCCGATGCTCCAGGCCGTGCACGGCGGCGCCAACGCCCGGCCGTTCGTCACCCACATCAACGCCTACGACATGCGCATGTACCTGCGCATCGCGCCCGAGCTGTACCTGAAGCGGCTGTGCGTGGCGGGCGTGGACCGGGTGTTCGAGCTGAACCGGAACTTCCGCAACGAGGGCGCGGACGCCTCGCACAACCCCGAGTTCACCATGCTGGAGGCCTACCAGTCCTACGCCGACTACACCACGATGCTGCACCTCATGCGGGAACTCGTGCAGCACGCCGCCGTCGCCGCGCACGGCCGCCCGGTCGCCGTGCGCGACGGCGTGGAGGTGGACATCTCGGGGGAGTGGCCGATCGTCCCCGTGCACGAGGCGGTCTCCCGGGCGCTCGGTGCGACCGTCACGCCCGACACCCCGTTGCCCGAGCTGCGCTCACTGCTGGCCGGTCACGGCATCGAGCCGGGCGACGACGCCGACCACGGCGCGCTGGTGCAGGAGGCGTACGACGAGCTGGTGGAGCCCAACACCGCCGGACCCACCTTCTACACCGACTTCCCGACCTCGGTGTCACCCCTGACCCGGCCGCACCGCGCCGACCCCCGCCTGGCCGAGCGCTGGGACCTGGTGGCGTTCGGGGCGGAGATCGGCACGGCCTACTCGGAGCTGACCGACCCGTTGGAGCAGCGCCGCAGGCTGGAGGCGCAGTCGTTGCGGGCCGCCAGCGGTGACGTCGAGGCGATGGAGCTGGACGAGGACTTCCTCACCGCCCTGGAGCACGGGATGCCGCCCACCGGCGGGCTCGGGATGGGCGTGGACCGGGTGCTGATGATGCTCACCGGCACGTCGATCCGGCAGACCGTGCTGTTCCCGCTCGTCCGGCCCGCCCCGTGATCAGGCCTCCCCCTTGATCAGGCGCGGGGCGTGCGCAGGCCCGCGCGGGCCCGGATGTCGGCGGTGGCGGCGTCGAACCCGGCCCGGTCGGTGATCGTCGTGTTGTCCTCGTAGGTGACGCCGTCCGGCACGGCGTCGCCGCCGACCGGGTCGGCGTCCCAGAAGTTGCCCCGGTAGACGACGTGCTCCAACGGCGGTTGGACGTCCAGCACGGCCGTGTTGTCCGCCCGGGCCACCACGTTCTCCGACACCGTCACCCAGCTCGCCCCGTAGTCGGTGTACAGGCCGAAGTTGTACGGGGTGCGGACGTCCTCGATGACGTTCCCGCTGATCACCGCGCCGCGCTCGGCGTCGCCCTGCGGGCCGGACAGGTAGATCCCGCCGCCGTCGGCCAGCACGGTCATGGCGCCGGTCACCAGGTTGTGCGTGACGCGGGAGCCCCGGCCGGGACCGACGACGATGCCGTTGTGCGGTACGTCTTGGACGTGGTTGTGCGTGATCGTGCCGTCCTCGGTGCCCTGGACGGTGATGCCGGGCGAGCCGGAGTGGTCGAGGCCGACGTGCCGGACGAGGTTGTCCTCGACCAGCACGTCCCGGCCGCCGGTGACCGAGACGGCGGAAGCGGCGAGGGTGTCGAAGTCGCAGCCGCGCACCACCAGGTCCGCGCCGCCGGTCACGCCGAGGCCGGTGGCGCCCAGGCGGGTGAAGCGACAGCCCTCGAACCGCACCCCGGTGGTCCCGTCGAGCCGCACGGAAGCCGGGACCTGCTCCTGGCCCTCCGGGGCGGTCAGCCACGCCCCCTCGCCCATGTCGATCTTCACGATCGGGCCGCCGTCGTAGTGGCCGTTGCCGTGGTAGTGCGGGAAACCGTGGTCGCCGCCGGGCCGCAGCCAGGTGGTGTCGGCGAACGTGAGGCCCCGGAACGTCACGTCCCGCGTGCCGGTGGCGTGCACCAGCACTTCCAGCGCGGGCGCGACCACCTGCGGGTCCTCGTCGGCTCGCGGGAGGTAGTGCAGGACGTGCCGGCCGGGCCGCGACCGGTCCAGGGCGAACGTGCCGGGTTCGGTGAGGAACGCCGGGTCGTTCTCGATCCGGGTCGGCGCCGGCGGACCGGCCGTCACCTGGCCGTACCACTCGGCGTTGTACAGCTCCAGGGCCAGGTCGAACCCGGGCCGCGCCATGGTGATCACGGTCTCGTCGCCGTCGCGGGTGACCGACGCGACGGCCAGGCGTGCCTCCGTCCACGGGTAGACGCCCCGGTGCACGAACTCGACGCCCGCCGGGTTGCGCCAGTCCAGCGGGTGGTCGGTGACGTAACCGGTCGGCGTGCGGCGCACGGTCCCGGGCAGCCCGTCGAGACCCGCCCGCTCGGCCCGCCGGCCGTTCACCGCGAGGTGTCGGGTGACCAGGTCGCCGACCTCGGCCACCCACACGCCGTCCGGCCCCTGTTGCCCGACGACCTCCCGCCCGCCGCTGATCACGACGTCCTCCGGCGCGTCGGTGCCGAAGCCGAACGCCTGGTAGACGACGTGGGAGTCCTCCTCGGTCAGCTCGAACGGCTCGGTCAGCACGTGCGTGCCCGCTCGGAGGTGCACAGTGGCGCCACCTCCCGCCTCGCGGGCGGCCCGTCGAGCGCGCGCCAACGTGCGGAACGGGTCATCGGCCGTGCCCGCCGCGGAGTCGTCCCCGGCGGGGGAGACGTGGAAATCGGTCATGGAGAGCCCCCAAGCTGTTTATGGCATAAACTTCAACAGGTATACCATGGAGGCGTGATGGGGAATGCGGGCGATCCGGACCGCTCGGTCGAGCTGCTGTGGGACGGGCGAGGAGGGCTGAGCCTCGACGCGATCGTGGGCGCGGCGGTCGAGGTGGCCGACGCGGAGGGCCTGGCCGGGCTGTCCATGCGCAAGGTCGCCGATCGGCTCGGCTTCACCACCATGTCGCTGTACCGCCACGTGCCCGGTCGCGACCACCTGGTCGACCTGATGCGCGACGCCGTGCACGGCGACCCGCCCCCGGCGGAGGGGAGCGGCTGGCGGTCGAAGCTGGAGGCGTTCGCGCGTCGGAGCTGGGAGCTGCGCGAACTGCACCCCTGGCTGGCCGAGGTCCCCGGTCGGTACGTGCCGGGGCCCAACGCGCTGGCCCACTACGAGCACGCGTTGAGCATCCTCGCGGATACCGGCCTCACCCCGGCCGAGGTGGTCGCGGCGGTCGGCTTGGTCGGCCGTTTCGTGGACGCCGAGGCGTCCGCCCTGGTCGAGGCCGCGCGGGCGGAGCGCGGCACCGGGGTGAGCGATGAGGAGTGGTGGGGCGCGCGGGATTCGTTGTTCGCCCGCTTCGACCGCTACCCGACCCTGACCCGGCTGTGGGAGACCGGTGGCTTCGACCAGCCGGACCCGTTCGGGTTCGGCTTGGCCCGGGTCCTCGACGGCATCGAGCTGCTGATCCAGCGGCGTGATGAAAAGCGTGATGAAACCTGTCGGGTCTGCGGCCAGCCGGTGGCGCAACCCGCGTCCGGACGACCCCGCGCGTACTGCTCGCGGGCGTGCCAGCAACGCGCCTACCGCGACCGCCGGTCGACGTGAGCCGCCCACCGGGCGGTGGGCGGCTCGGCCGGGCTCAGACCTGGACGGTCGGCAGCACCACGAGCTGCCGCAGGTTCACCTGCTTGGGCCGGCTGGTGGCGAACCCGACCACGTCACCGATGTCGGCCGGGTTCAGCGGCGGCACCAGCTCCCGCCACGCCGACAGGTGCGCGTCCACGTCCGGGTTGTCCATGTGGTCGGCCAACTCGCTGCTGACCAGGCCGGGCTCGACGTTGGTCACCCGCACGCCCAGTGGGCCGAGCTCGGTGCGCAGGTTCGCCGACAGGTGCGTGACGGCGGCCTTGGTGGCGGTGTAGACGCCGTAGTTGGGGAAGGTCAGGTGCGCGCCGACGGACGAGATGTTCACCAGGTCCGCGGTGCCGCCCGCACCGGCCTCGACCAGGTCGGCGGTGAACGCCTTGGTCACGTTCAGCAGGCCCTTGAGGTTCGTGTCGATCATCCGGTGCCACTCGTCGTCACGGCCCTCGGTGACGGGGTTGGCCAGCATCACGCCCGCGTTGTTCACCACCAGGTCGACCCGGCCGAACGCGGTGTGGATGGCCGCCACGGCCTCGGTGAGGTCGCCGGTCACGTCGGCCGACACCGCGAGCGCGCGCCCACCCTCGGCGGCGATCTTGTCGGCCAGCTCGGTGAGCCGGTCCGCCCGACGGGCCAGCAGCGCGACCTTCGCCCCGGACCGGGCGAGGACGAGCGCGATCTCGGCGCCGATGCCACTCGCGGCACCGGTGACGACGGCAGTGCGGTTGTTCAGGTCGTAGGTCATGCCCAGAACACTGGACCCGGTCACGGCCGGTACCAGAGGCCCTGGTCAGCCTGGGGCGCGTGGTTCCCTAGGTCTGCCAGTACCCAGGTTGGGCGCCGCCGCGGCGGCCATACTGGGTGGGTGAACCACGACCTCGGCGAATTCCTCCGCAGCCGCCGGGCTCGCGTCCGCCCGGACGACGTCGGCCTGCCCGGTGGTGGCCGCCGCCGCGTGCCCGGCCTGCGCCGCGAGGAACTGGCGCTGCTGGCCGGCGTGAGCGTCGACTACTACATGCGCCTGGAACAGGGCCGCACGCCCGCCGTCTCCGACTCGGTGCTGGACGCCGTCGCCCGTGTGCTGCAACTCGACGAGACCGAACGCGCCCACCTGCGCAACCTCGTCCGACCGGTGGCGTCCAAGCGCCCCGCGCCGCAACGCGTGCGACCGGGTCTGCGGCGGCTGCTGGACATGGTCGAGGACGTGCCCGCGTTCGTGATGGGCAGGCGCGCGGACATCCTCGCCTGGAACCCGCTCGCCGACGCCCTCTACGGCTTCGGTGACCTGCCGGCGGAGGACCGCAACTCCGCCAGGCACACCTTCCTGCGGCCCGAGTCCCGCACCTTCTACCGCGACTGGCCCACCGTCGCCGCCGACATGGTGGCGTTCCTCAGGCTCGACGCGGGCCGCTACCCGGACGACGCCAGGCTCGCCGCGCTGGTGGGGGAGCTGTCGGTGAAGGACGAGACGTTCCGCAAGCTGTGGGCGCAGCACAAGGTCCTGGAGAAGACCCACGGCACGAAGCTCATGCACCACCCGGTGGTCGGCGACCTGGACCTCGACTACGAGACCCTGCAACCGACCGGCGACCCGGACGTGGTGCTCGCCGTCTACACCGCTCGCGTGGGCTCACCGACCGAGGAACGTCTCAAGCTCCTGGCGAGCTGGGCCGCAGTGCCTTCAGGAACGCCCTCAGAGCAGCAGGCGTGAACTCCAGCACCGGTCCGTCGACGTTCTTCGAGTCCCGCACGGCGTCCAGCCCCGCCCGCACCTCGACGCACTCTCCGCCACTATTGCCGCTGTAGCTGCTCTTGCGCCAAGTCATGGCCCAACGCTATCAAGCAAAATCCGCCACCGAGACGGCCAACAGCTCCTCGAAAACCGTCTCGTAGTGGGAGATCCGGCTCTCCTCGTCCACCAACAGCCCGTCGGTCAACGTCTCGACGTACACGGTCTTGGGGCGGTCGCCGGACGGTGTGAGGATCGAGAACGGGAAGTAGAGGGCGCTGGTCAGCCCGACGCGGTCCGGGATGATCCGCAGGGTCACGTGCGGCAGTTCCGACAGCCGTTTCAGGTGGGCGATCTGCTCGGCCCTGGTTCTCTTCGATCCGACCGGGGCCCGCAACACCGCCTCCCGCACCACCATCGCGAACTCGGGCGGATTGGGTCCGGTCAGCCGCGCCTGCCTGGCCATCCTCGCTTGCACCAGGCGCGTGATCTCGTCGGGCCGCAGCGCGCTGTTCGTCTCGATCACCGCCCGTGCGTAGTCCTCGGTCTGCGCCAATCCGTGCAGGAGGTCCGGGCGGTAGGACTCGATCTTGCGTGCCGTCTCCTCGGTGTTGAAGAACTTCCGCAACCGGTCCGGGATCGCCGAACCCCACGGTGTCTTCGGCCGTCGCCGCCGAGCCTCCTCTCCCAGGTGCAACAGGTCCGCCCGCTCCTCACCCTCGACGCCGAACAGGTCGAGCAGAGCGGCCAGTTCCAGCGGCGGGACGGACGTGTCGCCGCGCAGGATCGTGCCGACCTTCGACACCGAACAGCCCAGCGTCCGCATGATGTCCGCGCGGTCCTTGCCGCTGCGCCGCATGAGCTCCTTGAGGCGTTCGGCGAGTCGTGCGCGGTAGTCGGTCGGGCTCTGACCGCTGGTGGTCATGGGTCTCCTCGCTTGATCACCGCCAGTCTGCCGGAGCGCGCATAACCATCTCGTCACCCAGACAGGCGACTATTCAACCTGAGCGCTCACCTTTAGCGTTTCGGTATGACCAGTGAAGAGCG
This sequence comes from Actinosynnema sp. NPDC050801, assembly GCF_040673975.1. NCBI lineage: Bacteria > Bacillati > Actinomycetota > Actinomycetes > Pseudonocardiales > Pseudonocardiaceae > Actinosynnema > Actinosynnema sp. NPDC050801. Next base: position 19,026 of record NZ_JBFAQZ010000011.1, on the reverse strand, counting down.
CGAGATGGTGGCGGAGGAGGCTCCGCGCTTGTTCGCGGTGGTGGAGCGCGGCCCGGAGTTGCAGGTGGCCGCGTGGGGTCTGGCCTTCGAGGACAGCGCCCAAGTCGTCTCCGAGGACGGCTCGCTCCGCATGAGCCTCCGAGGTCCCGAGAGCTGCCTGCACCTGTTCAAGGGCTCGGAACTGCTCTGGATCCAGCCGTAGGACAAAAAATCTTGTCAAGACAGGAAAACTTGTCCTAGACTGGCGGCACACCGACGAACAGGAGCCAGTCATGTCCTTCCAGGCCTACCTCGACACCATCGAGCGGAAGACCGGCAAGACCCCCGCCGAGTTGCTGGCGGAGGCCGGTGAGCGGGGGTACGGCGCGACGACCAAGGCGGGTGTCGTGCTGGAGTGGTTGAAGGACGACTACGACCTGGGTCGCGGTCACGGGATGGCGCTCTACCACGTGCTCAAGAACGGCACCGCGATCAGCGACAAGCACGTCGGCAGCACCGGGACCCACCGGGACGCCTCGGCGACCCTGCGGGTCGACGGCATCGCCAACCGTTGATCCGGCTCTGGCCAGTGGTCTCTAGGCGGGGCGGCGCACCACGTGCACCTGGTGCTCGGTCTCGATGTCGTAGAGGTTGCGGATCTCCAGCCCGTGCTCCCGGTGCGTCGCCGAGTTGACCAGCAACGGGGTGAGGCCGGAGTAGATGCCGTACCCGCCGGGCGCCAGCAGGTTCGCGTACATCCGGGCGAAGCGCCGCGGGCTCTCGGTGTCGTCGCCGATCTGGTTGTTGAGCAGGCCGCCCGAGTTGATGACGAAGTCGGCGGCCTTGAGGCCCACGTCGTCCAGCATGGCCGCGGCGTCGTAGCCGTACTGGAACATGTCCTGCACGAGGGCCGTCGTCTTGGCGAACGGGTGGCTCTTGGCGAGCGCGGCGAAGCGCTCCTTCGCGACGACGATGTCGTCCTCGCTGTAGTCGACCACCACGTACCTCACCCGCAGGTCGCCCTGGGGACGTGCCTCGCCCAGCTCCCTGATGATCCGTTCGGCCAGGTCGCCGTTGCCGCCCGCGATGTCCAGGACGGTGATCGCGTCGCGCTCCGGCGGCACCACGCTGAGCAGGTACTGGGCGATCTTGGGGTGGACCTCGGCGTAGTAGGTCCGGCGGTTGCCGCCCTTGTCGATGCGCCAGTCGGCGGCCTTGCCCTGCCAGTGCGCGTCACCCGCGAGGTTCAACGCCATGCGGCTGGTGTCGTACTCGACCTGGTCGCCCGCGTACAGGCGGCGCTGGCTGACGAGGTTGCCGACGAAGTTGCCGCCGACCTGCGCGCGCGAGGTCCCGTCACCGAGCACGACGCGCCCACCGGTCACCGTCTTCTGCGTCAGCTTCGGGTCGAGCACACCCTCCACCCGCACGACCGGGATCCCGCCGAGGTCGAACTTGGAACCGCTGGTGTCCACGCGCAGGATCTTGTGGTTCACGCCCAGCGTGGCCGACCAGTCGTCGTCCGACACCGGTGTGAAGGTGCTCTGCGCCAGGTTCTGCCGCAACGAGTCCAGCGCCGCGGGCAGTTGGCCCTCCGGGAGCTTCGGCGGCGCGCTGCGGCCCTCGGTCACGCGGAACTTGAACAGCTCGGACACCTTCTTGTCGGTGCCGGCGAAGAGGGCGTCGGTGATGGACGGCAGGCCGACCAGCAGCTTGGTGCGCTGCGCGGTGACGGTCTCCATGGCCCGCTTGCGCAGCTCCATCAGGTGCGGCTCGCCGGGCAACCCCGCGCCGGTCGGCTGCGGGTGCTCGACCAGCAGCTCGGTGTACTCGCACGTGTAGGAGTAGGCGATCCAGGCCAGCGCGACGTCCGGGTTGTCGTTCGTGCTCAGCGCCTGCGCCTCGACGCCGTCGAAGAGCCTGCTGACGCGGGCGCGCTGCCCGATGTGGGAGGCGTGCAGCAGTTCCATGGTCGCGCGGTGCTCGGTGAGCAGCTGGACGTGCACGCCGCGGCGGAGCACGGCGGAAATGCGGTCGAAGACGTCGGCGAGGTTGCCGACCCGCATGTCGTCGAGTTCGTACGGGGGCTCGGTCATGGTGTGGTCCTCCCGGTTGTCGACGCGGTCAGGCCAGGTCGTCGAACCACGCGTCGATCACCCCGTACAGGTTCCCGGAAATCCACGCGATCATTTCCGCGTCGTTCGACTCGTTCAGGTGCGGGATGCTCACCGAGGTGACGTTCGCCCATCCCGTGACGGCATTCCAGCCCTGCACGGATTGCATCGGGTAGCACTGGAGCGGAACGACCAGTGCCGCACCGGGGGCCGGGACGATACCGTTGGCCAGCACTTGGGGGCTCACCGTCCCCACTGGCGGGAAGAGCGTCAGCCCGTCGCTGGAGCCGTGCCCGATCGTGATGACGATCAAATGTCCGGGGGTCGGCTGGGGAACGGGAACGGTGATGGTCCGCTGCGCGGTCGAGAATTGGTAGGGCCGCGCACCGGGCGGCAGGTTCGACTCGTTCGGCAAGCGGATCAGCGAATCGTCGGGCGGCACGTGGAACGTGATCCGGTCATCGACGAACTCCGCCAGCACCTCCTGCACCTGGCGCATGGCGTCGGGGTGGATCCACTCCTGGTCGAGGGCCTGGTGCGCGACGTGGACCGGGACGCCATCGTAGATCAGCCCGGCGAGTTGCTCGGTACTGGCGCGATTGGTCCGCAACGCCTGGTCGGCCTGCACGTACTTCCTCCGCATGGGCGGGAGGTATTTCTGCGCGAGTTTGCCGCCGGCCCAGATGACGATCGCGTGGGTGCCGCCGACGATCCGGGCGCGATCCTCGCTGTAGGCGAATTCGGCGTCGTTCAGGTCGGTGAACCGCTGGAGGACGGTCGGATCCTTGAGGCTGTGCGCCGCAGCTTCGCCGATGAGCGTGACGAGCAACCGGTTCATCGGGGATCGCCGGTGGTTGTTGATGTCGATTTCTTTGTCCTGGAGCTTCAGGCGTAATCGTTCCAGCGACTCTTCGGTGGCTGTGGTGATGCCGTCGACGGCCATGCGAACCCCCTTGGAAGTATGACGGCGAGCCTAGCCCTCGGCGGCGCGGTGGCACGCGGGATCACACGGTCGGCCTATGCGGAGACCGCAGGGAGGCGGAAAAAAACGTGGAAAAGTGTGGACCGCTCAGGAACAGCGCTTTCCGTCGGCCGGCAGCTTCACGTCGATCAGGTACTCGTGCCCGGCTTCGTCCACGCAATCGTTGCCCTGGAGGTAAACGGTGTGCTGGTTGCCCTCGAACGTGAGCAGCCCGCCACCCAGTTCCTTCGCCAGGCTCGCCCCGGCCTCGTACGGCGTGGCCGGGTCGCCGGTCGTCGAGATCACCAGCACCGGCGGCAGCCCGGACACCGGCTTCTGCTCCTGCACGCTCGGCGGCACGGGCCAGAACGCGCACGCGTCCAGCGTGCCCGCCGCCGGCTGACCGTCGTCCATGAACGGCGCCGCCGCCTTGTACCGGCGCGCCACGTCGTCCAGCACGTTCCGGTCCGTCACCCGCGGCTCGTCCACGCACTTCACCGCCACGAACGCGTCGGTGATGGTCGAGTACCGACCCTCCTTGTCGCGGTCGTAGTAGTTGTCCGCCAACAGCATCAGCACGTCACCGCGGTTGTTCTTCAGCTCGGTCAACCCGGTGTTGAGCGGCGCCCACAACTCCTCCGAGTACATCGCCTGGATGGCCCCGGTCATCGCGTCGTTGTACGACAGCTTCCGCTCGCCCACCGCCACCGGTCGCTGCACCAGCGGCAACGTCAGCTCGCGGAACGCCTGGTTCGCCTTCGCCGGGTCCGAGCCCAACGCGCAGTCCTGCCGCTTCGCGCACCACGCGGCGAACGCGTCGAACGCCTTCTGGAACCCGGCTCCCTGCGCGATCAGCGACTCCACCTGGTTCTGCGTCGGGTCCACCGCGCCGTCCAGCACGAGCGCCCGCACGTTGCCCGGGAACGCCTGCGCGTACAGCGCGCCGATGTGCGTGCCGTAGGAGTAGCCCAGGTAGGTCAGCTTCTCGTCGCCCAGCGCGGACCGCATGACGTCCAGGTCGCGCACCACGTCGCGGGTGCCGACGTTGGCCAGCACGTCCACCCCGGTCACCGAGGCGCACTTCTCGGCGTACGCCTTGTTCTCCGCCTCGGTCTGCGCCACCCCCGCCGGCGAGGTGTCCACGTCGACGTCCAACCGGTCGGCGTCCCGTTCGGCGTCGGTCAGGCACTTGACCTGCGGCTCGCTCGCACCGACACCGCGCGGGTCGAACCCGATCAGGTCGAACCGCTCGCCCACCGCCGACGACTTGACCTGCGCGCCCATGCCGGCCGCCGCCGCCATGCCGGACGCGCCCGGACCGCCCGGGTTGATGATCAACGAGCCGATGCGGTCGCCGGTCGCGCGTTGCCGCAGCAGCCCGATCCGGATCGTGCGCCCCTCGGGCTTGGCGTAGTCGAGGGGCACCTCCATCCGGGCGCACTCGATCGACTTCTTGTTCTTGAACAGCGACGTCGTCGTACCGGTCGTGGCGTACGGCGCGCAGTCCTCCCAGCCGAGCTCCTGGCCGTAGAAGCGCTCCAGGCCGGTGGGCACGGCCCCCGCGGGCCCTCTCTGCTCCAGCGCCGTGCCCGCGGTCGGTGACCCGGGCAGCACGCTCGTGCACGAGGCGAGGAGCGGGAGGGCGAGGAACAGCATCATCATCCGACGGCGCACAACCTCGATCGTAGGTGTGACCCGGTGTGACTCGTGGGCCACAACGGCCGCCAAGGTTGCGCCGGGTGAGCGAGAATGCCTCCATGCCACAGCTCCGACTCGCCCTCGCCCAGGTCAACGCCTGTGTCGGCGACCTGGCGGGCAACACCGAACTCGTCGTCGAGTGGTCCCGCAAGGCCGTGGAGGCGGGCGCCCACCTCGCGGTCTTCCCCGAGATGGCGCTGACCGGCTACCCGGTCGAGGACCTGGCGCTGCGCCTGTCGTTCGCCGAGGCGTCCAGAGAAGCCCTGACCGGGCTCGCGGCCAGGCTGGAGGACGAGGGGTGCGGCGAGCTGGCGGTCTTCGTCGGCTACCTCGACCGCGACGAGCACGGCATGCGCAACGCCGCCGCCGTGCTGCACCGGGGCGGGGTGGTGGCGCGGCAGAACAAGCACCACCTGCCGAACTACGGCGTGTTCGACGAACGCCGCTACTTCACGCCCGGCGACACGCTGGACGTCGTGCGGGTGCACGGTGTCGAGGTCGGCATGGTGATCTGCGAGGACCTGTGGCAGGACGGCGGGCCGATCGCCGCCCTGGGCGAGGCGGGCGTCGACCTGGTGGTCTCGCCGAACGCCTCGCCGTACGAGCGCAAGAAGGACGACGCCCGGCTGCCGCTGGTGGCGCGCCGCGCGGTCGAGGCGGGTGCGCCGCTGGCGTACGTGAACCTGATCGGCGGGCAGGACGAGCTGGTGTTCGACGGCGACACGATGGTGGTCGCCGCGGACGGCACGCTGATCACCCGCGCGCCGCAGTTCGTGGAGCACCTGGTCGTGCTGGACCTGGACCTCCCCGGTGGTGCGCCGCGCACCGAGGGGAGCTACGGCGGGTTCGTGGTGCACCGCCGGTCCTTGACCCACGACCCGTTGCTGGCCTACGACCCGCTGCCCGTGCCGGAGCCCGCCGAGCCGCTGTCCGACGAGGCGGAGGTCTGGCACGCGCTCGTCACCGGTCTGCGCGACTACGTCCACAAGAACGGCTTCCGCTCGGTCGTCCTGGGCCTGTCGGGCGGCATCGACTCGGCTGTGGTGGCCGCGCTGTCGGTGGACGCCCTCGGCGCCGACCACGTGTACGGCGTGTCCATGCCGTCGGTGTACTCGTCGGACCACTCGAAGTCCGACGCCTACGACCTCGCCCAGCGCACCGGCTGCCACTACTCGGAGCAGCCGATCGCGGACATGGTCGGCGTGTTCGTCGAGCAGCTCGGGCTGACCGGGCTGGCGGAGGAGAACGTCCAGGCGCGGTGCCGCGGCGTCACGTTGATGGGCCTGTCGAACCAGCACGGCCACCTGGTGCTGGCCACCGGCAACAAGACCGAGCTGGCGGTGGGCTACTCGACCATCTACGGCGACGCGGTCGGCGGGTTCGCCCCGATCAAGGACGTGCTCAAGACGCTGGTGTGGGACTTGGCCCGGTGGCGCAACGCGCAGGCCGAGAAGCTGGGCGAGCTGCCGCCGATCCCGGAGAACTCGATCAGCAAGCCGCCGTCGGCCGAGCTGCGCCCCGGCCAGGTCGACACCGACTCGCTGCCGGACTACGAGCTGCTCGACTCGGTGCTGGACGACTACGTGGAGGGCGACAAGGGCTACCGCGACCTGATCGCGATGGGCTTCACGCACGAGCTGGTCGACAAGGTGCTGCGCATGGTCGACAAGGCCGAGTACAAGCGCCGCCAGTACCCGCCGGGCACCAAGATCACGTTCAAGGCGTTCGGCCGCGACCGCCGGCTGCCGATCACCAGCGGCTGGCGCGAGGGCTGACCTCCCTCAGGCGGTGGCGGTCGTCCCGGTGGGCGCGGCCGCCCTCGCCTTCCCCGGGGTGCGGTGTGCGCCGACCGCACCCGCGACGGTCATCGCCCCGAAGACGATCAGCACGATGGCCAGCAGCCAGACCAGCGCGATCAGGCTCCCCACGGGCCAGACGAGCACCACGATCCCGCCGATCACCGTGACCGCCCCGGAGAGCACCGCCCACCCGCTCCTGCCGACACCGTGGAAGACCTCGGCCACACCGCCGACGACCCAGGTCGCGCCGAGCAGGAGCGCCAGCACCGTGATGGTCTGGAAGGGCGCGCGCAGGCACAGGATCCCGGCGACCAGCGCCAGCAACCCGGCCACCGCCAGCAGCCACCGCTGCCGACCCATGGCGTCCGCGGTGAACGAGCCGACGAGCCAGAAGACGCCGGTGATCAGCATCTGCACGCCGAACAGCACGGCCGCCGTGAGCAGCGTGAGGCCGGGCCAGAGCAACACGGCCAGCCCGATCACCAGGGTGATCACCCCGAAGGCGATCCACAGCGTTCGACCCTCACCCGCCGCCGGCGGGGTCGCCGTGCCTTGAGCCGTGTCGCCCGAGCCCTGACCAGCGGTGTTCGCATCGGGATACGTCATGCGGCCATGGTCCGTCCGTTCACGGGCACCCGCAGCGGCCACCACCGCACTCCCACCTTTCGGGTGACCCCGTCCGAGGCGGGGTGACCCACGGCACATTCCATCTCCACCGTTGGAGTTAGCGCGTGGCGGTCGTATGCTCGAACTCCAACGCCAAGGTTGGACTTCATCCGCAGGGAGTCAGGTGCGCAACCCCACCCGCTCGCCCCAGACCGAAGCCCCCGCACCCCGCACGACCCCACCCGGCCCGGCGGCGGTGGCCGTCCTGGTCGCGGCGGTGATCCTGGCGGTGGGCCAGCTCTACCTGACCGTGCCGCTGCTACCCGGCGTGGCCGAGCGCTACGGCGTCACGCTGTCGGCGGCCGCCTGGGTGGGCGGCGGCTTCGGCTTCGCGTTCGCGCTGGGCAACCTGCTCTTCGGCACGGTCTCCGACCGCTACGACCGCCGTCACGTGATGGCCGTCGGCCTCGTCCTGGGTGCCGTGGTCGGCGTCGTCGCCGGCGCGTCGACGGCCTTCGGCCCACTGCTCGCGGCCCGCGCCGTCCAGGGCTTCCTGGCCGCCTCGATCCCGTCCGTCTCCCTCGCCTACGTGGCCGAAGCCCTCCCGCCCGCCCGTCGCGCCGTGGGCATGACCGCGGTTTCCGGGTCGTTCCTCCTGGCGGGCCTGATCTGCCAGGCCTACGCCCTGGGCGTCGACACGGCGCTCGGCTGGCGCCGGGTGTTCTGGCTGCTGGTCCCGGCGCTGCCGGCGGTGGCCCTGGCCATCACCCGCCTGCCCGAGGTCCCGCGCCCGACGCCCATCGCCCTGACCGCGACCTTCACCCGCCTGGCCCGCCTGCTCCGCCGTCCACCGCTGCTGGTGACGTACGCGGGCGCGATCACCCTCCTGCTCACGTTCGTCGGCATGTACACCGCGCTCACCACGGCGGTCGGCGAGCGGTACGGCATCCACGGCGCGCTCGACCTCCTCCTGCTGCGCCTGCCCGGACTGCCCGGCATCGCCCTGGGCCTGTTCGCCGGACCCCTGATCGCACGCTTCGGCGCGCACCGCGTCGCACCCGCGGCGTTGCTGGTCGCGGCCGCCGGCCTGGCCCTGGAGGCCGCCTCCTCCACGCTTCCGGTGCTGCTGATCGGCAGCGCGATCTTCGTCGCGGGCCTCGCGGTGACCATCCCGGCGCTCGTGTCCCTGGTGGCCCGGGCGTCGGGCGACGCCAAGGGGGCAGGCATCGCGGGCTACGGCTTCCTGGTCGGCCTGGGCGGCGGCATCAGTCCGGTCCTGGTGACCGCCCTCGCCCCGGCCGGCTTCACCGCGGTCTGCCTGGTCCTCGCGGCCGTGCTGATCACCGCCGCCGCCACCCTCGCCTTCGGTCCTCGTCCGACACCCGCAGCCCCGGCACGTTGACCCCCGACGCGTCGACTAGGTGCGCGGGGATGGTGACTTGGCGGGTCGGGGTGTCTGTTCGACCAGCGTGTCCGCGGCCCGGTCGAGCAGGTCGCACAACTGCTCGTGCTCGGCCGGGGTGAACTTGTCGACGAAGGCCTTCTCCAGCACGTTGACCTCTTGGAAGGCCGCGTCGAGCAGGTCCCGGCCGGCGTCGGTGAGGGTGGCGATCATGACCTTGGCGTGCACGGGCGACGGCTGCCGGTCGATGAGCCCCTTGGCCTGCATGCCGGTCAGGACCGTGGCCGTGCTCTGCTGGGTGACGCCGCAGGCGCGGGCCAGTTGGGCTCCGGACATCCCGTCCCCGCCGGCGAGGGCGAGCAGCACCGTGTACTGGGTCATGGTCAGCCCATAGGTGCGCAGGAGGGCTTCGTGGTGCGCCATCAACGCCTGTTCGGCGCGGCGGATCCTGGTGCACAGGTAGTCCTCGGCGGGCACGTCGACCATGGCTGTCACAACATCCTCACTTGACTCAGCATCTTGATACTCACTATCGTTCAGTCTCAGGATACTGAGTCAACCAAGAGGGCTGTGAACCATGAAGGCTGTCGTACTCACCGCGGACGACCAGTTCCGCGTGACCGAGGTCCCCGAGCCCACCCCGGGGCACGGGGAGGTGGCGATCCGCGTCGCCTACGCGGGTGTCCAGTGGGGTGATGTGCTGATCCGCGACGGCCACTTCCCCGCGCCTCGGCCGTTCGTGCCCGGGTTCGAGGCGTCCGGGTGGGTCACCGCGGTCGGCCAGGGGGTGGATCCCTCCCGCGTCGGCGAGCACGTCATCGCGCTGGCCGGCTCGGGCGGCTTCGCGGAAGTCGTCGTCGTGTCCTCGGTGCTGGCGATCGCGGCGCCCACCGTGGACTCGCGCACCGCCGCCGCGTTCGGCTGGGTCACCTCCACCGCCTACGACCTGATCAACACCGTCGCGGCGGTCCGACCGGGCCGGCGCGTCCTGATCCACGCGGCGGCCGGCGGGGTCGGCACACTCGCCGTGCAGTTCGCCCGGGCCGCCGGTGCGGAACGCGTCGTCGGCGTCGTCGGCAACCCGGAGCAGGTCGATTACGCGCGCGAGGCCGGCTACGACCAGGTGCTCAGCCGCGAGGAGTTCCCCCTGGCGTTGGGCGCGGAGCAGTTCGACGTGATCCTCGACCCCATCGGCGGCCAGACCCGGCTGGCCAACCTGCAACGCCTGGCGCCGCACGGCCGGATCGTGGTCTACGGCAACATCGCCACCTTCGAGCCGATCCCGGTCTCGGCCAACGACCTGCTGGTGCAGGGCACGTCGATGCTGACCTACAACAGCAACCTGCTCAGCCGGACCAGTCCGGAGCGGCTCGCCGACAGCGCACGCCGCGCGCTGGAGCTGATCGCCGACGGCGAGGTCCGCATCGACATCACCGCCGAGTACCGCCTGGCCGACGTCGCGACCGCCATCGCCGACCTCGCCGGCGGAGCGACCCGCGGCAAGAGCATCGTCCGGATCGGCTGACACCAGGCCGGTTCAACCGACGTGCGAGTTCGCCGCCAACCGGCGGGCCGCGTCGACCACGACCGCCCGCCGCCGTTCGACGTCGTCCGGGCCCGTCACCATCCGGGCCACCTGGGGCACGGCGAACCACCAGGCCGCCAGCGACATGACCGTGAACACCAGGTCGGCGGCCTCCGGCGAGGCGTCCACCACCCCGTCCGCCTGCGCCGCCCGGAACGCCTCCACCTTGCGCCGGTAGTGCGCGACCCGACCTTCCTCGTCCGGCACCGCGCCGTCCCCGTACGCCAGGGCCTCCCACTGCAACAACCGCACCAGGTGCGGATGGGCCAGGTGGTAGTCGAAGCACCGCCCGGCGTACTCGCCGACGTCCCGCAGCCCGTCCAACGGCACGGCCGCCGCGATCTTCGCCAGCTCGTCCGACAACACCGCGTGGAACAGCCGGTCCTTGTCGCCGAAGTAGTTGTAGAGCCGTTCCTTGTTCACCCCGGCCCGCGCCGCGATCCGCTCCACCCGGGTGCCCGCCAACCCGTGCGCGGCGAACTCCACGACCGCAGCCTCCTTCAGGCGCCGACGCGTCTCCTCGGTGTTCCAGGCCACACCGCGATGATAACCAACCGAACCGTTGCCTTCACCACTCGCCCGTGGTCCTCACCGGTCGGCGCGTTGCCCTCACCGGTCTGCCCGTCGCCCTGACCGGTCTGCACGCGGCAGCAGCAACGACACCACCGCGCCCACCGCGCAGATCACGGCCGTGATCCAGAAGATCTCGTGGTACTCCGTCAACAACGCCGCCGTCAGCGCCTCCCGGTAGGCCTCCGCCTTCTCGGCGAACTCCTCCGGCGACACACCGAACGGCAGCGGCGTGTCCAGGTCCGCCGTCAGCTCCCGGAACCGGTGCAGGCCCCAGGCCGACAACCCGGCCACCCCGACCAGCATCCCGGTCATCCGCGCCACCACCACCGCCGCCGAGGCGACACCGTGCTGCCCGGCCGGCACGACCCGCAGCACCGCCGCCGACACCGGCGCGATCACCAACCCCAACCCGAACCCGGCCACCGCCAGGTCCCGACCCACCACGAACGACGACACCGCGGCCGGCCACTGCGCGATCAGCACGTAGGCGCAGCCGGCCAGCACCAATCCCCCGAACGAGACCCACCGGTCACCCAACCGGGTCCGTGCCGCCAACCACCCACCCACCAGCGCACCCACCGGCAACGCGATCAGGAACCGCGCCAACATCCCCGCCGCCGCGGCCGAGTCACGCCCCAGCACGGTCTGCGCGAACAGCTCCACGTCCACCAACGTCACCATCAACGCCGCACCGGCCGCCAACGACACGCCCAGCGACGCCAGGAACGGCCGCATCGCCACCCCGGCCGGGTCCAGCAGCCGCACCGACGACCGCCGCTCCCACAGCACGAACCCGACGAACACCACCCCGGACGCACCCAGCGCGGGCCACCCCCACGACGGCAGCACCGACCGCGACGGATCGGGGTTGTAGAGCCCGACGACCAGCGACGCCAGCGCCAGCGCCAGCAACCCGCCACCGACGAAGTCGATCCGCACCGACGACCGGACCGACCGCGGCACGGTCAGCTGCACGACCACCATCGCTACCGCGGCCAGCGGCAGGTTCACCCAGAACACCCACCGCCAGCTCTGCGGCTCCACCGACTCGAAGAACGACCAGGCGTTGAACAACGACGCCAACCCCACGCCGTACAACGTGCCCAGCACGCTGCCCAGCTCCTGCGCCGCGCCCACCACCCCCAGCGCCGACGCACGCCGCTGTGCCGCCCACAGGTCCGCGACCAGCGCCATCGTCACCGGCAGCAACGCACCGCCGGCCAGGCCCTGCACCACCCGCCCGGCCACCAGCAGCGGCAGGTCACCCGCCAGCGCCGTCACCGCCGAGCCGACCGCGAACCCGAGCAGGCACAGGTGCAGCACCAACCGCCGCCCGAACCGGTCCGACAGCTGCCCGAGCAGCGGCATCCCGGCGACGTACCCGAGCAGGTACCCCGTCACCACGGGCGTCGCGCGCTCCAGGTGGTTCACCGGGATGCCCAGGTCGCGCACCATGTCCACGAGCACGCCGACGACCACGTACGCGTCCAGCGCACCCAGCAGCACCGCCGCCGCGCCGGCCCCGATCGCCAGCCGCCGCGCCTTCACCGAACCGGGACCGGACCCGGGACCGGACACGCCGACGACGCTCACGCCGGCGGCGAAACGGTGACGGGCTTGTTGAAGTCGGACAGCTCGATCGTCACCTTCGCCCCGCCCGGCAGGGTGAACAGCGCCTTCTGCAACCGCTCGTCCTTCAGCGAGAACTCCGACGCCACGTCGGCGTCGATGCCCGGCACCAACCCGGCGACCACGTCACGCGGCACGGTCGCCGTCACCACCGACACACCGTCGTCGCTGGAGACCGTCTTGGCGTCACGGGCGTCGGCCAGCACGCGCGCCACGCCCTTGTCCGGGTCCAGGATCGCGGTCGGGTCGTACACCTGGCCGGCCAGCGCGGCGGGCAGCTTGGTGAACCCGCCCGTCGGCCCCTTGAAGTAGAGGTCCTGCCCGACCAGCACGTACTCGACCTCGATCAGCTGGCCGAACTGCTCGACCTTCGCCCGGCCCTGCGACTCGCCCGCGGCGTTCAGGTCGCCCTCGGCGTCCTTCACGGTCACGCCGGGCAGCTCGCCGTCGACCTTGATCGTGAAGTGGGTGCTGGTCACCGACTTCATCCCCGCGGACGCCTTGGTCAGCAGGTCCGGTCCGGCGGGTAGGGACCCGGCGCCACCGGAGGACGTGCAGCCCGCCACGAGGGCGAGCACGAGCGACCCGATCAGGGCGCGACGAGGGAGCATGGGGTGAATCGTAGAACCAGCCGTTCCGCGGCACCGCGAAACCTGACGGCAAGTCCGTGACCTGGGAATTCGCCTTCGGGTGGCAAACGGCGCAGCGCGTTCGGCCGAGTCGGCAACGCGCGGTCGACCGTCCTTACCTAGGCTTCGGGTCATGAACCGCCAGCAGGAGTTCGTGCTCCGCACCCTTGAGGAACGCGACATCCGGTTCGTCCGGCTCTGGTTCACGGACGTTCTGGGCTTCCTCAAGTCGGTCGCCATCGCGCCCGCCGAGCTCGAAGGCGCCTTCAGCGAGGGCATCGGCTTCGACGGCTCCGCCATCGAGGGCTTCGCCCGCGTGTACGAGTCGGACATGGTCGCCAAGCCGGACCCGTCGACGTTCCAGGTGCTGCCCTGGCAGACCCCGGACAAGAGCCACTACTCGGCGCGGATGTTCTGCGACATCGCCATGCCCGACGGCTCGCCGTCGTGGGCGGACCCGCGGCACGTGCTGCGCCGCACCCTGGCCAAGGCCAGCGAGGCGGGCTTCACCTGCTACGTGCACCCCGAGATGGAGTTCTTCCTGCTCAAGGGCCTGCCCGACGACGGGAGCGAGCCCATCCCGGCGGACAACGGCGGTTTCTTCGACCAGACCAGCCACGAGACCGCGACCCACTTCCGCCGCCACGCCATCGAGGCGCTGGAGGCGATGGGCATCTCGGTCGAGTTCAGCCACCACGAGGGCGCGCCCGGCCAGCAGGAGATCGACCTCCGCTACGCCGACGCGCTCACCATGGCCGACAACGTGATGACGTTCCGGTACGTGATCAAGGAAGTGGCGATCACCCAGGGCGTGCGGGCCTCGTTCATGCCGAAGCCGTTCACCGACCAGCCCGGCAGCGGCATGCACACCCACGTCAGCCTCTTCGAGGGCGACCGCAACGCGTTCTACGACGCCGAGGACCCGTACCAGCTGTCCGACACCGGCAAGATGTTCGTCGCCGGCCTGTTGAAGCACGCCCGCGAGATCTCCGGCGTGACCAACCAGTGGGTGAACTCCTACAAGCGCCTGATCGTCGGCGGCGAGGCGCCGACGGCCGTGTGCTGGGGTCACGCGAACCGGTCCGCGCTGGTGCGCGTGCCGATGTACTCGCCGGGCAAGTCGTCGTCGCGCCGCGTCGAGATCCGCTCCCTGGACTCCGCGTGCAACCCGTACCTGGCGTACGCGGTGATCCTCGCGGCCGGTCTCAAGGGCATCGAGAAGGGCTACGAGCTGCCGCCGCCCGCCGAGGACGACGTGTGGTCGTTGACCGACCGGGAACGGCGTGCCGCCGGGTACGACAACCTGCCGCAGAACCTGGGCGAGGCGTTGACCGAGATGGAGAACTCCGAACTGCTCCCCGAAGCGCTGGGGGAGCACGTGTACGACTTCTTCCTGCGCAACAAGCGGGCCGAGTGGGACGGCTACCGCCGCAGCGTGACGCCGTACGAGCTGCGCAACCTGTTGCCGGTCCTGTGAAGGACACACCCGTGCGGGTGGTCCACACCGGGCGCTCGGAGAAGCTAGGTTTGCAGACCGTGACCGAGGTGCCCGCGCGTTCGGAATCCCGTCCCACGTTCATCGCCTGCACGGTGGCCACCGCCGCCGAACTGCCCGCGGTGAAGGTGCTGTCGAGCTCGTTCCTGGCCAACCACCCGCAGGCCAGGTTCATGGCGCTGGTGGTCGACGCCCAGCCGGAGAACTCCGGTCCCGGCCTGGTCACCCCCGCCGACCTGGGCATGAGCCAGGACGAGCTGGCCGAGCTGGCGACCGGCTGCACCGCCGCGCAGCTGTGCGGCCTGCTGCGGCCCAAGCTGCTCGAACAGCTGCTCGGCCAACGCGTGCCGGTGCTGTACCTGGACCCGTGGGTGCAGATCCTCAACCCGCTGACGGACCTGATCGAGGCCGCCGTCGAACGCGGCCCGCTCGTGCTGCTGCCGCGGGCGCTGCGGCCGTTGCCGGACGACGGCCTGCGCCCCACCCCGACCGAGCTGCTGGAGAAGGGCGTTTTCGACCCGGGGTTCCTGCTGGTCGCGCCCGGCGCCGAACCGTTCCTGCGGTCCCTGGGGGAGCAGCTGCGCCGGACGCCGGACGCCACCAAGGCCGTGCTCGACACCGCGCCCGCGCTGGTGAACCTGCACGTGCTGCGTGACGCCACGGTCGGCCTGTCGGTGTGGAACGCCGCCCACCGCGACCTGCACCGACGGCCGGACGGGACGTTGACGACCATCGGCGAGCCGGTGCGCAGCGTCCACTTCGCGGGCTTCGACCCCCACCGCCCCTGGCTGCTGTCCTCCGACTTCGCCGACCGCCCCCGCGTGCTGCTGTCGGAGTACCCGGAGCTCGCCGACCTGTGCACGAGGTACCGGGCGGACTTGGTGCGCAAGGGGCACACGCCGCAGAGGGTGCGCTACGGCTTCGGCCAGCTCCCCGACGGCACGAGGATTCCGGACGAGCTGCGCGCGGACTACCGCGAAGCCGCCCGCTCCCACCCCGGCTCGGCCTTCAGCCCGGAAGGCTGGACCTCCACCGACCCCGCCGAGCCGACCCCGCCGACTTCTCCGTCCGACAGCCGGCCCGCCGCCACCACGGCGGTCTTGGCGACCGGCGCCGAGCCTGCCACCTCGGCGGTTGCGGTGAATGGGTCCGATCGGGTCAACGGCCAGGCGCCCGCGACCGATTCCGCCGCGTCCGCGATCCCCGTGAACGGTGTCGAGCCCGCCGCAGGTCCGGCCGTGCTCCCGCTGTTCGCCGATCCCGCCAACACGGCGATCCCGGTGAACGGTGTTGAGCCTGCGGCAGTGCCGACCGACGCCTCGCCTGGTGCCGATGCCGCCGCCACGGCGGTGCCGGTGAACGGTGTCGAGCCCGCCGATGGCCAGACCGACGTGCCGCCCGCCACCGGAGCCACCGCCGAGCCGGTCTCCGCCGAGGCGCGGCCGGAGGTCTCCGACCTGCCCGAACCTGCCGCCGAGCGCGCCGAACCCCGCCCCCGAACCCGGGCACCCCGCACCACCCCACCCCCCGCCTTCGGCCCCGACGGCGGAGCCGGGTTCGTCAGCTGGGCCGGCGAGCCCGCGCCCGGCCTCCCCGGCAGCACCCGCTGGGCCGCCGCCCTCTGGCGCTCCGACGAGGCGCTCCGCACCCAGTTCCCCGACCCGTTCGGCGCGGACGGCGCGGCTTTCCGCGATTGGTGCGCGGGCGTCGGCGTGGCGGCCGGCCGGTTGCCGGTGGCCGCCGTACCCCGCGCCCGCGCCGAAGCACCCGTCCTGCACGACCAGCTGGGCGTCTCCGTCCTCGGCACCGGCCCGATCGCCGACCTGGTCCGCGCCGCCGCACGAGCGTCCGGCCTGCCGACGTCCACCACCGCCGGCTACCCGGTCGTCATCCGCGTCGGCACCACCGAACGGGTCCCCGACAGCCGTTTCGTGGTCGACTACCTCCTCGACGACGACCGGCCGACCGACGCCAACGAGCTCTGGGTCCCCTCTGAGACGACCCGTGCCACCCTCGAACGCCCAGGCGGCCCGACCGTCCGCGTCCTCCCGCTCCCGGTCCCCGAAGCCGCCGCCCACGACCGCGACGACCGCGAAGGCCTGACCTTCGGCGCCCTCGCCGACCACGCCGTCGACCGCGCGGGCAACGTGCTGGGCGCGGTCTCCGCGTTCCTCTCCGCCTTCCCCGACCGCAACGACGTGACGCTGCGCATCGAGGTCACCCACGCGGACGCCCACCCCGAGGCCGCCGAACGACTGCGCCTGGTCACCGCCGCCGACCCGCGCATCGAGCTGGTCGACACCCTCGGCGCCGTCGACTGCCTCGTCCACCTGCACCGCAGCGGCGCGTGCGACCGGATCGCGCACACCCTCGCCACGCACGCCGCGGCGGCCACACCGATCCTCACCTCCGACCACGGCGCGGTCGCCGAGCTGTTCGACAAGTCCGCGGTGATCTTCGTGCCGTGCCGCCAGGGCGCGGAACCCGACGTCCAGGCCGCCGTCAAGCTCCTGCGCGCCCTCGCCGACGACCTGGCCACCGCCGCCGCGATCGGCACCAAGGGCCGCGACCACGTCCGCGCCACCCGTGACGTCGCCAAGGTCGGCGAACTCCTGCGCGAACGCGTCGAGCACGCCTACCGCGGCTGGCGCGCCCGCCGGGCCAAGCCCTCGCCGACCGTCGACCCGCTCAAGGCCCTGCACTCGGCGAAGCACGCCCTGCTGCGCCAACCCGACGTCGGCACGGCCAGCCGCACGCCCATGGCGCCGCAGCTGCGCAAGGTCGTGCTGCGCGTGCTCGACCACTACGACAACCACATGCGCGACGTGCTCGGCTCCCTGGTCGACGGGGTCGAGCGCACCGTCTCCGAGCTGGTCCGCCGCCAGGACGACATCAACACCGGTATCGGCCTCGGCGAGCTGGAGGTGCTGCGCGCCGAGCTGGAACAGCACGCCGAGCACCAGGGCCACCTCGCCGACCAGCTCGTCGGCGTCGACGACGGCGTGGTCCGGGTCCGCGCGGACATGGCGGGCCAGGGGCGGCGGCTGCGCGAGATCGAGGACGCCGTCGTCGCCGAGGCGGGCAAGCGGGCCAAGCAGAGCGACGCCCTGGCGCAGCGGATCGACAAGCTCGCCGTCGCCCTCGAACGCACCCTCGACCGGATCGACTCGCTGGAGTCCAAGGTCGTGGACGTGCTGCGGGACCGCGACACCAAGCTCGACGCCGGCCTGCGCGCGGCCAACCAGGCCCAGCAGACCGCCGACGCCCTACGCCGCGTCGTGGTGCGCGAGCACGAGCGCCACGGCGACGCCGTGCCGCGCAGCTCGCTGGTGCTGACCGACGTCGGCCTGCTGCGCCTGCCGTCGGACGACGCGTTCATGCTCCCGATGCTGTCCAGCAACGGGGTGTGGGAGACCGAGCTGTCGGAGCTGATCGACTCGGTGGTCGAGCCGGACGGCATCTTCCTCGACGTCGGCGCGTACGTCGGGTACCAGACCGTGCGCATGCTCAGCCGGTTCGGCACCGGCGGCGCGGTGGTCGCGGTCGAGCCGTGCCCGTCCGCGCGTGCCCTGCTGCGGCACAACGTCGACGTCAACCTGCCCGAACGGGTCGCCCAGCAGCTCGTGCTGGTCGACGCCGCCGCGTGGGAGAGCGCCGGTGAGCTGGCCAGCCGGCCGTCGTTGACCGGTGGCGTGTCGGTGGCGCCGCTGCCGGATGACGCCGGGGACGACGTCGTGCGCGTGCGCGCGACCCGGCTCGACAAGGAGCTGGAGGCCGTGCCGACGTTGCAGGGTCGCAAGCTTTCCGTCGTTCGGGTGGACGCCCCGGGTCGTGGTCACCGTGCGCTGGCCGGACTGGTGCGCCTGCTGCGCCGGGATCGCCCGCACGTGTTCCTGGAGTTCTCCGCCTCGGCGACGGAGGGTTTCGGCGACGATCCGGTCACGGTCCTGAAGGAGTTCCGCATCTGGGGCTACGACCTGGTGCCGGTGGCGACCCGCGAGCCGGCCGCGCCGGAGCAGATCGTGGCCGCGATGCAGGGGATGCGGACCATCTCGTTGTGGCTGCGACCGCGTCCCGTGCAGCCCAAGGGCCCCGGTCCGCAGGTCGCTGCGCCGGTTCGCACCGCTCCCGCAGTCCGCTGACCAGGAGATTTGACATCGCCGAAGGTCATGAGTAACTTTTACCGAGTCGCCAGCAAGAACCTCGGAACGAGCGGTTGACACCGCGAATCGGGCCGAGTAGACTACTGCGGCGTCAAGCCTCCAGAAACGAATAAGCAGCACAGCGTGCTGCCTCCGCTCTGGAATCAGAACAAAAATGAATGCAAAGCGAGTTTGTCGCGGAGCCGAGAAGCCGAAACCGGCCGATTTGACACCGCGAAAACGAACAAGCTAAGCTTCAGCCAGAACGAAACACAAAGCCCCGGAATGAACTGCGGTAAGACGCGGGACAAGATGGTGAGCGCGTGTTCTTTGAGAACTCAACAGCGTGCCGAATAGCCAGTAAATTTATGAACCTCGTCAAGAGGTTTCCTTTGAGATTGTTACTGGACAACT
>NZ_JBFAQZ010000010.1:0-304734 GCF_040673975.1 Actinosynnema sp. NPDC050801 | reverse complement strand
CGATCCGATCCGACAACCGCGCATCTGTCTCAGGCTTGACCTGCCCAGGCCGTGGCATCCAGCACCTCCAGGACGCACAACCTACCCGATCAACCATTAAGTCACTGGTATTGCTGTTAGGTGCGGTGATATTGGTGTCGGGCGTGGTGACTGTGACGGCGGAGGCGGCACCTCACTCCACGCGGATGTATCCGGTGCTGGCTTCCTACACCGACTCCGCGAAGCGTCACACCGCGTTCCCGTGGCAGGACCAGGACGCGCCGCTGGGCGCCTCGACGCGTGACGGTCGACTGCACGTCTCGCGGGTCTACCTGACGTTCGACGTCGCGCAGTTCGCCGGGACCCGGGTCCTCGACGCGAAGCTCTTCCTCCAGGAGAGCTCGACGGCCGACTGCGACAAACGGGCGATCGAGGTGTGGCAGACCGCGCCGGTCACCGGTGATCCCACGTGGGCTGACGCGCCGAGACGTAAGCGTTGGTTGGACGACTTCACCGCGACGGGGGTGTGCCTGTCCTACCCGTCCTTCGACGTCGCGGCCGCGGTGCGGGACGCGTCGACGCGCAACGAGTCCCGGATCACGTTGGAAGTCGCCGTGCCGGCGACGCTCGAACGCGACACCACTTACGGCCGGACGTTGTACGGGTATTACAAGGCCGCACTGAGCGTGCAGCACAACCGGGTACCGTCCATTGTGGACCAGTACAGCCACAACTCCGGGAAGCCGTGCGCTACCACGCTTCCCTACCCGAAGCTGAGCACCTCGTTCGTGACGCTGGAAGCGCTGCCCGCCGACGACGACCCGGGCGACCGCAGCCCGTATCGCCTGACCGTCGACTTCGTCCTGTGGCCACAGGACGACCCGACCGCACGAATCGAGAAGGCCTCGCATTCTGCGAGCACCACTAGGGTGGGCAGCGCGAGCTTCCCGGAGCTCGTAGACGGGAAGGTCTACTCCTGGCAGGCACGCGCCGGTGACGGCGCCGACACGTCGGCCTGGTCGACCCCCTGCCACTTCGTCGCCGACGCTGTCGATCCGTCGACGCCCACGATCACCTCGCCGAACTACCCGCCGTACGACGGTTCCTCGACGGTGCCCGTGGGCGAGGACGGCGTGTTCGTCTTCGACGCCCGAGGTGACGCCGACACGATCGGGTTCGGCTACACCTGGGGCAGCACGATCCCGGTGCCCGGGTGCTCCACCGGGGAGTTGGGCCAGCTGATCTGCTCGGACCCGTTGGAGGGCGGCCAGGCGGTCCGGGCGGACCACCCCGGCGGCACGGCCACGATCACCCTCGCCCCACCCAGCGCCGGCCCGCAGAAGCTGACTGCGTGGTCGATAGATGCCGCGGGCAACCGCTCGGGACCGAGCGAGTACCTGATGTACATCCCGGTCACCAGCCCTTCCGTCACCCTGGTCGGCGATGAACCGCGGTGGAACCAGGACGTGACCCTGCGGTTCGCGCCACTGCCCGCCCTGGCCGACCGCACCGTCGACTTCGTCTACCGCGTGGATTCGCGTGAACAACAGGTGGTCGCGGTCGGCGCGGACGGCACCGCGACGATCACCTTCCGGGCCGACAACCCGACGGGCCACACCGTTACCGTCAACGGTCGCAGCGCCAACGGCTGGCTGTCCGGTGCGGCGAGCTGGACCCACTACTTCTTCCCGGGGCCGGGGGTGCACTCGGACGTGTACACCGACAGCGGCGAACCGACCGGGGGCGTGGGCGTGCCCGGCACGTTCACCTTCAGCCCACCGCCGGGCTGGACCCAGGTCGCGAGCTACAGCTACTCCGTCGACTGGGGCGAGTACGTCGACGTCCCGGCCGGTCCGGACGGCACCGCGACGATCACGTTCACACCGGACACCAGCGATCACCATGACCTCGACGTCTACGCGATCGACGCCGACGGGCGGTACAGCGACTACAGCAACCGCTTCTCGTTCAACGTCGCATGACCGCGGTGGGCCCTGCTCCCACACACGCCGAGCAGGGCCCTCTTCCGCCCGAAAAGGGGTCTATCTCGTGATCGGCTCTGGCGCACTTCCGGTGGTGTCATCCGAGGAGGATGCGGTGACGAAGAAGGGCGAAGCTGGCTCGTCCGTACATCTGGCGTTTGAGCAGCTTCGTCTTGGTGTTCACGCCTTCGGTGCGTCCGTTGTGGTGGTCGAGGGTGATCGCGGCGGTGACGGCGTCGATGTCCTGGGCGATGCCGCGTGCGAAGGAGTGCACGTGGGGTAGGTCCGCCTCGCGCGCCGCGGTGGTCCACGCTGACAATCGGGCCGCGTTGTCCTTGTGGGGTGCGAGCAGCGCGGCGAAGGAAGGCACAATGCTTGCCAGCGCCGTCATTTCCGGGCAGGCCGCGGTCAGGGCGTCGAGCCGGTCGCGTTGCCGTTCGGCGAGATTCTCCGGTCGGGTCAGCAGCAGTCGGGCGGCCCGACGTGACGACAGGTGCGAATGATCGTCGAGGTGCCGTCCCTGGTTGAGGTACCGCACGAGGAGGTTCTGGCTGCCGTTGTAGCCCAGGGCGCGGATTTCGCCCAGCAGTGCGGTGGCCCCCACACCCGGCTCCTGTTCACGGCGGGTGCGGAGGTGGTCCCGGTACGGGTCGACCATGCAGGCCCGGTACTTCGGCACCCGCTGGATGCGCTCCGGTGTGGCCGCGCGGGCGTAGCGCTTGACCGTGTTCATCGCCAGCCCCAGGCGGCGCGAGCAGTCCAGCAGCCCGACGCCGGCCTCGCGCAGGGCATGGATCTGCCGCCACCGGTCGAGTGTGGTCTCGGCGAGCTTTCCCTGGCGCAGTCCCGTGGCCGAGGCCCAGCACGCGCTGTGGGCCGCGACCTCCCTACCCGCGGCGTCGCACAGGCCGTGCCACAGATGCCACCGGTCGGCGACCTGAATCCCGTGCGGCAGCGCGTCCCGCACGGCCTGCGCGTAGGCGGTGGAGCCGTCCCGGCACACCACCTCGACCCCCGGATGCCTCCGCAACCACGTGGCCACCACGTCGGCGCCGCGTCCGGGCAGCACGTCGATCCGGGCACCGGTGTCGGCGTCGATCACCACGGTGGCGTAGTCGTGACACCTGCGCAGTGCGAAATCGTCGATCCCCAGCACCCGTGGCACCGCGCGATCCGGTAACGGGATGCCCAGCAGGACCCGCACCGCGGTGTCCCGACCGACCACGATCCCCAGCGATGGTAACAATCGAGCGGAGGCCCTGCCCGCCAGCTCGCGCACGACACCGCGAACCTGCTCACCCAGTCGCGCGGTGCGTCGTTGGTACCGCTCGATCAAGCCCGGTACCTGCTCCCGGAACGTCCGGCGCGCACATTCCGTGACAGGGCAACGCATCCGGCGCATCCGCACCCTGACCAGCACCCGACGTCCATCGACCGGCACATCCGCGAGAACCCGCTCATGGAAAGCGTGAACCCGGCCCGTCGATGTGCCACAAGCGGGACACGCCACCGCATCGCCCCTGGTCGACGCCCACACCACGATCACATCACCCGCGTCCTCGACACCCTCGACCGACAGCGCCGAAAGCCCCGAGAACACCGTGCCGACCAACTTCGCCACTTGAGCCATAAATGATCACGACAAGCCTCGGCCCCCGTCACGGCCTGGGCCCACCGCACCACCACCGGAAGTGCGCCAGAGCCGATCTTGAAACAGGCCCCGTTCATGATCTTGTGGTTCATCGCAGCACCATCTCCGGACGTACCAGCAATCGCAGCGGACGAAGCAGGTCGATCGGAAGTCGGTGCAGCAGTGTCGCGAGGAACGCCCGGTCGCCAGGGGAGAACCGCGGGAGACGAACGCGTTGGTCACGACCAGGTAGGCCAGTCGGAGCATCATGGCCGGTCATAATGCCGCGTCAGCCGACGCGCTGCGGATCTGCGGCCGCACCCACGGGCGCCTTGGCCCTTCACGCTATACACGGCTTCAACCTGCATGGATGGAGTTATCGGCAGGCACACGACCGAACTGATTTGGGAAAGGCCGAGAGGTGTTGCTCTTCCACGTCGAGGACCAGACGCACCATCGTGTCAGAAACTTCACCGATGACTCAGCGAACTCCTTCCTGGGAGTGGCGCGGCGGTGCGCTGCCAACGGCAGTCGTGTGATGGACGTGATCGACCCGTACACGGACACGATGCTGAACTTCATCCAGCTCGACCGCCTGATCGGCGAACTCGGTGCGCTGCTGGCATCGGGAGAGCTGGTCGGGCCCGAACGGGACCTGCTGGCCGCGGCGAAAGAAGCGAGAGGGCTCAGCGGCTACTTGTTCATCGTCGGTGATTAGCCGCGCGGGTAGGGATCGCGGGCGTTGGTGTGCCAGAGCCGCAGGGCACCGTCGATCGCCGCCGTGACCACGACCTCGCCGGTGGGGTTGGACACCAGGGCGGGGATGGTCGTCGCGCCACGGTCGGCGGGATGACCGGTGAGTACGGTGCCGATCGACTGGTGGGTTGAGGGTGAGTTCAACCGGTCGATGCAACACCGGGCTGTTGAAGTGAGCGTAGCTGCTCTTCGAAAACCTCGGCAGCGTCGAACGAGGCGGTGAACTGGCTGGCCCGGTCGCGGATGAGGAATCGGAGGTCGTCTGCCCGGTCGCCGACGTTCATCACTAGATTGCGTAAGCGCAGGTCAGGACACGTGGCCGACTATTGGCACCCCACAGGCATCGGGTGAAGTTCGATCCGGTCGGCGTTGGCCTGCAGCCAGGAGCGGGCGGCCTTGCTCCGGTGGACTGGGTGACGGTCGGCGACGATGTGCACCTTCCGGCCGGCCTGGCGGCCGACGCGGTCGAGGAAGGTGGTGAACACGGCTGCGGTGAAGCGCTCGGTGAACACGGTGAACCACAGCGCGCCGCGTGAGGCGACGGCGACATGACGTTGACCCGCAGTCGTTTTCCGGTCACCCGCACGATCGGCGTGCGGCCTTTGGGCGCCCAGGATCGGCTGGGTGACGCGGCGTCGGAGCGCAGTCCGCACTGGTCGACCCACGCGATCGCGGCGCCCTCGGCCTTCGCCCGTGTCTCGATCGCCGGGTACTGCTCGTCGAGCCAGGCCCGCACCGCGGCGGGCTGCTGTTCGTAGGCACGACGTGCCGGGCGCTGTGGGGTGAACCCGTGTCTACGCAGCGACAAACCGACGCCCTGCTCGGTCATGTCGACCCCGACAACCAGCCTGATCAGCTCGACCACCGCCGGACGGGTCCACAACGGGCCGCCGATCAGCAGCTCCTCGGGCGTGTAGTCGGCCATCGCCGCGAACAGGGTGCCGCGGTCCTCGGGGCTGATCAGTTCGGCCGGCCCCGGCCGACGACCCGGTCGCACCGCCAGGCCGTCGCGGCCCTGCTGCCGGTAGGCACGCCACCAGGTGCCCACCGACCGCACCGAGACCCCGAACACCTCCGCGGCCTGTCTGTAGCCCTCGACCTGCCCGGACTCCAGCGCCGCGACCACCCGCAACCGCAGCACCTCCTGCTCCGCAGGAGACAACCGGTGCGCACCCTCAAGTTCGACCACGCACGTCAACCTACAGACAACCGATCACTTTCGATTCAATATCGGCAGGTACACGGCGGCGGTGGATCGGTCAGTTCTCCTTGGTCACATTGACGTCCCAAAGTGTGCCGGTCGCCTTGTACACTGCAATCTCGCCGTTCTTGCAGAACCTGAACGAAGCACCTGCCGCCTTCTCGCCTGCGATCGCCTGCACGCGGGGCCAGACTTTGAAGCCATCGGCAGCATACATGACGAGGTCGATCGTGCGTTCCTGCCCGTTCGCGAACTTGGCGGACGCGGGCGTGCTGACGACGCCTCCCTGCGGCAGTTCGATCCGTCCTTCCAGCTTTAGTTCGAAAAGTCCGCTGTTGATCATTTTCACCTTCTGGTAGCAACTGAGCCTGGGCGTTTCCTGTTCGGCGCCCCAAGCCTGTGGACTTGTGGGGCCGAGCATCGCCAGTGTCAGGGTGACGAGTACTCCGAACGAGGTGCGAAATGATTTCATGTCATTCCTTCTTCCGGGTCGTCCCGGCCAATTGGTCGAGAGGATCAAATTTTAATGTAAAGTGTTTCCTTCAGGCACTTCCCTGAAGGGGTGGAGCTTCCGGTAGGAATGAGCTACACACCGCGAACCTGGTCACCCGTACGCGTACGCCACCCACCTCAAGAGAGTTGAAGCACCCCGCGTGGCTCGAAGCGGACAGCGGGCTGTGCTTGCCGGGGATGTCGTCCGCGCAGGTCAGGCGCCGTAATGGGATCCGTCGATGATGCCGGCCTGTGGGGTGCCAATAGTCGGCCACGGGTCTGACCTGCGTTTACGCAGCGATGGGTTCGTACTCGTTGATCAGGCCGCCGAGGACTGGTCGGCGGCGTAGCGAGATGTGGCCCGGTTCTGGGATCTGCTGGTTCGGTCGTGGTGGCAAGAGTTGCAGTGCTCTGTGTGGTCTGCGGTGGTTGTAGTGGGCCGCTGTGCTTGCCAAAAACGTCGTCCGTGCAGGTCAGGCGGCGTGGTGGTACTCGTTGAGGATGCCGCCCAGTCGTTGTCGTCTGCGGATGTCGAGTCGGGTGTCCGCTACTTGATTGGTGACGGCTGGTGGCAGCGTGCGCAGTGGTCGGGCGTTGGCGATGCCTTGGTGGGGGCGGTGGGTGTTGTAGAACTTCTCGTACTGGCGTAGCGCATGGAGTAGGTGCGGTTGGTTCCAGATGAGGGTGCGGTCGAGGAGTTCGTGACGGCAGCTGCGGATCCAGCGTTCCATGATCGCGTTCATGCGCGGGATGCGGACTCCGCTGAGGACGACCTGGATGTCCGCGTCGGCGAGGACGGCGTCGAACAGGGCGGGGTACTTGCCGTCGCGGTCGCGGATCAGGAATCGTGCGGTGCTGCCTGCGTCGTCGAGGTCCATGACGAGGTTCCTGGCGGCTTGGGTGAGCCAGGATGCGGTCGGGTGCGCAGTGGCGCCGAGGACGTGGATCCGGCGGCTGGCGTGCTCGATCACCGCGAGTACGTACAGTCGGGTGCCGCTCAACGTGGAGGCCTCGAAGAAGTCGCAGGCCAGGAGCGCGTCGGCCTGTGAGCGGAGGAAGGTTGACCAGGTCGTCGTGGTGCGTTCGGGTGCCGGGTCGGTTCCGGCGTCTTTGAGGATCTGCCAGACGGTGGAGGCTGCGATCTTGATGCCGAGCACGAGGAGTTCTCCGTGGATGCGGCGGTAGCCCCAGGCGGGGTTCTCCCGTGCCAGGCGCAGCACCAGGAGTCGGATCGAGCGGATGGTTCGTGGTCGGCCGGGCCGTTTGGGGCGGGATCTGGTCGCGTGGTGTCGTGCGATGAGGTCCCGGTGCCACCGCAGCACCGTCTCCGGTTGCACCAGCAGTCGGAGCCGACGAAGCGTGGCGGCCGGAAGTCGGTGCAGCAGTGCCGCGAGGAACGCCCGGTCACCGGGAGAGAACCGCGGACGGACGTTACTCAGCTGGCGTTCCAGGACCGTGATCTGGTGCCGTAGCACCAGGATTTCCGTGTCTTTGTCCCGGTCGCTCATGGGCAGCAGTCGCAGCAGTCGCAGCAGCGCGAAGGCGTTGGTCACGCCGAGGTAGGCCAGTCGGAGCAGCACAGCTGGTCATCATGCCGTGCTGGTCGACGTCACAGCGGAGGCAGCCGTGCCCGCGAACGCTCAACTGCCCTTGGGCTTCGTGCGTCCTCTACCTGCATGGATGAGGTTATCGGCAGGCACAGGGTGCGGGAGGTGTCGACCTGCGCTCGACCTCGGCAATGGACGCGGTGGCACAGTTGCGCGGTCTGGCGGTGTGGATGGTGCTGCCCTTCGTGCTGGCGCTGGTCGACCCGGATGCCGCGTTGCGTTGCCCGGCGACGCGCCGTCCGCGCCCGAACAGGATCGGCAGGGTCGGGGGCGTGGCGCTCCCCGTACCCGCGTGTGGGAGTTGACCTATCGCACCTCGGGACGCCACCTGCGCCTGGTGTAGAGCGTCCCGCCGTTGCGCCGCCGCACGTGGTGCCCTACGCACGGGGTGCCTCCGTACGGGAGTGCAGCGAGGGCGGGACCGCACACTTCTCCCTGCCGGACGAGGCGCTGGACGCGACGCGGCAGGCGTCGCGCGAGCCGACGGACGCCACGGGATCAACCCGGTGAGCCCGTCGACGGTTAAACTAGCTGCGGATCATCCCTCATCCATGGTATGCGGGCCGGTGACACAGCCGCGAGACGATGTCCGGGTGAGCGACGAGAGTAACAACGTGAACACGTATCGGTGGGCGTTGGCGGCGGCGGCGGCCCGGGGCAGCACCGACAGGCTTGCCAGCGGCGACGAGCGAATGCACTGGACGGTCGTCCACCGCCTGCTGACCGAGCACGGTTCGGCCGAGGGGCAACCCGAGGTATGCGCCGACTGCGGCACGGCGTGGCCGTGCGGCGTGGTGAACGGAGCCGTGCGGACCTGCGGATGGGGCCGGCGGGCAACTGATTGGGGCCTGGGTGTCAGGCGGGGTCGACGGTGAGCGCCCACCGGGTTTTCACCGTCACCCATGCGACGACGTACCGGCACGGCCGGTTGGTGCGGCGCCACCGGACCGCGACGACGAGCTGAGCGACTGGACGTGGAGCGACGGCGGTGCGGCGATGCCGCCGCTCGCCCGCTACCTCATGCACCTGGCCGAGCTGCGCTACCAGATGCCCTGCTCGCCGACCTCGACGAGACGGTGGCCGGGGCTGCGAGGCGAGCAGGACGAGGGGTGGATGGCGTTCTTCACACCCAACGCCCTGTCCGCGTCGACCGGCATCGTCTACGGCGAGCTGGCGCAGGTGGTCGATCCGCGGTACGCGTGTCTGGCGGTGCTGCTGTTGACCGCGGCCGTGGACGGCTACGGGGACGACATGACGCGCAGTCGGGCGTTCAGCCTCATCTCGCTGGCCGCCTGCCACCTGATCGACGACCGGGTGGACGCGGGAGTGGAGGCGGGGGAGTGTGCGGTCGAGCTGTGCGAACGGCTGGGGTCCCACCGCACCGTCGAGCGGCTGCGGCAGTTGCGCAATGAGGTGGAACGGCGGCGATCCCACCGCGGGGCACGCGAACTCGCCGATCGCATCCGCGCGTTCCGGCCACCGTCCTCGGTGGAGTGCTGACCGCGCCCGCGGCCACCGCGATGGTTGGTTCGCGGCTGCCGGAACTCCGCAGATCCTCCTCCGAACCCGCTCCGAATCGCCTTCTCGCGCGCGAGGGGTGCGGCTGTTAGAGGGTTGTGAGACCGCGGGCCCACGCTCACCGGCATGAGAAAACTGACATGGATCGCCGCGCTGGTCGGCTTGTTGCTGGCCGTGTTGTCCGGGGGCGCTTCGGCGACAGCCGCAGACGCGGCACCCGACCGCCAGGTGCACACCCTCGACGTACCGGTGGCCGGCACCGCCGGCGCAGGCGAGGCGGCCTGTGAAGCCCGGCTGAACAACGGACCCATCGGTCACGGCATCTGCGGCACGGATGCGACGGAGATGAGGTTCTCCGACGGAACCCAACGCATGTTCATCATCGGGCTCGACCACGCGGTCTGGAACATCGTCCAGTACCCGAACGGCACGCAGAGCGGGTGGCGCAGCCTCGGCGGCTGGCTCAAGGTGGGCGTGTACCCGTACATCTACGACCAGCGGTACTCCTACGACCTGGAGATCTGGTCCTACGGGCGCGACAGCCTGAAGTGGTGCCGGGCACTGCACGGCAGCTGGGGCGCGTGGCACCGTTGCTGATCCGCTGAAGGGGTCGCTCACCGGGGGAACGGCGGGCGACGGAGGCAGGCTTCCTCCAGGCCCAGGCCGGCGACGACGGCCTGGGCCTCGTCGTCGCAGGCCCGCGCGGCGGCGCTGTCGCCGACCGCGGCGCGGGCACGGGCGAGCCGGGCGAGGGCACGGGCGACGTCGAGCGGGTCGGCGGCCCGGCGGCGCAGCTCGACGGTGTCGCGCAGCAGGTCGACGGCGTCCGGCCAGCGCCCGCACAGGGCGGCGATGTCGGCGAGGCTGCGCAGCACGCTCGCCAGACCGTCCCAGTTCGCGCGCTTGTCCTGCACGACCCGCAGCTCGTCCAAGCGGGCGGCGGCCCGGTCCAGCCGCCCGAGCGCGATGTCCACGTCGGCGGCGGTGTGCCCGATGGCGGCCAAGCCGAACTCGTCACCGACGGCGCGGGCGATCCCGGCGCTCTCGGTGAGCACCCGCTCGGCTTCGTCGAGCGAGCCGACGTCGATCAGCGCCATGCCGTAGCGGCGCAGCAGGATCGCGGTCTGCCGGGACGGCCGCTCGTCACGCTCCACCTCCAGCGCCTCCTGGAACAACGGGAGGCTCTGCTCGGGCCGACCCGACTCGGCGTGCACGTCGGCCAGGCCGCGCAGCGGTTTGGCGAGGAACTGCCCGCCGAGCCGGGCCTCCCGGGCCACGGCGATCGCCTGTTCGAACCACCCGGCGGCCTCGCCGAGTCGTCCGGTCATGAGCGCGGCGACACCGCGGTGGTGCAGGGCGCCCGCCTGGCGCGCCGGGTCGCCGAGCGTCCACGCCAGGTGCACCTGGCGGTCGGCGACGGCGGGCAGCTCGGTGTAGCGGGACATCTGCAGGCTCGCCAGGAACAGCGCGTGCAGCAGGCGCACGCTCAGGTCGTGGTGGCCCTCGACGGTGACCGCGTCGATCGCGGTGCGCAAGGCGTGGTCGCGGTCGTCGTCGTAGGCGCGCAGCTGGAGGAACCCGACCAGCCGCAGGGCCAGCGCGCCCGCCAGGTACGCCTCGCCGAGCGCGCACGCCTGGTCGACGGCGGTGAGCAGGCTGATGCGCTCGGTCTCGCACCAGTCCAGCGCCGTGTCCCGGCTGGGAGGGCTCGCCCCGTCCGGCAGGGGCGGCGCGGCCAGTCCCGCCGCGTTGTCGGTTCCGTGGTCGATCACCTCGTCGGCCGCGGTGAGCAACGCCAGCCAGCCGTTCAGTACGCGGATCTGCGCCGCGGTGCGCTCCTGCTCTCCTTCCTCGGTGGTCGCCTGTTCGACGGCGTAGTCGGCGACGAGGTCGTGTAGCCGGTAGCGGGCCCGGCCGACCGGCTCCACCAGGTGCACCTCGACGAGCTGGTCGAGCAGCCGGTCGGCGTCCGGCGTCCCGGCCACCGCCCGCGCCACCCACGCGGGCCAGTCCGGCGCGGCGATCAGGCCGAGCCTGCGCAGCACGAGGCGCTGCCCGGGGGAGAGCGCGTGGTAGGTCAGCCCGATGCTCGCACGGACGTCGAGGTCGCCGATGGACAGCTCGTCCAGCCTGCCGCGGTGCTCGGCGAGCCGGTCGGCGAACTCGGCGAGCGTCCACTGCGGCCGCACTGCCAGCCGTGCCGCGGCGATCGACACGGCCAGCGGCAGCCGTCCGCACGACTCCACGACCGCCGCCGCGGCCTCCGGCTCGGCTCGCACCCGCTGGTGGCCGACGACGCTGGTGAGCACCGCGATCGCGTCGTGGCGCCGCAGCACCGGGACCGTCCAGCGGTGCACGCCGACCAGCGCCGCCAAGGCGCGGCGCGAGGTCACCAGGACCGCGCACCCACCGGAGCCGGGCAGCAGCGGCCGCACCTGCTTCTCGGCGGCCACGTCCTCCAGCACCACCAGCGTCCGGGTGCCCGCGAGCCTGCTGCGGTACAGCGCGACGCGCTCGTCCGGGTCCTCCGGCAACGCCGACGCGGCGACGCCGAGCGCCCGCAGGAACCGGGCGGTGACGGCGTGCGGGTCGGCCGGGTGCGCCGAGCTGCCGCGCAGGTCGGCGTACAGATGCCCGTCGGGGAACCGGTGGACCGACTGGTGGGCGGCGACCAGCGCCAGGGTGGTCTTGCCGATCCCGCCGGGGCCGACCAGCAGCCCGACCGGCGCGACGTCACCCGTCGGGCGCAGGGCGGTGGTGATCCGGTCGAGCAGGTCGTCCCGGCCGGTGACCACCGGGGGTCGTGGTGGGAGCTGGCGGGGCACCACGTGCTCGGGCCCGCGGTCCGGCTCGGACGCGTCGTCGCGCAGGATGCGCTGGTGCAGGTGGCGCAGGGAGCGCCCCGGCTCGATGCCCAGTTCCTCGGCGAACAGGCGGTGCACCCGCTGGTAGCAGGTCAGCGCGTCCGCGCGCCGCCCCGCCGCGACCAGGGCGAGCATCTGCTTCTCGTGCAGGAACTCGCGGAACGGGTGCTCGGCGATGAGCGCCGGCACCTCCGCGAGCACGACGTCGGCCCGGCCCAGTGCCAGCTCGGCGTCCAGCCGCGCCTCGACGGCGGCCAGCTTCTCGTCGTGCAACGCCTGCCGGACCGCGCCGACTGACTCGTCGGCCACGTCCGCCAGGGCCGGCCCCCGCCACAGGGCCAGCGCCTTGGTCAGCGCCGCCACGGCACCGGCGTGGTCGGTCTCGGCGCCGGCCCGCCTGCCCCGGTTGACCAGCGCCCGGAACTCGGCGAGGTCGAACCCGTGCGGGCCGAGGGACAGCTGGTAGCCGCCGGGCCGTGAGGCGATCAGCTCACCGCTCGCGTGCAGCCGACGTCGGAGGTTGCTGATCATGTTGTGCAGCTGCGCCCGCGCCGAGGACGGGGGATCGGGCCACAGCGCGTCGACCAGCGCGTCCGCCGTGACCAGCCGGTCGGCGCCGAGCAGCAACGTGGCCAGGACGAACCGCTCCCTGGCGCTGCCCGTCGCCAGCCGCTCGCCCCCGTCGAGCACCTCGACCGGTCCGAGCACCCCGAAGTACAACCGCCGAACCTCCGCCAGTTCCACTGCGCCGCGCCTGCGGTGGGCCCGCGCGGGAGCCCACGGCCGGCGGCGTCGAGTCGGACACCCCGCGGACCCGAACCCCTCCCCGTCGTCGGGCCCGGTCCGAGTCTGCCACCGCGCTGCCTCCCGGAGACGTGTTTGAGATTTCCGGGCGCCGGGGGCGTGCGTCTCTCACCCGCTTGGCCCTCTTCGGTGGCGGCTCACCGGTTGTCGAGCGGCGCAGTTCGCGGATCACTCCTCGCCGGACGGATCGTCCGGCGCACCGTCGTACTCCTGGCGGAGCCGCGCCGGCTCCTGGAGCGCCGACAACAGCTCGTCCTCGCGGTAGGTGCGGCCGGCCTCCAGGTAGTCGGGTGCTGGCGCCGGACCGGAGGTGGCGGTCGTGGGAGTGCCGAGGCTGCGGCGTGGTGAGCGTCGGCTACTCGGTGCGGGCCGACGCGGTGTTGTGTGCGGCGTGCGTGCGTGCGGGTACGCGAGGGCAAGACATTGGTCAGCGCCCGCGAGGTGTGGGAGGAGATCGTGGAGCTGGAGACCAGACGACTGGGGCGTCGGACCGCCTTTCGCGAGCGAGTTGGCGGAGGCGCGGGCGTTGCGGGAGTCGGCGTCGGAGGTGTTCGAGGCCGCGCTGGAGACCGAGCTGCTGCACGTGGCCGACGCGGACGGCACGGTGCGTCCGGCGAAGTGCGCCCGGTGCCGTGGGCCGGTGCGGGCACGGGACGGGGCGAGGTTCGGCGCGGCCCTGTACCTGCCGAAAACTCCATCCACGCAGGTAGAGGGCGTTTCGGGCCAAAGACCTCGAAGCGCTCACAGCACGGCTGTCATCCGGCGTGGCATTGGCCAGCACGGCATGATGACCGGTTGTGCTGCTCTGATTGGCCTACCTCGGTGTGACCAACGCGTTCACGCTGCAGTGCCTGCTGCCCATGAGCGATCGGGACGAGGACGTGAAGATCCTGGCGCTACGCCACCAGCTCACGATCCTGGAACAACGACGGTGCGTTTGTAGTTCGAGGATGAGGTGGTCACCGGCAACCACTCCGTCGGCGCTGTCCGACCCCGTGCACGGACGGTTACAGTTCGATGCAGGAGCGCTCCCATCACATCCTTGACGGATCATCCTCGATGAGGAGGAGAGAGTGGCGCTCATATCGCTCCCTGCAAACAGCAAGAGCCTGCTCGTCCGGGTCTTCGCGACGTTTCTGACCCTGGGCGCGCTCATGGCGAGCGTGCTGACCGGCGTCGCCGAGGCGTACGGGACCCCCACCGATCCGCCGTCGCGGACCTATGGCTGCTGGAATCGTTGGCACACCGACCCCTTGAACCCGGTGATGCCCCAGGCCGACCCGATGTGCTGGCGGCTCTGGCAGTCCGACCCGAGCGCGAGGTGGTACACGGAGGGTGTGTACCGCGATGGTGCGGAGGGCCCGGTTCCCAACGGCCGGTTGTGCAGCGCCGGGCAGGCGCGGTACGGGGCGCTGGACGAACCAGGCAGGTGGCAAGCGGTACCCAGAAGCAGGCAGTTCACCGTCACCGTGATCGACCGGACCCGTCTCGGGGCGGACTACCTGCGGGTGTACCTGACGAAGCAGGGGTACGATGCGACGACCACGCGGTTGGGCTGGAACCACCTCGATCTGGTCATGTCCACCGGACGCATCACGAATGTCGGACAACTTTCGTTCATGTTGGACGTGGCCAACCGCACCGGTCGTCACGTGGTGTACTCGGTCTGGCAACTCGGCAGCTCGGACCGGGCGTACTACTCCTGCACGGACATCATCTTCCAGTGATGTCTTGAGGCGGTGTGCCTGCCGATAACTCCATCCATGCACGTTGAAGCCGTGCGTAGCGTGAGGGGGGAGGTGCTCGTGAGTGCGACTTCAGGTCCGCAGCGTCCTCGGCTGACACGGCATGACGACCGACCGTGCTACTCCGACTGGCCTACCTCGGTGTGACCAACACGTTCGCGTTGCTGCGCCTGCTGCCCATGAGCGACCGGGACAAGGACACGGAGATCCTGGCGCTGCGCCACCAGATCATGGTCCTGCAACGTCAACTCGGAGACGCCCGCCGCGGTTCTCCCCCGCCGACCGGGCCTTCCTCGCGGCACTGCAGCCGCCGGATCCGCGTCCTCGGCGCCACCGCGCACCCAACCGCATCCTGGGTCACCCCAAGCCGCCAGGAACCTCGCCATGTGGCTGGTGGTCGGTTCCCGGCAGCGGTGTGGGGGCGATGGTAGTTGTAGTGCACATTCCAGACCGCCAAGGCGTCGATGCGTTGTTGTTCGCTGGTCCGGACGCGGGCATGGAGGAACTCGTCGCCCAGGGTGCGCTGGTAGCGCTCGACCTTGCCGTTGTGGCGCGGGGTGTAGGGCGTGATGCGCTGGTGGCGGGCTCCGAGCAGGACCTTGGCGAAGTCGTGGGCGCGGTAGCAGGAGCCGTTGTCGGTGACGACGCGGTGGATGTGGTCGATGCCGTGGGCGGTGAAGAACGCCCGGGCGCGGTGGGTGAAGCCGATCGCGGTGACCGCCTTCTCCGATGCCACAGCAGATGGCAGCCGTGACCCTGAGCGCCTCGGGACCCCAAGCGCCGTGCGTCTTCTACCTGCATGGATGAGGTTATCGGTCGGCGCAGGGTTCGACTGGCCAGCGACCCGCTCCTTCCTGCACCAGCGCGTCGTGCGTTGCCAAGGTTCGTCCTGGCCGCTGGCGCAACGCCAACGCCCGCCACCCCGACATCCTCGACGCCCGATGTCGCGAACGAGCCCGCATCCGCAGCGAACGCCACCGACGCCGACCACGAGCAACCTGACCAACCCGGTGAACCTGAGTGGTCAACGTATTAGCGTGCTCCTTCCCGGGCGACCAGCCAGTTCCTCAGCTCGGCGTGCCGGAACTCGTACCGGTTGCCCTCCCTGCGCAACAGGCCCACCTCGCAACACCAGTCGAGGAACCTCGTCGGCCGGACGGGCGAGGCGCCGCGGAAGCTGCACCAGCCCAGGGTGATCAGGCCGCGCGGCACCGTTGTCTGGTGTTGCACGGTGTACGCGAGCCCTAGGGCCGACCACATCGCGACACCGGCCGCCATGCCGTGGAACACGGCTGTCGACACCCCGAAGAACAGCCCCCAACACCCGAATCCCCACGCGATCCCTTCTCGGACGTCACGTGCGACGAGCAGGTCCAGCCGGGCGTAGAACATCAGGAAGTCGAGCTTGTGCCGCTCACCGATCCTGCCGGAGAGGGTGAGCACGACGGTGACCACGATCATCGCGACAGCTACACCGGCCCCGTGCAGGAGCGCTTTGTGCCAGCCCGACAGCCACGCCAGGGGAAGTGAGGCCAGGAACAGCCCGAACCCCGTCACGGCCGCCACTTGGAGTTGCTCGGCCATCGGCGGCACAGGCGAGTGGTTCATCGGGTGCTCGGGATCGGTGAAGTTGTCCCAGACCGACTGCGGCAGCGGGTGCTCCTGCTCGACCTGCGCCGATAGCCACGCTGTGGCCAGAAGGAACACTGTGGCGACGACGTGCACCGGTTTCACCTCGCCCGCGAAGGCCCACAGTCCGAACACCGATGCCACCGACAGGGTGAAGCACGTGAAGAGAAGTTTTGCGGGACGATCGTAGACCAGGTATTCGAGGTGGTGCGCCGCGAACGGTTCGCACGGCAGCCCCCAGGACCGCCGTTCCACGTGCTTGGCGATGAGCCCGAGCCACCGGTCGACCTTGCGTTCCGGATACCGCCATCCGCCCGGCGTCGCACGCGCGGTGCGCGCCCGGACGAAATGTGCCATCAACAAGTCGCCGATCTCCTCGTCGGAGGTCGCCGAGAGCAGTCGCGCCACCGGATCGACCGACGAATCCTGTCGGCCGATCAGCGCGGCGATCAGGCTGAGCCGCCACGGGGTGGACACCGCCCGTGCGAGCACACCGCAGGTTCCGCCTCGGCCCGCGCGACGACGCGAAGCCAGCGCAGTTCCTCTTCCGTGCTCCTGGACCGCCGCTCGACGTACTCCCGGATCCGCTCGACGTCCAGCGGCTGGATCCGCACGACGGTGGCGTCCAGCACGCCCGTTGCTGACGAGCGCACGAGATCGTCGTAGTCCTCGGGTCGGCTGGTGAGAACGACGCGCCCGAAGGTGTTCGAGCCGTAGTAGTTGTTCACCGCTTCCACGACCTCGGCTTGGCCTGCTCGTCCGCCGGGTGTCTCGTCGAGTCCGTCGAGCACCGGGAGCACCCGCCGTTCCGTGACCCACTGGTCCGCGACATCCCGCGGAACCCCGTAACGGTCGGCCAGGAACGACGCTACCCACTGCGCGAGCGGCTGCCGCCGCCACGTCGACAGCGGTAGGCGTACCGCTATCACCTCGGGCGCGCGTTCTGACAGCAGCCGGACCACGAGTTCGAATGACAGCAGCGTCTTCCCCGCGCCCGCCCCGCCGAGGACGACCAACCGACCGGTCCGCAGCGTGTCGACGTATTCCAGGACACCGGAGAACGTGCCGCTCGCGCCGCCTTCGTCCGCGCGGTACTGGACGAGTTCCCGTTCGAACGCCACCGGTGCGACGGCCGACGCGTCGCCTTCGAGTAACTGAGCCCGCTGGCTGCGGTGGTAGTCCAGAACCGCCGCGACGTGACGCGCTATCGGGACGGCCTCCCTTCCCGACATCGCGGAGAACAGCCATTGCAGGACCATCAACCCGAGGCCGGCGACGGCCACGGGCAACGCGACGATGTTCGCGATGGCCGCCGACGCGCCGAGGTCGCCCGGGCCGACACCGATGAAAGCCCACCAGCAGGTGTAGCCCACGACCGCGCCGACCAACAGCACGGCCCCGATGCGACCGGAACGACGCTTCATCTCACCCGCCGATGTGCACGTGGGACGCCCAGAGGGAGGAGTCGCAGGATATCGGGACGGATGGCCACGGTCGTCACCTTGAGGGCTTCGCCGAGATCGTGTGGGGTGCCAGAACTCGGCCACACTGTCTGACCTGCGGTTAGGCTGCTCTGGGTTCGTACTCGTTGATCAGGCCGCCGAGGACTGGTCGGCGGCGTATCGAGGTGTGGCCCGGCTCTGCGGTCGGTGGGTCTGGTCGCGGTGGTGCGAGTTGCAGTGCTCGGTGGGGTCGGCGGTGGTTGTAGTGGGCCGCGTAGCAGCGTTGGCAGGTGGTGTTCGTTGGTGATAAGCAGTCGGTCGGTGACTTCGCGTCTTACGGTGCCGACGAACCGTTCGGCGTAGCAGTTGGCTCGTGGACACCGTGGTGGAATCCTCACGACCTGGATGCCTGCGCCGGAGAAGGCCGCGTCGAACGAGGCGGTGAACTGGCCGGCCCGGTCGCGGATGAGGAACCGGAAGTCGTCTGCCCGGTCGCCGATTTCCCTGAGCAGGTTTCGGGCTTGTTGGGTGGTCGAGGGTCCGTCGGGGTTGGTGGTGGTGCCGAGGATGTGGACGTAGCGGGTGGCGACCTCGATCACGAAGAACACTGCGCGCGCAGGAACCGCCGCCACGAAGTGTCGCTGTCGCGCTCGGGTGCGGGCGGTATGCGTAGGCGCTTGAGTACGCGGCGCACGGTCGAGGCGGCTATCCGGTGGCCGAGTTTGAGCAGTTCGCGTTGGATGCGGCGGTAGCCCCGGCCGGTGTTCTCCCGGACCATCCGCTCGATCAACGCCATCACGGCATCGTCGACCGGCGGGCGCCCGATCCGGTTCGGGTAGGTCCACTTCTTCGCGACCAGGCGCCGGTGCCATCGCAGGACGGTGCCCGGCGTCACCAACCGGTGTTGCCGTAACCAGCCAGGCAGGCTTCGCGCCAACGCGGCGAGCACCGCACGATCGGCCCAGTCCAACCGCGGGCGAGGGTCGGCCCGACGCAGCACGGCGACCTCGTGCCGCAGCACCAGCAACTCCACGTCCTTGGCCGTCGATGACCGACCGAGCAGAACCAACCGGCCGACGACCCGGACGAAGATCAGGTAAAGCAGTCGTAGCGCCACGCCTCACGATCATGCTCCTGCAGCACGTGGTGTGCGATCGCCGCAGCTCTGCGCCTCAGTGCAGAGTTCTGGCACCCCACAGGTTCACGACTTCCAGGAGCATGTGGGAGCGGGTAGTGGGAGCAGAATGGGAGCCGTCGGGCGCGCTCAATAGCGCTGAACCGCATTCAACGGCCCCCAATGGTCATATTTTTCCTGCGGTAATTCTGTTTACGCTGGTGAGGTAATTATTCCGGCTTCATTCACACCGAAGAGGTCACTGGTTCGATCTCAGTATCGCCCACAGTTTGTTTTTCCAGGTCAGCGGCCCGCAGACGGATCACCGTCTGCGGGCCGCTGATCGTTCTGGGGGGCAGTTTGGGAGCAGGCCTCCTTTGAGAGCCCTCGCATTTGTGGTCGGATTCGTCTGTCTTCGGTAATGAAACCGCTGGTCGCGCATCCATGGCCTTGATCGACATCCCGAGTGTCGCGGTGACCACTTCGTACCGCACCGAAGAGGTCACGGGTGCGGTTGACTGTCGTTCGGGTCGGTTGGTCGACCTGTGCGACGTCTTGCCGGGCCGGATCGGCTGTCACCGCGTACTGGTCCGCTTCCTTGTGACCTGGGCTGGTGCCGTCGCGGGAGATGCTGTGGGGGCCAGAAGTCGGCCACATGATCTCACCTGCGGATGCGGCGGTAGCCCCCAGGTGGGGTTGTCCTGTGCCAGGCGCAGCAGGAGAAGGCGGATCGAGCGGATGGTTCGTGGTCGGCCGGGCCGCTTGGGTCTGGATCAGGCTGCGTGGCGGCGGGGGAGGAGGTCGCGGTGCCACCGCAGCACTGTCTCCGGGCGTACCAGTAGTTGGAGTCGACGAAGCGCTTGCACCGGGAGTCGGTGCAGCAGTGCCGCGAGGAATGCCCGGTTGGCGAAGGAGAACCGTGGGCGGGCGTCTCCGAGTTGGCGTTCCAGGACCATGATCTGGTGGCGCCGCGGCGGGATCTCCGTGTCCTTGTCCCGGTCGCTCAGGGGCAGCAGGCGCAGCAGTGCGAAAGCGTTGGTCACGCCCAGGTAGGCCAGTCGGAGCAGCACAGTCGGTCATCATGCCTGTCAGTGACGAGACTGTGGATCACCAGCACTCTACGGGCTGCCCGAACCTGTTGGCCTGCTCACGCTTCTCACCTGCATGGATGAGGTTATCGGCATACACAAGGTTCACCACATGGGCCGTGCCCACCCTCGCCGGCTACGAAGAGTGTTCAGGCTGGCGTGCGCGCGCTCCGGATCGCGAAACTAGGCTCGGACGGTGAACTTGGACCAACCTGAGCTCGCCGAGCTGTGGCGGCTGGCCCGCGAGACCCTGGAGGGTGGCGGCCGGTCTGCGTTCGGCATTCGCGTCGAGGACGAGAAGACCGCCGCGGCGCTCACCGAACTGTTGCGCAAGCCGGTCGCGCACCCGGCCCGCCGGCAGATCTCGCTGGC
Organism: Actinosynnema sp. NPDC050801; assembly: GCF_040673975.1. Classification (NCBI taxonomy): domain Bacteria; kingdom Bacillati; phylum Actinomycetota; class Actinomycetes; order Pseudonocardiales; family Pseudonocardiaceae; genus Actinosynnema; species Actinosynnema sp. NPDC050801. The sequence goes on along the minus strand of NZ_JBFAQZ010000010.1, from coordinate 284,511 downwards.
GCGTCTGGACGAGCACGTCCGTGCGCACGGCAGCACGCTGACCGAGGTGCTGGAAGCGTTGCACGGCAGGCCGATCGGCATGTCCACGGCCGAGGAGGCCTCGACAGCCGACGCCGTGCTGAAGTTCGCACTGCGTCAGCACAACCTGCTGCACGAACCGTGGGCCGCACCGTGGATCGCGCACGTGCGCCGGTACGGCAAGATCCCACAACCGGCGTTGCCGATGCTCGCCAACCAGGCGGCCTGGGTACTCGGCAAGCTCGGTCCGACCACGACCCGGTACGCCTTGGCCGGCAACGACCTCGACGACGGACGGCCGCTCGCCCGCATCGTGGGCAAGGCGCTCGAACTCATGGGCACGACCTGGGAGCAGGCTGGAATCCTCAGGGACGCCTATAGCGACCCGGTGTTGACCTCCCAGGGCTACCTGACGCTGAACGACACCCTCGAGGCCCCGGAGATCACCGTTGTCCGCAGCCCACGCCTGCTCGAATCCGGCGTGCCCGGACCGTTGATGGTGCTCCCGAACGGCCTCACCGCACAGGCCAAGCACCACCTCATCGGCAAGGCGGTCCGCTGCCACAACGACTTCACACCGGACGGCGTCCGCGCGACCAACGACATCCTCGCCTGGACCGACGGCACGGCGTGGCGCATGTCGGCGAACGACTACCGCGAGGCCGTCACCACCCTGATCGCCCGCGGCGTCGAACTGCCGACGTTGAACAACGGCCCCGCGGAGGCTAACTGGGATCCCGACCTGGCCAAGACCATGACCACCACGGGCCTGATGGTCACCGAGGAGCACGTGCTGCCGTCACTCCTCTGACGGCGAACCGCTTCACGTCCCGCCGCCTGCGCCCCCGTGGATGATCTACGCACGATCCTCCGCAGGTCAGCGAGGTTCGACGTCCTTCGCGGCCCCGCTGCGCAGCAGCGCCGGCGGGGTGGACAGCAGCTTCCGAGCCGCTCTGTACAGCAGGGACACGATCACCCGGGACATGCTGTCGACGACCGACGCGTGAAACTGACCCTCTGGATGTTCCCGGTCAGTTCGTTGTGCACGAGGGCCGTTGTACCGCACGCCACTCTGTACAGGCATCGAGATGCCGTCCACGACAACAGGGAGCAGCCGTTCCCACAGCAGCGGACCATCAACGAGCACGTCAGCGGCGAAGGCGCTGTTCCTCGCCGACAGTCAGAGTGACCCTCCAACGGTCGTACTCAGCACCCGCGATCCAAGTATCGCCCACAGTATGTTCGTGCAGGTCACCGGCCCGGGGAGTAGTTTGGGAGCAGGCCTCCTTTGGAGAACATCGCATGTGTGGTCGGATTCGTCGGTCTCCGGTGGTAAGATTGCTGATCGAGCATCTACGGCTTTAATCGACATGCGGAGTGTCGTGGTGAACACTTCGTACCGCACCGAAGAGGTCGCGGGTGCGGTTAATTGCCGTTCGGGTCGGTTGGAGCTTGTGCGATGTCTCGCCGGGAGCGGTCGGGTGTCCGCCGTGTGCTGATCCACTTCCTTGTGGCCGGTGCCGGCGTCGTCGCGGGATGGTGCCCGGTGTCACCGGTCGGTGATCGAGCGGCGGTAGGGAAGAGTCGACGCACAGGTGCGGCGATCACTACGTGATCGAGCCGGTCCGGGGGCGTGGGCTGGTCCGGCATGTAACGGCGACCACGTGCCGCGGCGCCGGTAATTGGGCATTTTTGTCACTGATGACCCTCGAGCAGAACGGCCAACCGAGGAGTCGGGCGTGGTAGTCGAAATTCCACGCCACTCAGTCATGTCCCTTTGGTTCATGGCGCACGATCACCCCAGCTCGGCGCACCAGTGCAGAGTTCTGAGACCCCACAGGCTGCGTGACGGCGGCGCGATGAAATCTCTATGCCACCGCAGCACCGTCTCCGGACGGACCAGCAGTCGGAGCCGGCGAAGCGTGTCGACGGGAAGTCGGTGCAGCAGTGCCGCGAGGAACGCCCGGTCGCCGGGAGAGAACCGCGGACGGCCCTTGCCCGGTTCGCGTTCCAGGATCGTGACTTGGTGCCGCAGCACCAGGATCTCCACGTCCTTGTCCTGATCGCTCATGGGCAGAAGGCGCAGCAACGCGAAGACGTTGGTCACGCCGAGGTAGGCCAGTCAGAGCAGCACAGCCGGTCATCATGCCGCGCCTGGGACGACGCCACCGCCATGCGCCAACTGGTCCCCGGGTGGCGGTTCGACCCAAACGCCCCAGTGTGGTCCGTTGATCGAAGCCGTACCCGGCATCCGGGTCGATCGCCCTGGTCGGCGCCGTCACCGTGCGGGCGCGCTCGTTTAAGCTCGGCACCTGGTGACGTCGGTCGGTGCGCCTTGGAGGTGTGGTGATGCGACGGGATGGCGGTTCGGAGAAAGGGCGCGGCAGTTGGTTCCGGACCAGCTCACCCATCCTCATCGGGCGCGGCGAGCAGTTGGCCGCGTTGCGTGAGGTCGTCGTGCGCCGTCCCGCTGTTGTCCTGCTCGAGGGCGAGGCGGGGGTGGGCAAGAGCAGGTTGGTGTCCGAGCTGCTCGCCGGGGACCTGGGTGCGGTGTTGCCGTTGGTCGGTTACTGCCGGCAGGTCGGCGAGCCGTTCTCCTACGGTGCGCTGTTGGAGGCGTTGCGGGGTGCGGGACGGGTACTGGCCCGGCAGCGGGAGTTGAATCCGGTGATCGGCGCGTTGGCTCCGCTGTTGCCCGAGATCGCCGCCGAGCTGCCCGCCCCGTTGCCGCCGGTCGGCGATCCCCGGGCTGAGCGGCACCGGCTGTTCCGGGCGGTGCGGGAACTCCTCGGCGCGATCGGTCCGGTGCTGCTCGTGGTCGAGGACCTGCACTGGGCCGATGACGGCACGCGGCAACTGCTGCGCTTCCTGGCGGGTGGGCCGCCCGCCAACCTCAGCATGGTCCTGACCTACCGGCGGGAGGACCTGTCCGGCGGCAGCCCGTTGGGCGCGGAGTTCCGTTCCGCCGCCGGCGGCCTGGTCGCGGTGCTGGAGATCGAGCCGCTGGACGTGGACGGTGTGCGCGGGCTGACCGAGGCGATCCTCGGCGCGGAGAAGGTGTCGGCGGAGTTCGCGGCCCGGCTGCACGAGCGGACCGCGGGCATCCCGTTCGTCGTCGAGGAGATGTTGCGCGCCCTGCGTGACCCCGAAGGCGCCGTGCACGCGGGCAGCGTGCGGGCCGAACGGCTGCTCGACGCGGTCAGGGTTCCGGTGCTGCTGCGTGATGCGATGGCCGATCGCCTGGCCACCCTGCCCGCCGCCACGGTCCGCCTGGTCGAGGCGGCCGCGGTGCTCGGCGCGCCCGCGCCCGCCGAGCTGCTCGCCGAGGTCGGTGGTGTCCCGGTGGAGCGGGTGCGGGCGACGCTCGCTCACGCCGTGGACGGGCACGTCCTGCACGAGGTGGACGGGTTGAGGTACGGGTTCCGGCATATGCTGGCCCGTCAGGCCGTCTACGACACGATCAGCGCTCCGGAGCGCGCCGGTCTGCACGACCGTGCCGTCGGCGCGCTGGAGCACGTCGAACCGAGGCCGTTGGTCCAGTTGGCCGGGCACAGCGAGCGTGCCGGCCGGACGGTGGACTGGTTGACCTACGGTGAGGCGGCGGCGGACCGGGCGATCGACTCCGGTGACGCGGCGACCGCGACCACGCTGCTGCAGCGGTTGCTCGCCGTGCCGGTGCTGCCCGCCGAAGTGGTCGACCGGTTGGCGATCAAGCTCGGGCGCATCGCCAACACCGGGCTGGACCAGCGGGATCCGACAGAGACGCTGGAGCGCCTGCTGGCCGACCCGCGCCTGGCCACGTCGGTACGCGGCGAAGTGCGCCTGTACCGAGCGTCGCTGCTGGTCCGCCAGATCGGCCATGTCCGGGAGGGTCGGGCCGAGCTCGAACGCGCGATCGACGAGTTCGCGGACAGGCCCGATCTCGTCGCCCGCGCCGCCGCCGTGCTGTCCATGCCGTACCTCGGCACAGCTCCGCCGGAGGACCTGGAGAGGTGGCGACGACGCGCTGCGACCCACTTGGCGACCGCGACGGGCGAGTTGCGCATCTCCCTGCTGGCCAACGAGTTGGCGTACCGCCTGCACCGGGGGTACCTCACAGGGCTGGACGAGGTGCCCGAGCGCGCGGACACGCTCGGTGGTCAGCAGCACCTGGCTCGGCTGCGGTGCAACGTCGCCGACGCGTGCGTGTGGCTCGGCCACCTCGACCTGGGTGCTCGTTTCCTGCACGACGGACTGCGCCTCGCGACCGACAGCGGCGCGTCGTACGTGGTCAGCAACGGTCGGACCACCGAGGCGCGACTCGACTGGATCACCGGTCGGTGGGAAGGTCTGGCGGAGCGGGCGAGCGGGTTGATCGAGGAGTACCGCGACGTGACCGCCATGACCGGCGAGTTGGAGCTGGTGCTCGGCTGGCTCGCCGCGGCCCGCGGGGACTGGGCGGTGGCGGGTGAGCACTTCGGGAGGACCGGCGCTCACGACCCGTGCGACGCGATCGCTCCGGTGGCGATCAGCGGGACCGCGGGCATGGCTTCGATCCTGCTGCAACGGGGAGCGGTGGTCGACGCGGCGGCGGAGGTCGATCGAGGACTGGCCGCGGTGCGGCGGGCGGCCGACCGGCCCTGGGTCGGCTTGCTGGCGCCGGTCGCGGTCGTCGCCTACTCGGCCGCCGGACGGATCGCGGAAGCCGAACGGCTGGTGGACGAGGTCGCCGAAGGCATCGCCGACCGCGACGCGCCCGCCGTGCTCGCCGCGCTCGCGCAGTGCCGGGGCGCGCTGGCCGAGGCGCGGGGTGAACTGCCCGAGGCCGTCGGGCACTTCAGGGAGGCCGTCGCACGCTACGAGGCGATGCCCGCGCCGTACTTCGCCGCCATCGCCAGGGAACGTGAGGCGACGGTCCTGGTGCCGTCCGATCCGGAGAAGGCGGTCGAGCTGCTCACGGACCTGGTGAAGACCTTCGACGCGCTCGGTGCGTCGCAGGACGCCGCCCGCTGCCGCCACGCCCTGCACACTTTCGGCAGCGCGAAACCGGCTCGGCGGGGACGGCGGGGGTACGGCAACGACCTCTCACCCAGGGAGGTCGAGGTCGCACGCATGGTCGCGGACGGGCGGACCAACCGCGAGATCGCCGAGAAGCTGTTCCTGTCGTCGCGGACGGTCGAGCAGCACGTGGCTCGGCTGTTCCGCAAGCTGGGGATCAAGTCGCGCGCTCACTTGCGCGCCGACCGCCTCGGTTGAGTTCTCACTGGGAGCGAGCGGCGCTCCCGGAAGCCGTCCGGAAGCGCCGCTCGACACGTGGACGACGTGCTGTCAGTAGTAGAGCGGTTGGCAGAACGTCAAGGTGCCGTAGGTGTTGCACTGGATCCGCTTGCCGACGATGGAGTTCTTGTTGCCGGCGCGGTCGGTCACGGTGAGCTCGGGGGTGTAGGTGGCCGCCCGGCTCGCGTAGGTGTGACTGACCTTGACACCGCTGCCGGTCTGACCGTCCCCGAAGTTCCAGGTGTACGAGGCGATGTCGCCGTCCGGGTCGCTCGACGCGGTGCCGTCGAAGGAGCAGACGGTCCGCTGGCAGAACACGGTGAACGACGCCGTCGGCGGCTGCGGACCGGCGACGGCCCTCCTCGACGTGGTGGCGGTCTTGCCGCTGTTGTCGGTGACCGTGAGCTTCACCGTGTAGGCGCCCGCCGTGCTGTAGGTGTGCGACGGCTTGACACCGCTGCCGGTCTTGCCGTCGCCGAACTCCCAGGCGTACGAGGAGACCGTGCCGTCCGGGTCCGACGAGGCCGACGCGTCGAACGAGCAGGAGGGAGTCGTCGACGAGCAGCTCGCGGTGAACGACGCCGTGGGCGCACCGGGGTCACGGGCCCCGAGGTCCTTGACGTACAGCAGCCGGTTCGGCGAGTCCTTCGGGTCCGAGACCTTGTTGACGGTCGCCGTGTCGAGGACCTTGGCGTTGGCGTCAGCCACCGAGATGCCCGGGTTGGCGCTTGTCACCAGCGCCAGTGCACCGGCCACGTGCGGAGTGGCCATCGACGTGCCGTTCCAGGCAGCGGTTCCGCCGCCCTTGGTGGCAGAGGTGATGTTGCTGCCCGGCGCGAACAGCTCGACGCAGCTGCCGTAGTTGGACGACGACGAGCTGCTCCACACACTGCGGCGATCACCGTTGTCCGTCGCGGCGACCGTGAGCACACCTTCCGCGGCGGCGGGGCTGACGTTGCAGGCGTTCTGCCCGTTGTTGCCGGCCGCGATGGCCCACGCGACACCGGCCCTGACCGAGTTGGTCACGGCCTGGTCCACGGCGGTGGCCCGGCTGCCGCCGAGGCTCATGTTGCCCACGGCGGCTTGCGGGGCGTTGTCGGTCACCCAGTCGATACCCGCGATGATCTTGTCCCACGGTCCGCTCGAGTTGCAGTCCAGCACCCGGACCGAGACCAGCTCGACGTTCTTCGCCACACCGTAGGTCTTGCTGCCGATCGTGCCGCCCACGTGGGTGCCGTGACCGTGGCAGTCGCTCGCGTCGCTGTCGTTGTCGATGAAGTCGTAACCGCTGCTCGCCCGACCCTCCAGATCGGGGTGGCGGAAGTCCATGCCGGTGTCGAGGACGTAGGCCGTGACGCCGGAACCGTCGTTCGGCGCGGTGAAGCCGTCATCCAGCGGCAGGTCCCGCTGGTCGACGCGGTCCAAGCCCCACGTCTCGGTCGCACGCGCGATCCCGTTCTGCTCGACGTAGCGCACCGCCGGGTCGGCGGCGAGCCGCTTGGCCTGCCGCTCGCTCATCCGCACCGAGAAGCCACGTAGCGCGGCGGAGTAGACGTGCGAGACCTCGCCGCCGTACTCGCCGGCCAGGTCGGTGGCCTGCGCCGAGACCGCGGCTTGGGCGCTCGCGGCCGTCGACGGCACACCGTCCAGGACCACGATGTAGCTGCCGTCGACGGCACCTCGGGCACCTCCGCTCAGGATCTGCCCCTCGGTCGCCTGTGCGGCGCCGGCGCCGACGACGCTCAGTGCCAACGCCATGGTCGAGGCGAGGCCGGTGCGCACACCGGCCATGCGCTTGCCTCTTGCGTGTGAAGCGGACATGCGTAACCAGACTCCTTCAGCCGTAGCAGGGAACGACTCAACCCACCGCCGCGGCATGGTGATGTGCCGTGACGGCTTCGTGCGCAGACCGACGTTCGGTCGGGCGGCACACGCGGTCCGCGGGACTTCAGCGGCCATGTCAGCCGGAGGCCGGTCGGCGATGTTCCGACACCCCCTTGCTTGACTGGGGCCGGGTGTAGGGGCCTGGCCGACTCGTCAAGCGTCGACAGCGCTCACGAAGCGGACAATCGGGGTAGGAGTTCTTGCGTATACGTACTTATTGGACCTTTTCAGCTCGCCGTCGACGGTGTGCTTGCCGAGAATGTCGTCCGTACAGGTCAGGCGACGCGTTGGTACTCGTTGAGGATGCCGCCCAGTCGTTGTCGTCGGCGGATGTCGAGGGATCAGGAACCGTGCGCGACTACCCGCGTCCTCGAGGTCCGGTGTTGGTGGGTTTCTGGCGCTGGTCCTTTGTAACGAACGGGCGGGGTGGCCCGACGTGTGGGTGGTCAGGCGCGGTACGAGGGCCGGAGGGGGTGTTCGGTGGTCTGGGAGTGTGGGCCTTATCGGGTGGAGTCGCTCATCGCGCGAGGTGGGATGGGTGAGGTGGTGCGTGCCTACGACACCCGGCACGACCGGATGGTCGCGCTGAAGTTGCTCGCCGCGCGGTTCGCGGAGGACGAGGAGTACCGGGAGCGGTTCCGGCGGGAGGCGCACGCGGTGGCGCGGTTGCAGGAGCCGCACATCATCCCGATCCACGCCTACGGTGAGCTGGACGGGCGGCTGTACCTCGACATGCGGCTTGTCGACGGGCAGGACTTGGCCGCGCGGTTGCGGAACGGCGGCCCGCTCGACCCCGGTGAAGCAGTGGGGATCGTCGAACAGGTCGCGCAGGCGCTCGGCGCTGCCCACGCGCAGAACCTGGTGCACCGGGACGTGAAGCCGTCCAACGTCCTCATCGCCGATGCCGGGTTCGCGTATCTCGTGGACTTCGGGATCGCGCAGGCGCTGGACGCGACGACGGGGCTGACCGGGACAGGTGCCGCGATCGGCACGCTGGACTACATGGCGCCGGAGCGGTTCGGCGGTGGCCCCACCGATTACCGGGTGGACGTCTACTCGCTGGCGTGCCTCCTCCACGAGTGCCTGACGGGCAGCAAGCCGTTCCTCGGCACCACCGCCGCGTCGCTGATCGGCGCGCACCTGAACCAGTCGCCACCCTCGCTTGACGCGGTGCGACCCGGGTTGCCGCCCGCCCTGAACGCAGTCATCGGGAGGGGGATGGCGAAGAACCCGGCCGACCGCTTCGCGAGCGCGGGCGAACTGGCCGCCGCCGCGCGGGCGGCGCTCGCCGGACCTGCGCTGCCCGCCCCGCTGCCGCCGGTCGCGCCCCGGCCGACGTTGGTGCACGCGGTTGCACGGCCTCGGCGGACGCCGTGGCTGGTCGCGGCCGTGACAGTCGTGCTGGCGACGGCCGCGGTGAGCGCGACGGTCAGCCTCGCCGGACGGTCGACGCCGGGGACCGCGACCAGCGCCGACGGGGCGCGAGCGGAGCGGTTCACCCCGGCGAGCGGCGCCGAGACCACCACGTCGTCGACGCCGACGCCCTCGTCGGCGACAACGGCAGCACCGACGACAACCCCACCACCGCCGGTCAGCGTGCCGCCGTCCGTCGTGGCGCCCCCGAGCGCGGACCTCGGGCTGGCCGAGCCGATGAGCGCGCCCACCTGTGACGGTGCCTACGTCACGTTCGTCGGGGCGGCCGTCGAACCGGCGGGATACCGCACCGACGTCCAGCGGCTGCTGTCCGACCACCCCGGCGCGCGGTACCTGCACACGCCGACGACCGGGTGCGGCTCGCTGCGCAAGCAACTCGATGGAGCCGACATCTACGCGGTGTACTACGGCACCTTCGCCACCCAAGACGAGGCGTGTGCGCAGCGCGCCGCCATCGGCGGGGACGCCTACGTGAAACGGCTCGACCACACGACTCCGCCGTCTCAGCTGTTCACCTGCTGAGCGCGGCGGCTCTCGTAGGCTCGCGACGTATCTGAACCGAAGGTGTTCGGTTGCCTACATGATGGCGTAGCGGACGTGCCGCGCCCGGCTGTCGCGCGCCGAGCTGGCGGAGGCGGCGGTGGTGCGGGAGTCTGCGGAGGAGGTGTTCGTCGGGGCGCTGGACGTGGACACCGTGCGCGTCATGACCCCCGGACGGCAACGTGGTCCCGGCGGAGTGCGCGGTGTGCGGCAAGCTGTCGCGGGAGGCGGAAGCGGTGCGGTTCGGCCCGACGACGCTGTACCACCGGCGTTGTCTCGGGCTGACCTGAACGCGGAGCATGTCCGCCGTCAGCCGCCGCGTGCGCGGTTGTTCTCGTCGAACCACCGCTGCACGGCTTCCTCCGCGCGTTGCCGCTCGGCTTTCGCCTTCACCCTGGCGGCTTCCGCGCCTTCGGCTGCGCGTGGGTCTCGGTCGGCTCCGCGGTGGAGGCGTGAGGCGTCCACGGCGGAGTCGGCGACCAACTGCGCCAACCGCGCCGCCTCGCGCTCGTGCGGGGTGTCGCGGAAAGTGTTCACCAGCGCGTCCGCGTAGGCGTCCGCCTCCAGCATCTCGCGGGTGGCCCTGCGGCGGGACAGGCGCTGTTGCTCGTTCGTAGTCATGTTCCCTTTCTCCAGGTGATCGACCTGCGGTCGGGTCGGAGGTCGGCGCCGGCCTTCAACGGGGCTGGCCGACCTCGTACTCGCCGTCTCCGCTCTTGACCGTCACCGTGACTTCCTTGCTCCGCCCGTCGAGCTGCACCACGCACACGAACGACGTCCCGACCACCACGGGCTGATCCTCCGGGCACTCGACTGTCTTCACCCCCGAAAACTTGTAGTCATCGCGCAGGACGCTGCCGACGCCGAGCTCGACAACCTGCGTGTCGAACACCCGCCGAGTCCGTGGTGTGGGGGTAACGGTCACCGTGGAGACCATCGTGACCGTCGTCGGAGCAGCTTGAGGGGTGCCCGGTGTCGTCGCGGTGCACGCAGTGCCGAAGATCACGAGCGTGGCGACCGAGACGAGTAACGCCGAGGGGACGCGCATGCCTCGGGGATCGGCCACATCAACCGGACCGTTACGGGTGATGGAATACGGCTCTGACTCACGACAAGGACGAGACCATCGGCGAACACAGGGTCAGAGCCCGAGGCCGCGGGCGAACTTCGCCACGGTGAGCGCTGAACTTGCCGTGGTGCGCCATCGCTGCGAACCGGTGTGGGACAGAAGCGTCTCGGCCGTGACCACGCCTTCGTTCTGCGCGGCACGCGTCGTCTGCACGCAGTCAGAGGTACCGGTGTAGTAGCCGAAGACCTTGTCCAGCGTGTCGTTCGCATTCCAGGAGTCGCCCTTGGCGGCGTCCGATCCGACCTCGCGGCGATGCGCGCGTTCGCCGAGACGTCGGCGGCCGATCTGCCCTCCCGGCGGTCATGCTCATCAGCAACGCGGTGGCCACTGTGATCCGCCGAAGGACGCGCATGAGTCCGCCTCCTGCATCCCCAGGTTTGTAGTCCGTACGTACCTGGCATGTCGGCCATTCGGCCTACCGTGTCACAACCTCAGTCACCGGGACAAGGGTGCAGCGGCAGAACGTTGCCTCCGGACACCGCCACGTGCACGTTGGCGACGACGAAACCGGGCCGCTCGAGAGACCGAATGGCTTTAACCGTTACATGTGAGCGTGGAGTGGCACTCAATCGGTACCGGGACGAAGCAGGCATTATCCGAGGGCTTCAGCCAGATCTCGTGAGCCTCAGGACGGGCGCTGTCGCCAGCGTCTCGGCGAGAACCGTCGGGAAATCGTCGGGCACCTCGGTGCCCTCCGGCGGTAGTGGCTCCCCGCGCACGGCCTGGCAGAGCGAATACTGTGCATGAGCCACGTAAGCGTCGGGTTCCCCGAGCGAGGTCAAGGCCAGCGCGGCTCGATACCGGCGAGCGAGCTCGGCATCCGGCATCACCTCGCCGAGCACCTCGGACGACTTGTCCTCCGCCGGCTTGTCCCCCGCGGCGTTCTTCGCCAGGCTGGTCAGCCGCTGGAGCATCAACGCAGCGACCTTGCGTTCCGCCGACGGTTCCGCCAGCTGATCGGTGATCTCCTGGACGTCATCCGGGTCGTACAGGTTCACGCCCTGGTTGTTCCCGTGCATGGCCCCGACACGGGGTGTGAAGAAGTGACTGCGGACGCCGAGATGGTCGACGAGCGCGCCCACGGCCTCGACCGGCACACCCCACTCGGCAGCGACCCTGGCATACGGCCACCACTGGTCACGCGTCAGGTGAAGCCGGTCGACGATCCGCGTGCGGTCGACCTCGACGCCCACGAGCACGTCCCGAAGCCACTCTGCGAGATTCGCCGTGTCACCCACCCTCGGGCAGCTGATGTCCCCGGTCGCGGTGTGGAAGACGACATCGACCCCGGTCGGTTTTCCCATCTTCACGCGGTGGAGCACGGTGACCCGTCGCACTTCCCCCATCGGCACCCGAGTTTCCCCGAAAATCCGCTTGACCAGAAGAAACTCCGGAGCCTCCCGTGGGCACAGCGCGACCCAGCGGACCGCGGCGAACTCGTGGACGACCACGAACACAGACAGCGCCAGCCCGAGCAAGACCAGCACGCCCAACAGCACAAGCACCGTGTACCAGGCGGCCGTACCCCCGACGAATCCCCACACGGCAAGCACCAGCACCATCGTGAACGGAACCGTTATCACCGCTGGTATGACGAGCCCGGCCGCCGCGTTGCCGCCCAGATGACGGGCCGCACTCGGCAGGAACACCAGCCGCCACCCGTCAGGCTTCGCCGACACGATCGCGGGTATCGCCGGTGACACGTCCATCGGTACAGCTTGCCCCGTTCGCCACACCGAAGCGACAACCAGCCGGACCAACCCACCCGCCGTCAAGATCGGCTACCTGCGTGCCCATCGGGAATGCCGTAACGGCATACAGCCAACGCCTCAGCGCCCCTGACCACCCCGACACGTCGACCTCGCGGAACAACCTGGCGGGCGGCCTACGAGGCGGTGCGGTCGGTACAGGACCGGCCGACGGTAGCGCCGAACGTCTACGTACGGACCCGTGGCGTTGAATTCGCTGTGTGTTCGGCTTGTTAGTGGAGCAGTCGAACGTCTGGTGTCATACCGGTCTGGTCTCGCCGTCAATCGGCGGCAGTCCGGAACGTCGAGGAGCTATGGGAGGCGGTGGGGGTCGGCGTGGATGTGTGTGCGCATCCCTTGCGGGTCGAACAGAATGAGTAGCTCGACCGCGCCGTCGTCGGCGCTGCCCAGCCAGTGCGGCGAGGACGTGTCGAACTCGGCTGCCTCACCGGGTGGCAGTGTCAGGTCGCGCTCGCCGAGGACCAGTCGCAGGTGTCCGTTGAGCACGTACAGCCATTCGAAGCCATCGTGGGTCTGCGGGGTCGGTTCGAGTGGTTCGGGCTGCGCCGGGATGATCATTTTGAACGCCTGTACCCCTCCTGGCCGCCGGGACAGGGGTAGGAAGGTCATCCCGAACCGGCGGATCGGCGTGAGGTGGATGCGGGGGTCGCCGGTGCGCGGGGCGCCGACGAGGTCGTCCAGCGGAACGTTGTAGGTGCGGGCCAACGGCAGCAGGAGGTCCAGGGTCGCGCGGCGCTGACCGCTTTCCAGGCGGGACAGGGTGCTCTCCGACACGCCGGTCGTCGTCGCGAGGTCGGCGAGGGTGATGCCGCGGTGACGACGAAGCGCGCGAAGTCGCGGCCCCACCCCGTCGAGCACCTCGTTGGTTTCCTGGTCCATCAGACCATCTTGCCGGAACCGCAAGTTTCCGTGCCGGTTCGGTGCGCGCCTGGTGAGCTGGGCCCATACAGGCGAAAGGAGTCCTGATGAGCGCTGCTGACGCGGTCACGTTCTGGGACGAAGTGCATGTGTCTCGACCGGCAGCCACCGGCCCGCGACCGAATGCCCGGCTCACCGAGACGGTCGCCGGTCTGCCACTCGGCGATGCCCTGGACCTCGGATGCGGCGACGGTGGCGACGCGCTGTGGCTCGCGGGCCGAGGGTGGCAGGTCACGGCCGTCGACATCTCGGCAGTGGCGGTCGAGCGGCTCGCGGCCCTCGCCCGCGTCCGCGGCCTCGGCGACCGGGTCGCCGCCGTGCGGCACGACCTGCACACGTCGTTCCCATCCGGTGAATTCGACTTGATCTGCGCCCACTACCTGCACACCCCGTTCGACCTGGACAGAGTGGCGCTCCTGCGGTCAGCCGCGCACGCGTTGCGCCCAGGCGGGCGGCTGCTGGTCGTCGACCACGGCTCGACCGCGCCGTGGTCGTGGAACCAAGATCCTGACATCCGGTACCCGAGCCCCCGCGAGATCGCCGCGGGCATCGCCCTGGACGCGGCGACGTGGGCGGTCGAGCGGGCCGACACGCCCCGCAGGATCGCGACCGGACCGAGCGGGCAGACCGCCGAGGTCATCGACCACGTCCTGGTCGTTCACCGCACCGCCTGACCGGAGGGCAGGGCCGCCCGAGAACATGAAGGAGACCGCCATGCCCGCCAGAACACGCCGCCGTGACACTCCGCCGCCCAAGACCGGCAGCAGTGAAGCCGAGGTCCTGCGCGCATTCCTCGACTACCTCCGCGCGTCGATCGCCGCGAAGGTCGAGGGCGCCCCTGAACCGCAGGTCCGGACAGCCGCGGTGCCGTCCGGCACCAACTTGCTCGGCCTGCTCAACCACCTGACCTTCGTCGAGCGCGCGATCTTCCTCGGTGACGAGGTCACCGACTGGCAGGCGACGTTCCAAGCCGCACCGGCGGACAGCGTTGCCGACGTGGTGGCCCGCTACCGGGAGACCGTCGAACGCGCCGACGAGGTGCTCGACGGTTGCATCGACCTCGCCGCGCCGGTCCCTCGACCGCAGCCGGGGCGTCCCGCTCCCAGCGTCCGCTGGGCGCTGGTCCACACGATCGAGGAGACCGGCCGGCACGCGGGCCACGCCGACATCCTCCGTGAGCTGATAGACGGCGCGACCGGCCGCTGACCCCACCAGCTATGTCAGCGGGCCGGGGACAACCGTACGTGGCTTGGGCACACTCGCAGGTACCGACGACAGGCCGCACATCAGGCGAATGATCGTTCGGTCGACTTGGTCGGGAACGGTCGGGCAGCGGGATCACATCGGGATCGGCGTCGACCAGCCGGCGTGGAGTTGTCGGGTCTGATCCTCCAGCTCCGAGTTGCGCGGGGTGAGGACTTGGTTCTGGTCGGCGTGACACCGCACCCGGTGGAGGACTTCGCGATCCGCACGTTCGGCGAGAACGACAAGATCTTCCCGCGTACCAGGGATATGGCCGGGCACGACGACGACCGCGTGGTACCGAGCCGCGGTGCCCGCGCCGGGCAGTCCGGCGCGCCCCGCATCGGGCGACGGCCAGTTGGCCGCAGGCCGCTGTCCCCCGTGAGGACTACAGGAAAGTGTCCACCCCAAGGGGATTCGTGGCACCGCGGTCTTCCATAGGTTTTCTGGCGACGGCGTCAGTACGTCGCGGCACGCCGAGAGCTGGAGGGCAAGGGCGTTGAAGACGATGCAACGGTCAGCGGGAGCCGGTATCCCCCGGAGGTTCACCAGGGTGGTGATCGCGGTGGTGCTCACCGTCGCCGCGGTGGCGGCCTGTGACGCCGACGCGGAAGAAGGCGCGACGAGTGAGGACGCACCACCGGTCGTCGCCGAGGTGGCCGCCGCGCCACGCATCACGTGGGGCACGTGCCCGGTGTTGGCCGAGGGTGCGGGTCGCGACTCTCGGCTCACCTGCGGAACGGTGGAGGTTCCGCTCGACTACCGGGACCCCGGTGGCGAGAAGATCGAGGTGGCCGTCTCGAAGCTGCCGGCGGCAGAGGCCCATGACCGCCGCGGTGTCCTGCTGCTCAACCCGGGCGGCCCGGCGTTGTCCGGCCTGGACACACCGGGTGTCGTGGCGCCGACCCTGCCGCCGTCGGTGTTGGCGGCCTACGACCTGATCGGCTTCGACCCGCGTGGGGTCGGGCACAGCACCCCGCAGAGCTGCGGCCTCGACGACCCGTCTCTCGCCGGTCTCTTCCCGTACCCGGCCGCGGACGGCTCGATCACCGCGAACGTCGACCACGCCCGCACCGACGCCGAGCGGTGCGCGACGAACGCCGGCGAGAAGCTCCGGTACTTCACCACCGCCAACACGGCCCGCGACGTGGACCGCATCCGCACGGCGCTCGGTGAGGAGAAAATCTCCTACTGGGGCCAGTCCTACGGCACGTACCTCGGCACCGTCTACGGGTCACTGTTCCCGGAGCGCGCCGACCGGGTGGTCTTGGAGGGCAACGTCGACCCCACGAAGGTCTGGGCCAACGCGACGGACAACTGGGGCAAGGCCATGTCGGAACGCTTCCCCGACGCGGCAAGGGTCGCCGCGGCGCAGCACGCCACGCTCGGACTGGGCGGCACCGTCGACGAGGTGACCCGGAAGTACCTCGCACTCGCCGACCGCCTCGACCGCACCCCCGCGCCCGTCCCCGGCACCTCACTGGCCCTGACGGGTTCGATGCTGCGCACCGTCACCTACAGCCTCCTGCTGCACAACGAAACCCTCCCGGTGCTCGCGCAGTTCTGGAAGGCCGCCGTCGGGCTGGCCGACGGCGTGCTCGCTGAGGCGGACGGCCAGGTGCTGCGGCACGTGTTCACCGCACCGCCGCCGATCCCGGGCGTGCCGGCCGACAACCAGGCCACCATGTTCCTGGCACTGACCTGTGGTGACGCGGCGTGGTCCGACGACGTCGACGAGTACGCCCGCCGCACCGCCGAGGACCGCGCGGCCTGGCCGCTCACCGCGGGGATGCCCGCCAACATCCGGGCGTGCGCGTTCTGGCCGAGGCCGGTCGAAGAGCCCGTCCGCGTGACGGACAAGGGACCGCGCAACACGCTGATCCTGCAGAACCGCAGGGACAACGCCACACCGTGGGAGGACGGCCTCGGGCTCTACCAGGTCCTCGGCGAGCGAGCGACCTTCGTCGGCGCGGACAACGGCGGGCACTACGTCTACAACCAGGGCTCCACGTGCGTGGACGAGGCGACGGTGACGTTCCTGACCACCGGCCGGCTCCCGGACGAGAAGATCGACTGCACCGACGTCGCCCCGCGGTGACCGTGGTTGCCGGCGGTAGATGTGATGGACGGGGAACACCTGGTGGTCGGCGGGATCATTCGCCCACAGTGTGTTTGTGCAGGTCACCGGCCCGCAGGCGGATCATCGTCTGCGGGCCGGTGATCGTTCTGGGGAGCAGTTCGGGAGCAGACCGCCTCCACCGCCTGCTGGATCACGGACGATTGAGCTGTGCCCCATCCCGCAGGTACGCGAGTGTCGCGAGCACCCGCCGGTTGCGGTCATCACCAGGTGTGAACCCCAGCTTGGTGAAGATGTTGCCGACGTGCTTGTTCACCGCGGCTTCGGAGACGACGAGTTTCTCCGCGATGGCGGCGTTGGCATAACCCTCGGCCACCAGCCCGAGGACCTCGCGTTCGCGGTTCGACAGGGTCGCCAGCGGAGTGCTGCTGCGCTTCAACAGCTTGCGCACCACCTGCGGGTCGACGACCGTCTCTCCCGCCGCCACCCTGCGCAGGATGGAGATGAACTCCCGCACGTCCCCGACCCTGTCCTTCAGCAGGTAGCCGACGCCGATCCCGCTGCCGGAGTCCAGCAGGTCGGACGCGTAGCTGGTCTCCACGAACTGGCTCAGCGCCACCACCCGCAACTCCGGCCGCTCCTGCCGCAACCGCACCGTCGCCCGCAACCCCTCGTCGGAGAACCCCGGTGGCATCCGGATGTCGGTGACGACGAGGTCGGGGTTGTGCTCGGCGACCGCGGTGATCAGTGCTTCCGCATCTCCCACGGCCGCCACCACCTGGAACCCGAACCGGTCCAGGAGGGCCGCGAGCCCTTCTCTCAGCAGCGCACCATCCTCGGCCAGAACGGTGCGGATCACTGGTTGCGTGGGCTGCACGGGAACTCCGCTCGCACTGTGGTGGGCCCACCGATGGGGCTGGACAAGGACAAGGTGCCGCCGAGAGCCGCGGCACGGTCGGCGAGACCGGTCAGTCCGGTACCGCGCCCGGCGTCCGCACCTCCCCGCCCGTTGTCGGTGACCTCCACCGTGAGCACGTCGCGCCGGAGCTTCGCCGTGACCTCGATTTCGGTGGCCCCGCTGTGTTTGCTCGAATTGCTCAACGCCTCTGCCACCACGAAGTACCCCGCGCCTTCCACCGCACCGGGAGGCCGCTCCGGGATGGCGCAGTCCACCGTCACCGGTACCGTCGACCGGTCCGCGAGCTCCTGCAACGCGGCCGGCAACCCCAGATCCGACAACGCCTGCGGGTGGATCCCGTGGATGAACTCCCGCAGCTCCGTCAACAGTTGCTTGGCCTGTTCATGGGCGTTGGCCACCGATTCGGCGCCGGGGGAGTCCGACGGCATCTCCAGCTGCGCCAGCCCCAACTGCAGGATGAGGCTGACCACCCGCTGCTGCGCCCCGTCGTGCAGGTCCCGCTCGATCCGCCGCCGTTCCACCTCGAATGCGTTGACCAGGCGTTCCCGTGACCGGGAGACTTCCACCAACTCGGTCCTCAGCCGTTCGTCCGACACCCCGGACAGCAGCGCCCTGGCCGTCGCCGCGTGCAGCCCGGCCAGCCCTGCGAACAGGTACAACGTCACCGGGAACAGTGCCACTCCCAGCAGCGAGTACGGCAGCGCCTCCGCCACCGTGCTCGCCCGCCCGAGACCGAGCGCGAGGGTTCTGCCAGGCGTGACCAGCAGCGGGCTGACGATCAGCGAGAGGACCATCGTCATGGTCAGGACGAGCGCCGCGCTCGGGAGCGCCGTCAGCGTCACCACGGCCAGGTAGACGAGCTTCCGCCAGGTCGCGGGCTCGGTGTACCGGTTGCGCAACCAGCCGAACCAGCCGCCGTCCCCGGATGAGCGCGGCCACGGCACCGGGTCGGCGTGGACCAGCCGCAACCGCACTCGCTCCACCTGGGCCACCGGGAGGGCTACCAGCGGACCCCCGGCCACGATCATCAGCAACCCGGCCAGCCCCGCCAACACCGCCTCGCCCAGCGCGATCGGCGCCGTCCCGAGGAACCGGAAGACCAGGTACACCCACGGCAGGCACAACGCGGCGACCGGCACGCCGACCAGCGCCGACACCACCGGCGTGCTGATCACGAACGACAAGCCACGCCACGGCCAGCTGGTCAGGAGGAACCGGCGGAACGTCATCGATTCCCAGATCGTGCGTGCGTTGCGTACCGACACAACACACAACGTAGTCAGCACCGGTGTGGAGGTGATCGTCGGTCTCGACGGAGGAGGTAGAGAAACCTCTACCTCCTACTCGGAGGTTAGGGACAGTGACACCCGCGTGAGACGTGCGGTTGGCTGGTTCCACCGACAGCCAGGCAAGCGGGCGACAGGTCGGGAGGGGGCTCGCGACAGTCGTGCCACTGGTTGTCCGTCACGAACAACGGGGGTTTGTCATGTCCTGGAATCAGCACCTCGGCGCTGGTCACCGGCAGGGGATGCCGCCCCCCGGCTACCCGGCCGTGGAACTGCACCAGGTCACGCGGTTCTACGGGGCGAAGAACACCGGTGTGGCCGCACTCGACGATGTCAGCCTGAGCTGCCCGACCGGCACCTGGACCGCCATCATGGGCCCGTCGGGCTCCGGCAAGTCGACCTTGTTGCACTGTGCCGCAGGACTGGACCAGGTCACTCGCGGACGTGTCCGGCTCGCGGGACGCGACATCACCGCGGCGCCGGACAGCGTTCTGACCGAGATGCGGCGGCGCACGATCGGGTTCGTGTTCCAGAGCTTCAACCTGATCAGTTCGCTGACGGCCGAGCAGAACGTCGCGTTCCCCTCGAAGCTCGCCGGGGTGCGGGTGTCCAAGAGCGAGGTCCGACAGGTGCTGGCCGGTGTGGGGCTTGCCGATCGCGCGGGTCACCGGCCCCGTGAGCTCTCCGGCGGCCAGCAACAGCGAGTCGCCATCGCTCGGGCGATGATCTCCCGACCCGCCGTGCTGTTCGCGGACGAACCCACCGGCGCACTGGACTCCGGTTCCGCGAGAACGGTCCTCCAACTGCTGCGCACCATGGTGGAGACCGTGGGCCAGACCATCGTCATGGTGACGCACGACCCCGCGGTCGCGGCCGGCGCCGACACGGTCGTCTTCCTGACCGACGGCCGGATCGTGGACCGCGTGGACGTGCCGACTGTCCGCGACGTCGCCGAGCGGCTCGCGCGGTTGGAGAGCTGAGCCGTGTTCCAGATGTCGTTCAGCACGTTCCGCGAGCGGTGGGAGCTATTCATCGGAGCCATCCTCAGCGTGGCTGTCGGTGTCGCCCTGGTGCAGGCTTCGATGCTGGTCCTGGCGGCCACCGGAGACCCGCGGATCCCACCCGGGCTGTCCCGCCAGGCAGAGGACCAGGTGCGCGAGGGGTTCGTCGGCGCCGCGACCGTCATGGGCATGACGGCGTTCCTGGCGATGTTCCTCGCGGTCTTCATCGTGAGTTCGACGTTCAGCTTCACCGTCGCCCAGCGTCGCCGCGACCTCGCCCTGCTGCGCCTCACCGGAGGGAGTCGCGGCCAGTTGCGGGCGTTGCTGCTGTCCGAGTCCCTGCTGCTGGGTCTGGTGGGATCCGCGCTGGGCGTGCCGTTCGGGGTGATCGCGAAGTACGCGCAGACGTGGCTGCTCGTGGAGATAGGCCTGCTGCCGGAGAGTTTCAGCGTCCCGTGGCGGCCGTGGGCCGTGATCACCGCCGGCATCGTCGGTGTCGGCGTCGCGTTGACCGGCGTGTTCACCGCCTCGCTGCGGGCGGCGAGGATCCGGCCCCTGGAAGCCCTGCAGGAGACCGGTGGGGCCGCCAGGGTGATGACCGCTTCACGGTGGCTGTTCGGCTTGTCCTTCGCGGGCTGCACCATCGCCATGGTGGTGTGGGCCCAGGGCGCCAACCTGATCGGCGCGATGATGGCGGCACTCGGGATCTCCATGTTCGGCGCGGTCGCCATGAGCTTGCTGAGCCCGCTGGTCGTGCCGTTCATGGCATGGCTGTTCGGGGTTCTCGTGCCCGGCAGCACGCTGATCGGCCTGGCGCAGGCCAACCTGCGGGACGGAGTGCGGCGCAGCGCGGCCACCGCCTCACCGCTGATCGTGCTGGTATCCCTGCTGCTCGGGCTGGCGGGCACCTTCGCCTCACTCGCCGCCGCCGGCGGTGAAGAGGCCAAGCGATCCGTGAACGGCGACCTCGTCGTGACCTCCACCGGCGAGGAGGCGGAACGGCTGCCGAGTATCGAGGGCGTGGCCGTCGCCTCACGGCAGAACGCCGTGGACATCACGATCACCGTGGAGGAGGCGCAGGACGAGCGGGTGATCACGAGGGACTTCTACACCGGCATCATCGCAGTGGACGCGGCCGACTACGCGCGCACGCACACCCTGCCCCCGTCGACGGGCAACCTGGACGCGCTCACCGGCGCCACGGTGTTCACCGGCCCGGCGCGGCACGCCGACCGGATCGAACCCGGCCGGGTGCTCGCGGCCGACATCGGTGGGCAGCCGCTGCGGCTCACCGTGGTCGGCGGCCTGCCGGAGACCCTGGAGGCGGGGGACAGCTTCCTGGTCCCGCGCCAGGCCCTGCCGCGGGAGGTGTGGGCCGGGGCGCCGACCGAGACCGTCGTCCAGGTCGCGCCGGGGCACGACCCGGACGCCGTCGCCGAGCGGATCGGGCAGGCGGGCGTCAGCCAGGTGCGGAGGGTGTCCGAGTGGGCGGTCGAACGTGCGGAGGTCGCGCAGGCCGGCAACGTCAAGATCCTGACGGTGCTGATGGGCTTGGCCGGGTTGTACGCGCTGATGGCCGTGGTGAACTCGGTGGTCATCGCCGGAACCGAACGCCGCCGCGAGTTCGCCGTCTCCAGGGTGACCGGGCTGACCCAGCCCCAGGTGGTGCGCACGGCCGTGGTCGAAGCGACCGCCGTGGCGGTCATCGGCCTGGTGCTCGGGTGCTTGGTGGCCGGGGTGGGCCTGGCCGGCATCGCCGGCGCCGTCGACAAGGCGATCGGCGTGCCCGTGGTGGCGGTCCCCTGGACGCTCCTCGTGGCCGTCGCGATCGGCTCGGTGGGGATCGTGGCGGTGACCAGCGCCATTACCGCGGCAATTGCGACGAAAGCGCGTCCTGTGTCCCTGGTCGCAGCCAAAGAATGAGCTGACCGGCGAGCGGCGGTCGGCGAGCGCCGTACCGCTGGGGTGCGGTACGTGCTCGCGGTGACGTCCCGATGCCCAATGGTCGTGGTTGGGTCTGCTATCCAGGATGTCCAGTTCTCTGGCTGCCCGGCCGTGCGAGCCTGACCGGGCTGTTGGCCGGGGGGATGCGGGCGGCGGTCCTGACCCCGATGCCGGGCATCGAGATCAGGACCGGGGCGAGAGGGTGCGCATCGAGCATCCCCTCGACCTCGTCCGCGACGGCTTTGCGTTGGTGCAGCACGGTCTGCCGGTCGTTGGGCACGTCTGCCGCCGGCGCGGTGACCGGACTGCTCCTCGCCGCCGGGACCACGACGGTGAGCGGGCGCGCCGTCCCGGACCCCGCCGCGTTCACCGCCGTGCTGCTGGCCGGCGCGGCGGCGGCGCTGCTCGCCCTGGTCGTCGCCACCTTCATCCCGGGTCTCCCACGCGTCGCACGTGGTCGGGGGACGACGCGCGGAGCCGCCGGGCGGGTCCTGGAGGTGTGAGCTCAGGCGGCCCCAGCCGGACGGAGATCAGGTGGAGCAGTCGCAACGCCATACCTCACGATCATGTTCCGGGGCCCAGGGTGCACGATCGCCGCAGCTCAGCATCCCCGTACAGAGTTCCCGCACTCCATAGTGTGCGCAGGAACCGCCGCCACGGGGTTGGCTTCCCGCGCCGGTGCGCTGGGTGCTGCCGGCTCCACCCGCGTCTGCGGCGTTTCAGCCGGACGCAGCACGTGCCGGTAGGTCGGGCCGCACCGGTGCACCGAGGCTGCGGAGGAGCGAACGGGGGGACGGGCGCTCAGTCACGGCAGCATCGATCCGGACGGCCGTGGCGGTGTCCTGGGGAGTTGGGCGTGCGGACACGAAGGGGTGCCGTCGCGGTGGTGGCCTTGCGGGTGGTGTGCGGGCGCGGTTCGATCCTGGAAGTCGGATGCGGTGTGGCGGGAACCGAGGAGGCGGTCGTGGGCGTGGTCTCTCGGCGGTCGGTGCTGATCGGCGGAGTGGGCGGTGTCGGTTCGCTCGTCCACAGTGGTTTGGCGTCGGCGTCGGGGGAGGAGCACCGGGGCCAGCGCATCGACGTCCACCACCACTGCACGCCGCCCCGGTGGCTGCGGTGGGCGGAGGAGCAGGGCGTCGTCACCCTCTCGCCCCTGCCTTGGTGGGCCGAGTGGGACGTCGGCGCGGCGCTGTCCGCAATGGATGGTGTCGGCGTCGGGACGGCGGTCCTGTCGGTGGCGATGCCCGCGGCCCGCTACCGTGACGGGGATCAGTACAAGGAAGGCCTCATGATCGCGTACCACGAGGTGCGCGAGCTGGCCGACGCCCATCCCGGGCGGTTCGCGTTCCTGTCGCGCGTGCGTCTGGACGACGTGGACCTCGACGTGTGGTCGGCGCGGACCGGTGCGGAGATGGGCGCGGTGGGGTGCCAGGCGTTCACGCACGGACGCGACGGCACCTACATCGGCGACCCGGCCTTCGACCCCCTGCTGGCCGAGCTCGACGCGCTGCGCAGCGTCCTCGTGCTGCACCCGACGGACCTCCCCGGCACCACGCCCGACCAGGCCGTCGTGCCGGGGATACCGGGCTACGTGTGCGACTACCCGCTCGACACCACGCGGGCCGCGCTGAACCTGGTGGTCCACTGCACGCTCGACCGCTTCCCGAACGTCACTGTCGTCCTGCCGCACGGCGGGGGATTCCTGCCCTACGTCGCCGACCGGGTGACCCTCAACGCCGACCGCTTCGACCCGCCCCTCCCACCGGGCAGGCTGGACGACTACCTGCGCCGGTTCTACTACGACACGGCAGCGCCGATGTCCTCGCACTCGACGCCGACGCTCCTGGCCTCCGTGAGTCCGACGCACCTGCTTTACGGCAGCGACTGGCCTGCGACGTCGACTGCCCAACTGGCCGGCACGACCGCGGCCTTCGACGCCGATCCCGCGCTGGATGCTGGGCTGCGCGGCGGTATCAACCGGGACAACGCACTCCGGCTCTTCCCTGCGCTGGCGTGCCTCTGAACGACCGATGCGCATGTCCTGCCCAGGTAGCCGGCGCGTTCACCGAACTCGAACCGACCGCCCGGATTACCCAGCCTCGACCACCGACCGAGGGGTTCAGCGGAACAGCACGCGGTCGACCACCCCGGCGAGGGCATCGGGGTCGGTCGTCCGGGTGCGCCAGGCGATGAAACCGTCCGGGCGCATGAGCACGGCCCCGCTGTCGGTGATCCCGTAACGGCGGTGGAACGCGCCCGTCGTGTCACGCAGGGAGTCGCCGATCCGGTAGTGGTCGATGCGGACACCGGATCGGGCGGCGACCTCGGCCGCCGCGCGTTCCCACCCGGTGGAGCCGGTGAGCAGCACGAACCCCCGGCCGATCAGCTCGGTGGGCGAAATCGGGCCGCGGTCGTGCGCCAGCGGGACGTGCGGAGCGCGGGTGCCCGGCGCGCCGGACGGGTGGTCGGGATCCTCCACCGGGTGCGGCGTGACGTCGTCGGGCACGAGAGCGCCGGCGAGATAGGTGTAGCCGAACATCGTCATCCGTTGCCGCACGGCGCTTTCCCGGGCGTCGCCGCTGCCGCCGTTGACCAGGCAGTACCGTTCCGCGGTCAACCGGGTGGTGTGCTGCGCCACGGGCAGGCGCTCGGTTTCGTAGCTCGCGAGCACTCCGGGTCCGGCCAGCCCCCGGTGGTGCAGACCGATCTTCCACGCCAGGTTGAACGCGTCCTGCACACCCGTCGCCACACCGAACGTGCCGACCGGCGGCATGGTGTGGGCGGCGTCGCCCGCGACGAAGACGCGGCCGGTGCACATCCGGCGGGTGACACGGCCGGAGATCTCCCACGGCACCTCGGACACCCTGTCGATGACGATCGGCAGGGTGTCCACGCCGATGGCCGCCCGGACCAGCCGGACGCTCTGGGTCTCGCTGATCGTGGTGTCCTGGTCGGGCTTGAGCGAGATGGCCAACCGCCAGCGCTTCATGCCGTCGATCGGGCTGAGGAAGCCGTGCACGGCGGGATTGCGCAGGGTCATCAGGATGACCCTGCGCCCTCGCAACGGTTCACGCAGGTCGGCGTCGAAGTAGACGTTCACCTTGCGGGCGAGCGTCCCAGGGCCGTCGTGCCCGATGCCGAGCATGCGGCGGACGGGGCTGTGCGACCCGTCCGCCGCGACGAGGTAGTCAGCTCGCACGAGTTGTTCGTGCCCGGTGCGGCGGGAGCGCAGCAGCGCGACGACACCGTCCGGCCTGTCGTCCACCGCCACGACCTCGGTGGCGTACCGCACGTCCACCCCGCCTGACACGGCCCGGTCGCGCAGCACCGGTTCGAGTTGGTTCTGGTCGATGGTCGCCCACCTGCACGGGCTGAGCGAGCCGGTGTCGGCGTCCAGGAAGTGGGGCAGCCGCAGGGACTCCGGGCCGGCCAAGGTCTCGGCGTGCGCGATGACGTCGTGGCCGGCGATCGGCGACCGCACCTCCCGGATGGCGTCCTCCAGCCCCACCGCGCGGTAGAGCTCCATGGTGCGGGGGTGCAGCGCGCGTGCCCGCGGTTCGTCCAGCGGCTCGGGGCGGCGCTCCACCAGCAGCGCCGGGACGCCGTACCAAGCGAGGAACACCGCCGCGGACAACCCGGTCGCGCCACCGCCGACGACCAGCACCGGGATGTGCCGACCTGCGCTGTCAGACATGCCGCTCCCACCGGTAGAACTCGTGCGCCATGGCGTCTTTCGGCTCGCGCCACGCCTCCGGGTCGTACGCGCTGACGAACGGGCTCAGGTCCTCGCTGATCCGCCTGAACCGGGGGTCGTGGCGGTGTTCGGCCACCGCCTCCGCCAACGGCCGTTCGCCCTCGATCAGGTGCAGGTACAGCTCGCCGAACTGGAACAGGCTGCGTGCCCGCACCCCGATCGCGTCGGCCAGGCCGGAGTGGTGGTCCGAGTCCGCGAACACCGCCGCGATCTTGTCGGCGGTGTCCGGGACCATCCGGGCGACGATCAGGGTGCGGTGCACGCGAACTCCTCCACCTTCTGCTTGATCAGCGCCATCTGGACGCGGCTGTTGTCGTTGATGTGCTTGGTCATGGCGGCGTCGTCCACGGGCGCGTCCGGCTTCATCGCGAAGTCCTGCGTCCAACGCATCCTCACGCCGCCGTCGACCTGCTCGTAGGTCCACCGGATGTCCATCCGCTCGAACGGGCCGGTCGTCACGCGTCGCGCGGTGACCGTCCTCGTGGCGGGGTCGGCGATGCGCTCGGACACCCACGACCACACGTTGCCGTTCGCGTCCGGGTGCATGGTGAGCCGGAAGAGGACCCGGTTGCCGTCCCGTTCCAGCACCTGCGCCGACGAGTACTCGCTGAACAGGTCCGGCCAGCTCTCGACGTCGTTGGTGCGCTCCCACACCAAGTCCATCGGCGCGTCGATGACGATCTCGTTCTCGGTGTGCCCGACCATGTCACGCCCTCCCGGCGAGCAGGGACAGCAGTTCCCGCGGCGACTGGCTCGGTTCCAGTTCGACGTCGCGGGACATGCCGTGGTTGCGTTGCAGCTCGGCCACGACGCCCATCAGGCCGAGGGAGTCGACGCCGAGGTCGTCGAAGGTGCGGGCGGAGTCGGTGACCTGCTCACCGGTCACGGTGACACCGGTGCAGCGGCTGATCAGGGCGGCCAGGTCGTCGGGGGAAAGGGTCGTGTCCATGTCAGTCATCTCCTCTGATCGGTTCCGGACGTCGGAGCACCAGCGCCGAGTTCCCGCCGTACAAGCCTCGGGACAGGACCAAGGCGGTGCGGATGTCGGCCGCGCGGGATGCTCCGGTGACGAGGTCGAAGTCGAACCGGCAGTCGCGCACACCCGGTGTGGGCGGCACTTCGCCGTGCTCCATCGCCAGGACGGCGACGGCGACATCGAGCACGGCCGCGCCCGCGTAGCAGCGCCCGTACCCGGTCTTGGGCGCGGTCACCGGCACGCGGTCGGCGCGTTCGTCGAACAGCAGGCTCACCGCCTTGGCTTCGGCGTCGTCGGCGCGTGGATCGGCCAACGCGTCGAGGAAGACCACGTCCACGTCGCCGGGGTCGAGGCCGGCTTCGTCCAACGCGCCCTCCGCGGCCCGCCGCAGCCCTTCGGCGGACAGGTCGAGGTGTTGCGAGCCGGTGTAGGTGGCGCAGTGCCCGGCGACGACTGCCCGTACCTCGGCACCTCGCCCCCGCGCGGCGTCCTCGTCCTCGATCACGACCATCGCACCGCCCTCGGCCGGGCTGAACCCGGTCGCGTGCGCCGTGAACGGCAGGTACGCGGTGGCCGGGTCCGTGCCCGTGCTCAGCAGCCCGAGCCCCAGGTTGCAGCACACCGAGAACGGGCAGAACGGTGCTTCGGCGCCACCGACGAGCATCGCCCTGGCACCTCGGCGCAGTTCGTCGCCCGCCGCCGCGAAGGCGTCCAGACCGCCCGCCTCGTCCGCCACGAGCACCCCCGACGGCCCGCGCAGGCCGTTGCCGATGGAGATCTGGCCGGTGCACGCGGCGTAGAACCACGCGATCGACTGGTAGGGGCCGACGTGCCCGGGCCCGTCCTTCCAGAGCCGTTCGATCTCCCGCTGGCCGAACTCCACACCGCCCGAGAAGCTCGCCGTCACCACGCCGAACCCGAACGGTGGGACGGTGGCCGGGTCGAGGTCGGCGTCACGCAGCGCCATCCCCGCCGCGGCGAGCGCGAAGTGGGTGAACCGGTCGGTCTGCACGGTGATCCGCGGGTCGATCCAGCCGTCCGGCTCGAACCCGTCCACCTCGCCCGCCACGACCACCGGGTACGGGTTCGGCTCGATCCGGCGCACCGGCCCGAGCGCCACGTGCCCGTCCCGCACGGCCGGCCAGAACTCGTCGACCCCGATACCGCTCGGCGCGACCACGCCGAGTCCGGTGACGACGGCGCTCATGACCGGCCCCCGCGGGCCAGCACCACCGCGGACTGGAAACCGCCGAAGCCGCTGCCGACCGACAGCACCGCGCGCAAATCCCGTTCCCGGGCGGTGTGCGGCACGTAGTCCAGGTCGCACTCCGGATCGGGCGTGTCCAGGTTCGCAGTCGGCGGGACGACGCCGTTGGTCAGGGCCAGCACGCAGGCCGCCAGCTCGATGGAGCCGATCGCGCCGAGCGAGTGGCCGATCATGGACTTGATCGAACTCACGGGCACCTCGTACGCCCGCGCACCGAACACCCGCCGGAACGCCGCGGTCTCGTGCCGGTCGTTCTGCCGGGTGCCCGAGCCGTGCGCGTTGATGTAGTCGATGTCGTCGAGCCGCAGTCGGGCCTGGTCCATGGCCCGCCGCACCGCTTCGGCCATCTCGACGCCGTCCGCTTTCAACCCGGTCATGTGGTGGGCGTTGCTGCGGGTGGCGAAACCCGCCACCTCGGCGTGCACCACCGCGCCCCGGCGGCGGGCGTGCCCCAACTCCTCCAGCACCAGCACCGCCGCACCCTCTCCGAGCACGAACCCGTCCCGGTCGCGGTCGAACGGACGCGCGGCGTGCGCGGGATCGTCGTTGCGGGCGGAAGTCGCGCGGATGGCGTCGAAACAGGCCACCGTGATCGGCGAGATCGGCGACTCGGACGCACCCGTGACCATCACGTCCGCCCGGTTCTCCTCGATGAGGCGGGCGGCGTGACCCACCGCGTCCAGCCCGGCCGTGCAGCCGGTGGACACCGTGCGCACCGGGCCACACGCGCCGATCCGGTCGGCGACCTCGGCGGCCAGCGTGGCCGGTGAGAGGACGCGGTGCAGGAACGGCGACGCCAAGCCCGCGTCGACCAGCCATCGGGCGCCCGCGTGCGAGGTCGTCACGTAGTCCTGCTCCAGCAGCGTCGTGCCGCCGACCGCCGATCCCATGCACACGCCCAACCGCCAGGGGTCCGCCACGTCCAGCTCCGCCTGCCGCCACGCCTCGTCTGCGGCCACGGCGGCGAACTGGACGTACCGGTCCATGCGTGCGACCTCGGTGGGGCCGAGTCCCGCGTCGGCCGGGTCGAAGTCGCACTCGGCGGCGATCCTGGACCGGAAACCCGCCGCGTCGAAGAGGCTGATGGGCCGGGTAGCGGTGCGCCCCGAGATCAGCAGCTCCCAGAACGCCTTCGTCCCGACGCCGCCCGGTGCCACCACCCCCAGGCCGGTCACGGCCACCCGGCGGGTCATGACGTCCGCTCCGTGTCGACGTGCCCCAGTTCGGGCCGGGGCGCGAGCGGGCACAGCTGGAACACCACGCGGGCCGGTCCGGATCCGGTGTTGCGCACCCGGTGGCGGACCCCGATCGGGATCAGCAGCGCGTGGTCGGTCGGCACGGCGTGCGGCACGTCGTCGAGGTCCACGTCGATCTCGCCTTCCGCGACGTACAGGAACTCCTCGGAGTACGGGTGGTAGTGCTCGTTGACCTGCTGGCCCGGCTCCAACAGCGTCACACCGAGGAATCCCCCGGTCGCGCCGACGGTCGTGGGGCTCAACAGGACCCGGATGTCCCCGCCCCGCTTGCGGTTGGGGGCGGCGTCGGACGTGCTCACGGTCCGGTGCAGTTGGCCGGTCATCTCACCACTCCTACTACCCGGTCGGTCACCAATGTCATCGGGCGCGCCAGCTGGACACGCGGCGCGAGCAGACCCGCCAGCGGCACGGCGGGTGCCTCGTCGGACGACTCCAGCAGGTGCACCACCAGGTCGCGGCGGCGGAACACCGTCGCACCGCGACCGGGACCCGCGCCGTCGACGGCGAGCAGGCGGGCGACCTCACGGCCCTGGCCCGGCAACGCCTGGTAGAGCGCGGCGGTGCGGGCCAGGTGACCGGTGTGGCCGTTGCGCGAGGACACGACCCGCATCACCGAGGTGGCCAGGAAACGCCGGCGGCTGTCGTCGTCGGCCAGGTCGCGGTCCTCGACCAGGTGCGGCCGGAGCCGTTCCTCGACCGCCCGGATCTGCGGTTGCCCGGCCAGGTGCCGGATGGCCACCGAGGGCGGGCAGGTGATGTCCACGACCCGCACCACGACCTGGCCCGCCATGAAGACCGACGTGCGGTCCAGCAGCGGGCGTGCGGCCTCCGGCCGGCCCGCGGGTGGTGCGGCGTAGGCGGACAGGATCTCGGCCACCTCGGCCTCCGACCCCGGCCGCACGGAGAACGTCAACGCGTAGCGGTTCACGACCTAACCTCCAACCGTGCTCGACTCGGACGCCGCCGCGGTGGTGAGGCGGACGTGGTAGCGCAGCGAATCTCTCGTCGTCACGCACGCCATCAGCGGAGCCGCGATCTCGCGGTGGCCGGGAGTCGCCTCCCACTCGTGGAAGTGCGCCGGGCTCGACCACTCGCTGGTGATCACCCAGTCGGCGGGGTCCTCCTCCGACTGGCACAGCTGGTCACCGAGGTAGCCGTCCACTTCGGATACCTGACGAGAAACCTGCCGGTAGGCGGCCAGGAATCGTTCCTGCGAGCCGTCTGCGATGCGCAACCGGAAGATCACGCGCAGGCGGCCTGCGTGCCGCGAGTCCGCGGCCGTCATGACGATGTGCATTCCGGGTACGCGGCGATCTCGCACGCCTGGAACACCTCGGGTACCGCCTCTGCGAGCGACGAGGGCGCGGAGGCGGTGAACGCGGTTCGGGCCACCACGGCCGCACGGGCCGTCGGCATGCCGGAACCGGGTGCTCGACACTTCTCTGCGAGAGACTTCGCCGTGTGAGATTCGGTTGACATGGAGTCATTCCTGTTCTGTCGTCCCGAACGCGCTGCCGGACCGCCCGGCACGGTCCGCGCCGGGGCGTCCGGACCAGGGATGCCCGCGAAGTGACCGGCTAGCCGATCAACGCCGCAGAACCGTTCGGTCGGGTGTTACATCACCCGACCGGGCCACACGGGGCGTGACCTTCCGGGCTTCATCGCCGGATGCGTCACGCCACAGTGGAGTGTTCAGTCTGCCGCGCCGGTACGGCACTACCCGTGCGCACAGCCCGAACGGCTCGATCGTCCGGCGCGGAGGATCGTCGGCCGGTGCGGTGCGGCACGGGTGTCGTGGACCGGTGGGCGGCCGGTGCGGTGGGGGTGGGTCCACTTCTTCGCGACCAGGCGCCGGCGCCGTCGCAGGAGGGTGCCCGGTGTCACCACTCAAGGACCAACGAGCCGGACGAAGACCAGGTGCGGCAGTCGTAACGCCACGTCCCACGATCATGGCCTTATCGCCCATGATGTGCGATTGCTGTGGCTCGGCATCCCAACGCGGAGTTCTGGCATCCCACAACATGAATGGAGTTATCGGCAGGCGAGGCATCAATGTCGGTGTGAATGCACTTCGGAGCCACGAACCCGCAGTGCGAAGCGGCGGCGCAGTCGGCGTGGCACACGCGGTCGTGTTGTCCTGCGGCGGCACGTGATCGACGGGTGTGCGGAGTCGCAACGAGCGGGCGCGTTGACCGTTAACCGGTGCGCGACCTGCGTGAACATTGCGTCCGAATGGCGGATGGTCGCCGTCTCGGATCCTGAGCAATCATCATTGCTGGTCGCCGGTCCGAATTGATCAAAACGGATGCTGGGGCCTCATCCACGTCGATTGAAGTCGGATATGTCGTCGACAGACTAATCCTGGGCAAGGTGGAGCCGGTGGCGCGTGATCGAGGTGCACTCGTAGAAGAGATTTCATCCTGGCTTCGGATGCCCGCAGAAGAACTGGATGCCAAGGTCATCGGGCAGGAAGCTCTTCGGGTGGTGGAAGACGTCAACGCGCTGAACGCGGCTGCCGCGGCGGGGGATCAGGGAGCTTTCCGCAGCCAGCAGTTGCTGTTGGCGCGCATCTACGACTTGGTCATGAAAATCCCCGACGGGCCGACCGCGGAGGGCTCGCTGGTGATCAACGGGATCCTCACCGCGTTGGAACGCGCGACCATCGCCGCGGAGGACGCCGCGGTCGACTGGGCGGTCGTCGACGCGGCACCCACCACGCCGGCGGAGTACCTGTCCTGGCTCAAGCAGGGCGCACGCGGGCACCGGGTGTTCAAGCACCGGTACTACATGGACTTCATCCGCCACCACGCCACGGCGGAGCACCTGCGCAAGTACGTCATCCAGGAATCCGTGGTGGACGGGCGGTTCGACGACCTGCTGGCGCTGATGCAGGTCGGCACGGCCGGTCCGGCGAAGATGGAGATCGCCAACAACTTCTGGGACGAGATGGGCAACGGCAAGCCCGCCGAGGTCCACACGACCCTGTTCAACCAGCTCTACGACGTCTTCGACATCAGCCAGCAGGAGCTGGAGGACTCGCTGACCGCGACCGCGATGCTGTCGGGCAACCTCGCCGTGCTGCTGTGCCGCTACCGCCGGTTCTACCCGGAGGCGGTCGGTTTCCTCGGCATGACCGAGTGGCTGGTGCCCGACCGCTTCGTGCAGGTCGTCGGCGCGTGGGAGCGGCTCGGGTTGCCCGAGGTCGGCATCGTCTACCACCGCCTGCACATCACCGTCGACTCGCAGCACGCGGCGGGTTGGTTCCACAACATCGTGCTCCCGTCGGCCGACTCCGCCTACATGCGGCGCGGCATCGCGCGCGGCACCCTCTGGCGGTTGAACTCCTCGGCCCGCTACCTCGACGAGCGGCTGGCCGAGGTCTCCGAGCTGATCACCGCAGACAGCTGATCCCGACACCTCGCCGACCCCGGCGGACGGCCACCCCGTCGTCGAGCACGGAAGGACCTGACATGCCCTTGAACGACCAGCGGTTCGCGATCGTGGACCTGCCCGAGGTTCCCCAGGAGATCCTGGACAGCTACGACCGCTGCCCCGTCGACGAGTACATGGGCAACGGCACCCGCTTCAAGCGGTTCAGCCAGTACCGGCTGCACCACGACGAGGTGGAGGGCTGGCGGTTCGAGTTGCTGGAGCACCGCGACTACACCACGTTCACCAAGTTCAACCCGGTCGCGGGCGGCATCAAGCGCAAGTACCTGCCGATCGAGGTCGACTTCACGCCGCTGATCCGCGTGGGCATGGAGGGCTTCGGCCTCGACGAGAGCGAGGACTGGCAGATCAACGTGCACCAGAACCGCACCCGCGCCGAGGGCGACCGGGTCGGGCCGCTGACGCCCGAGGGCGTGCACCACGACGGCCACGAGTTCGTCATGATCGCCGTTCTGCGGCGCAACAACGTCGGCGGCGGCAAGACCCGGTTGTGGCAGCCCGGCGCGGACGCCCCGTTCTGGGACGGCACGCTGGAGCCCGGCCAGGCCGTCCTGCTGGACGACCGCGCGCTCCAGCACGACGTCACCGACGTCACGTCCGCCGACGGCGGCCCCGGCCACCGCGACATCGTCATCGTGGCGTTCTCGCGGTGGAAGGAGAAGTGGTACGGCGAGGACCACGACCAGGCGGCCCTCACCACGGACGCGATGTAGCCGCCCGGTGCCCGATTTCGTCAAGTACCAGGCGTTGGGCAACGACTACCTGCTCATCGACCCCGTCGAGACCGACCTGCCGGTCACACCCGCGGCCGTGCGGCTGCTGTGCGACCGGCGGCTCGGTGTCGGGTCGGACGGGGTGCTGCGCCTGCCGCACGGGCCGGTCCACGCCGACCGGCCCGTCGTGCTGCACACGGTGAACGCGGACGGCAGCCTGTGCGCGCGCAGCGCCAACGGCGTCCGCATGGTCGGCCTGCACCTGGCGCGGCGGTCGGCCGGCGCGGGCAGGTTCGTCGTGTCCACTCCCGCCGGTGAGTCCACTGTGGAGGTGCGCGACGAGGCGGCCGGGTTGGTCGAGGTCGAGCTCGGTCACGCTCGGGTCGGGGATCCCGGTGAGCTGACCGCGGCGGGCGAGCGGTTCGACGTCAGCGTCGTGGACAACGGCAACCCACACGCCGTGCTGTTCCTCGACGAGGTCGACGCCGAGCTCGCCCGCGCCTTCGGCGAGTCCGTGGCCGGGCACGAGCGCTTCCCCGGCCGGATCAACGTCCAGTTCACCACGGTGGCCGCGCCGGACGTGCTGCGGATCGAGGTCTACGAGCGCGGTGCCGGCTACACCCCGGCTTCCGGGGCGAGCGCCTGCGCCGCCGCGTCCGCCGCGCACGCCCGCGGGTTGACCGGCCACCGGGTGCGGGTGGAGATGGCGGGCGGCGCGGTCGAGGTCGTGATCGGCGAGGACGGCGCGGTGCGGCTGTGCGGGGAGGTCGAGCAGGTGTGCGCGGGCGACGTGTCACCCGCGTTGCGGCGCAGGCTGGAGGAGGTCGGATGACCGTGGCGCGCTACCCGATGCGGCAGTGGGCGTTCGAGGACACGCCTGGGCGCTACGAGATCGACCTGGGCAACAGCTACGTCCCGGTGCGCGACCTCGCCGATCTCGACGTGCCCGCGAGCCTGGCCCTGGGCTACGGCTCCGACATCGGTACGCCGAGGTTGCGCGAGGCCATCGCGGCGCGTTACGGGAACGGCGCCGACCCGGATCGCGTGCTGGTCACCCACGGCGCAGCGGAGGCGCTGTACCTGCTGTTCACGACCCTGCTCCGACCGGGTGACCGCGTGGTGACGTTCCTGCCGGGGTGGCTGCCGTCGGTGGACGTGCCCACGCACCGCGGCTGCCGGGTGGAGGCCGTGGCCCGCACCGACGACATGGACGTCGACCTCGACGCGGTGCGCGCCGTCGCCGGTCCGGACCTGCGGCTGGTCTACCTGGACTCGCCGGGCAACCCGGGCGGGAGGCGGGCGACCGACGCGCAGGTCACCGCCCTGGCCGACCTGGTGGCGGGCACCGGCGGCTACCTCGTGCTCGACGAGGAGTACCGGTTCGACCTGGCCGGCTCGGCGGTCGCGCGGCACCCGCGCGTGGTGTCGGTGTCCGGCCTGGCCAAGGTGTACGGGCTGCCGGGGCTGCGGATCGGCTGGCTGCACGGTCCGGCCGACGTGGTGGCCGGGTGCGCCCGGCACAAGCACTACACCTCCATCGCGAACTCCGTGCTGTGCGAGGAACTGGCGGTCGGCGTGCTGGACCGGCACGAGGAGTTCGCCGCGGCCTACGACGCCGCCGTGGCGCCCGGCCTGGAGGTGGTGGCCGAGTGGGCGGACGGGCACGCGGACCTGGTCCGGGTGATCCGGCCGGAGGGCACGCCGTTCGCCTGGGCGTCACCGACCTCCGGCGAGCCGTCGCTGGCGCTGTGCCGCCGTGCCCTCGACGCCGGGGTGCTGCTGATGCCGGGCGAGACCCTCGGCAGCGACCGCGGGTTCCGCCTCGGCTTCGCCCGCGATCCGGCCACCGTCGCCGAGGGCCTGCGCCGGATCACTCCGCTGCTTCGGCCTTGACCGCGTTCACGGCAGGCGCTTCGGGCGCCGGCTTCGGCTTCTTGGGCGGCCGGGTCAGCAGCACACCGCTGATGATGAGCAGCGCGCCGAGGACGGTGTTCCAGTACAGCGCCTCGCTGAGGAACAGCACGCCGATCAGCGCCGCCCACATCGGCGTCAGGAACGCCACCGTGGACGCCACCGTCGAGCCGACCGCGCGGATCACCGTCAGGTTCCACATGTAGGCGATGCCGGTCCCGATCGCGCCCAGCACGAGCATCGCGACCATCGGCCCGACACCCGGCCAGATCGGCAGGCTCGGCGAGCCGGAGCTGAACGGCGCCACGATGGCCAGTTCCAGCGTGGCCAAACCGATCTGGATCGCAGTCAGCGTCAGCGCCGGTGAGTCCACATCGGACAGGAACTTGCGGGTGTAGGTGTAGCCGAGCCCGTAGGAGGCGACCGCGAGCAGGCAGGCGATGCTGCCCGCGAGCATCGGCGCGTCGACGCCGTCCCACACGCCGAGCACCACGAGCGCGCCGGTGAACCCGGTGGCCAGGCCGGCCAGCCTGCGCAGGGTCGGCTTCTCCGACGGCAGCATGATCAACACCCAGATCAGGGTGAACAGCGGGATCATCGCGTTCCACACGCCCGCCTGGAGCGAGCTGATGTTCTGCTCACCGAGGGCGAACAGGGCGAACGGTAGCGCGTTCAGCACCGTGCCGACGACCAGCGCGTGCCCCCAGACCTTCGCGCTGCGCGGCACGGCGAGCCTGCGTCCGAGCACCAGCAGCCACAGCACGGCCGCGCCGAAGAAGCAGCGCCAGAACGCCACCCAGGCGGGCGCGATGCCCGCGTCGACGCCGATCTTGATCAGGGCGAAGCCCGATCCCCAGATAAGCGAGCAGGCCAGGAAGTACGGCAGCCACTTCGGGGGCTGCGCGCGCGAATCGGTCGTCATGAACGTCCTCGTGGTCGGGCGGCGGCCGTGACGGCTGCTTCGGCGAACGCGGTCACGATCGGGTGCGGTGCGGTCGAGTCGGCGGAGAGCTCGGGCTGGAACGCGGTGGCGAGGAAGAAGCGGTGCCCCGGCAGCTCGGCCACGCGGGCGATCCCGTCGTCGTCGTGGCCGGTGAGCCGCAGCCCGCCCACTTCGAGCAGTGATGCGTAGGCCGGGTCCAGCTCGTGGCCGCTGTGGTGGCGCTCGGTGGTGGCGCCCGCGCCGAGCACCCGTTCGGCCAACGACCCCGGCCGCAGCCGGATGCGGCGCTCGTGACCGACCAGCGGCTTGGCCGAGGGCACGATCAGGTGCCTGCCCGCGTCCGGCGCGTTCTCCGCGTGCGCGGCGTCGACCAGCCCGCACACGGACCGGGCGTATTCGAGCAGGGCGTGCGAGAAGCCCCCGCAGGTCGCGAGGAACGGCAGGTCGCCCTCACGTGCCGTGCGGACGGCGGTCAGCGCACCGTCCTCGCTCTCGTAGGGGCTGCCGGGCACCAGCCACACGCCGTGGAACGCGGCCAGCCCGGAGACGTCGGTGGTCGGGATCCAGTAGGCGTCGACGGCGATCCCGGCACGTCGCCACAAGGCGTCGAACAGCGTCGTGTAGCGGCCGTGCGCGCGTACCGCGGCGGAGCGCTCGCCCACCAGCGCCAACCGCGCGATCCGCTCCACAGCCCTCATCATCGACACCGGGTGAGTGCAGGTCAATCGATCGTTGAGCATGTCCGCATCAGCTACGCTTATCAGCTGTGGACACCCGGCTGTTGCGCACGTTCTGCACGATCGCGCGGCTGCGGTCGTTCTCCGACGCGGCGCGGGAGCTCGGCTACACGCAGTCCGCGGTCTCCCAACAGGTCGTGGCACTGGAGTCGGACCTGGGCGCCGTCCTGCTCGGTCGGCGTCCCGTCGTCCTCACGGAGGTGGGCGAGCGGCTGTTGGAGCACGCGGCCCCGATCCTGATGCGCCTCGACGCCGCGCGTGCCGACGTGGCCCGCGTGGCTGCCCAGCCCACCTCGCGGCTGAGCGTCGGCATCGTTCCCACCTCGTCCGCCGTGGTGTCCGCCGTGACTCGGCACGCGCGTGGGGCGGGGGTGCGTGAGCTGACCCTGCGCGTCCTGCCGCTCGACGCCGTCGCCGAGGCGGTCGTGGTCGGCGACCTGGACGTGGGCGTGGTCGCGGCGCTGGCCGTTCGCGCCGACCCGCTGCGGCTGCCGGCCATCAGCTCGCTGCGCGCCACGCCGCTGGCGGAGTCCCCGGCCGTGGTGGCCTTGCCGCGCGACCACCCGCTCGCGGGTCGGACCGGTGTCTCGCTGTTCGAGCTGGCCGACGCGCGGTGGATCGACGCGCCTGACGCCCTGGTCGGACTGGACGACCTGTGCGCCACCACCGGCCTCCCGCCGCTGCGCACGGCTGTCCGGTGCCTGGGGGCGGACCTGGGCGCCGTGCGCCGGCTGCTGGTGGCCGGCGAGGGCCTGGCACTCCTGCCGGCCGAGGCGGTCACTCCGGACCTGGTCGGTGTTCCGGTGACGGGGGTGGACCTCGCCTACCGGTCGGAGGTGCTGCACCGACGTGAGGAGGACGGCGTCGTCGGCACGCTGGTGGCGGCGCTGACGGGCTGAGCGGCATCGATCAGTTCGTCGAGGCTGGTTGGCGGCGTGTGGAGGTCACGCCGTCCGCGCGGAGGGGGCCGAACCCGGCCCCGCCACGGGAATGCACGCCTCCGCCGCCCTGAGCGGTCTGCCCCGGGCGCGGCTCCGCGAGGCGCTACGGGCACTGGAGGACAGCTCGCTGCTGGCCCGCGACCGTCAAGGCCGTTACCGGATGCACGACCTGGTGCGCAGCTTCGCCGTCGGCATGGCCCACCGCGACATGACCGGGGACGTGCGCGAGGCGGCGTTGCGGCGTGCGGTCGACTTCTACCTGCACACCTCCCACGTCGCGGACCGACTCCTGCACCCCCACCGCACGCCCGTCCACGAACCGGAACCGGGCGCCCACCCCCAGCTGTTGCCCGACGCCCCGGCCGCGGCCACCTGGTTGCGCACCGAGCACACCTGCGTCCTGGCGGCGCGCCACATCGCCGCCCACCACGGCTGGCACCGCGCCACCTGGCGACTGGCCTGGGCGTTGAACACCTTCTACCGCCGGTCGGGGGAACACCACCGCTTGGTCGCGATGTGGCAGACCGCGCTGCGAGCCGCCGAACAGCTCCGCGACCCCGCAGCGCTGAGCATCGCCCACCGGTCCCTCGGATGCGCCCAGGCCGAACTCGGACACCACGTCGACGCCCTCGCCCACCTGGCCCAGGCGGTGAACCTGGCCTGGGACAACGAAGACCACGCCAACCATGCCCTGGCCCAGGAAGCAATGGCGCGGACATTGGGGGAGTTCGGGCAGCACCGGGCGGCACTCTCGACCGCGATTCACGCCCACGAGTGCTTCCGCAGCCTCTCCCACCCGATAGGGGAAGCGCGGGCGCTCAACGACATCGGCTGGTTCGCCGCCCGCCTCGGCAGGTACCAGCAGGCACGCACGCACTGCGGCAACGCACTGGCCATGCACCGACGCCACAACAACCCGGAAGGCGAAGCCAGAACCCTCTACAACCTCGGCCACATCGATCACCTCACCGACGACCACGTCCAAGCCGTCCGCCACCACCAGCAGGCCCTGCTCCTGTTCCGCGCACTCGGTGACCTCCACGCCCAGGCACAGACCCTCGACGTGCTGGGCTGTTCGCACG
Source organism: Actinosynnema sp. NPDC050801 (assembly GCF_040673975.1). Classification (NCBI taxonomy): domain Bacteria; kingdom Bacillati; phylum Actinomycetota; class Actinomycetes; order Pseudonocardiales; family Pseudonocardiaceae; genus Actinosynnema; species Actinosynnema sp. NPDC050801. Next base: position 246,064 of record NZ_JBFAQZ010000010.1, on the reverse strand, counting down.
CCGCACTCGACCAGGACCAGGAAGCCGGAGCCGTCTGGCAGGAGGCCGTGCAGCTGTACCGTGCCCAGCAACGCACCGATGACGCCGACCGGATCGCACACAGCCTGCAAGCATCGACCGCACCGCACACCAAGAACACGATCCGCTGTTGCCACAAGAATGCGGAGTCAGGTCCGTCCTAGGGGCAATACCAGGTGTTTGGGACGTTGGGAAGGCAAGGTGGCTCCGACCAGGCATTTCCTGCCTGGGCTGGGACGGGCCGCGCACTCGTGGAGGTCGGTGACCTGACCGGCTCCCGCCCGGCTGACGATCCGCGACCCTGTTTTCGTACTACCGGTCCGTAGTGGGTATACCGGCTGGGACACCGCAGGCACGGCCGCCGGCGGCACTGCGGCGACCTGGCGGCGATCCGGCATGAGGAGGCAGGGTGGTGGAGCAGCCCGCGAGTCCCCGACGACCCCTACCCGACCCCGGCATCTACGGGGAGGCGGAGGTGCGGGAGTTCCTCGACCCGTGGCACCCGCGGGCCAGCGTCGAGACCGACCACCCCGAGCAGGTGTTCGTCGATCCCGAACGCGTGCTGGACAACATCACCCTGGCCCTGCACCGGCTCGACGTCGACATCGACGCGCCGCCGGCGTTCGAACCCGACACGGTGACGGTGAACGAGCTCGCGGTCATGCTCGACGACCTCGATCGGGCGGCGGCGCTGGTGGCGCGCCTGGTCAACGTCGCCGTGCAGCTCATGGCGGCCCGCTACCCCGAGGCGCTCGTCCGCTTCCCGCTACCCGGTACCTACGACCTGCGCGATGTCGATCGCCTGGCCATCGGCGATCGTGAACACCACCTCGCCCGGGACATCCTCAACCAGCGTCTGGGCACCGACGCCGACCTGCACCCCGACGACCTCGTCGAGCGCCTGCGCCCGCTGGACCCCGGCGAGCAGGTCCACCTCCTGGTCGCCCTGTGCCGCATGTACCGCCACAAGCTCCTGGCCCTCAAACACCACACCGGCACCCGCTGACGCCATCGAGCCGATCTCGGTGTCCACGCCCGCGCGAACCGCCGGCGATGCCGAGGACCCGTCCGGAGGACGGCTCGACGGAGGGACGATGGCGGAGCGCCGGCCGTCGGGACGGGTGGGTCAGGTGAAGAGGTAGGTGCCGATGCCCGAGGTCGAGGTGAGACCGGGTTCGGTGAGGCAGTCGAGGAGGTTGAGGTTGGGCAGTTCGACGACGTGCGTGGTGGAGTCGCCGGTGAACTTGCCCGCCGTCACCGTCCCGGTCTCGACGGCGACAAGGGTTCCCAGGACGTAGTTGGCGGTTCGGTTGTAGCTGATCGTGCTGGTGTCGCCGGTGTTCCAGGTGATGGTGTACGAGCCGCTGCCGGACGCCGCGACGTCAGTGCAGGAGCGGTCGAGGCCGTGAATGGTCGCCTGCACGTGTCCTCCCGTGACGGCCGGGTCGGTGAGGGATGTGCACGAGAGGACGTTGTGCACGCTCACGTCCACCGGCCGACGCGTGTTCAGCAGGCCTGGCGAGTAGGACACCGATTGGGTCTCCGTGCAGGTGGGACCGCCTGGCCTCGCGTGCGAGGAGGACGGCGGGAGCAACAGGGACGACGTGATCAGCACGGTCAGGATCAGAGAACTTCGAACTCTCCGCACCGCTTCCACCTCCAGTGACGGCGCTGAGGACACCTTCGCCCAGGGCGTCCGTCGGTTCACAGCACGGCTCGGCGGTCGGTCCGGCCGCCCGTCGCGTCGAGCAAGGCGCCGACGGCAGTGACTGCCGATGAACGCAGAAGCATGGAGATTCCCGTTCTCCGAACGTGCGATGGGGAACAAGTCTCGTGACTCACGCCGCTGTCCTCAATCGGCTGAAAGGCTTGCGGCGGAACACTGTCCGTGGATCTCCCTTGCCGTGTGCCGCAGAACTGCGGGTGTCCGTGGCCACTGCCGGCGTCACTTTCATCGGGGAGGAGGGCTGTCGCTCGCCGGTTGGGGGACGACCAAGGGGCCCACCAGCACGACCGGGCCCGCACCGCGGCGCAGCAGGCGGTGGCTGGTGGAGGTGTCCGTGGCGGTCGGGCTGGAGCCGATCACCAGCATCGAGGCGAGGACGGCGTGGCGGGCCAGGCCCGTGGCGGGGCGTGACCTGGCCATCCGCACGTCCACCGGCACGGTGGGGTGGTGGGCCGCGCAGGCCCGGGTGGCGGAGAGAGCGGCTTCGGCGATGTCCGGGATGGTGACCGGCGTGGTGGAGTGGTCGTCCAGCGTGCAGCACACCACCCGCAGGCCGGTGTTCAGGGCCGCGGCGAGGGTGAACGCGGCGCGCAGCGTGGGCTCGGCCAGGGCGTCGCCACTGATGCCGACCGCCACGGGGCGGTCGGACGGGTCGGGGTGCTCCGACCCGGCGTCGGCCGGGGCGGCGGTGACCGGGCACCGGGACCGCGCGCTCACGGTCGAGGCGAGCACGCTGGTGGCGTCCGGGGCGGGTCCGCCCACGACGATCATGTCGGCGGTGTGGGACTCGGCGACCAGGGCGCGCCCGGCGGAGGCGACGACCACTCGTGCCGAGACGCCCAGGAGCGGTGACGCCTCGCGCAAGCGTGCGGCCAACTCGTCCAGGCGGGCTCGGGCGGCGTCCACCTCGCCGAGGTCCCGGCACGCGTGCACCAGCCGGAGGTCGCGGCCCCGCTGGAGGGCGTGGTGTGCGGCCCAGCGCGCCCCGGCTAACGACGCCGCGCTGAACGACACCCCCGACACCACGGGGGGTGCGGGACCGAGCCGTGCCGTCATCCTGTGCCTCCAGACCCGCCCCGGCGGTCGACTCGGCAGGCACCGGCGCGGGGAAGTGGTGCCGACCGGTCGGACTGTATCGGCCGAGTGAGCTCCCGTGCGCGGAACGCGACAATTGTTTGCGAACGGCCGGTGGGAGTTGTCCTCACATAATTGCGGAGACCATTTCGCATGGTTGCGGAGAGTGTGGTTCAAACATGGCGTTCGAGTGAATCTGTAAGGATTGGGTGGGTAGTTGTGCAGGGTATTTATCTCGACCACCTATCTTTCGTCACGATCGGCGACGTTCCACCCGTTTGGCGGTCGCGCATACGGGTTGCGGCAGCAAGTCTAGGCCAGTCGATTCCAGCTGATCTGCGCAGAGTCGACATCCGAGCGGCCGAGGTGAACACGACGGACCGGGTCGGAAAATGTGAACGTGTTTCGAATCGAGGGGATTGGTCAAGCTATGGGGGTCGAGATGAGTGATGTCCATCAGTGATCTCCACCAGTGAGGAAACATGTCTTCAGATGACCTTTCCGAAAGATTCGAGAGAACAGCGCGGGGCAATGAGGTCACCGGCGCCCAACTGGCCGTCCTGCGCCAAGGCGAGTTGCGGACGTTCGAGCTAGGCGAACGGGAGCACGGGACCGGGGAACCCATGACGGGTTCGACCAAGGTGCCCGTCGGCTCGATCACGAAGACCTTCACCACGACCCTGCTCATGGCCCTCGTCTCCGACGGCGACCTGGACCTCGACGCGCCGGTCGCCGAGTACCTGCCGGAGATGCACCGGATCTCGGGTGACCTGGTCGACCTGCTCACGACGCGCCACCTGCTCAGCCACACCGGGGGCCTCGCCGCCGACTACGTCCGGCCCACGGAGGCCGACCACTTCCCGCTCGGCGACTGCTTCCTGGACACCCTCCAGCGGCCGGGCGTCAGCTTCTCGTACTCCAACCTCGGTTACGTCCTGACCGGGCACCTGGTCGAAGCCCTGACCGGGATGACCTGGTGGGAGGCCATGCGAGCGATCGTGCTCAAACCGATGGGGATCACCGCCGCCTCAATCCTGGCACCGGACCACTCGACATCCGCGCCGTCCGTGGCGACCGGCCACGCGGTGAACCGCGCACGCGGCCTGGTCCGCAAGGTCGAGCAGACGCTCGAACCGGCGGAGGCGCCGGTGGGCGCACTGGCCTTGAGCGCCTCGGACCTGGTCGCGCTCGGCCGGATGCACCTGCGTCCCGAGCACGGCGGAACGACGGCAGGCCCGGTGGGCCCGGCGGAGTTGGCCGAGATGCGCCGCCCCGTCCCGTACGCGGACCCGTTCGGCCTGGCCGACGGGTGGGCTCTCGGGCTCGCGCTGTTCCGCAGCGGCGCCACCACCTGGCTCGGCCACGACGGCATGGCCGACGGCACGTCGTGCTACCTCCGCGTCGACCCGGCCGGGGGCACGGTGATCGCGCTCACCACGAACGCGGGCAGCGGCTCGGCGATGTGGCGGGACCTCGGCGCGGAACTGCGGTCCACCGGGCTGAACATCGGCGCGTACCACGCGCTGACCGGTGCGGAACGCCGGACAGCACCACCGCGCGACTGCGTCGGCGAATACGTCAACGGCGACACCGTGTACTCGGCCGTCATTCACGGCGACCAGGTCTCACTGGTCGTCGACGGTGATTCCGCGGCCACTCTGACGCTCTACGAAGGCCTGGTCTTCTCGGTCACGGACGTCACCACCGGCGAACAGGGTTATGCCGGCCGTTTTCTGCGCAACGCCCGCGACGGTCGGGTGAACCGCATCCAGATCGGTGGCCGGGTGGCGGCCAAGCGTAGGCGCGCGCGAGAAGCCGCCTGAGATCGGGGCCGTGCCCGGCCCGCCCATTCGTCACGATCATTTCGCGGTGGGTTCCGCCGCGCCCGAAAAGAGTGGACCGCACATGTCTCCTCACCACGCACCGCCACGGCCCGCCGGGAACCCGATGATCACCACCGTCCCCGGTCTGTTCGCCGAGTGGGTGCGGCGAACGCCGGGGGCCACCGCGGTGGTCGCCGACGACGTGGCGTTGAGCTACTCCGAGCTCGACGACCGTGCCACCCGCCTGGCCCGCCGGCTGACCGGGCTCGGTGTGCGGGCGGAGCGGCCCGTCGGGGTGCTGATGGAGCGCTCGGCCGACCTGGTGGTCGCCCTGCTGGCCGTGGTGAAGGCGGGCGGGGCGTACCTGCCGCTCGACCTGCGCGCGCCGGCCGATCGCCTGCGGCCGGTGCTGGCGGCGGCGGACGTGCCGGTCCTGCTGACCGACCGCGACCGGGAGGCCGCGGCGACCGCGCTGCACGAGGGGCACGTGGTCGTGGTGCGGTCCGATGACCCACCGGTGGCGGAGCAGACGGGCGACCTGGTCGGTCCGCACCCCGACACGCTCGCGTACGTCATGCACACCTCGGGTTCGACGGGGGTCCCCAAGGGCGTGGCGGTGCGGAACCGCGACGTGGTCGCGTTCGCCTCGGACGGGCGGTTCGCCGGCGGCGGTCACGATCGCGTCCTGCTGCACGCCCCGTTGGCGTTCGACGCCTCGACCTACGAGCTCTGGGTGCCGCTGCTGCGCGGTGGCCGGGTGGTCGTCGTCCCACCCGGTGACGTGGACGGGCACGTGCTGCGGCGGATGATCGCCGAGCGCGGGATCACCGGCGTGTTCCTGACCGCCGGGCTGTTCCGCATGGTCGCCCAGGACGACCCGGCGTGCCTGGCCGGTGCGCGTGAGGTGTGGACCGGCGGTGACGTGGTTCCCGCGGGCGCCGTCCGGAGGGTGCTGGAGGCCTGCCCCGGCCTGGTGGTGGTGGACGCCTACGGCCCCACCGAGGTCACGGTGATGGCCACGGCGCACGCGATGTCCGACGCTCGCGAGGTCCCCGACGTGGTGCCGATCGGGCGACCGCTGGACGACAAGCGGGCCTACGTGCTGGACGACGACCTCAGACCCGTGCCGGCCGGTGAACCGGGTGAGCTGTTCGTGGCGGGCGCGGGTCTGGCCCGCGGCTACCTCAACCAGCCGGGGCTGACCGCCCAGTGGTTCGTCGCCGACCCGTTCTCGGGGCCGGGCGAGCGCATGTACCGCACCGGCGACCTGGTGCGGCGCCGTCCGGACGGCGTCTTCGAGTTTATCGGCCGGGCCGACGACCAGGTGAAGATCCGCGGTTTCCGGGTCGAGGTCGGCGAGGTCGAGTCCGTGCTGGGCAGGCACCCGCGCACCGCGCAGGTCGCCGTGGTGGCCAGGGAGGACCGCCCCGGCGTCAAACGCCTCGTCGCGTACGTCGTGCCGACCGACGGCGCGCCGCTGCCCGCCGACGAGTTGCGGGTGCTCGCCCTGCGGTCGCTGCCCGACTACATGGTGCCCTCGGCGTTCGTCACGCTGGACCGCCTGCCGTTGAACGCGAACGGGAAGCTCGACCGCCGCGCCCTGCCCGCTCCCGGCAGCGGCACGTCCGAGGGGCGCACGGCTCCGCGCACCGAGGCGGAGAAGGCGCTCGCGGAGATCTGGGCGGACGTGCTGGGGGAGGAGCCCGGCGTCGAGGACGACTTCCTGCACCTGGGCGGCGACTCCATCCAGGCCATCCGGGTGATCTCCCGCGTCCGCACGGCGTTCGGCGTCGACCTGTCCTCGCGGGCGGTGTTCGAAGCGGGGACCGTCGCGGGCCTGGCCGAGCTGCTGGCGGACCGGCTGCCCACCGACGCGACCGCGCCGATCCCGTGCGCTCCCCGCGACCGGGCGCTGCCGCTGTCGGCCGCGCAGCGACGGCTGTGGTTCCTGGACGAGCTGAACCCCGGGAGCTCCGAGTACAACACCGGTGTCGGGCTGCGGTTGTCCGGGGCCCTCGACCCCGACGCCCTGCGGACCGCGCTCGACGGGCTGGTCGACCGGCACGAGGCGCTGCGGACGACCTTCGACACGGTCGACGGGCAAGGCGTGCAGGTGGTGGCGGCACGCGGGCAGCTGCCGCTGCGGGTGGTGGACCTGACCTCCGGCCCGGACTCCGCCCTGGAGGAGGTGCTGGTCGCGGAGCTGACCGAGCCCTTCGACCTGCGACGGGGTCCGCTGGCCAGGGCGGTGCTCGTGCGGCTCGCGGACGACGACCACCTGCTGCTGCTCGACCAGCACCACATCGTCACCGACGGGTGGTCGGTCAGGGTGCTGGTGGACGAGTTGGTCGAGCTGTACCGGGCCGCGCTGCGAAGATCCCCGGCCGCGCTGCCGGAACCGCCGATCCAATACCCGGACTTCGCGGTGTGGCAACGCGCACGGCTGGCGGACCCGGCCCTGGACGGGCACCTGGACCACTGGCGGCGCGCACTCGCCGGCCTCGACGTGCTCGACGTGCCGACCGACCGGCCCCGACCGGCCGTGCGCACCACCTCGGGGTCGGTGCACCGCGAGGCGTTGCCCGCGGCACTGGTCGACCGCCTGGCGGCGGTGGGGCAGCGCAACGGCGCCACCCTGTTCATGACCCTCACCGCCGCCGTCCAGGTGCTGCTGTCCACCTACGCCGGCCGCCGCGACGTGGCCGTGGGCACCGCCACGTCCGGTCGCGACCGGACCGAGCTGGAGAACCTGGTCGGGTTCTTCGTCAACACCGTGGTGATCCGGTCGACGGTGGACCGCTCGCAGACGTTCGGCGGGTTCCTGGGCGCGGTGCGGGAGACGATGCTCGACGCGTTCGCCCACGACCAGGTGCCGTTCGACCGGCTGGTCGAGGAGCTGCGCCCCGAGCGCGACCCGAGCCGGACACCCCTCGTGCAGGCGCTGGTCCTGTTGCAGCAGGAGGTGGTGCGGCCGACGCGGGTCGACGGGCTGCTGATCACCGAGCACCACCTGCCCAGGCCCGCCGCCCGCTTCGAGCTGCTGGTCGAGTTCTGGCCGCGGGGCGACTCGCTGGACGTCTCGGTCGAGTACAACACCGACCTGTTCGACGCGAGCACGATCGAGCGGATGACGGGCCACCTGCGGGTGCTGCTCGACGCGATCGCGACCGACCCGGACCGGCCCCTCGCCGAGCTGTCGCTGCTCGGTCCGGCCGAACGGCGGCAGGTGCTGGAGGGCTGGAACGACACCGGTCACGAGCTGCCGGCCGCGACGGTCGCCGACCTGTTCGCCGAGCAGGTGCGGCGCACGCCGGACGCCACCGCGGTGGTCTCCGACGGGACGGCGCTGACCTACGCCGAGCTGGACGCCCGCGCCAACCGGCTGGCCCACCGGCTGATCGGTCTCGGTGTCCGTGTCGAGGACCCGGTCGGGCTGCTGGTGCGCCGCTCGGTCGACCTCGTCGTCGCCGAGCTGGCCGTGCTGAAGGCCGGTGGGGCGTACGTGCCGCTGGACACCAGGTCGCCCGCCGAGCGGTTGCGCGTGCTGCTGGCCGAGGCCGGTGCGCGGGTCCTGCTCACCGACCGGGTGTGGGTGGACACCGCCACCGATGTCCACCGCGGGCAGGTCGTGGCGGTGGACGCCCCCGACCTGTCGGACGAACGGGCCACCGACCCCGGTGTCACGACCCACCCGGACAACCTCGCCTACGTCATGCACACCTCCGGCTCGACGGGGGTGCCGAAGGGTGTGGCGGTGCGGCACCGCGACGTCGCCGCGCTCGCCCGTGACCGGCGGTTCCGCGCCGGCGCGCACGACCGGGTGCTGCTGCACTCGCCGGCCGCGTTCGACGCCACGACCTACGAGCTGTGGGTGCCGCTGCTCAACGGTGGGCGGGTGGTCGTCGCTCCGCCCGGCGACCTGGACGTCGAGGTGCTGCGCCGCGTGATCGGCGAGCACGGCGTGACCGCGTTGTGGCTGACGGCGGGGTTGTTCCGGGCTTTGGCCCAGGACGACCCGGCGTGCTTCGCCGGCGTGCGCGAGGTGTGGACCGGCGGTGACGTGGTCCCGCCGGCCGCCGTGCGGCGCGTGCTCGGAGCCTGCCCGGGGCTGACCGTGGTGGACGGGTACGGCCCCACCGAGACCACGACGTTCGCGGCCTCGTACCCGATGTCGGACGCCCGCGACGTCCCGGACGTGGTGCCGATCGGCCGACCGCTGGACAACACTCGGGTCTACGTGCTCGACGAGGGACTCGCCCCCACTCCGGTCGGGGTGGCGGGTGAGCTGTTCATCGCCGGCGCGGGCGTGGCCCGCGGCTACCTGGGCCGGCCCGGCCTGACCGCGCAGCGGTTCCTGCCGGACCCGTTCGGCCGGGCGGGCGGGCGGATGTACCGCACCGGGGACGTGGCGCGGTGGAGACCCGACGGCACGGTCGAGTTCGTCGGCCGCGCCGACGACCAGGTCAAGATCCGCGGCTTCCGGATCGAACCGGGCGAGGTCGACACCGCGCTGGCGCGGCACGGCGGCGTCGCCCAGGCGATCACCGTCGTGCGGCCGGACGACACCGGCCGCAAACGCCTCGTCGCCTACGTGACACCGGCGTCCGAGCCGCTCGACGCGGCGGTGCTGCGCGAGTTCCTCGCCCGCACGCTGCCGGACTACCTCGTGCCCTCGGCGTTCGTCACCGTGGACGCGCTGCCGCTGGACGCGAACGGCAAGGTCGACCGGCGCGCCCTGCCCGCACCCGACTGGGGCGCCGGCGTGACCGGCGGCTACGTGGCGCCGGCCGCGGGCGCGGAGGCGGAGCTCGCCCGGATCTGGGCGGAACTGCTCAACGTGGAGCGGGTCGGCGCCCAGGACGACTTCTTCGAGCTCGGCGGCGACTCCATCCTCGGCATCCAGGTGGTGTCGCGGGCGCGCGCGGCCGGGTTGACCCTCACCCCCGGCGACCTGTTCCGGCACCCGACGGTGGCCGGCCTCGTCGCGGCCGTGGTCGAGCCCGCGGCCGTCACCGCCGAACAGGGCGAGGTGACCGGCGACGTGCCGCTCACCCCGATCCAGCGCTGGCTGTTCGACACCAACGCCGTGCGGCCGGAGCACTTCGACCAGTCGGTGCTCGTCGAGCTGACCGAACAGCTCGACGAAGAGGCGCTCCGGCGCGCGCTGCGGGAGCTGGTGGAGCACCACGACGCCTTGAGGATGCGCTTCACGCGTACCGAGCAGGGGTGGCGACAGCACAACGCGCCGGTCGAGCCGCTGGAGGTGTTGGCACGCCACGACCTGTCCGCGGTGGAGCCGACGGCCCAGGGCGGTGCGATCGGCACGGTCAAGGCCCGCACGCACGCGAACGTCGACCTCGCCACCGGTCCACTGCTGAGGGCGGTGTTGTTCGACCTGGGCGTCGGCCGGCGACCGCTGCTGCTGCTCGCCGTGCACCACCTGGTCGTGGACGGCGTCTCCTGGCGGATCCTGTTGGAGGACCTGACCACCGCCTATTGCCAGGCGGCGCGTGGCGAGGAGGTCCGGCTCGGCGCCAAGACGACGTCGTTCCGCGACTGGGCACGACGGTTCACGGCCTTCACCGAGGCGGGCGGCTTCGCCGACGAGGCCGACCACTGGACGGCGGCCACCGGGGCGGACCCGTCGCTGCCGGTCGACCACCCGGGCGCCGCCACCGCCGGTTCGACCCGCGCGCTGACCGTGCGGCTCGACGAGCGGACCACCAGGGCGCTGCTGCGGGACGTGCCCGGCGCGTACCGGACGCAGGTCAACGACGTGCTGCTGAGCGCGCTGGGACGGGTTCTCGCCGGGTGGACCGGCCGCGACCGCGTGCTGGTCGACCTGGAGGGCCACGGTCGCGAAGACCTGGTGGACGACGTGGACCTCTCCCGCACGGTCGGCTGGTTCACCTCGATGTTCCCCGTCGCGCTGGACGTGCCGGACGGCGACTGGGGCGGCGTGCTCAAGTCGGTCAAGGAGCAGCTGCGCGCGGTCCCGCGCCGAGGCCTCGGGTATGGCGCGCTGCGCGCGACCGCCCTGTCCGGCGCGCCGACTCCCCGGATCAGCTTCAACTACCTCGGCCGGCTGGACTGGTCGTCCGCCGGCGGTGAGCTGGTCCGGGCCGTGCGGGGCGGCCTGGAGCTGGACGCCGCACCGGACGCGCCCCGGCCGCACCTGCTGGACGTGGTGGGCGCCGTGGAGCACGGCTGCCTCGAACTGAGCTGGTACTACAGCGACCGGGTGCACGACGAGGCCACGGTGCGGCGGTTGGCCGAGGGGTTGGCGGATGCGCTGCGCGAGGTGGTGGAGCACTGCGCCCGTCCCGGTGTGGGTGGGCGGACGCCGTCGGACTTCCCGTTGGCGCGGTTGGGCCAGGCGGCGGTGGACCGCCTCGTGGGGGACGGGCGCGGGGTGGAGGACGTCTACCCGCTGACCCCGATGCAGGCCGGGATGGTGTTCCACAACCTCGTCGGCACGTCCACGTCCGGGGCCTACTTCAACCAGGTGCGGTTCCGGCTGTCCGGGGTGGCGGACCCGCGGGCGCTGGCCGCGGCGTGGCGGCGGGTCGTGGACCACGCCCCGGCGCTGCGCAGCGAGGTCGCCTGGGAAGGTCTGCCCGAACCGCTCCAGGTGGTGCGCCGGGACGTCACCCTGCCGGTCGCGCACCTGGACTGGGCGGAGCTGTCCGAGGACGCGCGGGCGGAGGCGTTGCGGGAGTTCCTGGACCGCGACCGCGCCGAGGGCCTCGACATCGGCTCCGCCCCGCTGACCAGGGTGGCGGTCGCCGCGCTGGGCGGCGACGAGGTGGTGGTCGTGTGGACCTTCCACCACGTGCTGCTGGACGGCTGGAGCGCCGCCCGGATCTTCGGTGAGGTGTGCGAGCAGTACGCCGCCATCACGCGCGGTCAGCCGGTCGCCCTGCCCGAGCGCCGTCCGTTCCGCGACTACCTGCACTGGCTCGACCGCCGCGACCAGGTCGAGGCCGAACGGCACTGGCGGGGGGTCCTGTCCGGGTTCGACTCGCCGACCGCGCTGCCGTTCGACCGGCAGCCGGTCGAGGCGCACCGCGCCGAGTCGGGTGCGACGGTCGCTGTCACGCTGCCGTCCGGGCCGACCGACCGGTTGCGCGACTTCGGCCGGCGCAACGGCCTTACCGTGAACACGATCCTCCAAGGCGCGTGGGCACTGCTGCTGTCCCGCTACGGCGGCACCTCCGACGTCCTGTTCGGCACCACCGTCTCGGGCCGGCCCGCCGACCTGGCCGGTGTCGAGTCGATGGTGGGCATGTTCATCAACACCGTGCCGACCCGGGTCACCGTCCCGCGCGACGCCGACGTGCTGTCGTGGCTGCGCGGGATCCAGCGGGACCAGGCCGAGACCCGCCGCTTCGACCACGTGCCGCTGACCCGCGTGCGGGGCTGGAGCGACCTCCCCGGCAGGGGTTCGGTGTTCGACAGCATCCTGGTGTTCGAGAACTACCCGTTCGACATCGACGCCCCCGCCGCGCACGGGGTGCGGCTGCACGACGTCCAGGCGCACGAGCCGACCAACTACCCGCTCACCGTCATGGCGACGCCCGGTCGGGCGCTGTCCGTCGCCTTCCACTACGACCCGGCCCTGTTCGACGAGCGGACGGTCGAGCGGATGTCCCGGCACCTGCGGGTGCTGCTGGAGCGGATCCCGGACACGTCGGACCGGCCCGTGTCGGAGCTGTCGTTGCTGGACGAAGCCGAACGACACCAGGTGCTGGTGGCGTGGAACGACACCGGCGGCGACCCGTCCGAGGGCTCGGTGCCGGACGTCTTCCACCGACAGGTCGACCGGTCGCCGCACGCCACGGCGGTGGTCGCCGACGGTGTGCGGCTCGATTACGCCGAGCTGGACGCCAGGGCGAACCGGCTCGCGCACCGGCTGATCGGGCTCGGGGTCCGGGTCGAGGACCGCGTCGCGGTGCTCGTGCGGCGGTCGGCGGAGCTGGTCGTCGCGGAGCTGGCCGTGGTGAAGGCCGGTGGCGCGTACGTGCCGCTCGACACCAAGGCCCCGGTGGAGCGGATGCGGATGGTGCTGGCCGAGGCCGGGGTTTCCGTGCTGCTCACCGACGCCACGTGGCAGGAGACCGCCGGGGCTGTCCACAGTGGACATACGGTGTCGGTGGACGGGCCGCTGGACGGGCCGGCCGAGCGGCCCGAGGTGCGGTGGCACCCGGAGAACCTCGCCTACGTCATGTTCACCTCCGGCTCGACCGGCAAGCCCAAGGGCGTCGGGGTGCGCCACCGGGACGTCGTGGCGTTCGCCGCCGACCGGCGGTTCCGAGGCGGTGGGCACGACCGGGTGCCGCTGCACTCGGCACCGGCGTTCGACGCCTCGACCTACGAGCTGTGGGTGCCGCTGCTCAACGGTGGGCGGGTGGTCGTCGTCCCGGATGGCGAGGTGGACGGGCACGTGCTGCGGGGGATGGTCGTCGAGCACGGGGTCACGGGTGTGTTCTTGACCGCGGGGTTGTTCCGGATGGTCGCCCAGGACGATCCGGCGTGCCTGGCCGGTGTGCGTGAGGTGTGGACCGGTGGTGACGTGGTTCCGGCGGGCGCCGTGCGGCGGGTGTTGGAGGCCTGTCCCGGTCTGGTGGTGGTGGACGCCTACGGTCCCACCGAGGTCACGGTGATGGCGACGACGCACGCGATGTCCGACGCCCGCGAGGTCCCCGACGTGGTGCCGATCGGGCGACCGATGGACAACATGCGGACCTACGCGCTGGACGACGACCTGCGGCCGGTGCCGGTCGGCGTCGCGGGCGAGCTGTTCGTGGCCGGCGCGGGTCTCGCCCGCGGCTACCTCGGCCGGCCGGGGCTGACCGCCCAGCGCTTCCTGCCGGACCCGTTCGGCCCGCCGGGGGAGCGGATGTACCGCACCGGCGACCTGGTCCGGTGGACCGCGGCGGGCGAGCTGGAGTTCGTCGGGCGCGCCGACGACCAGGTGAAGATCCGCGGCTTCCGGATCGAGCTCGGCGAGGTGGAAACCGCCCTGCTGCGCCACGACGACGTTGCGGAGGCCGTCGTCGTGCTCCGCGAGCACGCCGGGCGCAAGCGCCTGGTGGCCTACTTCGTCCCCGCCGGCGACGAGCCCTCGACCGCCGGGCTGCGGGACTTCCTCGGGCACGTGCTGCCGGACTACATGGTGCCCTCGGTGCTGGTGGCGTTGGACCGGTTGCCGCTCGACCTCAACGGCAAGGTCGACCGCCGGGCGCTACCCGACCCCGGCTGGGAGGCCACGGGCTCCTCCTACGTCGCACCGCGCACGGAGGCCGAGCGCACGCTGGCGGCGATCTGGGCGCAGGTGCTCGGCGTCGACCGGGTCGGCGTCGAGGACGACTTCTTCGAGCTCGGCGGTGACTCGATCGCCAGCATCCAGGTCGTCTCGCGCGCCCGCCAAGCCGGTCTCGGGCTGATGCCCAGGGACCTCTTCGCCCATCCCACGTTGGCCGCGCTGGCCGCCGCCGCACCGGTGACCGGCGTGCCGGACACCGCGCCGCGGGGACCGGTCAGCGGCGAGGTCCCGTTGACACCGGTCCAGCACTGGTTCCTCGACCCCGGGCCGGCTCGGCCGGAGCACTTCGACCAGTCCGTGCTGCTGGAGTTCGCCGGTGAACCGGACCGCGAGGCGTTGCGGCAGGCCCTGGACGCCCTGCTCGCCCACCACGACGCGCTGCGGACGCGCTTCGACCGCACCGGCGACGGGTGGCGGCAGCACATCCCGCCGGTCGAGCCGGTCGACGTGCTGGAGGTGCACGACCTGTCCGCCGCGGACGACCCGAACCGGCGGCTGGGCGCGATCACCGACGCCGCCCGCCGCGGCTTCGACCTCGGGCGCGGGCCGCTGGTCAAGGCCGTGCTGTGCGACCTGGGCCAGGCCCGGTGGACGTTGTTCCTCGTCGTGCACCACCTGGTCGTGGACGGCGTGTCCTGGCGGATCCTGCTGGAGGACCTCGACACCGCGTACCGGCAGGCCGTCGGCGGTGAGCGGGTCCGGTTGCCGGACCGGACCACGTCGTTCCGGGACTGGGCGCACCGGCTGGCGGAGCACGTCGCGTCCGGCGGCTTCGCCGACGAGGCGGACCACTGGAGCGCGGTGGCCGCCGGCGTGGACCCGACCGTGCCCGTGGACCGGCGGGGCGCGAACACCGCCGCCACCGTGCGGACCGTCTCGGTCGGGTTGGACGAGGCGCTGACGCGGGCGTTGTTGCAGGACGTGCCGGCGGTCTACCGGACGCGGGTCGACGACGTGCTGCTCGCCGCCCTGGCGCGGGTCCTCGGCCGGTGGACCGGTCGCGACCGGGTGCTGGTGGAGCTGGAGGGGCACGGCCGCGAGGAGGAGGTCCTGCCCGGCGTCGACCTGTCGCGCACGGTCGGCTGGTTCACCACGATGTTCCCGGTCGTCCTGGACGCGCCCGACGGCGACTGGGAGCCCGGTGACTGGGGCACGGCGCTGAGGTCGACCAAGGAAATCCTCCGGGCCGTGCCCCGGCGCGGCATCGGGTACGGCGCGTCGCGCCACCTGGCGCAGACCCCGGGCGAGCAGCCGGACCCGGCGGTGAGCTTCAACTACCTCGGGCGGTTCGACTGGTCCGAGTCCTCCGCCGGTAGCGCGTTCCGGGTGACCGGCGGTCTGCGGTCGGACGCCGCACCGGACGCGCCCCGGCCGCACCTGCTGGACGTGGTGGGCGCGGTGGAAGGCAAGCGCCTGGAGTTCACCTGGTACTACAGCGACCGGGTGCACGACGAGGCCACGGTGCGGCGGTTGGCCGAGGGGTTGGCGGATGCGCTGCGCGAGGTGGTGGAGCACTGCGCCCGGCCGGAGTCGGGTGGGCGGACGCCGTCGGACTTCCCGTTGGCGCGGTTGGACCAGGCGGCGGTGGACCGCCTCGTGGGGGACGGGCGCGGGGTGGAGGACGTCTACCCGCTGACCCCGATGCAGGCCGGGATGCTGTTCCACAGCCTGTCCGAGGGCGACCAGCGGCTCTACTTCGAACAGCTCGCGTTCGTGCTGGAGGGCGTCACCGACTCGACCGTGTTGGCCAGGGCTTGGCGTGAGGTGGTCGAGCGGACGCCGGTGCTGCGCAGCCGGGTGGTCTGGGAGGACGTCGACGAGCCGTTGCAGGTGGTGTGCCGCGACGTGGCCGTGCCGATCCGCGAGCTCGACTGGACCGGCCTGTCGCCCGACGCCCGCGACCGGGAGCTGCGGGACCTGCTCGACCGAGACCGGGCCGACGGCGTCGACCTGGCCGCGGCGCCGCTGCTGCGGGTGGTGCTGGCCCGCCTGTCCGACACCGAGGTCCGGGTGGTGTGGACGTTCCACCACGTGCTGCTGGACGGCTGGAGCGTCTTCCAGGTGCTGTCCGACGTCTTCGCCTGCCACGCCGCGCTCGCCGGCGGTCGCCGTCCCGAGCCCACCGGGCGACGCCCCTTCGGCGACTACCTGAGGTGGCTCGCCGAGCAGGACCCGCGCGAGGCCGAGGACCACTGGCGCCGGGTGCTCGACGGGTTCGCGACGCCGACCCCGCTGCCCCTCGACCGGCCGGTGGACCGCTCCCAAACCACCCGCTCGACCGAGTGGGTGATCACCGAGCTGTCCGGCGCGGACACCGGGCGACTGCGGGAGTTCGCCCAGCGCAACGGGTTGACGCTCAACGCCGTCGTGCAGGGCGGCTGGGCGTTGACCCTCGCGCGCTGCGGCGGCCGGCACGACGTGTGCTTCGGCTCCACGGTGTCCGGCCGACCGGCCGACCTGCCGGGCGCGGACACGATCACCGGGATCTTCATCAACACCGTGCCGGTCCGGGTGGACGTCGCCGACGACCTGGGCGTGGTGCCGTGGCTGCGCCGGTTGCAGTCGGCCCAGGCGGAGGCCAGGCGGTTCGACTTCGTCCCCCTCGGCGAGTTGCAGGGCTGGAGCGAGGTGCCGAGCGGGGTCAGCCTGTTCGACAGCATCCTGGTGTTCGAGAACTACCCGGTCAACGACGAGGCGGCGTCGGCCCACGGCCTGGTGATGCGCGACCTGCAGGCCGTCGAGACCACGAACTACCCGCTCAGCGTCGGCGTCCGGCCGGGCGAACGCCTGTCCATCGCCCTGGGCTACGACCCGGCGCTGTTCGACACGGCGACGGTCGAGCGGATGGCGGACCGCCTGGCCCGCGCGCTGGACGGACTGGTCGCCGATCCGGACGGCCGCCTCGGCGACGTCGAGGTCGTGGGCGAGGCCGAGCGGCAGCACCTGGTGGTGGAGCGCAACGACACCCGCCACCCGGTGCCCGGGGGCACGGTGGCGAGCCTGTTCGCCGAGCAGGCCGACCGGACACCCGACGCCACCGCGGTGGTGGGGGACGGGGTGTCGCTGACCTACGCCGAGCTGGAGGTGCGGGCCAACCGGTTGGCGCACCGGCTGGTCGACCTGGGCGTCCGCCCGGAGGACCGCGTCGGCGTGCTCCTGGAACGGTCCGCCGACCTGGTCGTGGCGGTGCTGGCGGTGGCCAAGGCGGGCGGCGCGTACCTGCCGCTGGACGTCCGGGCGCCCGCCGAGCGGATGCGGCTGGTGCTCGACCAGGCGCGCACGACGGTGCTGCTCACCGACGAGAGGTGGCGGGCCACCGCCGGCGAGGTCCACAGCGGACAGGTCGTGCTGGTGGACGGGTCCGGAGGACGCGACGACCGGCCGGTGGTCGCCCTGCACCCGGACAACCTGGCCTACGTCGAGTTCACCTCCGGGTCCACCGGTGCCCCCAAGGGCGTGGCCGTGCGGCACCGCGACGTGGTGGCGTTCTCGTTCGACCGCCGCTTCGACGCCCACCGCGGCGTGCTCGTGCACTCGCCGCTGGCGTTCGACGCCTCCACCTACGAGCTGTGGGTGCCGCTGCTGCGCGGCGGCCGGGTGGTGCTGGCGCCCCCGACCGACCTCGACGCCGACCTGGTGCGGCGGCTGATCGCCGAGCACGGGGTCGACGTCGTGTTCCTGACCACCGGGCTGTTCCGGGTCATCGCCCAGGACTCGCCCGACTGCCTCGCCGGGCTCGCCGAGGTGTGGACCGGCGGCGAGGTCGTGCCCGCGTCGGCGATCCGCCGCGTGCTGGAGGCCTGTCCCGGCCTCGTGGTGGTGGACGTCTACGGACCGACCGAGACGACGACCTTCGCCACCTGCCACCCGATGTCCCACGTCGACGAGGTGCCCGACGTGGTGCCCATCGGCGCACCGCTCGACAACATGCGCGCCTACGTCCTGGACGACCGGTTGCGTCCCGTGCCGGTCGGCGTGCCCGGCGAGCTCCACCTCGCCGGCGCGGGGCTGGCCCGCGGCTACCTCGACCGGCCCGGCCTGACCGCCGAGCGGTTCCTCGCCGACCCCTTCGGCGAGCCGGGGGAGCGGATGTACCGCACCGGCGACGTCGTGCGGTGGCTGCCCGGTGGCGGGCTGGAGTTCGCCGGTCGTGCCGACGACCAGGTCAAGCTGCGCGGCTTCCGGATCGAGCTCGGCGAGGTCGAAGCGGTGCTGGGCCGCCACCCCGACGTCGGCGGGCTGGTGGTGGCGGCGCGGGAGGACGTCCCCGGCTCGAAGCGGCTCGTGGCCTACGTCGTGCCCGCCGGCGGGGCGCGGGCACCCGACGCCGAGGAGATGGCCGCCTTCGCGGCGCGGTCCCTGCCCGACTACATGGTGCCGTCGGCGATCGTGGTGCTGGACCGGTTGCCGTTGAAGTCCAACGGGAAGGTGGACCGCAGGGCGCTGCCCGCGCCGGTGGACGCGCTGCCCGCGACGGCGTACGTGGCGCCCCGGACCGACACCGAGCGGGTGCTCGCCGCGATCTGGGTGGAAGCGCTCGGAGCGGACCGGGTGGGCGTCGAGGACGACTTCTTCGCCCTGGGCGGCGACTCCATGCGCAGCCTGCTGGTCACCTCGCGCGGCCGGGCGGCGTTCGACGTGCCGCTGACCCCGCACGACGTGCTGACCAGCCGCACGGTCTCCGCGCTCGCGCGGGTGGTCGAGGAGAAAGTCCTGATCGAACTGGAACGAGTCGCCTTCGGTGACGACGCCGGCAAGCACCTGTGAGGGAGAAGACCATGTCGTCATCGATGGAAGAGCGCATCTCCGCACTGCCGCCGCACCTGAGGGAGCTGATGCGCCGCCGGCTGGCGGGCCAGGCGCGGCAGGTCGACACCATCGGCGCCGTCGGCCGCGACCGGCCGCTGCCGCTGTCGTTCCCGCAGCAGCGCCTGTGGTTCCTCGACGAGTTCCAGCCCGGCGGGTCGGGGTACAACAGCGCCCTGGCGCTGCGCCTGACCGGACGCCTCGACGTGCCGGCGCTGACCGCCGCGCTGCGCGGGCTGGTCGCCCGCCACGAGTCGCTGCGCACCACGTTCGACGAGGTCGACGGCAGCGGCGTGCAGGTCGTGCACCCCGCGTTCGACCTGCCCGTGCCGGTGCTCGACCTGGCGCCCGGGGGCGACCTGGACGCGGTGCTGGCCGAGGAGTATGCGCGGCCCTTCGACCTGCGGCGGGGACCGCTGCTGCGGGCGTTGGTGGTGCGGGTCGCCGACGACGGGCACGTGCTGCTGCTCACCGCGCACCACATCGTCACCGACGGCTGGTCCATGGGCGTGCTGACCGAGGAACTGGCCGTGCTGTACCGCGCGGCGCTGGTCGGCGGAGAAGCGTCGTTGCCGCCGCTCCCGCTGCAGTACGCGGACTTCGCCGCCTGGCAGCGCGACCGGCTGTCCGACGACGCGCTGGGCGCGCACCTGGACTACTGGAAGCAGCGGCTGGCCGGCGTCGCACCGCTCGAACTGCCGACCGACCGCCCGCGCCCGCCGGTGCGCACGTCCTCCGGCGCGGTGCACGCGTTCGAGCTCCCCGCGGAGGTCGCCGCCGACTTGCGCGACCTCGCCCACGCGCACGGCACGATCCTGCTCACCGTGCTGGTTGCGGCCTGCCAGGTGCTGCTGGCCCGCTACTCGGGTCAGGAGGACGTCGCCGTCGGCACGGTCACCACCGGCCGGAGCAGACCGGAGCTGGACCGGCTGGTGGGCTTCTTCGTCAACACCGTCGTGCTCCGGTCCTCTGTGGACCTGGAACGGACGTTCGGCGACTTCCTCGACGAGGCGAAGCGGACGGTGCAGGAGGCCTTCGCCCACGACGAGGCGCCGTTGGAGCGCTTGGTCGACGTGATCCGCACGGGACGCGACGTCAGCCGTAACCCGTTGTTCGACGTCATGGTGCTGCTCCAGACCGCTCAGGGCGATGCGCCGGAGTTCACCGGGCTCCGCGTCGAGCGGATGGGGCTGTCCCGGCGGTCGGCGAACTTCGACATCACCGTCGAGTTCGAGGAGCGTGACGGCGCGTTGACCGGATCGCTGGAGTACAACACCGACCTCTTCGACGCCGCGACGATCGAGAGCTTCACCGCGCACCTGGTGCTGCTGCTCTCCGGGATCGCCGCCGACCCGGACCGGCCGTTGTCCCGGCTGCCGTGGGTGTCGGAGGAGGAGCGGCGACGGCTGCTGACCGACTGGAACGGCTCCACCACCGGCCTGCCGGTGGCCACCCTGCCCGAGCTGTTCGAGGCACAGGTGGACCGGGTGCCCGAACGGATCGCCGTGACGTGCGACGGGGTGGAGTTGGACTACGCGGAGCTGAACGCGCGCTCCAACCGGCTCGCGCACCGGCTGATCGCGCAGGGCGCGGGGCCGGAGCGGTTGGTGGCGCTGGTGCTGCCCCGTTCGATCGACATGGTGGTGGCGGTCCTGGCGGTGCTGAAGACCGGCGCGGGGTACCTGCCGGTCGATCCGGCGTACCCGCCCGCGCGGGTGGCCGCGATGCTGGAGGACGCCGCACCGGTCGTGGTGCTCGACGGCGTGGAGTCGCTGGGCGGAACCGAGGGCTGCCCCGACACGAACCCGTCCGATGCGGACCGCACGGCCGGGCTGTCGCCGGACAACCCCGCGTACGTCATCTACACCTCCGGGTCGACCGGCAGGCCCAAGGGCGTGGTGATCCCGCACGCCAACGTGGTGCGCCTGTGCTCGGCGACCCGGCAGTGGTTCGGCTTCGACGAGCGGGACGTGTGGACGGTCTTCCACTCCTACGCGTTCGACTTCTCGGTGTGGGAGATGTGGGGCGCGCTGCTGCACGGCGGCCGGCTGGTCGTGGTGCCGCACGACGTGTCCCGGTCGCCCGAGGACTTCCTGGCCCTGCTCGCCGAGCAGCGCGTCACCGTGCTCAACCAGACGCCGTCGGCGTTCCACCAGCTCGCCGCCGCCGACCGGGAACGCCCGACGGAGCTGCCCGACCTCCGGTTCGTCATCTTCGGCGGTGAGGCGCTCGACGCCGCCCGGCTCGCCGACTGGTACTCCCGGCACGACGACACCGCGCTGGTCAACATGTACGGGATCACCGAGACCACGGTGCACGTCACCCACCACCCGCTCGACCGCGAGAGCGCCGCGGCGGCCACCGGCAGCGCGATCGGGGTGCCCATCCCGGACCTGCGGACCTACGTGCTCGACGGCGCGCTGGACCTGGTGCCGCCGAGGGTCACCGGCGAGCTGTACGTGGCGGGCGCCGGGTTGGCGCGCGGGTACCTGAACCGCCCCGGCCTGACCGCGTCCCGGTTCGTGGCCGACCCGTTCGCCGCCGCGTCCGGTCTTCCGCCCGGCACCCGCATGTACCGCACCGGTGACCTGGTCCGCCGCCGGGCCGACGGGCGGCTGGAGTACGTGGGCCGGGCCGACCACCAGGTGAAGGTCCGCGGGTTCCGGATCGAGACAGGCGAGATCGACGCCGTCCTGATGCGGCACGAGGGGGTCGCCGAGGCGGTCACCGTCGCACGGCCCGACGACGCCGGCCGCAACCGCCTGATCTCCTACGTGGTGCCGTCGGGTGCCGCCGCGCCGGACGACGCCGACCTGCGGGCCTTCCTCAAGCGCGACCTCCCGGAGTACATGGTGCCCGCCCTCTTCGTCGCGCTGGACGAGGTGCCGCTGACCCCCAACGGCAAGGTCGACCGCCGTGCGCTGCCCGCGCCGCGGACCCGGCCGGACGCGTCCCGCCACGTCGCGCCCGGCACGCCGGTGGAACAGGAGCTGGCCCGCGTGTGGGCCGGGGTGCTGGGCGTGGAACGGGTCGGCGTCGAGGACAACTTCTTCGAGCTCGGCGGCGACTCGATCCTCAGCATCCAGGTGGTCGCCCGGGCGCGCCAGGCCGGCCTGCGGCTGACGTCCAAGGACGTCTTCCTCCACCCCACGATCGCCGAGCTGGCCTCCGACGTGCGACCCATCCGCGAAGCCGCGGTGGACGCGCCGCTCACCGGCCCCGCGCCGTTGACCCCCGTCCAGGAGTGGTTCTTCGACACCCGCCCGGCCGATCCGCACCACTTCACCCAGTCCACGTTCGTGGAGTTGACGCCGGACCTCGACGAGCGGGCACTGGTCGCGGCCCTCGACGCGGTCGTGGCGCACCACGAGGCGCTGCGCACGCGGTTCTCGACCGTCGAGGACCGGTGGGTGCAGGAAGTGCTGTCCACGCCGCCCGAAGACGTGCTGCGAGTCGTCGACCTGTCCACTTCGGACGCTCCCGCGCAGCGGGAGGCGATGGAGGCAGCGGCGTCGGCCGCCCAGTCGGAACTGCACGTCGAGCGGGGACCGCTGGTCCGCGCCCTGCTGTTCCACCTGGGCGACGACCGGCGCCCACGCCTGTTCATCACCATCCACCACCTCGTGACCGACGGCGTCTCCTGGCGCATCCTGCTCGGCGACCTCGACGTGGCCTACCACCAGGTGCTGGCGGGTGAACCGGTCGCGCTCGACCCGGTCGACACCGGGTTCACCCGCTGGGCGCACCGGCTGGTCGAGCGCGTCCACGCCGGCGAGTTGGACGAGGACCTGGACTACTGGCAGGAGGTCGCCCGGTCGGCGCCGGCCGAGCTGCCGGTCGACCACGACGGTGCCAACGCGGCCGAGTCGGTCCGCGAGGTGACCGTCCGGTTGCCGCGCCGGGAGACCGACGCGTTGCTGCACCAGGTGCCGGGGGTCTACCGCACGCAGGTCAACGACGTGCTGCTGAGCGCGCTGGGCCGCGCGCTCGCCACGTGGACCGGCCGTGACCGCGTGCTGATCACCCTGGAGGGGCACGGCCGCGAGGACGTCCCCGACGACCTCGACGTGTCCCGCACCGTCGGCTGGTTCACCAGCCAGTTCCCGTTCGCGCTGCACGTGCCCGCCGAGGAGTGGGGTGCGGTGCTGAAGTCGGTGAAGGAGCAGGTGCGCGCGATCCCGCGGCGCGGTGCCGGTTACGGGGCGCTGCGCTACCTGAGCGCGCCCGGCTCGCCCGCCGCCGCGCTGCGCGAGGACCCGTGGCCGCGCGTCAGCTTCAACTACCACGGCCGGTGGGACGTGGCGTCGGACGCGGACGACACGGGGCTGTACCGGGCCAGGTGCGCCCCGGTGGGCCGGGAGTCCGCGCCCGGCAACGCGCGTGCCCACCTCTTGGACGTCGTCGGCGTGGTGGCGGCCGGTGAACTGGAGCTGACCTGGTTGTACTCCGAGCAGGTGCACGACGAGGCGGTCGTGCGGCGGCTGGCGGAGGACGTGCTCGCGGCCCTGCGGGAGATCGTCGAGCACTGCGCCCGCCCCGACGCCGGTGGCCGCACCCCGTCGGACTTCCCCCTGGCCCGCCTGGACCAGGCGACGGTGGACCGCCTCGTCGGCACCGACCGGTCGGTCGAGGACATCCACCCGCTCACGCCGATGCAGGCGGGCATGCTGTTCCACAGCCTGGCCGACACCGCCTCCACGGCCTACCTCGACCACGTCCGGCTGCGGTTGTCCGGGGTCCGCGACGAGCAGGCCCTCGCCGCGGCCTGCCAACAGGTCCTGGACCGCACGCCGGTGCTGCGCGGCGCCCTGGTGTGGGACGGCGTGGAGCAGCCGTTGCAGGTCGTCCACGGCGACGTCACCCTGCCGGTGACCCTGCACGACTGGCGCGCGCTGTCCGCCGAGGAGCGGGACCGGGAGGCGGAGCTGATCGCCTCCGCGACCCTCGACCTGACCGAGGCACCGCTCATGCGGGTCGCCATCGCCCGGATCTCCGCCGACGAAGTGCTGTTCTGCTGGACCTTCCACCACGTGCTGATGGACGGCTGGAGCCTGAGCCAGGTGTTCGCCGAGGTCTGCGAGCGGTACGCGGCGATCGTCGGCGGCACACCGCCCGAACCGGTGTCCCGACGGCCGTTCCGCGACTACCTGCGCTGGTTGGACGCCCAGGACGGGCAGGAGGCCGAGCGGCACTGGCGGGAGGTGCTGGCGGGCTTCTCCGCGCCGACCGCGCTGCCCTACGACCGGCAACCCACCGAGTCCCACGCCACCGAGTCGTCGGACGCGGTGCGGCTGGAGCTGTCGGTCGACGAATCGCGACGGCTGCTGCGAACCGCCCGCGGCAACGGCCTGACGGTCAACACGGTCCTGCAAGGGGCCTGGGCGTTGCTGCTGTCCCGCTACAGCGGCGAGCAGGACGTCGTCTTCGGCACCACCGTCTCCGGGCGCCCCGCCGAGTTGGCGGGAGTCGAGTCGATGGTCGGCATGTTCATCAACACGGTGCCGACCAGGGCGCGGGTGCGCGACGACGAGAACGCACTCGCGTGGCTGCACGGCCTTCAGGCCGGCCAGACCGAGTCGCGGCGGTTCGACTTCGTGTCGCTGGCCGCCGTGCGGTCGTGCAGCGACCTGCCCGCCGGCGCGAGCCTGTTCGACAGCGTGGTCGTGTTCGAGAACTTCCCGCTCAACGACGTCGTCGAGGTCGGCGGCGTCCGGGTGGCGGAGGTGACGGCGCGCGACAGCACGAACCTCCCGCTCACCCTGAGCGCCAACCTGGACGACCGGCTGCACCTCGACCTGGCCTACGACCCGGACCTGTTCGACCGGGACACCGCCCAGGGGATGGTCGACCGCCTCCGGCTGCTCCTGGACGCGATCGCCACCGACGCCGACCGGCCGTTGGCCGAACTGCCCTGGCTGACCGACGACGAGCGGCGGCGGGTGGTCGTGGAGTGGAACGACACGGCCGCGACCACGCCCGGCGAAACGTTCGCGGAGCTGCTGGAGGCGCAGGTGCGGCGGACGCCGGACGCGACGGCGCTGGTGTTCCGGGACGAACGCCTGACCTTCGCCGAGCTGAACGCGCGCGCCAACAGGCTGGCCCGGCACCTGGTGGCGTCCGGCGCGGGGCCGGAGCGCGTCGTCGCCCTGGCGCTGCCCCGGTCGGTGGACGCGGTGGTGGCGATGGTGGCCGTGTGGAAGGCGGGTGCGGTGTACCTGCCGGTCGACCCGGACTCGCCCGCAGACCGGCTGGAGTTCGTGCTGGCCGACGCGGCCCCGGTGCTGGTGGTCACCGAATCGGTGCTGGACGCGCCGGAGACGCGCGCCGCCGTGGCCCGCCAGGACGCGGGTGACCTGACCGACGCGGACCGGCTCTCCCCGCTGCGGCCGGACCACGCCGCGTACGTGATCTACACCTCCGGCTCCACGGGCCGCCCCAAGGGCGTCGTGGTGGAGCACCGGAGCCTGGTCAACCTGCTGCTCAACCACCGCGAGGGCTTCGTGGCCGACGCCGGGGGCGGTCGGCTGCGGGTCGGGCTGTCGGCCGTGTTCTCCTTCGACACGTCGTTGGAGGGGCCCGTGCTGATGGCGGACGGGCACGAACTGCACCTGATCGACGACGACGTGCGGCTCGACCCGACCGCGTTCGTCGACTACGTGGTCGGGCACGGCATCGACTTCCTCGACCTCACGCCGTCCTACGCGCACCAGCTCGTGGACGCCGGACTGCTGACCGGCGAACGCGCGCCGCGCGTGCTGATGCTGGGCGGCGAGGCGATCGCGGAGTCGCTGTGGCGGCGGCTGGCCGACGCGTCGGGCACGGTGAGCTACAACTTCTACGGCCCGACCGAGAGCACGGTCGACGCGCTGTCCTGCCGGGTGGAAGGCGGTCGCCCGGCGGTCGGCCGGCCGCTGCGCGGCGTGCGGGCGTACGTGCTGGACGGGTCGCTGCGGCCGGTGCCGGTCGGGGTGGCGGGGGAGCTGTACCTGGCCGGCGCGCAGGTGGCGCGCGGGTACCTGAGCCGGCCCGGCCTGACCGCTCAGCGGTTCGTGGCCGACCCGTTCGGCGCACCGGGCTCGCGGATGTACCGGACCGGGGACCGGGCGCGGTGGCGGGCGGACGGCCGGGTCGAGTACCTGGGGCGCACCGACGACCAGGTGAAGATCCGGGGGTTCCGGATCGAGCCCGGCGAGGTCGAGGCCGCGCTCGTGCGCCACGCCGGGGTGGACCAGGCCGTCGTGGTCGCGCGGCAGGACGGCGCGAACGAGGCGAAGCGGCTGGTGGCCTACCTCGTGCCGACCGGGACGGCCGCGCCCACCGCGGCGGACCTGCGGTCGTGGCTGGCCGGGACGTTGCCCGACTACATGGTGCCCGCCGCGTTCGTCGCGCTGGACGCGCTGCCGAAGACACCCAACGGCAAGGTCGACCGACGCGCGCTGCCCGCCCCCGACCTGGCCGCGTCCCGCACCGACCACGTCGCGCCCCGCACCGACCGGGAGCGGCAGGTGGCGGACATCTGGACCGAGGTGCTGGGCGTTCCCGGGATCGGCGTCGAGGACAACTTCTTCGAGCTCGGCGGCGACTCGATCCTGAGCATCCGGGTGGTGTCCCGGCTGCGGGCCGCGTTCGGCGTGGAGCTGTCGCCGCGCGCCCTGTTCACCGCGCCGACCGTGGCCGGCCTGACCGGGCTGGTCTCGACGGGGCCGGGTTCGACGGGGCCGGGTTCGACGGGTGCGGAGCCGGGATGGTCGCCCATCCCGGTGGCGGCGAGGGAGGGCGGCCTGCCGCTGTCGCTGTCGCAGCAGCGGTTGTGGTTCCTGCACGAGTTCGACCCGGACAGCACCGAGTACCTGTCCCCGCTGATCCTGCGGCTGCGCGGTGAGCTGGACGTGGCGGCGTTGAACGCCGCGCTCACCGGTTTGGTGGCCCGTCACGAGGCGTTGCGCACGACGTTCGACACGGTGGACGGCCGCGGCGTGCAGGTCGTGCACCCGCCGGGCGAGGTGCGGGTGCGGGCCGAGGACGTGCCCGAGGCCGAGCTGGCCGAGGTCCTGGCGCAGGAGGGCCGGCGCCCGTTCGACCTGCGCGAGGGCCCGCTGATGAGGGTGCGGCTGCTGCGGCCGGCCGACCGGGACCACGTGCTCGTGCTGGTGCTGCACCACATCGTCACCGACGGCTGGTCGACCGGCGTGCTCACCGAGGAGCTGAGCGCGCTCTACCGCGGCGACCCACTGCCGCCCCTGTCGTTGCAGTACGCCGACTTCGCCGTGTGGCAGCGCGACAACCTCGCCGGCCTGGACGAGCGGTTGGACTACTGGCGCCGCCGGCTCGACGGCGTCCCCGTGCTGGAGCTGCCCACCGACCGCCCTCGGCCCGCGGTGCGCACGAGCAACGGTGCCCTGGTGGAGTTCCGCGTGTCGGACGAGGTGACCGCGCGGCTCAAGGCGTTGTCCCGGCGGCACGACAGCACCCTGTTCACGGCTCTGGTGGCCGCGTGCCAGGTGCTGTTCGCCCGCTGGTCCGGGCAGGACGACATCGCCGTGGGCACGGTCGCCTCCGGCCGTGAGCGCGCCGAGCTCGAAGGGCTGGTCGGTTTCTTCGTCAACACGCTGGTCCTGCGCTCCACAGTGGACCAGGAGCGCGGGTTCACCGACCTGCTGGCGGAGGTGAAGGACACCGTCCTGTCCGCGCTCGCCCACCAGGACGTGCCGTTCGAGCGGGTCGTCGACGAGCTCCAGCCCGTCCGCGACACGAGCCGCACCCCGTTGTTCCAGGCCATGGTGATCCTGCAGAACAACCCGGAGCCGGCGGTGGACCTGCCCGGCCTCGCGGTGGAGGAGCTGACGCCGCCGGTGGTGACGGCCGGCGTGGACGTGCTGATCCAGTTCCAGGAGCACGACGGCGGCCTGCCCGGCGTGGTGACCTACAACAGCGACCTGTTCGACGCCGCCACCATCGACCGCGTGGTCGGATGGCTGCACGTGCTGCTGGAAGGCATCGTGGCGGACCCCGACGGGCCGTTGTCCCGGCTGCCGTGGGTGTCGGAGCAGGAGCGGCAGCAGCTGTTGGTGGACTGGAACGGACCGGTGGTCGACGTGCCGGCGGCCACCCTGTCCGGGTTGTTCGAGGCGCAGGTCGCCCGGACCCCCGAGCGGGTGGCGATCACGGACGGCGTCGTGGAGTGGGACTACGCGGAGCTGAACGCGCGGGCCAACCGGCTGGCGCACCGGTTGATCGAGCGGGGCGCGGGGCCGGAGCGGTTGGTGGCGCTGGTGCTGCCGCGGTCGGTCGAGCTGGTCGTGGCGGTCCTGGCCGTGCTGAAGACGGGTGCGGCATACCTGCCGGTCGATCCGGCCTACCCGGCGGCTCGGGTGGCGGCGGTGTTGGAGGACGCCGCACCGGTGGTGGTGCTCGACGGCCTGGACTCTTTGCGCGGCAACGAGGATTGCCCGGGCACGAATCCGTCCGATGTGGACCGGGTGGCGCCCCTCTCGCCGGACAACCCGGCCTACGTCATCTACACCTCGGGCTCGACCGGCCGGCCGAAGGGCGTGGTGGTCGGGCACCGGTCGGCGGTGAACTACTTGTCGTGGGCGACCGCGGTCTACCCCGGCCTGGGCGGGGTGGCGGTGCTGCACTCGCCGGTGACGTTCGACCTGACGGTGACCACGCTGTTCGGGCCGCTGCTGGCCGGTGGCCGCATCCGGGTGAGCGAGTTGGCCGAGGACGCCGCGGTGGGGGAGCAGGCCACGTTCCTCAAGGCCACGCCCAGCCACCTGCCGTTGCTGGGGACCGTGCCCGCCGACATGTCGCCCACCGGTGACCTGGTCGTCGGCGGTGAGCAGCTGCTGGGCGAGGTGGTCGACGAGTGGCGACAGGCCAACCCGACCGCGACCGTGGTCAACGAGTACGGGCCGACCGAGGCGACCGTCGGGTGCATGGAGCACCGGATCGAGCCGGGCGAACACGTGGCGCCGGGCCCGGTGCCCATCGGCCGTGCGGCCTGGAACACCCGCCTGCACGTGGTCGACCGCGGGTTGCGGCTGGTGCCCATCGGCGTCGCCGGTGAGCTGTGCGTCGCCGGTGAGGGCCTGGCCAGGGGATACCTGAACCGGCCCGGTCTGACCGCGTCGAGCTTCGTGGCCTGCCCGTTCGGCGAGCCGGGCGAGCGGATGTACCGCACGGGCGACCTGGTCCGGTGGCGCGGGGACGGCACGATGGAATACCTGGGCCGCATCGACGAGCAGGTGAAGGTCCGGGGGTTCCGCGTCGAACCGGGCGAGGTCGAGTCGGCGTTGCTCCGACACCCGGACGTCGCCGAAGCCGTCGTGGTGGCCCGGGACGACGGCCGCGGCCACGCCGTGCTGGTGGCCTACCTCGTCCCGGTGGAGGAGGAGCCGAGTACCGAGGAGCTGCGCGAGTCGCTCGGCCGCGTCCTGCCCGCGCACATGGTGCCCGCCGCGTTCGTGGCGCTCGACGCGCTGCCGTTGAGCGCCAACGGGAAGGTGCACCGCGCCGCCCTGCCCGCACCGGACGCGCGACCGGAGGCCGCGTACGTGCCGCCGCGCACCCCCGTCGAACGCGAGCTGGCCCGCGTCTGGTCGCAGGTGCTGCGGGTCGAGCGCGTCGGGGTGCACGACAACTTCTTCGGCCTCGGCGGCGACTCCATCGTGAGCATCCAGGTGGTGTCCCGGTGCCGGCAGGCCGGCCTCGACATCTCCGCGAAGGACGTGTTCACCCACCAGACCGTCGCCGAGCTGGCCACCGTCGTGGGCACGCGGGCGCCGGCCGCGTCGACGCGCCCGGTGATCAGCGGGCCCGCACCGCTCACGCCGATCCAGCGGTGGTTCTTCGCGACCCGCCCGGACGACCCGGACCACCTCACCATGTCGGTGCTCCTGGAGCTGGCCGAGGACGTCGACGTCGTGGCACTGGCCCGAGCCGTCGACGCGGTGGTGGCGCACCACGACAGCCTCCGCCTGCGGTTCCGCGACGGTCACCAGGAAGTGGCGCCGACCGATCCGCACGACATCTTCAGCACCCACCACCTGTCCGCCAGGGGCGCCGACGAGCGGCACCGCGAGATGGAGCGGGTGGCGACCGAAGCGCGGGGCTCGCTGGACATCACCGACGGCCCGCTGGTGCGAGCCGTGCTGTTCACCGGCGCGGCAACCGACCCGCCGCGGCTGTTCATCACCGCGCACCACCTGGTGGTGGACGGGGTGTCCTGGCGGATCCTGCTCGGCGACCTGGAGGCGGCGTACCGCGGTGAGGACCCCGAGCCGGTCGGCACGGCGTTCACGCAGTGGGCCCACCTGCTGACCGAGCACGTGCGCGACGGAGGACTGGACGACGACCTCCCGTTCTGGACCGCTCTTGCCGACGGCCAAGACCTCGACCTGCCGGTGGACCGCCACGGCCCCAACACGGTCGGCTCCACCCGGTCCGTCACGGTCCGGCTCGGCCGGGACGACACCGACGCGCTGCTGCACCGGGTGCCGGACGTGTACCGCACCCAGGCCAACGACGTGCTGCTGGCCGCGCTGGGCCGCGTGCTGACGCGGTGGACCGGACGTGGACGCGCCTCCGTCACGATGGAGGGCCACGGCCGGGAGGACGTCCTGGGCGGCGTCGACCTGTCCCGCACGGTCGGCTGGTTCACCTCGCAGTTCCCCGTCGCCCTGGACGTTCCGGCCGACGCTGGCTGGGGTGACCTGCTCAAGTCGGTCAAGGAGCAACTGCGCGCCGTGCCGCGCCGCGGTCTCGGTTACGAGGCGCTGCGCTACCTGGGCACGACCGACGCGTTGAGCGACACCGCGTTGCCGCCGATCAGCTTCAACTACCACGGTCAGTGGGATATGGGTGCCGATGACGAGGGGTTGATCCGGGGCCGCGGACCCGCCCTCGGCCAGGACGCGCCCCCGGAGAGCACCCGCCCCTACCTGATCGACGTCGTCGGCGCGGTGGAGGACGGCGAGCTGCACCTGTCCTGGGAGTACTCCGGCGAAGTCCACGACGAGGCGACGGTGCGCGACCTCGCCGAGGGCATGGTCCGCGCGCTGCGCGAGATCGTCGCGCACTGCGCGCGGCCCGACGCCGGCGGACGCACGCCGTCGGACTTCCCGCTGGCCCGCCTCGACCAAGCGGCCGTGGACCGGATCGCCGGCGACGGCCGATCGGTGCAGGACGTCTACCCGTTGACGCCGTTGCAGGCCGGGATGTTGTTCCACAGCCTGGTCGACCGCGACTCCACGGCGTACTTCGACCAGCTGCGGTTCCGGCTGTCCGGCGTGGCGGACGCGCACGCGTTCGGCGCGGCGTGCCAACGCGTGGTCGACCGCACCCCGGTGCTCCGCAGCAGCGTGGTGTGGGAGGGCGTCGACGAGGCGGTGCAGGTGGTGCACCACCGGGTCGAGCTGCCCGTGCGGCACCTCGACTGGCGACGGCTGTCCGAGCGGGAACGCGCGGACGCGCTGGACCGGGTGCTCGCCGACGACTTGGCGGCCGGCCTGGACCTGACCCGCCCGCCGCTGCTGCGGCTGGTCGTCGCCCGGACCGCAGCCGACGAGGTGCTGGTCGTCTGGACCGCGCACCACGTGCTGCTGGACGGGTGGAGCCTGGCCCAGGTGCTCGCCGAGGTGTGCGAGCAGTACGCGGCCGAGGTCGGTGGACGACGGCCGGAACCGGTGTCCCGCCGCCCCTTCCGCGACTACCTGCGGTGGTTGGGCGAACGGGACCGGACGGGTGCCGAACGGCACTGGCGCGAAGTGCTCGCCGGTGTGGAGGCGCCGACACCGCTGCCTTACGACCGCGCTCCCGTCGAGGCGCACCGGACGGAGTCGAGCGAGTCCGTCCCGGTCGAGCTGTCGGCCGACCGGTCGGCGCGGCTGAACCGGGTCGCCCGGCGTGCCGGTCTCACCGTCAGCACGATCGTGCAGGGCATGTGGGCGAGGCTGCTGTCGCGCTACAGCGGTGAGCCGGACGTGGTGTTCGGCACCACGGTGTCCGGCCGGCCCGCGGACCTGCCCGGTGTGGAGTCGATGGTCGGCATGTTCATCAACACCGTGCCCACCAGGGTCCGCGTCGACCGCGGCCGGGACGTGCTGTCCTGGCTGCGGGACCTCCAGGAGGCGCAGAGCGGATCGCGTTCGTTCGACTTCGTGTCGCTGGCCGAGGTCCAGGCGTGGAGCGACCTGCCGCCCGGCGCGAACCTGTTCGACAGCGCCGTGGTGTTCGAGAACTACCCGGTCGACGAGCTGGCGAACGCCGCGCAGCAGGTCCGCGTCCTCGACGTGCAGGGCCTGGACAGCACGAACTTCCCGCTGACCCTGAGCGCGCACACCGGCGATCGGCTGCGGCTGGAGCTGGACTACGACCGGAAGCTGTTCGACGCGGCGACGGTCGAGCGCATGGCGGCTTACCTGGTCGCCCTGCTGGAGGGCGTGGCCGACGGGCGCGAGCTGCCGCTGCTGACCGAGGACGACGCCCGCCACGAACTGGTGGAGTGGAACCGGACCGCCCTGGACGTGCCCGACGTGACGTTCCCGGAGGTGTTCGAGGCGCAGGTGCGGCGCACGCCGGACGCGACCGCCCTGGTGTTCCGCGACGAGGCCCTCAGCTATGCCGAGGTGAACGCGCGGGCGAACAGGCTGGCCCGGCACCTGGTGTCGCTCGGCGCCGGCCCGGAGCGGGTCGTGGCGCTCGCCCTGCCGAGGTCGGCGGACGCGGTCGTGGCCATGCTGGCGGTGTTCAAGGCCGGTGCGGTGTACCTGCCGCTCGACTTGGCGCTGCCACCGGAACGGGTCGCGTTCCTGATGGGTGACGCGGCGCCGGCGGTGGTGCTCACCGAGCTCCCGGACGTGGCCCACCACGGCGGCGGCGACCTGACCGACGCCGAGCGGACGACGCCGCTGCGGCCGGACAACCCGGCCTACCTGATCTACACGTCCGGGTCGACCGGGCGACCCAAGGGGGTGCTGGTCGAGCACCGCAACCTGGTCAACCTGCTGCACAGCCACCGCGAGGGGTTCGCGGGCGGCGAGCGGATGCGGGTCGCGTTGAGCGCGGTGTTCTCCTTCGACACGTCGCTGGAGGGACCGGTGCTGATGGCCGCCGGCCACGAGCTGCACGTGCTGGACGACGACACGCGCCTCGACCCGGAGGCCCTGGTGGAGTACGTGGCCGGGCGCGGGATCGACTTCCTCGACGTCACGCCGGCCTACGTGCGGCAACTCCTGCCGGCGGGCCTGCTCGCCGACGACCGGCACCGCCCGCGCGTGCTCATGCTCGGCGGCGAGGCGCTGACCGGGTCGCTCTGGGACGCGCTGGCCGCCGCCCCGGACACCGCCACCTACAACTTCTACGGCCCGACCGAGTGCACGGTCGACGCGCTGTCGTGCCGCGTCGAGGCTGGGAACCCGGCGGTGGGCCGGCCGTTGCACAACGTCCGCGCCTACGTGCTGGACGACGACCTGGAGCCGGTGCCGGTGGGCGTGCCCGGCGAGCTGCACCTGGCCGGCGCCCAGGTCGCGCGCGGCTACCTGGGCCGCCCTGGCCTGACCGCCGAGCGGTTCGTCGCCGACCCGTTCACCGCCGCGTCCGGCGCTCCGGCGGGGTCGCGGATGTACCGCACCGGCGACCGGGTCCGCAGGCGGGCCGACGGCGGGCTGGAGTACCTGGGCCGCACCGACGACCAGGTGAAGATCCGCGGTTTCCGGATCGAACCGGGCGAGGTCGAGGCCGCCCTGGTGCGGCACCCCCTGGTCACCGAGGCGGTCGTGGTCGCACGGCGCGACGACGACCACGACCGGCTGGTCGCCTATGTGACCCCGAGCGGGCCGAGCCCCGCCGAGCTGCGGTCGTGGCTGACCGACCGGCTGCCCGACTACATGGTCCCCTCGGCGTTCGTGGCGCTGGACGTGCTGCCCACGACCGTCAACGGCAAGGTCGACCGGCGCGCGCTGCCGGCGCCGGAGGCGCGACCGCGCTCGGTCCACCGGGCACCGCGCACGCCGGCGGAGGAGCAGGTCTGCCGGATCTGGGCCGAGGTGCTGGGCGTGCCGCGGGTGGGCGTCGACGACAACTTCTTCGAACTCGGCGGCGACTCGATCCTGAGCATCCGGGTCGTGTCCCGGCTGCGCGCCGAGTTCGGCGTGGCCGTCTCACCGCGGGCGGTGTTCAGCGAGCCGACGGTCGAACGCCTGGCGCGGGTCGTCTCGGCGCGGACCGGCGAGGAGGAACCCGGCATCCCGGTGGTGCCGCGGACCGGTGCGCTGCCGCTGTCGTTCGCCCAGCAGCGGTTGTGGTTCCTGGACGAGTTCGAGCCCGACAGCACCGACTACCTGTCGCCGTCGATCCTCAGGCTGCGCGGTGAGCTGGACACAGCGGCGCTCGACGCGGCGCTGACCGCGCTGGTCGCGCGGCACGAGTCGCTGCGCACCACCTTCGAGACCGTCGAAGGGCACGGCGTGCAGGTGGTGCACCCGCCGTACGACGTGCACGTGCCGTTGCAGGACGTGCCGGGTGGTGAGTCGGGGTTGGCCGAGGTCCTGGCGCGGGAGAGCGGGCGGCCGTTCGACCTCGGTCGGGGGCCGTTGCTGCGCCCGAGCCTGCTGCGGCTCGCCGACGACGACCACGTGCTGCTGCTGATGATGCACCACATCATCACCGACGGCTGGTCCAACGGCGTGCTCACCGGCGACCTGAGCGCCTGCTACCGGGCGGCGCTGACCGGTGCGGACGCCGCCCTGCCGGAGCTGCCGGTGCAGTACGCCGACTTCGCCGTCTGGCAGCGGGACCGCATGACCGGACCCGTGCTGGAGGACCAACTCGGGTACTGGCGCGGGCGGCTCGACGGGGTGCGGCCGCTGGAGCTGCCCACCGACCGGCCGAGGCCCGCGATCCGCACGAACCGCGGCGCGGTGCACGCCTTCACGGTGCCGGTGGACGTGGTCGACCGGCTGAAGGCACTCGCCCGGCAGCAGGACGGCACGTTGTTCACCGCCCTCGTCGCCACCTGCCAGCTGCTGCTCTCCCGCTGGTCGGGGGAGCGGGACATCGCGGTGGGCACCGTCACCTCCGGCCGCGACCGGCCCGAGCTGGAATCGCTGGTCGGGTTCTTCGTGAACACCCTGGTGCTCCGCTCCACTGTGGACCGCACGCGCACGTTCCGCGGCTTCCTGGGCGAGGTGCGCAACACCGTGCTCGACGCGTTCGCGCACCAGGACGTGCCGTTCGAACGCGTGGTGGACGAGCTGCGGCCCGTCCGGGACACCAGCCGCACACCGCTGTTCCAGGCGATGGTGGTGCTGCAGAACAACCTCGACCGGGAGGCGGACCTGCCCGGCCTGCGGGTCGAGGGCCTGGAGCTGCCGACCACGACCGCCAACTTCGACCTCACCCTGTACTTCCGCGAAGCCGACGACGCCCTGCACGGCGCGGTCGAGTACAACGCCGACCTGTTCGACGCGGCGACGGCGGAGCGGATGGCGGGACACCTGCGGGTGTTGCTGGAGGCGGCCGTGGCGGGACCGGACCGGCAGCTGGGCGAGTTGCCGCTGCTGGGACCGGCCGAGCGCCGGATGGTGCTGGAGGAGTGGAACGACACCGGCGGCGAGACGCGGACGGCCACCGTCCCGGACGTGTTCGCCGGGTGGGCGGACCGGGCACCGGGGGAGACGGCGGTGGTGGCCGGCGGCGTGGCGCTGACCTACGCCGAGCTCGACGCCAGGGCCAACCGGCTCGCGCACCGGCTGATCCGGCTCGGTTCGCGGGTCGAGGACCTGGTGGTGCTGCTGGTGGAGCGTTCGGTCGACCTGGCGGTCGCCGAGCTGGCCGTGCTCAAGGCCGGTGGCGCGTACGTGCCGCTGGACACCAGGGCGCCCGCCGAGCGGTTGCGGCTGCTGCTGGCGGACACCGGGGCACGGATCGTGCTGACCGACCGGGTGTGGCAGGCCACCGCCGCGGACGTCCACGACGGGCACGTGGTCGTGGTGGACGCCGCCGGGTCGTCCGACGAGCCGGACACCCGCCCCGAGGTGGCCATCCACCCGGACAACCTCGCGTACGTCATGTACACGTCGGGGTCGACCGGGATGCCCAAGGGGGTGGGGGTGTGCCACCGGGACGTGGTCGCGTTGGTCGCGGACGGGCGTTTCCGCGGCGGCGCCCACGACCGGGTGCTGCTGCACTCGCCGCAGGCGTTCGACGTCTCGACCTACGAGCTGTGGATGCCGCTCCTCAACGGCGATCGGGTGGTCATCGCCCCACCGGGCGATGTGGACGCCGAGGTGCTGCGCCGCGTGATCGCCGAGCACGGCGTGACGGCGGTGTTGCTGACGGCGGGGTTGTTCCGGGTGATCGTCCAGGAGGACCCCGGCTGCATGGCCGGCCTGCGCGAGGTGTGGGCCGGCGGCGACGTCGTCCCGGCCGCGCCGAT
Organism: Actinosynnema sp. NPDC050801; assembly: GCF_040673975.1. Taxonomy (NCBI): domain Bacteria; kingdom Bacillati; phylum Actinomycetota; class Actinomycetes; order Pseudonocardiales; family Pseudonocardiaceae; genus Actinosynnema; species Actinosynnema sp. NPDC050801. The sequence continues at coordinate 209,855 of NZ_JBFAQZ010000010.1, read as the reverse complement.
CCGGCGGGTCCTGGAGGCGTCGCCGGGCCTGACCGTGGTGGACGGCTACGGACCCACGGAGACCACGACGTTCGCGACGTCGATCGCGATGTCGGACGCGGCGGCGGTGCCGGACGTGGTGCCGATCGGGCGGCCGTTGGACGGCATGCGGGTCTACGTGCTGGACGGCGACCTCCGACCGGTGCCGATCGGCGTCGCCGGCGAGTTGTTCATCGCCGGCGCCGGGGTCGCCCGCGGCTACCTGAACCGACCGGGCCAGACCGCGCAGCGGTTCATACCCGACCCGTTCACCGGATCGGGCGAGCGGATGTACCGCACCGGGGACGTGGCGCGGTGGCGGGTCGACGGGGTCCTGGAGTTCGTGGGCCGTGCCGACGACCAGGTGAAGATCCGCGGTTTCCGCGTCGAACCCGGTGAGGCGGAGTCCGCGCTGCTCGACCACCCGGACGTGGCCGAGGCCGCGGTCGTGGCCAAGGGCGGAGGGCAGGGGCGGACGCGGCTGGTCGGCTACTTCGTCCCGGCTCCCGGCGCCACGCCGAGCGCCGAGTCCCTGCGGGAGTCGTTGGCCGGGGTGCTGCCCGCCTACCTGGTGCCGTCGGCCTTCGTGGCCGTGCCGGCCCTGCCGACCACCGCGAACGGCAAGCTCGACCGCGAGGCGCTGCCCGACCCGGAGGTCGTCCAGGACGACCGGCCCCGCCACGTGCCGCCGCGCACGCCGGTGGAGATCGCGCTCGCCGGGATCTGGGCGGACGTGATCGGTGTCGGCGGGATCGGCGTTCGGGACAACTTCTTCGAGCTGGGTGGCGACTCCATCCTCGTCATCCAGGTCGTCTCCCGGGCCAGGAAGGCCGGTATCGGCCTGACCACCAAGGACATCTTCCTGCACCAGACGATCGAGACCCTCGCCCCGGTCGTCACGACGGTGGACGTCGGACCGGTCGACCCGGGCGCGGTCGTCGGCCCGGTGCCGCTCACGCCCATCCAGCAGTGGTTCTTCGAGACGCACACCTCCAAGCCCCACCACTTCAACCAGTCCATGCTGTTGGAGCTGACCGAGGACCTGGACGAGGCCGCGCTGGCACGGGCGCTGGGCGCGCTGCCGGTGCACCACGACGCGCTGCGGATGCGGTTCCGCCGGGTCGACGGCCGGTGGCACCAGGACAACGCGCCGGTCGGCCGGACCGTCGAGATCGAGCGGCACGACCTGTCCCGGGTGGACGAGCGGGACCGGCGGTCGAAGATGGAGGAGGTCGCCGACGACGTGCAGGCCGGCTTCGACCTCGACAGCGGCCTGCTGCTCAGGGCGGTGCTGTTCCGGTGCGGCGACGGGGCGCCTCCGCTGCTGTTCCTCGCCGCCCACCACCTGGTGATCGACGGCGTGTCGTGGCGCATCCTGCTGGACGACCTGGACAGCGCCTACCGCCAGGCGGTGCGCGGCGAGGCCGTCGACCTGGGCGCGAAGACCACCTCGTTCCAGGACTGGGCCGGGCGCCTGAGCCGGTACGTCGCCGACGGCGGGCTCGACCACGAGCTGGAGCACTGGACCGCCGCGCTGGAAGGGGCCGCGCTGCCGGTGGACCACGACGAACCGCGACCGGGGAACGCGCCGCGGACGTTGCAGGTCGTGCTGAGCCCGGAGGACACCGACGCGTTGCTGCACGACGCTCCCACCGCCTACCGCACCGGGGTCAACGACGTCCTGCTGGCCGCGCTGGCCTGGGCGTTGTCCCGGTTCACCGGACAGCGGACGGTGTCACTGGACATGGAGGGCCACGGCCGGGAGGAGATCCTCGGCGTCGACCTGTCCCGCACGGTCGGCTGGTTCACCACCATGTACCCCGTCGCGCTCACCGTGCCCGACGGCGAGCCCTCGTGGCGCGATCTGGTGAAGGCGGTGCGCAGGCAGTCGCGCACGATCCCCGGCAACGGCCTCGGGTTCGGCGCGCTGCGCTACCTCGGCCCACCGCGGACGCGGGCGCGGCTGGACGCCGAGCGCGGCCGCCCGGAGGTCGTGTTCAACTACCTCGGGCAGTGGGACAGCGCCACCGGGCAGGCCGAGGGCGGCCTGTACCGGGCCGCGCACGATTCCATCGGGCAGGAGGGTGATCCCGCGGACCGGGGCACGCACCTGCTCGAAGTCACGGGGGGTGTCGCCGCCGGGCAACTCCGCTTCTCCTGGGACTACCACCCGGACCGGCACGAGCGGTCCACGGTGGAGCGGGTCGTGGGCGACTTCCTCGACGCCCTCCAGCGCATCGCGCAGGACTGCCGGGACTCGTCGTGACCGCGTCGACCGTCCCGCTGTCGCGCAACCGCGACTACCGGCTCGTGTGGATCGGCCAGGCCCTGTCGGAGGCGGGCTCCAGCGCCTCCGTCATCGCGTTCCCGCTGCTGGTGCTGGTGCTGACCGGATCTCCGGTGCTGTCCGGGCTCGTGCTGTCCGCCGGCGCCGCGGCGCAACTGCTCGCCGGGCTGCCCGCGGGAGCCCTGGTCGACCGGTGGGACCGCAGGAAGGTGATGCTGGTCTGCGAGGCGGTGCAGGCCTTCGCGGTGGGCAGTGTCGTCCCGGCCCTGTGGTGGGGCTTCGCGAGCGTGCCGTACATCATCGCCGTCGTGGTCGTCCTCGGCGTCTGCCGATCGCTGTGCGAACCCGCCGAGGAGGCGAGCCTGCCCGCGATCGTGCCCGCCGACCAGTTGGCCGCCGCGGTGGCGATGAACTCGGCCCGCGGCTACCTGGGACAGCTGCTGGGCACCGCGCTCGGCGGCTTCCTGTTCGCGGCACGCCGCTGGCTGCCGTTCGCGGCGGAGGCCGCGGCGCACGTGGCGGCGTTCATCGCGCTGTTCTTCGTCCGACTGCCGGCGAGGGAGCGCGAGCCCGCGCCGAAGGGCAACTTCCACCGCGAGGTGCTGGACGGCCTGCGCTGGATCGGGGGACAACCCCTGATCCGGGTGATCGCGGTGTGCGCCATCGGCCTCAACCTGTTCTTCCAGGCGTTCTACCTGCTCATCATCGCGCTGGCGCAGCAGCGGGGCGTCCCGACGGGGCAGATCGGCGTCATGGCCGCGATGTTCGGCGCGGGAGGGATCCTCGGCGCCCTCGCCGCGCCGGGGCTGCACCGGATGGTCAGGCCGTACGTGTCCGTGGTCGGGGTCTTCTGGGTGATCACCTGCCTGATCCCGCTGGCGATCTTCGCCGACAACGGCTACCTGATGGGCGCCTTGTTCGCCGCCATGGCGTTCGTCGCGCCGACCGCGAACACCACCATCACCACCTACCAGCTGCTGCTGACCCCCGACGAGCTGCGCGGCAGGTTGAGCAGCGTCATGGGCGTGGCCCTCGGCACGGCCGCCATCGCCGGACCGGCGTTGGGCGGCCTGCTCGTCGAAGTGCTCCCCGGCAACCAGGCGATCCTCACGTGCGCGGCGGGGATCGCGCTCCTCAGCCTGTTCGCGACCCTCAACCCGACACTGCGCCGCTTCTCCGCCCCCGAACCCGCCGACCAGGGCACGATGACCGACCCGGGCGACCGCTGAACCCTCCGCACCGCCGTCGCGGCGGCGGCGGTCTCCCGTCCGTCAGCGGGTCGAGCTGTCGGACAGGCGGGCGCGCACGAACTTGCGCGCCTCGTGGATGCGGAACCTGGCCGTGCTCACCGAGATGTCCAGACGTTCGGCGATGTCGGCGTATTCGAGGTCCGCGAAGTCACGCAGCACGAACGCGGCCGCCAGCTCGTGGTTGTGCCGCTCCAACCGTTCGACCGCGTCCAACACGTCGATGCGCGCCCCGGCGATCACGCTCGTGGTGCGCGGATCCGGCCGTTCCGCGAGCGTCTCGACGGGCGTGGCCTCGGTTGCTCGCCTGCGCAGCGACCGGTACGTCTCGCGCACGCAGTTGGTGACGACGACGTGCAACCACGTGGTGAACGCCGCTCGTCCCTGGAACAGGTGGATCGAGCGCGCGACCTGCAGCAACGCGTCCTGACACGCTTCTTCCGCGTCCGAGCGGAACGCCAGCATCGCTCCGCAACGGCGCAGCACTGACGGCTGGATCTGCCGCAACAGGTCGTCGAGCGCCTGTCCATCGCCGTCCGACGCACGCGCGGCGAGGGCATCCACCTCGATCGGGATCATTGAAGCCCCCGTTCGCATCAACACCTCTGCGCCATCATAGGTCCGTGCAGAGGCCCTCGAAGATCGGTCGCTATCCCGTCCAGTCCCTGCTCGGCACGGGTGCGTTCGCCGTCGTCTGGCTCGCCGAGGACGAACGGCTGCACGACCGGGTGGCGATCAAGGTCCTCGCCGAGAACTGGGCCGAGCGCCTCGACGTGCGGCAGCGCTTCGAACAGGAGGCACGGGTGCTGCGCCGCACCCGCTCGCACCGCGTCGTCGAGGTGTTCGACGTCGACGAGCTGCCCGACGGCCGTCCGTACTTCGTGATGACCTACGCCGACGGCGGCAGCCTCGCCGACCTGCTCGCCGACGGCCCGCTGCCGGTCGAACAGGCCCTGCGCCACGGTGTCGAGCTCGCGCTGGGTGTCGAGGACCTGCACCTCGCCGGCGTGTTGCACCGCGACATCAAGCCCTCGAACGTGCTGTTCCGCACCGACCCCGGCGGTGCCCGGCTGCTCATCGCCGACCTCGGCCTGTCCCGCGAGCTGGCTCTGGGTTCCCGCTTCACCCTGCCCGTCGGCACGGCCGGCTACATGGCTCCCGAACAGCAGGACCCCGACCACGTCCTCGATGAACGCGCCGACGTCCACGGCGCCGCCGCCACGATCTACCACGCCCTCACCGGTCGGCCGCCACGTTCGCCCGCCGCGGCACCCAGCACCCTGCGCCCCGGCCTGCCCGCCGCCACCGACGCCGTGCTGCTGCGCGCGCTCTCGACCGACCCGGCCGACCGCTGGCCCACTGCCGCCGCGTTCGCCGCGGCCCTCGACGGTCTCCTCACCACGTCGGCCGCTCGCCGCCGCTTCCCGGCCGTGCTGGTCGCCGCCCTGGCCGCGGTGCTGGTGCTGGCCGCTTTCACGGCGTTCGAGTGGTTACCACCGCCGCACTCGCCCGGCGCGCAGCGCACCGTCATCGCGCAGCGCACCACCACCGGCAGTGTTCCCACGGCCGCTTCCGCCGAGATGTCCAGCTCGCTGACGTCACCTTCGCCGTACCTCGATGCCCCGGTGATCCCCCCGGTGGGCCAGGACATCCCCACCGACACCACCACGCCGGACCACTCACCGCCGACGAGCACCGCGACCGCCCCTGTCCCGCCGCAGCCGACCTCGAAACCGAAGTCCGGTGGACCGAACTGCCTGCACGACCAGGGGAACGGGTCGTACGTCGCCACCGAGCACGTGACCGACCGGTCCGGCACGACCGCGATCGGCGTCATCCAGACCTGCAAGGACGGCGCACAGCGGTACTGGGCGTACCTCGTGCTGTACGACCCGCTGCCCGAAGGTTCGTGGGCCAACGCCCACCTCGAACGCTGGACCGACGGCACCTACAACGCCCTGTTCACCTGCAAGGCGACCGCGCACGGCGCCAGTGGGCACATCAGGCCGGGAGGCGTGCGGTGCTGGAGCCCGAAGGTGGACGGCGTCGACACCATCAAGACGTTCGTGACCTCGGCCAAGGTTTGCCGCGGCGCGGTCGACGACACCTCGGACTGCTTCGGCGTGGGGCAGAACCCCCGCCGCCGGTGATGTGATCGTTCCGTTACTGACGAAGTCGCCGCGGCGGCCATCTCACCCTGTGCAGGAGCCACGGCTCCACGGCCACGGGGGGACTTCATGGGAAGCAGCGGAATCACCGCGGTGCGCGGTGTAGCCGTGCGGCGTCGTCCGCGGTGCCACGTCGGCTCCCCGGGCGTCCGACCAGCCGATCCGCCGGCACCGCGCGGCTCGCGCCGACTGCCGGCGCTGCCGACGTGCACGCCGTGATCCGCCGCTTTGCTTTGTAGGACAGACATGGCGCCGTGAACAGCGCTGTGCGCAGACCCTGCACTCAACTCCCACGACTGGGCTGCACGTTTCCTGGCGGCCGGGTGAGGAATCGGTGCGGGTCGGCCACGAGTCAGGTCGTCCTCCGATCAGGGCGTGACCGCACAACGATCCAATCCAGGAGTTGAAGTGAGGACGGGTGTGAGAACTTCCATCAGGAGAGCGTTGACCTCGCTCACCGCGATAATGCTGATGTCGACCGGGATCGCGGCCATGATCCCGGCGACAGCCGGGGCCGCGTCGCAGGTCGAGGCCGCGTCGCAGGTCCAGGTCGAGTCGCAGATCACCGCCCACAACCTGCCCTACCTGGGCAGCGCCTACATCGTGGGCTCCACCCTGACGGCGGGCGACTGGGTCGACATCGATTGCCAGGTGGCAGGCCGCGAACCCATCGCCGGGTCGATGACGTGGTACCGGATCGGCTGGAAGTACTACCCCTCCTACGCGTTCTCCGGTCAGCCCAACCACCCGTCGTGCGGCGTGGCGCGCACCGTGCCCCTGGCGGCCAACGGCTGGTCCCTACCCACGTTCGAGAGCACCGCCAAGACCGGTCTGTTCGTCACCGGTGATCACGTGTTCGCGTTGTGCTGGGCTTTCGGCCAGAACGTCGAGGGCAGCAACATCTGGTTCTTCGCCCGCGGGTACTGGCTCCACTCCACCCGTCTGTCCGGTGGAGCCGCGCACAGCGGCATGGCGGCCTGCGCCGGGTTCCTCGGCAACGACTACCCGTACTCCGGCGCCTCGCCCAACCAGGTCGATCCCTGGAACTTCTACTACCGCGAGTGCACCTCCTTCGCCGCTTGGCGGATCCGGCTGCGCAACGAGATCGGCTTCACCAACAGCTACAAGGGCGTGCGGTGGGGCAACGCGGAGAACTGGGACAACGCGGCCCGGTCGGTCGGTCTCACGGTCAGTTCCACACCCGCCGTGCGCACGGTCGCGCAGACCGACGCGGGGACCTACGGGCACGTCGCCTGGGTGGTTGCGGTCAACTCCGACGGGACCGTGACGATCGAGGAATACAACTACGGCGGCGTGCACGCCTACGGCACCCGCCGGGTCGCGGCCGGCAACTTCGTCTACATCCACTTCCCCCAGGAGTGACTCGACAATGATGAGAAGATCCCTCTCGGCGATCCTCGGCCTCGCCGTCCTGGCCGTCCTGGTGACCGCCCTCGGCCCGCCCGCCCAAGCGGCCACCATGGTGAGGGTGGAGTCGCAGATCACCGCGCACGACCTGCCGTTCCTCGACAGCCCGTACGTCACCGGCAGCACGCTCGCCGCCGGCGACCCCGCGTCGATCGACTGCCAGGTCGCGGGTCGCGAAGCCATCGCCGGTTCCTACACCTGGTACCGGGTCACCGGCACCAGCTACTACTACCCGTCGTACGCGTTCACCGGTCCGGTCAACCACCCGGCGTGCGGGACCGCGTACACCGTGCCGAACGCCGCGAGCGGCTGGATGGGCCCGTCGTTCCACACCACGCCGCGCGACGCGCTGTTCTCCACCGGTGACACCGCCATGGTGATCTGCCGGGTCTGGGGCGACACCGTGGAAGGCAACAACGCGTGGTTCTTCGCTCGCGGCTACTGGATCCACTCCAGCAGGCTGGCCGGTCTGCCCGGCGGTGCCGGCGTGCCGGTCTGTCGCGGCAACTCGACCCCGAAGCCCAGTTGGGTGCCCAGCCAGTACTGGGACGAGATCCTGGGCGCGAGCGTCGTGTTCGCGATCAACCCGAAGCTGCTCGCCGGGCAGCTCAAGCAGGAGTCGGACTTCCGCGCCGACGCGGTGTCCCCGGCCGGTGCCAAGGGCATCGCCCAGTTCCTCGACGGAACGTGGAACGGGTCCTGGAACACCTACCGGGACAAGTGCTCCAGGGACGCGTTCGAGCCGGCCTGCGCCATCCCGGCGATGGCGCTGTTCATGCGCCTGCAACGGGCCGAGGCCATCAGCCGGACCGCGGACATCCCCGGTATCCGCGCCAAGATGGCCGCCCGGTCCGACGTGAGCGACGCCCAGATCAACGCGATCAACTGGTCGGACCGCTACCAGATCGCGTTGATGGGCTACCACGCCGGTTGGGACTACGACTACTGGGGACCTCGCACGGCCGACTACCCGGTGCTGGTCTACCGCCACGCGTACCAGTAGACGTCCGACCAGTCCGCCACTGCCGAGGAGACCCCGTGAAACGTGTTCTGTCCCTGTTGATGGCGTTGGGCGCGTTCGTCGCGGCGCCAAGCCTCGCGGCGGTGCTCACCGCACCCGCGGCGAGCGCAGCGGTGTCGACCCGGGTCGAGTCGCAGATCACCGCGCACGACCTGCCGTACCTCGCGAGCCCGTACGTCGTGGGCTCGGCGCTGCCGGCCGGGCGAGAAGTCCCGGTCGAGTGCCAGACCCAGGGTCGGGAGCCGATCGGCGGCTCCTGGTACTGGTACCGCGTGGAAGGGCTTTACTACCCGTCGTACGCGTTCGCGGGCTCGCTGGACAAGCCGGCGTGCGGCGTGTCGCAGAGCGTGCCGTTGGCCGCCAACGGCTGGAGCACGCCGTCGTTCTCCTCCACGCCGGCCGACGGGCTGTTCGCCAGCGGTGACGCCATCAGGATCCTGTGCACCGCGGCGGGTCAGGCGCACGAGGGCAGCAACGCGTGGTTCTTCACCCGGGGCTACTGGCTGCACTCCAGCCGGATCAGCCAGCACCCCAACGGCAACGGGTACAGCACCTGCCGGGGCTTCACCCACCCGAACAAGGTGACCGCCACCATCGCCGCCGCGCAGAGCATGATCAACCGCTACCCGTACTCGTGGGGTGGCGGCGGCAAGAGCGGGCCGAGCTACGGCGTGTGCTGCAGCCCCAGCGGTCGTGACGGCACGAACGTGTACGGCTTCGACTGCTCCGGGCTCACGCAGTACGCGTTCTACAAGGGCGCCGGCGTGGACATCGGCTCGAACTCGGGCCTGCAGTACGCCAACGGCCACAAGGTTCCGTTGGCCCAGCTCCAGGCGGGCGACCTCGTGTTCTGGTCCAACAGCAGCCACTCGCCCGACGCGATCCACCACGTGGCCCTCTACGTGGGCAGCGGCCAGATCGTGGAGGCCACTCCGGACCCCGACCGGCCGGACGTCCACCAGCGCTCGTTCAGCACCGGGGAGAGCGGGGTCATGCCGTACGTGGTGCGACCGCTGCGCTGAACGAACCGGGCGTGCCGACAGCGGAGCGGTCGGCACGCCCGAGGCGCTCGGGGGCGGGGTGGCCGGTGACCGCGGGATCAGGTAGGACCAGTGCTGGTCGAGCGCGACGGCGATCTGTCCGGGGGCGACCACGGTCACGTCGGTGTCGCGCAGCACCGGCTGCCTGTCATACGCGGCATCGGTTTTACCGGTGATGTGGTCAGGTCCGTTGGCGAGGAACCCATGTGGCGGGCGGAATTGTGTCCTGTTTCCGTGGTGACCCTGTTCCCCGGAGCCTTGGCCCGGTTGGTGCACGCTGCGTGACCACTCGGACGTGACGACTCTGCCCGCCGTCGGGGGACCGCTTCAGGTTTCGCCTTGCCGCAGTCTGGAGCCGCACACTTCGTCGCTGAGAGGAATGTCATGGATACCTGTCGCGAACCGTCAACCGGGCCGTTGCTCTTGTCGGTGTCGGCGTCCTGTCCATCGTCGGCGGTACGGCCGCGGCCGAGGCGAGCGCTCCCAGAGTCGAGGTCGTCGGCGTGAGCGCGCCGAGTTGGAGTGGTTCGCAGTGGGAAAGCAGTTCGTACATCGCGGTCTCCGGTAACAGGGTCCTGGTCGGCCGTCATCACGTGGGTGACCGGGAGGGCACCACGAGGTACGCGCATGCCTCGATGTCCGTCGGTGGGCGGGTCGTGGAGCTGGCCGACTACTGGTGGACCGACAGCACCATGGAGAGCAACAGCTACTCGAAGGCGGCGGAGTACGAGGTGATGGTCGGCCGCACGCACGTGGGCGACGAGAACGGCGGTACCCGCTACCAGTACGCCAGGGTCGTCGGCTGACGCGACCGTCGTTCGATCCTCCGTGGAGCGGATCCGAGTTTGGTCGCGTGTGGTGTGTGCGTTCCGTGGTCGGAGAAATTTCCGGTTCGGTGTGGTCGGTCGCTGGAACCGTCTCGACGCGATGCCGTGCCCGCGTGATTCGGAGGTGCTCGTGCGGATGGTCGTCGGGAGTGTCGGTCGGGGCGCGGTGGTTCTTCGGCTCGCACGGGTTCTGGTGGTTCTCGGTAGACGCTCGTTGTTGTTGGCCTGGTTGGCGGCGACCGGCCGGCTGCGCGGGCACCGGGGTGGGACCGTGCTGGAGTCGTGGCTGGCGGGCACGGTGGTCGAGCTCGGTGCCGCGTTCGTGAAGGTGGCGCAGTTGCTGAGCACGCGGGCGGACCTGCTGCCGCCGAAGGTCTGCCGTGCCCTGTCCCGGCTCCATGACCAGGTGCGTCCGGAACCTGCGCCCTCGTTCGCGGCACTGCGGGGGTTGGTCGGTTCGGCGGCGATGCTGGTCGGGTCGGGCAGCATCGCCTGCGTCTACCGGGTTCGGGTCGCCGACGGCCGGGACGTCGCCGTCAAGGTGCGTCGACCGGGTGTGGAGCGGTCGCTGCCCGTGGACCTGGCCGTGCTGGAGCGCGTCGCCGGGGTGCTGGCCAGGCTGCCCGTCCTGCGCGGTGCACCGGTCGTCGACATCGCCCGGCAGCTCACCGGAGGCATCCGGGCGCAGCTCGACCTCACCCGCGAGGCCGAGCTGCTCGACGGATTCCGGCGGACCATGGCCGACGTCCCGGGGGTGACCGTGCCGGCGGTCGATCGCGAGCTGTCCACAGAGGACATGCTGGTGATGGACTTCGTCGGTGACCTGGTTCGCTTCCGGCCCGATGAACTTCCGGTGGCGGAACGGCGACGTGCGGTGGTGACCGCGCTGCGTGCGGTGTACCGGATGTTGTTCCTCGACGGTGTGGTCCACTGCGACCTGCACCCCGGGAACCTGTACTTCCGGGAGGACGGCTCGATCGTGATCCTGGATGCGGGGTTCACCGTCCGGCTGTCGGATTCGGCTCGGGAGAAGTTCGCGGCGTTCTTCTACTGCATGGGTCGCGGCGACGGGCCGGCGTGCGCGGACATCGTGGCCTCGACGGCCACGAAGGTGCCAGGTGCGGACCCGGACGGCTTCCGCACCGAGTTGGTGGCCTTGGTGGAGGCCGGCGCCGGGCGGCGCGCGGAGGAGTTCGACCTCATCTCGTTCGCCACCACGCTGTTCGACGTGCAGCGGCGGCACGGTTTCTACGCCGACCCGCAGTTCGTGTTCCCGATCCTGTCGTTGCTGGTCCTGGAGGGCACCGTGCGCGAGTTCTACCCGGAGGTCGACTTCCAGCGTGAGGCGAAGCCCCTGCTGGTCACGGCGTTGTTCGAGCGTGCGCTGGTGCGCGGCGGAGCATCTCGGTGAGGCTGCTGCGGTAGGCGGACCCCGGCCGAACCAGGTCCGAGCCGCCGGACGGGTCAGAGACCGCCGACCTTGATCGGGAACGAGTCGATCTTCACGATGGTGGTGTCCGGGTTGTCCGGCAGCACCAGCTCCATCGGGTTCGTCAGCTTGTAGATGTCACCCTTCGGTGGGAACTTCGTGAGCTTGCTGGTCAACTGCACCGGGTTCTTCGTGGACAGCACGAGCGGCTCGGAGGGAACGGTCGTCCGGATCCCCGCCTTCCGCAGCACCGCCTCGGGGTTGTCGATCGTCATGGTGAAGCTCAGGACCATGAGTTGCTCGAACTTCGGCGGGAACGTCGAGAGCAGTCGCAGCACGCTCTTCGTGTCGATGTCGACGTCGTCCTGCTCGATCGTGACCGTGGTGGCCTTCGGCTGGACCGTGGCGGACCTCGGCTGGGTCGCGGCGGGCTCCGGCTGGGTCGAGTCGGCGCCGCTGTCGTCGGCGGGCAGTTCGGCACTGATCTTGTGGCCGACCACCCGCAGTCGTACCGAGTTGAGCGGTTCTTGTGGGTTGACCTCGACCCGGATCTTGATGCCGCCCTTGAAGTCGAGGGTGAACAGGCTCGTGCCGATGGTCATCGGGGTGTTGAGGGCCAGGCAACTGCACGGGATCTCGACACCGATCTTGGGCAACAGGTTCAACATCAGGTCCTCCATGATCTCGTCACCGCGACGCCTCGAATCTAAGTCAGATCGGGCGGTGCCGGCCGGGTCCGCGACGAGGTCGACTAGATCGTGTCAGCCGATGTGACGGGCAGCGGCCGTGGCGGCGGCCGGCGTCGTTCGACCGGCCGAGTCCGCGCGAGCAAGTCACACCTGCCGGGTGTCTTGCCCTGAAAGTGGGGCGATGCAACCCGCCTGCTCGAACGCGGCGGCCACCGCGGTCGCGTCTCGAACAGGCGACACCGCGGAACGGCGAACCGATCGTCCACCGGAGGTTCGATCCTCACCCGCCGCCTCGACCGGCCATCGCCTTGACCTGGAACGGGAGCCGGTGCCACTGCGGGGCACCTGCTTCCGCCCGTCACCGATCGTGTTCGACGGTGCCCGATGTGCCGTCCTCAGGTGAGGTTCTTCTCCAGGGCGGCCACGTACGCCTTCATGAGGTGGTCGCGCATCCCGTCGGCAGCGGGGGCGAGCAGGTCGGCGGTCCTGCCCTTGGCGCGGTCCAGCAGCTTGGACAGCCGGGGCATGGAGTCGCGGACCTTGCCGGAGGAGTCGATGTAGCGCAGTGCCGCGACGTGGCGGAACACCGGCCCGGGCGGGATCTGCGCGACGATGTCGTTGTTGTTGACCACCCGGAACGTGCGTCCGGCCAGTGCCTGGTCGTAGGCTTTGACCAGGGCGCTGTTGCACGTGCGAGGCTGCCCGAAGGTGTAGACGCCGTGCGCCGACAGCTGTGGCTCCTCGAAGTGCAGCCACGCCGCGGCCAGCATCGCCAGTGCGCCGCCGAGGCTGTGCCCGGTGAACCACACCGTCTGCTCGCCGTCACGCAGCTCCTGGACGGCCGCGACCACGGACGGGATCACCGCCCGCAACGCCTCGGCGAATCCGTAGTGGACCAGGCCCGTCTTCGCCGGCCCGGGCCAAGGCGGAACGGTGACGTCGGAGAACCAATCGCGCAGCTGCAGTGGCTCGGTGCCGCGGAACGCGGTCACGATCATCGTGGGGCTCGCCATCGTGTACGCCTGGGTGTGGCTGAGCGCGAACGGCGGCTTGAACGTCGAGTGGTGGTGACGCACGCGGTCGAACCCCCACTCACGGGCGGTGGCCTCGATCTCATCCCGGTCCCCGTAGGACAGTTCGGCGGCCTTCGCCATGCAGTACGCCTGGCGGGCGTCGTACCCGGAGGCCAGGTGGTTCAGCGTCGGTGCGGACATCGTCCATCCTCACGTGGGCAACAGGTCAACGGTGGCCGTGTTCCCGCCACACCGTCTGTGCCTACCGCCGCTGCCGCCCACCGCGCCACTGCCCGCGCCACGGTTCACCCCGCCGGGCAGCCCCACCACCCCGTGCTGCTCGAAAGGGAGCACTGTTCCACAACCGGTGTTCCGATCCGACACGCCGGTTAGGCGAGGCCTTTGCCCGTCGACAACGTCACGAGCGCACCCGTCGACCACTGACCGGGCTGGACGGCCGGCGTCGGGAGCACGCCCCGCCCGAACAGCGCGACCTCCGCCGGCGAGCGACCGGTGATCACGGCGTAGAGGCTGCACTGGACCCGACGATCAGGCCGGCCCCGACCGCCGCCACGGGGAACGTCCGGACCCCGGCGGGCCGCAGGCGGTGACGGCGTTCGCGGAGACGGTCGTGGTGGAGCCCGAACCGTGGTGAACGGAACCGTCAACGTCCTCCACGGGTGCCGGAGACCTGCCCGGCGAGTGCACGGTTGGCACGATCGTGCGGTGGGTACTCGACCGGGACGTCAAGCAGTCGGCGCACCTCCAGCGTCCGAAGGGTGACGTCATGGCTCACATCCACCTCCTCGACCGCGGTGCGGTCGTCACCTTCCTCGATCCCGACGTGTCCGCCCCGTCCGCCTTCGGTCGCGGTGTCGTCGTCGGACCGGTTCTCGTCGACCCCTTCACCGAACGCGCCTGGGTGCCGGTGCTCCGGCCCGATCGCAGCACTCTCGTGCTGGCCATCGCGAACATCGTCGAGGTGGTCGCGGGACACGGGGTGCGGGGCGAGCCGGGGTCCGCCTGACCGCTCGTGCCCGTGGACCGCCGGGTTGCGGGGTGGTCGCTCACCGTCCGGTCGGGACGGTGGCACGTTGCCCAGAGGTGGCGTTCGCGCGGGGTGGGGAGGAGGCTGAGGTGGTGCACGCGGCCGGCAGGCCCGTCGACGGGATGGCCGGCGGGGTCGTCGCAACGGTGCCGGCGCCTCACCTGCCCTGGTCGGCTCGACTGCCGCTGCCGATGATGTCGGTGACGAAGCGCTGGGCCAGGTCGCGGAGCTTGACGTTCTCGCGCTGGGAGCGCTCGGCCGGCATCGCGAACGCCTCGTCCGCGGTGATCTCGTGCACCGCCATGAGGGTCCCCTTGGCCTGGTCGATGACCGCCCGGGTGGTCAACGCCTGGCCCAGCTCGGCCGCCTGCCGGCGGGCACGCAGGTAGCGGCGGGCGTTGAGCAACGCCGCCTCGGCGGCGGTCGTGCACAGCTCCAGGATCGCCGCGTCGAGTTCTCCGAACCCGCGCTCCCCGGTGCCGTAGAGGTTGAGCGAACCGGACCGCGCCTCGTCGACGTGCAGGGGGCCGACAGGTAGGCGGTGATGCCCGACTCCTCGGCCACCTCCGAGAACCCCGGCCACCGGTCCCTGGTCTCGGTCACCATCGCCTGCAGGATCCGGCCCGTCCGGCCGGCCTCCAGGCAGGGCCCGTCCCCGGTGCGGTACTGCGCGGAATCCACGTCCAGCGCCGCTCGCCCGGTCGCCGCCGCGGTCTGCGGACCGTCCTCGCCCAGCGTGGTCACGCTGACGACATCCGCTCCCGGGACGGCTTGGGCCACCTGTCGGCAGACCCGGTCCAGGACGACCGGCAGCTGCTCCTCCTGGTCCAGGACCGCGGCCGGCTCCGCCAACGCGCCTGTGACCTCGTCGATCCGACGAGCCAACCCGTTCGTGACCTGGTCACCGGCTCCATCCCGCTGTCCGCCCATCTCCCCGGCCTCCTCCGCCGCACCGGGCACCGCCGGCCCGCTGCGTGTACCACTTTTGCCCTGCGCACACCGTCGTCACACCTGCCGGGACGAACCTGCGGCGGTGCTGCCGCTGCCCGCCGGACGAGCACCCTCGCCGTCCCCGCCGCCGAGCGGCGCCGACGGGGAGGGGCGACGACGTCCGGACGAAAGTCACCCGGAAGGGTTTCGCCACCGGGTGCGGGGTACTGAGTCAGTGCGTCAAGAAGCCGGCGCGTTCACCCGAAGGTTGGACGAAGGCGGCGACGCAGGATGACATCGCAGTTCAACGACTTCCTGATCAGGGCGCTGCGCGGCTACGCGCGGTCGGTAACCCACGAGTTGGGGCTCCCCCCTGAGCGCTCGTACGTGCAGGCCGAGGGGCCGGCGAGCGTGTTCCTGGAACTCGACAGCAGGCTCCCGGCGTTCCCGGACCGCGAGGCGGCACTGCTGTGGGACCAGCGCAGCGGCTGGGCGGCGGCGGTGGAGACGCACAGCGGCGAGGACCTGATCGTGCAGGCGTGGTTCGGCACGGACCTCCTGCCCGCGCCGCGGGCGGTGGCCCGCTGGGTCGAGGCGCTGCTCGGAGGCGACCGGCATCCCGACGCCGGGTACGGGTCGACCGGCCAGGGGCACGCCGACCTGGCCCGTCGACTGGTGCCGTACGCGGCCGCGCCGCTGACTGCGCTGTCCCGGACCGCGTGATGCGCCGTTCGACGCCGACCACCGAGGTGCCCGGCCCGACCACCGACGCGGTTCCCGTGCCGGCGACCGGGGAAGCCCCGGCGAGTCGGATGCACCCGGCGCGCCGGCGGCGAGCTCGCAGGGGACCACCTCGGTCGACACCACCGGAAGCCACGGCGCTGCGGGACCGGTCGTCCCATTCCAAACGGCTCGCCGGACTTCGGCTGGACCGCGTACACACCATTGTCCAGCGCGATCCACAGCCCCGGCGTGGGCGCCGACCTGTGGATCTCCGGCCTGGTCGTGGTCGACCCGGGCGTGTGCGCTCTCCGGCCGGACGACGATCCCGCGACCCGTGCACCGCACCCCGACCAGGGCGTGGGTGGCGCTGCTCGGCTCTCGGGCGAGGTTTGCTGATGGCGGGCGGGGTACCCCTGGTTCGATCGGATGGCGCGGTGATCGCGTCGTCCGACCGGTTCCTCGGTAGGTCGGTCGAGCAGGCGCCGGCCCCCACCACTCCGGTGGCTGGGCGCGCCCGCGGCGGCCGGTCACCCCGCCGCCAGGCAGCGGGCCGACCACCTCAGGACCCCACATGACCGGGACATCACCGACCTCACGCCAAGGCGTTGTCGACCTCGACGAGCTGCTGGCCGTCGCCCGCGCCGCCGCACGGGCGGGAGGTCGCACCGCCGCCTTCTGGCGCCACCGCGCGCACCGCTTGTTCCTGGAGGACGACATCGCGCCGGACGTCCTCATCGAGGAAGCCCGTCACGAAGCCGATCAGGCCATCCGGGCGGTCCTGCACAGGCAGCGGCCCAACGACGGCGTCCTCGGCCGGGAGCGGAGTACCGCGGGCTACACCGATGTGCGGTGGATCGTCGACCCGATCGGCGGGGCCGTCGACTACCTCTACGAACGGCCGGACTGGGCGGTCAGCGTGGCCGCCGCCGCGCCCGGTGGCACGCTGCTGGCCGGGGTGGTGTCGGAGCCGGCGGTGGGCGTGCTGACCGAGGCCCGGTTGGGCGGCGGCACCGTGACCAACGACGATCCCGCGCCCCTGCCGGGCGAGCGCGACCTGACCCGTGCCCTGGTCGAGGTCGCGCCCGACGGGCACGACAGGTCACCCGGCCGCACGGTCGAGGCGCTCGTGGCACGCGTGGGCGAGGTCCGGCGCGGTGGCAGCACCGCCGGGGCGCTGGCCCGCGTCGCCACCGGTCGGGCGGACGCGCTGTGGGCGCCGGACCTGAAGCCGTGGGACTGCGCCGCGGGTGTGCTGCTCGTCCAGGAGGCCGGTGGCACGGTCGGCGACCTCGTCGGCACGTCACCGCAGACGTGGCCCGGCAGCGGCGACGTACTGGCCGCCGCACCCGCCCTGTGGGGCCCGTTGCGGGAACTGCTGGCCGGAGTGCACCCACCGCCTGCCGCCGCCCGGCACGGCCTGGCCGTCACCGACCGGTGACGGCCGACCCGCAAGCCCGTGATCGCCAGGAGAGGCCCGGATGACACAGCGCGCCACCCATCTTTCGACCAGGATCGACGTGGACGGGGGCATCTCCTCGGTCCGGGTGTCGGGATCACTGGACGTGGCATCGCAGCGGCCCTTCGCGGCCGCGTTGGACGCCGTCTTCGACACGGATCCCGACGCGATCGTCCTGGACCTGGGGGAGGTCGACTTCCTGGGGTCGTCCGGTGTCGCTTCGCTCATCAACGCCCGGCACCGGGCCGCACGGCTGGGCATCCCCTTCGCCGTCGTCGCGGACAACCACGGCGTGCTGCGGTCACTGCGGATGAGCCAGGTCGACACTGCGCTGCCTCTGCACCCGACGGTGCGGGCCGCGGTCACGGCGGTGCGGCCGGCGTCCACTTGAGCCGGTCACGCGCCTTCACTGCCGGGGCTCGGGCGCAAGCCCCGGACATGGTGAGCGTGACACCGCCCGCCGTCGACAATCCGGTGGCCGGCCTTCGCCGAGCAGGCGCCGGGGTTTCTCCGCAGAGTTGAGCAGTTCACCTGTGCGGGAAGGAGTTCCGGTGGACGGCTGGTGGGGTACCTCGTGCCCGTGGACCACTTCCTGAGCATCTACCTCAAGGATCAGCTCGCGATGGGCGTGCTGTGGCGGGAACTGGCGCGGCGTGCGCAGCGCAACAACCGCGGCACCGAGCTCGGCGCCGCGGTGGGAGGTGTCGCGACGGCCATCGCGGAGGATGTCGAGACGTTCCGGACGATCATGCGGCGGCTCGGGGTGCGCACCGACCCAGTCAAGACCGGGTTGGCGTTGGGCGCCGAACGACTCGGTCGCCTCAAGCGCAACGGCCGGCTGACGTCGTACTCGCCGTTGAGCCGGTTCGAGGAGTTGGAGTTCCTCGCGATGGGCATCGACGGCAAGAAGCAGCTCTGGACGACCCTCCGCGACCTCGCGGGGCTAAGGGAACGCCTGCCCGACGTCGACTTCGACCACCTGATCGACCGGGCCGCACGTCAACGCGCCGACCTCGAACCCTTCCGCGTCCGCGCCGGCGTCGACGCCTTCACCGCCCGCGACCCTCGGTAGACCCACGCCCCCGCCTGTTCGCACCGCATCGTCACCCCTGCGTGCGAGGCCTCGTGGTCGATCGAGGGGTGAGTTGCAGGACCCGGTCACACTCGGTTTGTCCGCACTCGTGAGTGGTACTCCGTGGTCCCTCGACGGGTCTCGTGTTCATCGGAACGAGGCCTCGGGAGGAGCTTCTCGTCGGTCAAGCAGCGTGCCGACATCCACGCGGTTGCCCTTGTGCGGGGATGGTGCCGTCGTCACGCTCGCGCAGGCGGCGCACGGGCCGCGTGACGCCGACACCCGACGGTGGAGGCGGGATCACGACCGATCCGCAACGCGATGACGGTCCTGCGCCACCGGGGACGTTCACCGTGCTCACCGACCCCGACTTCCTGCGCTGACTCGTGGTGATCGGGGCCGAGCAGTCGCAGGGCCCGGCTCTGCGGGTGTTCTACCGGTCGGTCCGGGCGATCGGTCCGACATCGGAGTGGCGACCGGGGCGCCGCGCGGCGTGCCGTTGACCGGGTCCGGGTCCGTTGCGCGCGGCCAGCGCGTCGGCGACCGCTCCGGTGGCGAAGGCGTACACGCTCTTGTGCGCCAGGTCCACGGCTAACTCCTTGCGCGGCCAGGTCTGCGGCGGCGCGCCGACACCGGTGGCGTTCTCCAGGATCTGGTCGTTGGTCAACCGCACCACCGCGAACATCGCCGAGGCGACCGGACCCCGCAGCCCGGCGTTGGCCATCAGCGCCCGGACGACACCCAGCAACGCGCCCTGGCCGAAGTGCATGGAGAGGTTGCGCGCCCGCGAGCGCCGCTCCGGCAGACCGGTCAGCCGCTCCAACACCTGACGGGGCACGTGGGAGTCGGGCCTGCCGGTGAACCGCTGTTCGACCTTCTCCACGACCGTCATCACCACCACCCCGGCCGCTCCGGCGACCAGGCCCTGTCCCAGTGAGCGCATCAGCATGTCCGGCGGATACCCGCCGGGCAGCGGTCCATGTCACCGCCTCCGGCCCTCCGATCGGGGGGTCGTTCAGCCGCTGGAGGTCGAGGGCGTACGGCTTGGTTCCAACAGCAGGTGTCGAACGGCGCGGCGGGGAGTGGCGGGGACCGGTGACCCGAAGCCGATGCGCAGGACGGTCTGCGGTTCGAGGGATCCGCCGAGGGCACGGCGGAGTTCGTCGCGGACGGGGCGCACTTCGATCGCCTGGGACATGAAGGAGGCGGACAGGCCGAGGGTGGTGGCGGTGAGCAGGACGCGTTGCAGTGCCTGTCCGGCTTGGAGTTCGGCGAGGGGCCCGTCGTAGAACGAGCTCAGCACGACGACGAGCGGGTCGGACTCGTAGTCCTTGCCCGGTAGGCGTTCGGCGGCGTGGAAGTCGCGCAGTGCCCACTCGTCCTGGGGTGCGGGCTGGACACCGGCGGACGCGGGTGGGATGCCGTCACCGGTTCGCGGGCCGGTCCAGTCGGTCAGCTCGGCGCGCACGTCCGGCGCGTCGGCCTGGATTCGTTGCGCCTTGGCCACAAGTCGCTGCAGTCGGGCGCGTTCGTCGCGGTCGGTCACGACGTGCAGCCACGACCGCTCGCGCTCGGCCGCCCGCACGAGTGCGTGCCGGTGTTCGAGGGGCACGGGCACGTCCCGGAACGGCTTGCGGTTGGAGCGCCGCGCCGGGATCGCCTTGATCAGCTGCCGGGTCTCGTCGTCGAGGTCGCGGTGACCTCCCCGGCGGACCGTGGCCAGTGCTCCAGGAGCTTCGGCGCCGGGCATCAGGGTGACGAGGGGGCGGATGCCGTGGTCGCGCAGGGCGAGGCGGAGGTTGAACAGGGCCGCGCCGCAGGACAGCCGCAGCTCCCGGTCGTCCGGGTCGGTGGCGGCCAGCCTGCGCGCCTGGTCCGGGTGCAGTTCGATCCGGTCGGGTGTGAGTCGGAACCGCCACGGTTGGGTGTTGTGCACCGATGGGGCGAGGGCCGCTGCGGTCAGCACGTCGGTCACCTCGTCCACTGCGAGCCCCAGCACCTCGGTCACGTTCGCCATGTCGTCCCTGCCTGCTTCGCCGGATCGGGCCAGTGCCTCCACTGTGCGTCGCCCGGGGAGCGCGGCCCCACGGTCGAAGGTCCCTTCCGGGCAGGGTCTGTCGGGCTTGGCCGGGACTTGGCAGTGGTGGAAGGCTGGCCCCGTGTCCGAACCTGTCGATGAGGAGATGCCGCACCGCCTGCTGGGCGGGTTGCGGTTGGACGAGTTGCTCGACGAGGTGCGGGAGCGGCTGACCGAGATCGCCTCGACCAGGGACAAGATGCAAGGTCTGCTGGACGCCGTCATCGCGGTCGGCGCCGGGTTGGAGCTGGATTCGACGCTGCAGCGGATCGTGCAGGCCGCGGTGGAGCTGGTCGGCGCGCGGTACGGCGCGTTGGGCGTGCTGGGTACCCAGGAGAACCTGTCGGAGTTCGTCTACGTCGGGATCGACCCGGAGACGCGGTCGCACATGGGTCACCTGCCGGAGGGCAAGGGCCTGCTCGGGCTGCTGATCAAGGATCCGCGGGCGATCCGGCTGCACGACCTGGCCGAGCACCCGGCGTCGGTGGGCTTCCCGGCCAACCACCCGCCGATGCACAGCTTCCTGGGCGTTCCGGTGAGGGTGCGGGACGAGGTGTTCGGCAACCTCTACATGACCGGGAAGATCGACGGCGCCGACTTCAGCGCCGATGACGAGGTCGTCCTGACCGCGCTGGCCGCGGCGGCGGGCGTCGCGGTGGAGAACGCCCGGTTGTTCGAGCGGTCCCGGATGCGCGAGCGCTGGCTGGAGGCCACCGCCGAGATCAACACCGAGTTGTTGGGCGGCGCTTCGGCCGACGACGCGCTGCGGTTGATCGCGCAGCGGACGCGGGAGCTGTCGGCGGCGTCGATGTCGCTGATCGTGCTGGTCGACGGCGTGGACGGGCAGCGGCTGCGGATGGCCGCCGGCGTGGGTGAGCACGTCGAGGGCCTGGTGGGCGGCGTGTTGGCCGGCACCGGGACGGTCGTGGGGGAGGTGCTCGCCTCCGGCACGCCGATGCTGATCGAGGACCTCGATGGTCGGCTCGGTGCCGCGGAGGTCCACGCGGGTCCGGGGGTCGCGGTGCCGTTGCGGGTCGGTTCGGCCGTGATGGGTGTGCTGCTGGTGGCGCGGGAGAAGGGCGGTGCCCGGTTCGGGGCGGAGCAGGTGCCGTTGCTGGCGTCGTTCGCGGACCAGGCTGCGGTGGCGTTGGAGTTCGCCGAGAACCAGCGGGCCCGGCGGCTGGTGGACGTGCTGGAGGACCGCGACCGGATCGCGCGTGACCTGCACGACCACGTGATCCAGCGGTTGTTCGCCACCGGCATGAGCCTGCAGGGTGCGTTGGGCACGATCCGCGACCCCCAGGTTCGGGAGCGGGTGCGCAAGGCGGTGCACCAGCTGGACGAGACGGTGCTGGAGATCCGCACGTCGATCTTCGACCTGCAAGCGGACGGCGACACGCCGGGGTTGCGTCGGCGTCTGCTGGACCTGGTGTCCGAGCTGACCGAGGACGCGTCGGTCACGCCGACCGTGCGGATGACCGGGACGGTGGACAACTCGGTGCCCGACGACATCGGCGAGCACGCCGAGGCCGTGGTGCGGGAGGCCGTCACCAACGCGGTCCGGCACGCCCGGGCGAAGGAACTCGTCCTCACGGTGGAGGCGGGCGCCGAGCTGACCATCACGGTCGTGGACGACGGTGTGGGCTTGCCGCCTCAGGTGGCCCGCAGCGGCCTGCGGAACCTGGAGCAGCGGGCCACCGCGTTGGGCGGCACGTGCTCGGTGACCGGCGGACCCGACGGCGGCACCCGCCTGACCTGGCAGGTCCCGCTGGCTTAGCCTTCAGCCCTCCGGCGGCGGCGCGGG
This sequence comes from Actinosynnema sp. NPDC050801, assembly GCF_040673975.1. Taxonomy (NCBI): domain Bacteria; kingdom Bacillati; phylum Actinomycetota; class Actinomycetes; order Pseudonocardiales; family Pseudonocardiaceae; genus Actinosynnema; species Actinosynnema sp. NPDC050801. Next base: position 187,578 of record NZ_JBFAQZ010000010.1, on the reverse strand, counting down.
CTTGCGCAGGCGGGTGGCGAGGACGGCGGCCTGGGTGCGGCGTTCGAGGCCGAGCTTGGCCAGCAGGTGGGAGACGTAGTTCTTGACCGTCTTCTCGGCGAGGAACATCTTCTCGGCGATCTGGCGGTTGGTCAGGCCCTCGCCGATGTGGTCGAACACGGTGCGTTCCTGCTCGGTGAGGGTGCGCACCGGGTCGCCCTCGTCGCGCTCGCGGCGGATGCGGTTGAGCAGCGCGGCGGTGGAGCGGGCGTCGAGCAGGGACTCGCCGGCGGCGACCTTGCGGACCGCGTTCTGCAGGTCGTTGCCGAGGATGCGCTTGAGCACGAACCCGGAGGCGCCCGCCATGATGGCGTCGAACAGGGCCTCGTCGTCGGTGAACGAGGTCAGCATCAGGCACTTGAGCTCCGGCAGGCGGGAGCGCAGCTCGCGGCACAGCTCGATGCCGTTGCCGTCCGGGAGCCGGACGTCGAGCACGGCGACGTCCGCCCCGCTGGCGGGCACCCTGGCCAGCGCTTCGGCCACCGACCCGGCCTCGCCCACGACCTCCAGGTCGTCCGCGCCGTTCAGCAGCTCCCGCACGCCGACGCGGACCACCTCGTGGTCGTCCACCAGAAACACCCGGGCCACCGGCTCCACCCCTCCGTCATCCGACTGATCCGACCCTTGCCGACGGGAGTCGTCCGACACAGGGTCCAAAGACCCTCCCACCGCACGCTCAAGGTCCTCCCATCGTGTCAGCGCAGGGCACCGGCCGCCCGATCGTGCCCACCGGAACGCTGGGGCACCGCGTCGACCGGGTAGCGGTGTGCCACGAGGACCGGGCACGGGGCGTGGTGCAGCGCCGCGCGGTGCAGGCGGCGGCAGCGGCCAGGCCAGGTCGTCGTCGGACACGTCCCCCTGGGGGAGTGGTCGCCCGTCACGACGGCGGGCGCGGGAATCCGGTCGGTCATGGCTCCACGGTGGTCCGCCCGACGGCCGCGGCACAGGGTCGTGGGCGGTGCCCGGCGGTGGCCGTAGGTCCCTGCGCGGTGAGGACCTAGGACCGCTGCCCGCGACGCGTCGGCCGCTTAGCGTCGGAACCGGAGACACGCGGGGTCCACCTGCGATCCCGACAGCGGATTCGAAGGGAACCTGTGATGACTGCCCCGATCGTGGTCGGTGTGGACGGTTCGGCGTCGGCGCTGACGGCCGTGAAGTGGGCGGCCGAGGAAGCCGCACGGCACCGCGTCCCGCTCAAGCTCGTGCACGCCTTCCTGTTGCCCACCCGCGGCTACCCGGAGATCGTGCTGACCGGCCACGAGGTGCGGGAGGCGTTCGAGCAGCAGGCACGGCAGTGGCTCGACGAGGCGGCGGCCGTCGCCGGCGAGACCGCTCCCGGGGTGGAGGTCGAGGCGTCGGTCGTGATCGACCGGCCCGCGGCCGCGCTGATCGCCGCCTCGCGCGGTGCACGGCTGGTCGTGCTCGGCTCCCGGGGGTTGGGTGGCTTCTCCGGCCTGCTGGTCGGCTCGGTGGCCGTCGCGCTGGCCGCGCACGGCGAGAGCCCCGCGGTCGTCGTCCGCGACGGGGTCCGCCGGGACGGTCCGGTGGTGGTGGGCGTGGACGGCTCGCCCGCGAGCGAGGAGGCGGTCGCCTTCGCGTTCGCCGAGGCGTCCCTGCTCGGCGCGCCGCTCACCGCGGTCATCGCCTGGACCGACTTCCTGGTCGACAGCGCCTACCACTCGCGCTTCGCCGTCGACTGGTCCCAGGTCGAGGACGAGCATCTGCGCGTGCTGGCCGAACGGCTGGCGGGCTGGCAGGAGAAGTACCCGGACGTGCACGTGGACCGCGTCGTCGTCCACGACCGCCCCGTCCGGGCCCTGCTCAAGGCGGCGGAGGACGCCCGGCTGCTGGTCGTGGGCAGCCACGGCATGGGCGGCTTCACCGGCATGCTGCTCGGCTCCACCAGCCAGGCGCTGGTCCACCACGCCCCCTGCCCCCTCGCCGTCGTCCGACCGGCCACCGAGGAGTAGCAATCGGGTCGACGAATCGGGGGACCGGTCACCTGACCGGTCCCCCGATTCGTCGCGCCTCGCCCACCGCGGACACGTCCTGCGGCGTGCGCCAGGTCCGGGCGGGCGCCACGGCCACCACCGGGCACGTCCCGACTCCCGGAGCCGATGCGCATCCCGTGCCGCTTCAGGGTCGAAGGTCCCGCCACCGAGAGGACCGCGGCCACTGACCTCCGGCCTCCGCCGCCAGAAGGCTGGAGGCGAGCACCCGAGGAGGGGACATGGACGAGACGATCGTGGTGGGCGTGGACGGCTCACCGATCAGCCGAACCGCACTGCGCTGGGCTGTCGAGGAGGCGAAGCTGCGCGGTTGCGCCGTGGAGGCGGTCCTGGCCTGGCACGTGGACCACGGCATGGTGATCGGGCCGATGTCGGCCACGGTCGCCGCCGGGGTCGACCGCGACGAGGTGCGCCAGGACAACCGGCGCGTGCTGGAGGACATGGCGGCCGAGGTCGGCCCGGAGGTCCGGGCCGTGCTGGCCGAGGGCGACGCCCGTGACGTGCTGACCAAGGCGTCCGGGCACGCGGCGCTGCTGGTGGTCGGCAGCAGGGGAGCAGGTCCGATCCGCGAGGTGTTGCTGGGGTCGGTCAGCTCCTATTGCGTGCACCACGCGTCGTGCCCCGTGGTCGTCGTGCGCGAGCCGAAGCCTGAGCACGTCGAGCCGAAGCCCGTCATCACCCCGGGACCGTTGCTGTGACCGCCTCGCTGAACGTGGTCCGGGCGCTGCTGGCCGACGGGTCGGTGGTGGAGCTGCGCGAGCTGGGACCGGCCGACGCGGACGCGCTGCTGACCCTGCACCGCGACCTGCCGGTGGACGACCGCTACCTGAGGTTCTTCAGCGCCGCGCCGCGGCACCTGGACGAGTTCGTCGCCCGGTTGACCTCGCCCGGGGAGCCGTTGCACGTGGTGATCGGCGCGTTCGCCGCGGAGGTTCTGGTGGGCGCCGCGAGCTACGTCCTGCTCGACGACGACACCGCCGAGGTGGCGTTGGTGGTGGCGCACGACCGGCAGTCCCACGGTGTCGGCACGCTGTTGCTGGAGCACCTGGTGTCGTTGGCGCGCGGGCGTGGCGTGCGGCGGTTCCGCGCCGACGTGCTCACGGTGAACTCGAAGATGCTGCGCGTCTTCGCCGACCTCGGTCTCGTGTGGACGTCCACGGCGGACAGCGGTGAGGTGCGCGTCGACCTCGGTCTCGATCCCGGTGAGCGCTACCTGGAGGCCGTGGCCGACCGTGAGCGGGCCGCCGACGTGGCCAGCCTGCGCGCGGTGCTCAGGCCCGCCTCGGTCGTGGTGGTCGGCGCGAGCCGCAAGCCGTCGTCGGTGGGCAACGCGGTGCTGGCCAACCTGGTCGACGGCGGGTTCACCGGCGCGTTGTACGCGGTGAACCCCCACGCCCGGCAGATCCTGGGCGTGAGGTGCCACCCGACGGTCACCGACCTGCCCGAGGCGCCCGACCTGGCGGTGGTGTGCGTGCCCGCCCCGGCGGTGCCGCGGGTGGCCGAGGACTGCGGCCGGCGCGGCGTGAAGGCGTTGGTCGTGATCACCTCGGGGGTCGACCCGGAGAGCCTGCTGGAGGTCGTGCGCCGGCACGGCATGCGCGTGGTCGGCCCGAACTGCGTCGGCGTGTCCAACACGGAACCGGACGTGCGGTTGGACGCCACCTTCACCCGCGACCGGACCGGACCGGGCGGGATCGGCCTGGTCACCCAGTCCGGTGGCGTGGCCATCGCGGCGGCCGAGCAGCTGCGCAGGCTGGGGTTGGGCACCTCGCAGCTGGTCTCCACCGGGGACAAGTACGACGTGTCCGGCAACGACCTGCTGCTGTGGTGGGAGCGCGACGAGCGGACCGCGGCCGTCGCGCTGTACCTGGAGTCGTTCGGCAACCCGCGCAAGTTCTCCCGCCTGGCCCGCCGGGTGTCGCGCCGCAAGCCGGTGCTGGCCATCCGGGCGGCGAGCAGCGAGGCCGGCCAGCGTGCGGCCGCGTCGCACACCGCCTCGACCGCCACCCCGGCCGTGACGCGGGACGCGTTGTTCCGGCAGGCGGGCGTGACCGCGGTGGACGGCGTCGGCGAGATGGTCGACGTGCTGGCCGCGCTGCACGCCACGCCGTTGCCCGCCGGACGTTCGGTGGCCGTGCTGGGCAACGCGGGCGGGCTGGGCGTGCTCGCCGCGGACGCCTGCGTGCACCACGGGTTGACCATCGCCGACCTGGGGCCGGGCACGGTCGAGGCGCTGACGGCGCTGCTGCCGGGCACCGCGAGCCCGCACAACCCGGTCGACACGACCGCCGTCGTGGACGACGCGACGTTCGGACACTGCCTGGACCTGCTGGTCGCCGACCCGGCGGTGGACGCGGTCATCGCGGTCACCGTGCCCACCGCGTTGGGCGACCCGGCCGGTGGCATCCACCCTACGGCCAAGCCGGTGCTGGCGGTGACCGCCGACCAGGACGGGTCGGTGTCGCTGCGCGAGGACGCCATCGCCTGCTACGCCGAGCCTGCCCGCGCCGCTGCGGTGCTCGCCGCGCTGGTCGAGCGCGCGTCGTGGTTGCGCCGCCCCGCGCCGGAGCCGGCCGACCTGTCGGGCATGGACCTGACGACCGCCCGCGCGGTTGTCACCACCCACCTGGCCACCGAACCCGGAGGCGGCTGGCTCGACCCCGATCAGGTGGTTCGGCTGCTGGGCGCGTTCGGGCTGCCGGTTCTCGGCGGTGTGCTGGTGCGGGACGCCGAGTCCGCGGTGACCGCGCAGCGGTCCTTCGGCGGACCCGTCGTGCTCAAGGCCGTGGCACGGGGACTGCTGCACAAGAGCCAGAGCGGTGGTGTGCTGCTCGACCTGGTCGGCGAGGACGCCGTGACCTGCGGCTTCGAGTCGCTGCACGACCGGTTCGGCGAGCGGTTGAGCGGTGTGTTCGTGCAGCCGATGGCCGAGCGGGGACGCGAGCTGCTCGTCGGCGTGGTGACCGACCCCCAGTTCGGTCCGCTGGTGGTGACCGGCTTGGGCGGTGTGGACACCGACCTGGTGGACGACCGCGCCGCCGCCCTCGCACCGCTGTCGGAGGCGGACGTGGACGACCTGCTGCACGGCTTCCGCGCGGCGCCGAAGGTGTTCGCCGACCACGACGAGGCGGCCGTGCGGGACGTGCTGGTGCGGGTCGGCCGGCTGGCCGAGCTCGTCCCGGAGATCGCCGAACTCGACCTCAACCCGCTGGTCCTGACCGGGCAGCGCGTGCTGGCCGTCGACGCCAGGGTGCGCGTCGCGCCCGCCGGACCGGTCGACCCGTTCCTGCGCGGGCTCCGCGACCCGGGGAGGACGTCGTGACCACCGCCGCCACCGCCCCGGTCGAGCGGCCGGCCGCGTCGAACGCCGCCCGCACCGCCTTCCACGCGGCGCGTGACCGCCCTGCCGGCCTGCGCCACAACACGCTCCGGCGAGCGCCGGAGATCGTCATCGAGCTGAACGAGGTGGAGTCGTGAACGCAGGTCCGATCGTCGTTGGTGTCGACGGAACCCCCGCGGGCGAGCGCGCGCTGCGGTGGGCCATGGACGAGGCGACCCATCGCAAGCTCCCGCTGCACGTGGTCAACGCCTACGCCCATGAGCCGCTGGCCGACTGGACCATGACGTCGGAACAGAACGCGCGTGCTCGTTCGGAGGCCCTGGTCGAGGACGCGCTGCGTGCGGCGGCGGTGGGACGGTCGGAGTTCCCGCCGATCATCCGGCACTGCGTGCGGGGACCGGCGGCCGAAGCGCTGGAAAGGTTGTCGCGCGGTGCGTCGATGCTCGTGGTGGCCACGCACAGCGGCAGCCGGCTGCGGCAGGTGCTGCTGGGCAGCACCAGCGCGCACTGCGTGCGGCACGCGACCGTGCCGGTGGTCGTCCTCCCGCCCGCCGACGAGCAGCCCGACAGGGCCGAGGTCGGCGCGGAACAGGAGGTCGGGCGATGAGGGTCCGCGACCTGATGACGCGCGACGTGGTCACCGTGTCGCCCGAGACGACCGCGCGTGACGCGGCGGCGCTGCTCGCGGCCAAGGGGTTCACCGCGCTGCCGGTCGTCGACGAGTCCGGGGCACTGGTCGGCGTGGTCACCGAGACCGACGCGCTGCGCGACCGGCTGCCCGTCGACCCCCGGTCGCTCGTGCACGGGCAGCCGTCACGAGCGCGCGCCGTCCCGCGCAGGACGGTCGCCGACGTGATGAGCGAGCCGCTGGTCGGCGCGTCGCCGGGCACGGACGTCGCCGAGCTGGCGCGACGGATGGTGGAGCAGGGCGCGCGCAGCGCGTGCGTGGTGGACGGCAAGCGGCTGGTCGGCATCGTCACCCGCCGTGACATGCTGCGGGCGATCAGCCGTGACGACCACGCCCTGGCCGCCGAGGTCCGGCACCGACTGGGCCTCTACGGCGACCCCCACCGCTGGACGGTGTCCGTGGTGGACGGTCACGTCACGATCGTGGACGCGTTGGACGACGAGTGCGACCGGCACGTGGCCGCGGTGCTCGCGGGCGCGGTGGCCGGTGTGGTGGACGTGCGCTTCCCGGAGACCCGTCATGCCGTCGACCACGGCTGAACGCGAGGCGACGCCGCACGGCATGCCGGTCCACGAGGTCGTGCTGCTGGCCGAGACCGACGCCGACGCCGGGCTGTCCGGTGCCGTCGCCGCCGAGCGGCTCGCCTCGCTCGGACCGAACCGGCTGCCCGAGCGGCGCGGCCCCGGACGCCTGCGGCGGATGCTCGCCCAGTTCCACAGCCCGCTGATCTACGTGCTGCTCGGTGCGGCGGCGCTGACCGCCGTCCTCGGCGAGACCGTGGACGCCTCCGTGGTGCTGGGCGTGGTCCTGGTCAACGCCGTCGTCGGCTACCTCCAGGAGGCGCGGGCCGAACGGGCGCTCGACGCCCTGGAGGCCATGGTCCGCACCGAGGCCACGGTGATCCGCGACGGCACCGCCGCGCGCATCACGTCCGACGAGCTCGTGCCCGGTGACCTCGTGGTGCTGGAGGAAGGCGACCAGGTACCCGCGGACCTGCGGATCGTGCGCACCCGTGAGCTGCGCGTGGACGAGTCGGCGTTGACCGGCGAGTCCCAGCCCTCGGCCAAGGACCCGCTGCCCGTGCCGCACGACACCGCGTTGGCCGACCGCACGAACATGGCCTACTCCGGCACGCTCGTCACCACCGGTGGCGGGCGTGGCGTGGTGGTCGCCACGGGCGCGGACACCGAGATCGGGCACGTGCACCGGCTGGTCGGCGACACCAAGACCGTGCAGACGCCGCTGACCCGCAAGCTGGCCAGGTTCAGCGGGCTGCTGACCGTCGTCATCCTCGGTTTGGCCGTGGTCAGCGTGGTGATCGGGGTGCTGCGGGGCGAGCCGTTCGCCGACATGGTGACCGCCGCCGTCGCGCTCGCCGTCGGCGCGATCCCCGAGGGCCTGCCCGCCGCGGTGACGGTGACGCTGGCGATCGGCGTGGCCCGCATGGCGCGCCGCAACGCCGTCATCCGTCGCCTCCCCGCGGTCGAGACGCTGGGCAGCACCACTGTCATCTGCACCGACAAGACCGGCACCCTCACCGCCAACGCCATGACCGTCCGGCAGGTGGTCGCCGACGGGCAGCGCTGGGAGGTCGACGGCATCGGCTACTCGTCGCTGGGGGAGTTCCCGCCACCGTCACCGGCCGTGCGCGACGTGCTGCTGGCCGGGTTGGCCTGCAACGACGCCCACGTGGTCCTCAAGGACGGCCGGTGGACCGCCGTCGGCGACCCCACGGAGGCCGCGCTGGTCGTGTCCGCCCGCAAAGCCGGGCTGACGCCCGACGACGTGCCCGAACGGGTCGACGAGCTGCCGTTCACCTCGCAGCGCCGGTTCATGGCGACCCGCCACACCGGCGGCGTCGTCCACCTCAAGGGCGCGGTCGAGCGGATCGCCGAGTTCACCGGCGCCACCGACCACGCCGAGGCCGACCAACTCGCGCACCAGGGCCTGCGCGTGCTGGCTTTCGCCCGGGCGCACGTGCCCGAAGGCACCCCGTTGACCGAGGACGCCCTGCACGGGGCCGTGCTGCTGGGTTTGCAGGCGATGCACGACCCGCCGCGGCCCGAGGCCATCGAGGCGGTCCGTGCCTGCCAGGAGGCGGGCATCGAGGTCCGCATGATCACCGGCGACCACCTCGGCACCGCCCGTGCCATCGCCGCCCACTTCTCGCTCGCCGACGACGCCGTGCACGCCTGGGTGTCGCCCGAGGAGAAGCTGAGGCTGGTCAAGCGGATCCAGGCGGACGGGCACGTCGTCGCGATGACCGGCGACGGCGTGAACGACGCCCCGGCGCTGCGGCGGGCCGACATCGGCGTGGCTATGGGCCGCGGCGGCACCGAGGTGGCCAAGCAGGCCGCCGACATGGTGCTGACCGACGACAACTTCTCGTCCATCCGCGCCGCCGTCGAGGAAGGGCGGGCGGTCTTCGACAACCTGCGCAAGTTCATCATCTGGACCCTGCCCACCAACATGGCGGAGGGCCTGGTCATCCTCACCGCGATCCTGCTCGGCACCGCCCTGCCGATCCTGCCCGTGCAGATCCTGTGGATCAACATGACCACCGCCGTCGCCCTCGGCCTGACCCTGGCCTTCGAGCCGCGCGAGCCCGACGTCATGCGCCGCCCACCGCTGCCACCGTCACTGCCACTGCTGACCGGTGCCCTGGTGCAGCGCATCCTGCTGGTCTCGGCCGTGCTGCTGGTCGGCTCGTTCGCCGCGTTCGACCTGCACGGCGGCACCCTGGACCAGGCGCGGACCGTCGCGGTGAACGTCTTCGTGGCCGCCCAGATCGCCTACCTGTTCAACTGCCGCTCGCTGCGACACCTGCGGCCGCACGTCGGCTTCCGCGCCAACCCCTGGCTGCCGGCCGGCATCGCCGCCACCATCGCGTTGCAGCTGCTGTTCACCTACCTGCCCGCGATGAACGCCCTGTTCGACACCGCGCCGATCGGCTGGCGCGACTGGGCGGTCGTGGTGGCGCTGGCCGTGGTCGCCTACGCCGTGGTGGAAGTGGAGAAGCGGTTGCGACGCGAGTGAGCCAGTGGTCCGGGAGCTGTCCAACGCTCCCGGACCACCGGCTCGGGTTCCCGGGTCAGCGGCCGATGTTCACCAGCTGGTGTTGCAGCTTGTCGTGCAGCAGGTCCACCGCCTCGCGGTAGGTCCCCGCGCTCGCCTCGGCGTTCACGAGCGTGCCGTTGACGTCCAACGACGCGTGCGCCACCAGCAGTCGCGGCCCGTCGGTGCTCAGCCGCACCTTGGCGTAGGCGATGTCGGCCGGGGCGTACTTGGCGATGGCAGAGACCTTGCCGCGGGCGTAGTCCGCGGCGTCCCCCGGCACACCTGAGGCCAGGTCGACCTGGATGTTGGCGATCTCGTGCACGTGGCTCATGCCTCCAGCATCCTCCCTGCGTCGAACACGTCGACAGTGGCCAAGGTCCCGGCCGGCAGGGACTCCCGGAGCTGTTCGTGACCGGTCCGGGCCACGGTGGTCCGGCGCTCCTGGCCAACACCTGGCTGGAGGGCTCCTACACCGACACCCACCCCCTTCTACGTCGAGGGCGACGACCCGGACGTGCTGCACCCCCGCATGGCACAGATGCTGGACGACGTCGTGAACGAGATCAGGGGTGGCCCTGCGATCACGCCGGCAGGTCGTGCGCCAGGAACCGCTCCCGTACTCATTCGACCACGCGCTTGACCGACGGAAGGCCGTCGACGAACGAGGCGTTGTCCTCCACGTCGTCCAGCGCGTCGGTCAGGCCCGGGACCAGGACGAAGCGGATCCACATCGGCTTGTTCACCGCTTACCTGTGTCGCTCGGGCACTGTGCTGTAGGTGATGTCGGCGTTGGTGTAGTCGAACTGGGCGTAGGCGAACGGCCCGTCGGGCAGGGGCGCATGCGGCCCGCGACCAGGCACCAGCCGTCGACCGGAGTCGTCCAACGCGTCTTGACCAGGCCCCCGGGTAGGTCCGCCCAGCGGTCGTCGGTGGTGAACTCGCGTGGCGCGCCGCGGTCGTCCACGGTGACCTGTGCGGTGACCGCGTTGTCGCGGTCGGTCAGCGTGAGGCCGAAGGTGTGCCCGTCGATCGCGGTCCACTCGACGGGGAGGCGCAGCAGCATCGACGGTTCCAACAGGACGGCGTCGTTCAGGAACGTCACCAGCTCGCCGAGGTCGAACTCGCGGCCTCGGCCGTCGGCCACCGGGAACAGGCCGAGGGCGGTGGCGTGCATCCGGCCGTGTCCGTGTTCGTAGACGTCCTCCGCCCGCACCGGGATGAGGTGCGCGAGCCTGAGGCGCATCCGGAAGTCGCGGGACAGGTCGGTGGCGTCGTTGTGCTGCTCACTGGTGCAGGCCGTCCAGCGCCGGTCCGGGCGGGTCCGGAAGAGGCCGTGCGCGGTGGCGTGGAACGACACCACGGCCGGGTGTCCCGGCACGCGGGTGAACCTCAGGTAGCGCTGCGCCGGCTCGGGCAGCCGGGCGATGTCGTCCGCGGTGACGGGACCGGCGTGCATCGTGCTCGTCATCGGTGGCACCTCCACATCCGAGACTGCTCGACCCGTCGTGCGAGCGGCAGGGTCGAAGGCAACCGTCGAGCGGGGACTTCCGGCCGCGTCATCCCGGTGAGCCGTTCGTGCTGTCGATCATGCCCGGTCCGAACACCTCGTAGCGGATGCGGTCGGCCGGCACGCCGCGGCGCAGCAGACCGTCCCGCACGTGGCGCATGAACGGCAGCGGGCCGCACACGTGGGCGGTCAGAGCGCCGGACCTTGCGACAGGGAGTACTGCCGGGGCCGGCGACGCCCGTCGGGCAGGTCGACGGCGACGGAGACGTACTGGCCGGGTGCGAAGTCGGGCACCGGACCACCGTCGTCGGGCACGAGGGCGAACGACACCGCGTCGACGGCCTCGTCCTGGCGCTTGGCGACCCGCCAGCGCCGCCAGGGCGTCACGGGGTCGACGCCGCCGCGTTCGTACAGCCGCGCCTCGGCGGCGATCAGCTCGCACGCGAGCAGCCAGTAGACCTCGTTCCAGGCGGAGGCGACTTCGGGGGTGACGGCGTCGCCGAGCACGGTGCCGACGGCGGCCAGGAGGTGGTGGCCGACGACCGGGTACTGCTCGGCGCGGATGCCCAGCGACACGTGCTTGTGCGCGATGCGCTCGGCGATCGGGCCGAACGGCGCGGCGGCGGGGTCGAGCAGGTGCTCGGCGAAGGCCACGACGGCGGAGGCCAGCGCGACGCGTTGCCGCCCACTGGCCTGGTTGCCCTGGTTGAAGAGGTCGAGCAGTTCGGGGTGGGCGGCGAACATCGACGGGTAGAACACGCCGGTGATCTCGACGGCGTGGTCGCGCACGACGGGCAACGTCGCGCGCACCACCTCGGCGGAAGCAGCGGACAGCACGGATCTCTCCTCGGTGGGTTCGTCGAGTTGAAGGAGTGGCAGCGGCAGCGCCCGATCACCACCACGACATCGCGTCACGCGGACGCGCCGGAGCGGGCGGACGAGGTCCACCCGCTCCTGTGTCGGTCACCGCAACCAGGCGTGGTCGCGGACCGCCGGCAGCGTTGCCCACCAGCGGCCGAGGCCCCAGGTGGCGCCCGCGCCGGCGAGGGCGACGGCGATCAGCGCGACGGCGTAGACCACGTGGTAGTCGATGATCGGGTTGGTGGACGTGCTGGGCTCACCGGCCGAGGTGAACCGGGCGAGCGGCCACTCGGCGGCCCACATGAGCAGCATCATGAGCGTGCCGGCGATCGCGGCGAGCCGGAGGCCGACCCCCGCGACGACCGCGACGCCGATGACCAGCAGGCCGAGCATGAACAGCCAGTCGGCCCACCAGGCGCCTGCCATGGCGTGGAAGGTCGACTCGAACGGGCCGACCGCGACCCGGCTGAGGAACCCCTTGGTGGGCGATCCGCCGTCGATCCACGCGTTGGCCGCCTTGGTGGCGTAGCCGAGGCCGAAGACCTTGTCGAGGAACGCCCACAGGAACACGAACCCGGTCGTGATCCGCAGGACCGCGAGCGCGATGGCCCCGGCGTCGGCGCGGACCGCCGTCGTGGCGGTCGCACGGGTCGCGGTTCCTGCTGCAGCGGTGGAGTGGCTGAACGCTGTCATGGCTTCTCCTCTGCTCTCGTCTTCGGCATGAGCTTCGCGTCGGCCGGGGGTCGTGCGACGCGGGCGAAGGTCCCTGATCGACGAGGACGTCCGGCACCACGTTCGCGGGTCGGTCGTCGCGGGTCGACGGCCGGCGCCACGAGGGCGTGCTGGAGCTTGACGAGCCGGACCACGGGGCGATCGACACGGCGACGACCGCGACGGTCAGCGTCGCGGTCGTCGTCAGCACATCACCGAGCAACACCAGCCGGCGTCGGGGGAACAGCGCGGACGCCGTGGCGCTACTGCTTGGTCTCTCGCACCGGGTCTTCCTTCACTCCGGTGTCCGCGGCCGGCGGTTGCGGGGTTCGACGTGGTGCTCGATCCGCACGGCGACGCGCTCCAGCACGGCCCGGTGGCGGCGTTCGTGGTGGTCGCAGAACGTCAACTGACCGTCCGGCAGCACAACGCGCACCCAGGCACGTGCGCCGCACCGGTCACACCGGTCTACGACGGGGTTCAGGGCGGTCGTGATGGTGTCGAGCGCGGTAGCCATGGCGTCTCTCCTCTGTGCCTTCCAGAGTTCTCGCGCACGGTGCGTCGGCACAGAGACCTTCGACCCAGTTCGGTCGGGATCCGATCGCGGTCGGCAGGGACCTCGGGCACTGCGGACGGCTGTCGCGGCTGGAGGTGCTCGCGGGCGCTCCCCGGCCGCCCTCGCGACGGCGGCGGCCGTCGCAGGGACGGGCGAGGACGCGCAGCAGGCCGCGGCAAGACGCTGAGACCGGAGAAGTGCCACGAGGAGACGGGCAGAGGTGAAGCGCACGATGCCACGGGCACGCCGATCCATCGGCGCGCTGTGGACGGTTGTCGTCTGCGCGAGAGCGTCGGTGGGACCGGCGTTCGTGGGTCCGACCCTCATGGTCGCCTTACGGCGGGCATCACTCCTGCGGCACGCGGATGACGTCGCCCGGGTTGATGACGTCCGGATCGGTGATGGTCGCCGGGTTCGCCGCCACGAGGCGGTGGTGGAGGTTGCCCGCGCCGTAGTAGCGGGTGGACAGCGCCCACAGCGTCTCGCCCACCACGACCACGTGCTCCAGGTAGGTCCGGTAGCCGGGGACGATCTTCGGGCCGAGCACCACGGGCACGACCACCTTGTCCAGTTCCTCGCCGTCCTTCGGCGAGATGTGGAAGACCTCGACGAACAACCGGGACAGCGTGAAGCTCGCGCCCGACACGTCCACGCTGAGTTGGAACTGGCTGTGGCCGCCGACGCCGTCACCGGCCATGAAGAAGCCGGTCACCTCGTCGTGGCCCTCGTGGACCCGGTAGTTGAAGCCCGCCTCGAACGCCCCACCGGCCGTCCCGCCGATCAGGATGTCGTTGCCCACCAGGTCGTACGCCTTCGGCTGCTGCACGTCGATCGACATGTCCGCGCCTCCCGTCGTCGGTGTCGGCAGCGTATGCCGGAGATCGGCGGATGTCCCTCGACCACCGGCACGTCACCCGTTCGGGGACACCTGCGCGCTACGGCGACCTCGTAGTGGTGGATCCCCGGCAACCGCACATCCGTGGTCGCCGACGAACGCCGCCGGGTTTGAGCGGGACGCTCCGGTGGTATCGATCAAGACCATTGCCGTTCCGCTTCGGAGGGTGCTCATGCAGATCCAGGTCAACACCGACCACAACATCCACGGTGGCGAAGGACTGGCCTCCTATGTGACCACCGACCTGGAGAGCAGCCTGTCCCGGTTCAGCGGGTGGTTGACCCGGGTGGAGGTGCACCTCAGCGAGGACGGGGGCGGCAAGCCGGAAGACAAGAAGTGCGTCATCGAGGCCCGGCCAGGGGGCAAGCAGCCGGTCGCGGTCACCCACCACGCGACCACCGTGGACGACGCGTACGCCGGGGCGGCGCACAAGTTGGGAAGGGTGTTGGACTCCCAGTACACCCGCGCCCATGACTACAAGGGCAGCGACAGCATCCGTCACATGCCCGCTCCGGATGACCCGGAGCAGGTCGGCGTGATCGTCGAGGACGAGCCTCGGGGCTGATCAAGGCCACCTGACGCTGTAGGCGTGAGCGGCGCGGTCGGACGGCACCACCGGGACGGAGATCGAGTGCCGGCGCTGTCCTCCAAAGGCTCGCCCCGCGACCGGCGCCGCGCAGAGAGCGTTCGCAGCACTCGACCCGGCGGAGTTCTCCTCGCCGGGTCGAGTGCCGGACGTCGCGGAACGACCGCGGTGTCGCCGACGCCGGTCGATCCGGGCTCGGGTGGTGGCAGGACATCGGGTTCGATCGACATGTGGCCGACCGTGCCGGACTCACGTCGACGTGTCCGCCAGGATGCGTGCCAAGGTGCGTCGGCCCATCCCGCTCATGGCCGGATTGCTCTCGACGTAGTACCAGACGGCTCCCATCGCCTGTTCGAACGCCCACGCCTTGCCGCGCTGCCACTCGAGGTCGTCGCACCCGAGGTCGTCGCGGAAAGCCTGCCGCGGGACGGGTTCGAGCAGGTGCCAAGCACCCACGAGGTCCAGAGCGGGGTCTGAGGGCCCCAGCCCGCCGACATCGATGACGCCGGTCAGGCGGCCATCCGACACGAGCACGTTGCCGGGGATCAGGTCGCCGTGGGTCATCCTGTCGCCGGCGGTACCGCGCGGCAGGTCACGCAGGGCGTTCCACTCGCGGCGAAGCCTCGGGACGTCCAGGAGTCGTCCGCTGTTCTCGAAGCAGACCTCCATCCACGCGTCGTGGGTTCGCAGGTCCCCTCCTCGGCCCTTCCCGCTGAACGTCCGACCGCGAGTGTCGATGGCGCGCACACCCCGGACGAATTCAGCGAGGTCGTGCGCGAACGCGACGGACTCGCCGGGATCCTCCTCCGCGGCCACGACTCCGGGCAGCCAGGTCTGTACCGACCACGGGAGCGGGTAGCCCGTTCCGGGTTCACCCAGCGCGACCGGCTCAGGCGTGGGGAACCGCGTGCGACCCGCCAGCTCTCGCGCTGCTTCGGCCTCGGACTCCAACCACCGCCGCACCGACTCGACCTCGCCGGGCTGCAAGGGGAAACGAGCGGCGAGCCGGTCGCCGATGCGGAAGATGGCGTTGACCGTCCCCTGCGAAGCGACACCCCTCACGGGCAGGTCTCGCCACTGGGGAAACTGCTCATCGACCAACGCGCGCACCGTCTCCGGCGCCACGGCCAGTTGGGCGGCATGCATCTGCACGACAGCGAGCTTCATCGACCTCGATCTCCGGGCGCAACCTCGTTTCCCGTCGAACCCACCCCCACAAGTGCGGCGCGACAGTCGGTCATCGGCCCTCCGGAAGCTGACGACCGGCGTCCCGGAGAACCCCGACCTGGTCGAGTCGCCAGTCGGCTCGAACAACGTTCCACCGACGGCGGCAACGCCCCGGTGGGCGCCAGGGCTTGTACTAGGGGCCCGCCGGGTAGGGGGGCATCGTCTGATCGGGGCGACGCCGACGGCGGCGGACGATCACCGCGGTGAGCAGGCCGCCGAGGGCCAGGAAGGCGACGAGGAGGATCCACGCGACGACGTCGCCCGAGCCGGACTCGCCGGCGGGTTGGACTTTGCGGGCGCCGTACGCCTTGTGCAGTTCGTCCGCGGTGGCGGACGTGGTCTTGTCGTTGACGGTGACCACGACGCGGTCGATGTCCTCGGGATAGGTGTCCCAGACCAGGCGGAAGATCGTTTCACCGTCGTCGCCCTGCTGGTCGAGGTTGTAGGCGGTGACGACCAGCGTGTCGAAGCCGTTGGCGGTGTTGTGGTTGACGGAGACCCCGGTGTAGTCCTTGTCCTTGAGGCGGGACGCGAGGTTGGACAGCTCGGCGAGCGAGGCGCACCCCGCAGCCACTAAAACGCACAGCAGCACACCCCACAGGCGCGTACGGGCATCGAACTTCACTGGTACAGCTCGCCGGGTCGCGCAGGAGGCCACAGGTCGCCCGTTGGCGAGCTCGGTCGTTGTGCTCGATCAGCGGCGGCCCATAGCAGACGAGTCTGTCGTCGTCCGCTGATCGGCGAGAGCGCGCGTTGCGTGCGGAGACCGTCCTCCGCACCTGACCAGGTAATCACCTCGTGGTCATCTGCGCGTGGGATCGGTCAAATGCGTGCGGAAGACACAACAGCTTTCGCGTCGGTGGAGACCGACGAGGGCAGGTCCAGCACGTCACCGGGGCGACCTCAGGGGGTCAGCACACCGCACCGGTCCCGGTTCAGGCCCTGCGGTGGACCAGTTCGGCCCACATGGTCTTGCCCGCGGAGTGGACGTCGACACCCCACCGGTGCGCCAACCCGTCGACGAGGACCAGGCCGAAGCCGCGCGTTCCGCCGCACCGGGAGACGCCGGGGACGGGCACCTCGCGGCACGCGTCCTCGACCTCGATCCGCACCACCGACGAGGCCGTCGACCTCCAGACCCTGATCCCGGCCGGTGACCGCCCGTGGTCGTGGGCGTCGGCGACCAGCTCCGCGAGGACCAACCAGACCTTCTCCGCGCAGGCCTCGTCCTCCCGGTACAACGCGGTCCGCACCCACTGCCGCAGTTCCGGTGACGACATCCGCGACGCCGACAGGTCCACGCTCAGCACGAGCCGACCCTGTGCACTCCCACACCCGTCGTCCTGTGCTCTGGAGCCAACCCGCCCGACCGCGCCCATGGCCTCGACGTACCCGAAGATCCCGGTCGCTACACCGACCTCCGCGACACGTGCCGCGATGGCGATGGCACTCCAGTCACCGCGGCGGATCGGTGAGGATGCGCCGATACCGACGGTAAGTGCGTCCCTCCGGCCGGCGCGATCGACCGTCGGCCACCTCCGGCGATCCGGTCACATCAGGACGCCGTCGGGTCCGGGGATGCGGTGCCGGGCCAGTGCTTGCTCGAACTCGCCGCGCTCGTGTGCGGCCACCAGGTCGTGGGCGATGTCGCGCAGTTTGCGGTTGGCCTGTTGGGAGGCCTGCCGGAGCAGGGTGAAGCTCTGGTCGGTGTCGTGGTCGAAGTGGCGCATCAGCAGGCCCTGGGCCAGGCCGATGGTGTGGCGGGTGCCGAGTGCCGCGGTCAGGTGCCCCACCAGCTGCCTGCTGTGGTGCAGCACCTGGACGTTGTCCAGGGCGACGCCGGCGTGCAGGGCGACCAGCAGGACGACGTCGTAGGAGTGGTCGTTGAACCGGTGCGGTTCCCTCGACAGCAGCACCACCGCGGCGGTGGGGGAGTTGCGGGTGGGCAGGGGCAGCACGAGGCAGCTGCGGTGGCCGTGCACGGCCAGGCGTGCGGCGAACAGCGGCCAGCGGTGGTCCTGCGCGGTATCGCCCAGGCGGCGCGGCTCGCGGTAGCGCAGCACCTCGCGAACCGGGTCGCCCTCGTCCACGGCGAGGTCCAGCGGTGGGTGGTGGGTGGTCGCGGTCACGTCGACCTCGCCCGCGCGGTCGACCGCGAGGAACGCCAGGTCACAGCCCGGGACGGCGCGGACCAGGAGATCGGTGAACCGGAGCCCGACCGCTTCGTGGTCCTCGTCCTCCACCAGCCGGCCCATCTCGGTCAACTCGGAAGCCAGTGTTCGGACGGAGGCGTCCGGGTCACGTGTCATTGCTGCACCCCTCGACAGGCCGCGCTCCGCGCGACCTGGGGCCGGGCGGAGCTGGGAACCGGGATGCTGCACTGCTCAACACCCTCCAGGAGGCCAACATAACGCAATCCGCAGCCCGCGTTCCCCGACCTGCGGAGGATGTAGTCGGAAACGCACCGACCCCGGCACGGGTGGCCTCGTCGTGTTCGGGCAGGTGGGCGGTGTGGTCGGGGGACCTGTGCCGTTCGAAGAGTCATCGCCGGTGGTGGTTGCTTCGCGTGAATGCGGACATTTCGGGCGATGATGTCACCATCACAGCCACCTCGGTGGATCGCTCGACTCAGGGCACGGGTGGCGTGGTGACAGCCCTGCGCGTCACCACTTTGGCACCTATCGGTTTCCGGACCGCGGACGTAGGGTCCGGCGCGCCGGGGGTACCGCCGTGATCGGAGGAAGTCGATGCGTCGACAACGTCAACAACGGGTTCGCAGACTCGCGGTGCTGGGTGCGGTGACCCTCGCGCTCAGTACCGCGGTGACCGGGTCGTCCGGCGCCCACCCCGACCACGGTGGTGGCGGGCGGGAGGACTTCCCCGGTGAGGGGATCGCGGACGGTCTGTACAAGCAGCACGACGGCGACGAGGGGCACCTGCCGCCGGTGTCGCGCAACGTCTCCGTGATCGGCAAGGCGAAGGTGACCAACCCGTCCGGCGCGGGCAACACCGGTCGCATCGCGGATGTGACCGCGTTCGGCGACTACGCGTACCTGACGGCGTTCCGCGAGCCGACGTGCGAACGCACCGGTGTGCACGTCGTCGACATCTCCGACCCGACCAACCCCGCGGAGGTGACCAGCGCGTTCATCCCGACCAGCGCGGGGTCGTACGCGGGTGAGGGCATCCAGGTCGAGCACGTCGACAACGCGTTCTTCCACGGTGACCTGTTGATCCACCAGAACGAGACGTGCCCCGGCGCGACGCCGACCGGGCCGGACGCGGGCGGCATCTCGCTGTGGGACGTCACCGACCCGCGCAGCCCGAAGCCGGTCGCGCTGCACACCGGCGACTTCACCAACGCCTCGGGCGGGCTGGACGCGTCCCCGAACCAGACGCACAGCATGCGGATGTGGACCAACGTCTTCGACAAGCGGACCTACGTGGCGCTCGTGGACGACGAAGAGGGCACCGACATCGACATCCTGGACATCACCGACCCGTACCACCCGGCGCTGGTGAACGACCAGCTCGACCTGGGCGCGGTGTTCGGCGTCGACCAGCCGGACCCGGCGAGCCTCACGTCGGTGTTCAGCCACGACATGATGATCACCAAGATCGGTCGCCGGTACGTGATGAACATGAACTACTGGGACGGCGGGTACGTGCTGCTCGACGTCACCGACCCGCGTCCGGGCAAGGTGGGTCTGATCGCCGAGACCGACTACGCCGCCTTGGACGAGGAGCGGTTGGCGCGGGGGCAGCAGATCGCGCCGGAGGGCAACGCGCACCAGTCGGAGCTGTCGCCGAACCGGAAGTTCATGATCGGCACGGACGAGGACTTCAGCCCGTACCGCGTCACCGCGAAGATCGACTCCGGCCCCTACGCCGGTCAGGAGTACAACGCCACCTCGGCGGCCGACACCAGGCCGATCGACGAGAACACGACGGTCAGCGGTGACACCACCTACGTCGGCCAGGCCTGTGCGGCGGTACCGCCGGGTACCGGCACGGCGCTGGTCGAACGCGGTGTGTGCACGTTCCAGGTGAAGCTGGACAACATCATCGCCGCCGGCTACACCGCCGGTATCGTGTTCCAGAACGTGCGGTCGGACTGCCAGGGCGGTTCCACGATGGCCGCGGCCGGGTCCATCCCGTACGTGTTCGTCAACCGGTACGCGGGACTGCGCCTGCTGGGCGTGCCCGGTGTGACGGAGGCGAACGCGTGCACCACGCCGACGCCGGCCACCGGCGGCGAGTCGACCACGATCAAGTCCGTCTTCGACGGGTGGGGTTACGTGCGCCTGTTCGGCACCGACATCCCGACCGGGCCGGGTGCGACCGGATCGATTCGACAGCTCGACACCTATTCGGTGCCCGAGGCGCAGGACCCGGCCTACGCGCGCGGGTTCGGCGACCTGTCGGTGCACGAGGTGGCGATGGACCCGGAGAACAACAAGCTCGCCTACCTGTCCTACTACGCGGCGGGGCTGCGGGTCGTGGAGTACGGCCGCCACGGCATCCGAGAGGTCGGCGCCTTCATCGACCAGGGAGGCAACAACTTCTGGGGCGTCGAGGTCTGGAAGGACGAGACGGGCGAGCAGTACGTCCTGGCCAGTGACCGCGACTTCGGCCTGTACATCTTCCACTACGACGGCTGACCAGGTGTTCCCCCGTCGGGACCGGCGCCGTCCGGTCCCGACGGGTTCGTCGCGGATCGGTGGAAGGAGACGGCGCTCGTCCACTGTCGTGCATAGTAGACTCGATTGCGTTGCCGTGCAGGGGAGATTCGTGGTGTGCGTCGTTGCGACCGCCGCCAGGTCGTGTTCAACGGCGTGTGCCCTGTGCCAGAGCGGTCGACGCGCGACGGAATGTCGTGGCGCGATCAGTGGCAGGTGACCAGGACCACGACGAGCAGTCCGGTGAACGCGGTGACCAGCGGCGCCACCATGGCGGTCGCGCACGCCGCCCCGTAGGCCAGCACGCTGCGAGCCGAGTCCGGCAGGCGGCGTGGGCCGGTCAGGAGTTCGAGCCGCACGTCGACCGAGTCCCGGCCCATCGCGAGTGCCGAGCCGGGCGTGCCGTTGCCCGACACGCCCAGCAGTGCCGCCCGGACGTCGTCGACCCCGCAGGCGCGGACCGCGGCGGCGTCCGCGGCGAGTTCGACCAGTTCCCGCACGACGGCCGGCGCGTGGCGGAAGAGCGGGAGGAACGGCAGCGCGGTCGCCAGCGCGTCACCGGCGGCGACGAGGAGGTGGTGCCTGCCGCGGAGGTGGGCGCGTTCGTGCGCGAGCACGGCCTCGACCTGTCCGCGGGTGAGTCGGCGGTGGAGTCCTTCGGTGGCGACGACGACGCCCGGTGTGCCGGCCAGGCTGAAGGCCAGCGGCTCGTCGTGGTCGAGCCAGAGCGTCGCCGGTGAGCCCGGTTCGCGACGGGCGGCGACCCTGAGCATCGCCAGGTGGTCCCGTCGCCTGCTCGCCCGGCGGCGGGCGCCTCTCACGCTGACGACCGCCAGCCTGCCCACGAGCCCGGCCAGCAACACCAGGCCGACGACGCCGCCGGTGGCCTCGACGCGCGGGGCCATGCCGTGGGCGAGTGACGACCAGCACTCGTGCGCCAAGGCCAGTGCGTGCGAACCGTGGTCGGGCAGCAGGAGCAGCGTCACGGCCAGCGCGGCGGTGGTCACGACGCTCACGGCGGACGCCAGCCAGGCCAGCAACGGCACGAGCGGGTCGGTGCCTCGCGCGGCCAGGCGCACCAGCTGACGTGGTGCGAGCACGCCCATCAGCCCGGCCGTGACCAGCAACGCGGCGGCCACGGTCATTTCTTGCGCGACTTCCTCGGCAGCGCCTTGCGGAGCAGTTCGGTCTCGTGCTCCGACGCGGAACGCGCGAAGTGCAGCAGCACGCCGTCCGGGTCGCCGGAGCCGTTGACCAGCTCCCGCACGGCGTTCGCCGCGGCTTCGGCACGGCTCGTCGTCGGCTCGTAGTGGTAGGCCTTGCCGACGAGTTCGCGCTGGACCCAGCCCTTGCGGTGGAGGTTGTCCAGCACGGTCAGGACCGTGGTGTAGGCGAGTTGCCTGCCGGTGTCGAGTTCGTCGAGGACGTCACGGACCTTCATCGGCTCGGGCGCACGCCACAGCACGTCCATCACTGCCGCTTCCAGGTCGCCCAGCCCGTGCATCACGCCTCCTTCGACCACGACATGTTACGCGGCGGAGGACGAACCCCGGCCACACCGCCTCTGCTGGTTCCGGGGCTCGTGCCGCGCCCGTGGACACTCCACCTTGACATCGCGGTACCCCCTGGGGGTATGTTTCGTTTCGTTCGCTTGATACCCCCACGGGGTATAAATACGAAGGATTGAAAGGACTCGTCATGAACCCCGACCCCCGGCGCTGGTGGGCACTGGTCGTGCTCGCGGCGGCGCAGTTCATGGTCATCATGGACACTTCGATCATCGCCGTGGCGCTGCCGGACATGCAGCGCGAACTCGGCTTCACACCCGGCGGGCTCCAGTGGGTGTTCAACGCCTACGCGGTCGCGCTGGGCGGCCTGCTGCTGCTCGGCGGCAGACTTTCGGACCTCTGGGGCGCACGGCGCGTGTTCGCCGCGGGGTGGACCACCCTCATCGCGGGTTCCGTCGTCGCCGCCGCCGCGACCGGCGCGGGCACCGAGGTCCTCGGGCGTGCGGTACAGGGTGTCGGCGCGGCGCTGATCGCACCGGCGGCGATGACGCTGCTCATGGTGCTGTTCGCCGGTCAGCCGAACGAGCTGCCGAAGGCGATGGCGTTCTACGGCGCGGCGGCGCCGGCCGGTGGCACCGCGGGCGTGTTCCTCGGCGGCGTGATCACGGAGTGGTTGAGCTGGCCGTGGGTGTTCATCATCTACATCCCGATCGGTGTGCTGACCCTCGCGCTCACGCCGAAGTTGCTGCCCGCCGTACCCGGACGCAGCGGTGGGCTGGACGTCGGCGGCGCGGTCGCGGTGACCGGCGGGCTCGCCTTGGCCGTCTACGCCATCGTGCAGGCACCGGAACGCGGCTGGGCGTCGACCGCCACGCTCGTGCAGCTGGGCGCGGCCGCGGCCCTGCTGGTCGGGTTCCTGCTGGTGCAGCGCGTGGTGAGGAACCCGTTGATGCCCCTGGAGGTGTGGCGCACGCCGGACCTCGCGGCGGCGAACGTCGCGATGGCGTTGCTGGGCGCGGCGTGGATCCCGATGTGGTACTTCCTCAACCTCTACGTCCAGCAGGTGCTCGGGTTCGACTCGTTCGCCAGCGGTGCCGCGCTGTTGCCGATGACCGTGCTCATGACCGTGCTGATGACCACCGTCAGCGGACGCCTGATCGCCCGCTTCGGGACCAAGCCGCTGGTCGTCGCCGGACTCGCCGTGCTCGCCGCCGGCCTGGGCCTGCTGGCCACCGCCGACCCGGGCGGCAGCTTCGTCGCCGACGTCCTGCCCGGCTCGCTGATCTCGGCGATCGGCATGGCGCTGGTCTTCATCCCCGC
The DNA here is from genome assembly GCF_040673975.1 of Actinosynnema sp. NPDC050801. Classification (NCBI taxonomy): domain Bacteria; kingdom Bacillati; phylum Actinomycetota; class Actinomycetes; order Pseudonocardiales; family Pseudonocardiaceae; genus Actinosynnema; species Actinosynnema sp. NPDC050801. The sequence goes on along the minus strand of NZ_JBFAQZ010000010.1, from coordinate 164,595 downwards.
GACCATGGCCGCCATCGGCGGAGTCGCCCCTGAGCAGGGCGGACTGGCCTCGGGCATCGTCAACACCACCTACCAGGTCGGATCGGCGCTCGGCCTGGCCGCGATGACGGCGGTGGCCACGTCACAGGGCGCCGACCGGCTGGGCGACCCGGTCGCCCTGACCGACGGCTACTCGGCCGCCTTCACCGGCGCCGCGCTGATCGCCCTGGCAGCCGCGCTGCTGGCCGCCTTCACCCTGCGCGGCCGGGTCACCGAGCACGTCGAGCCGGCAGCGGCCGAGGTGTAGTCCGGTGGCGTGTCAAGCTCGCACCGACCCGCTCCCCGCATACCTTCCGAGGGTATGCGGGGAGTGGTTTTCGCAGGTCCGCGCCGTGCCCTGTCGTCGGCGCTGGCTGAAGCACTACCCGTCCTAGTACGTTGACGGCCGTAACGGCGACGGCATGGAGATCAGGTGTCCGATTCGAGCAGGTTGACCGTCTGTCGGGGCTGTTGCTGCGGCACCGTGAAGAAGCACCCGGACGTCGACCACGTGACGCAACTGCGCAGGTTGCGGGAAGGCGTGGGACCGCACGCGGTCACCGTCGCGAACTGCCTGAGCTCCTGCGAGTCCTCCAACGTCGTCGTGGTCAGGCCGGCGCGGGGCACGGGCGCCCGCCCGGTGTGGTTCGGCGGCGTGCTCACCGACGAGGCGGTGGACCACATCCTCGCCTGGGTCGAGGCGGGCGGCCCGGGCCGGGCGGAGATGCCGGACGGCCTGAACGCCCACCTGATCGACCGACCGGCCGACGACAGCGCCGCGAGCTGACGGTCCGGGTGTCGGTCATCGGACCGGTGCCGGCCGCTGCTCACGCCGCTGCGCCTGCTGCCTGCGCCACCCGTAGCGCGTCACGCCGCGTGGCTTGTACACCGACAGGACCATGACGAGCAGCAAGGCCACCGACCCGCCGACCGAGTGCAGGAGCGTGCCGGGCAGCTCGCGGGGATCGGCACCCGAAACGGCCGCGTCGGCCAGGTGGCGCACCGTCGACACCTCGATCAGGAGCACGGTCGCGGCGAACGCGGTGAGCAGCAGCTTGATCAGGACCCAGTAGTGCCGCAGCAGACCCCACGGGGTGCCCAGCGCGTTGACGACGCCGATGAGCACCGACGCCAGCGCCAGCGGGACGATCACGTAGGAAGTCATGACCCCCATCGCGACGTAGGCGGCGCGCACCGTCTCCACGTCATGACCGGTGGTGGCGGTGATGTCCAGCGCGAGGTAGGCCAAGACCGCGCCCAACCACCCCACCGAGGTCGTGACGTGCGTGAGCAGCACGACCTTGCGCATCCCGGGCGCGAACCTCATACCTCACCGCCGCCGACGGTCCCCACGGTCGTGACACCGACCGTCACGCCGGCCCCGGTGTGACGACCGGGGCCGTGCTCGCCCCCGAGGCCGGTCAGCACCACGATCAAGGCCAGCAGGGCCAGAACGCCGGCGATGACCGCGAGCACCTTCACCCAGCGCGGCGCCCCGGGGGGTGTGTCCGGGTCCGGTTCCCGGTCGGACGTCGCGGCGGTGTCATCGCCGGAGGGGCGGGACGGTGTGCTCACGGTGGGCCTCCTCGGTCGTTCCGCGAGTTTATCGAGACACTGTGTCTCTGTCTAACCACAGTGTCTCGGTGCCGCCGCGCCGTATACTCCGAGCGTGCCTCGCCTGTGGAACGAGACCATCGACGCGCACCGCCAAGCGGTGCACGAGGCGATCCTCGATGCCACCGCCGAACTGGTTCGCGCGCACGGTCTGCTGTCGGTGACGATGTCGAAGATCGCCGAGAACACGGGTATCGGGAGGGCGACCCTCTACAAGTACTTCCCCGACGTCGAGGCGATCCTGAGCACCTGGCACCAACGACAGGTCGAGAGCCACCTCCAGCAGCTCGCCGACATCCGAGGCCGGGTCGCGGACCCCGTCGAGCGGCTCGAAGCCGTTCTGCACGCCTACGCGCGCATCTCCCGTGAACGCTCTTCCCACGACCGCCCCGGCCGCGAACTCGCCGCGGTCCTGCACCAGGGTCCTCGACTCGCCCAAGCCGGGCAGCAGGTCCAGGACCTGATCAAGGACCTGCTGGTCGAGGTCGCGGCGACCGGCGACCTCCGGGACGACGTCGCACCCGACGAACTCGCCGCCTACTGCGTGCACGCCCTCGCGGCGGCCGGGAGCCTGCGATCCGACGCCGCTGTCCGCAGGCTCGTGACCGTCACGATCGCGGGTCTGCGACCGCCGTCCTGACGCAGGTCCGGACGGCGGTCGGTGAAGTGCGGACCGCGGCTTCCACTTCGCCGAGTCCCCGCATCACGCCTCCCGTGCGGCGCGGCACGCGTGATGCGGGGTGGGTGGAACTCCGTCGACGGTCAGCCGGCCGCGAGCAGTCCCTGCATCTCGGTGATCTCGGCCTGCTGCGAGTCGATGATCTGCTGCGCGAGCTTCTTGGCGTCGGGGTTCTCGCCCTGCTGGAGTTCCGTCTTCGACATGTCGATCGCGCCCTGGTGGTGCTCGATCATCATGTCCAGGAACACCCTGTCGAACTCGGCGTCCTTCGCCTGCTTCAACACGTCGACGTCCGCGTCGCTCATGCCGGACATGTCCGAGCCGTGGTCCATGCCGGGCATGCCCGTGGGGTGCACCTCGGCACCCCAGCTGTTCAGCCAGTCGGTCATGGTCTTGATCTCGGGGTCCTGGGCCTTCTCGATGCGTGACGCGAGGTCGAGCACCCGGGCGTTGGACGTCCGGCCCTGAACGAGCCCGGTCATCTCGATCGCGCCCTGGTGGTGGGGGATCATGCCCTGCGCGAACGCGATGTCGGCGTCGTTGTGCTCACCCGACGGCGCCGCGGCGGCGCTGGTGGTGGTCGTCCCGGTCATGCCGCCCATGTCGTGGCCGCCGGCGCCGGAGTTGTCGGAGCACCCGGCGAGCACGAGTCCGGTGGTCAGGACGGCAAGCGCCGTCCCGACCAGGTTCTTCCTGGTCATGATGTCCTCTGCGGTGGTGATGTCCAGTCGGTCGCGTGGCGTCGCGTCGACGTCCTCGAAGGACGTCACGCGCCGCCTGTCACAGCCGCAGGACGCAGAGTCGGGCCAGCAGCGTCGGCGCGCCGCCCGGTCTCGGAGGAGGGGGTCGCGGCCGTACCGCTCGGGTCGACGGCGAACCGGGGTGTCCGGTGACCACTCGACCGCGTACGGCGAACACGGCGAGCGTCAGGCCCAGCGCGACGCCCAAGATCGCCAGGCACAGGTGCAGCAGGTCGTGCTGTCCGGTAGGGGCCGGAGCGTGCTCTTCGGACGCGTCGTCGGTGCAGCAGTCGACCGGGGTGACGGCCGCGGAAGCTGTCACCGCGTGTGCGGCCGGCTCCTGAGTGCCGAGGTGGTGCATGCCGACCACGGCGAATGCGACAGCCCACACCAGCGCCCATCGGGAGGCTCGGGTGCGGACGTGGTGGAGCACGACCCCACGATACACAAATGTCCTATGGCGGATAGTTGACAGGACTGCCGCACCACGACGGGCGCGAGGAGACCGCTCTCCTGCAACGACACCGCGCCGCGTGTCCAGCGGGAATGCTCGTGACGTCGGGCCGCTGTGGGGCGATCCATCTCGTGCTCGGCGATGGGGCCCGTGTGAGCGCGCTAGCCGGTGGAACTGCACTGCGGTGGGTCGCCGTGCAGTGGAGAACTAATGATCATAGTAGATTGGTTGCCGATGAACATGCCGAGCGCGCTAGCCTCGACTAGCTACCCCCTGGGGGTATAAGGAACGGGGAGTCGACATGCAACACGAGCACGGTCACGAAAACACTCATGAGCACCACCATGACCACCAGGCTCACGCCGCAGGCGTCAGTTGGAGCACGGCCGCGTCGGCGACGCTGCACTGCTTGACCGGCTGTGCCATCGGTGAGGTGCTGGGCATGGTGATCGGCACGGCGCTCGGCTGGAGCGCCCTCGCCACGATCGCGCTGGCCGTCGGGCTGGCTTTCGTGTTCGGTTACGCGTTGACCATGCGCGGTGTGCTTAAGGCGGGTGTCGGTTTCCGTCGGGCGCTCAAGGTGGCGCTGGCGGCCGACACCGTGTCGATCATCGTCATGGAGGTCGTCGACAACGGCGTGATGCTCGTGGTGCCCGGCGCGATGGAGGCGGGCCTGGCAAGCCCCTTGTTCTGGGGCGCGCTCGCCTTCGCGTTCGCGGTCGCCTTCGTCGTCACGGTCCCGGTGAACAGGTGGCTCATCGGCCGCGGGCTCGGCCACGCCGTCGTCCACGCCTACCACCACTGAGCCGGCGGACGGATCGGTTCCCCGCGAGGTCTCGGCCACGGGTCCGCGACGGCGGTCCCCGCCTGATCGCGGACCTCGACCGGTGCGGCGACTACGTGGGCATGACCGCACCGGTCCTTCGCCGTGGCAGGGGCCGCCATGCGAACCGTCGTGCCCGACGCCCTGCGGGACATCGTCGGCGTCGCCTGACCGGATCAGGTCATCTCGACCCCGTGGGGCCGGTGAGGGCCGGGACGGGGATTTCGAAGTGCACGGTCTGGTGGCGGTCCGGGTCGCCGTCACGGGCGTCGCACACCTCGACCGCGACGGAGCGCCAGAACGCCTCCGCGCCGGCCACGCGGGTGTCGGTGTGCAGGTAGATCCGTTCGTAGCGGGGGTTCTCGGCGATGAACCGGACCGCGGCGTCGACCAGCGCCCGCGCCAAGCCCCGGCGCCGGTGCTCCGGTCGCACGTAGACCCGGAACAGCTGCGCGGTCGTGGCGCCGTCGTAGCGCTCGGCGAGCCAGGCCGGGTGGGGTGGGCTGGCCGGGCCCTGTGCCCGCACGGCCGTGGTGCCCACGACCTCGTCGTCCGCGACGGCGACGAACAGCGCGTGCCCGGGCGTTTCGAGGTAGGTGCCTGCCAGGTCCACCACGTCGGCGTGCCACTGGGGGCGGTAGCCGTGGCCGAACTCGCGGTAGAAGGTGTCCAGCATGACGCTGCGGGCACCCGGCAGGTCGGCGTGGGTCGCCAACCGCACCTCGAAGGGGCCCGCTGGGGGGTTTCCGTTCACTTCGTCCTCTCTTGAGCCGCGACGGGACGCCGCACCGAAGCGGGTCGCCGCTGTCATCAGGTGAGCTGTTCCCGCGATCCGGGGAACGGGTCGGCGAACCGCAGTTCGGTCGCCAGTTCCGACTCCTCGTCGGTGAGCAGCGCTTCCCGCAGTGCCGAGTTGATCACCTCGGGCGACGAGCGGTGCGAGATCACCACCAGCTCCTGCGCGCGGTCGCCGGTCCGCAGGTCCCACGTCGCCATCGCGGTGCTCTGCCAGCGCTCGTCCACATCGGACCAGTCGTCGACGGCGGCGAGCCACGGGCCCGCCTCGCCGATCCGCAGGGACCGGCCCGCCGCCTCGACCCACATGACCGTGTCGTGGCGGCTGGCCAACCAGACGCGGCCCCGGACGCGGACGACGCCTTGGCAGAGCGCGGTGAGCACGCGGTGCAGGCGTGCGGGGTGGAAGGCGCGTCGGGCGGTGAAGTGCACGAGGTGCACGCCGTGGGCGGGTTCCGTCGGGGGTTGGCCGATCAGCACCGGGCCGAAGGTGTCGTCGACCTCGCCGCGCCGCGCGTCGGCGGGGATCGCGGCCAGCAGCGCCGGCACGTCCAGGTGCGCCAGTTCCTGCCGGACGGCGGCGGGGTTGAGCCGGTCGAGGACAGCGGTCACCCGCTCGTCCTCCGGTCCGGTGAGGACCAGCGCGTCGGCGAACTCCGCCTGGCCCACGATCAACTGCGCGACGGTGCGGTCGTCGCCGGGTGCCGCGCCGAGGCCCCGGTCCGCCAGCAGGTCCCCGGCGGTGGCGTCGGTCAGCCAGGTGGCCCGGTCCAGGACCGCGATGACGGCCTCGACGCGGATCGGCTCGTCCGCCAGCGCGAAGCACACCGCCTCGGGCTCCAGCGCGGGGTCCAGGTGCAGGACGACCGGTCCGCGCAGCTGCCGCAGCAGCGGCAGCAGGTCCAGTCGCATCGTGCAGGACACGCAGCCGTGCTCCAGGCGCAGCTCGGTCAGCACTCCGTCGACCCACCGCCGCACCACGCCCTCGGTCAGGCGGCTCAGGTCGTGGCGCACCAGCACCGCGCCCGGCAGCGTCCGCCACACCTCCTCGGCCACGACGTGCTCACCCAGCCCGGCCACGAGGACGACGGAGGTCTCCATGCCCACACGATAAACGACAATGATTGTCAATTCAAGGAGGCTCGTCGGTGTCACTCCGCCGAGTGGGTGAACGCCGGTCTGCGTCATACATGCGCATGACCTAATATGTGTTGCGCTCGGTCACGAGCGTTGAGACATCCGGGTGACAGCAGGCCCGGGCAATCGAAAGGCGGTAGCCCATGACCACGGCACACCTGGAGCACACGGACCACGGCCACGCGCACGGCGAGGGCTGCGGTCACGTGGCCGTCCCGCACGCCGACCACGTGGACTACGCGCACGACGGCCACCTGCACCGGGAGCACGAGGGGCACTTCGACGAGTGCGAGCCTGCCGACCACGGCGCCCACGACGACCACGGTCACTCGCACGGTGAGGGCTGTGGCCACGTGGCCGTCCCGCACGGCGACCACGTGGACTACGTGCACGACGGCCACCGCCACGCCGTCCACGGCGAGCACTACGACGAGCACTAGGCGCGTCGCCGGTCGGCCGGGCCGGCGGCCAGGTCACCGGGTGTGCCCGCCTCCCGCAGGTCGACGATCCGGTCGCAGCGGGCGAGGGTCGCGGGCCGGTGGGCGATGACCAGGACACCGACGTTGTCGTCCGCCGAGGTGAGCGCGGCGGTGATGGCCGCGTCGGCGTCGGCGTCCAGGTTGGCGGTCGCCTCGTCCAGGATGAGGACCCGGGGATCGACCAGCAGGGCACGGGCGACGGCCACCCGCGCCCGCTGACCACCCGAGAGCCCCGCACCGGCCTCGCCGAGGACGGTGTCGAGCCCGGCGGGGAGCCCGGCGCGCGGGTCGAGGATCCCGGCCCTGCGTGCCGCACGCTCGACGGCGTGATCGTCCGCGTCGGGGCGGCCGAGCCTGATGTTGGTGGCGATCGTCCCGGCGAGCAGCCCGGGGTCCTGCGGAACGGAGCTGATCGCACCGCGCAGGTCGTCGTCGGCCAGCTCGGTGAGGTCGACGCCGTCGAGGGCGATGCGGCCGGCGTCGGGGTCCCACATCCGGGTGGCCAGTAGCGCGCAGGTGGTCTTGCCGACGCCGGACGGTCCCGTGAGCGCGACCCGTTCACCGGGGCGGACGGTGAAGGACACCTCACGCAGCACTGGCGGCCCGTCGCCGTAGCGGAACGTCACGCGGTCGAACACCAGGCCGGTCGCCCGATCGCGCGGCGGGAGCCGCCGGGGCTCGGCGGTCTCGCGGACCGCCGGCGTGCGGTCGAGGACGTCGACGACGCGGGCGCCGGCCGCCCGCAGGGTGCCGAGGTTGCGCAGCAGGTCGGAGATCTGCGAGACGGGGCCGAGCGCCGCGGTGGACAGGATCAGCGCGACCGGCGCGAGCGCGCGGCCGACCGCGTCGAGGTTGACCGCGCAGACCGCCAGGGCGCCGATCGCGCTGAGGGACAGCGCCGCGTCGGTGACCGCGCGTTCCACGCCCGTCCGGGAGCCGATCCGCGCCTGCACCGCGGTCAGCACGCCGGTGTGCCGGTCGAGCGCGGCGGTGCGGCGGTCCAGGGCACCGGCGGCGCTGAGCTCGTCGAGGCCGCGGACGGTGTCGACCAGTTCGGCGTTGAGCGTGGCGGAGGCCTCGGTCAGCTCGGCCCCCTGCCGTCCGCCGACCCGCCCGAACAGCCAGGGCAGCGCCGCGGTCACCACCACGAACGGTGCCCACACCAGCAGCAGCCAGGGCGTGACGAGCAGGGACAGCGTCGTGGTCGCGGCGACCAGCAGGAGGGACGTGAGCGCCTGTGCCGCGGTGTGGGCGTAGAGCCATTCGAGCCGGTCGACGTCGGCGAACGCGACGGAGGCCAGGTCTCCGCTGCGGCGCGGCGTGCGGCGGTCGGGCAGGCTGACCCGGAGGCGGTCGAACACGCGGGCGCGCAGGGTGGCGATCAGCCGGTAGGCCAGGTCGTGGGAGACCCACGACTCGCGCCAGGTCATCACCGCGGTGAGCACCGCGACGCCGCACAGGACGATGGCGGCGGGCACCAGTGGCGCGGTGCCGGTCGCGGCGGTCCGGCCCGCGAGCCACGTGCCGACCACGGCCGTGGTCAACGCGCCGACCTGGGCGGTGGCGTTGGCCGCGATGGTCCAGCCGAAGGTGGACCGCTGCTCGGCGATGACGGGCAGCAGTCGCCGCAGTGAGCCCTTCACCGGTGCGCCGCCGGGGAGGCGACGTCGGCGACGCGGCCGGCCTCGATCGTGACGATCGTGCCCGCGTCGCGCAGGGCGCTCTCGCGGTGCGCGATCACGATGCGGGTGGTGCCCGGGCAGTGCTCGGCGAGCCGCGTCAGGACGCGGTGCTCGGTGTCGACGTCCAAGGCGGAGGTCGCCTCGTCCAGCAGCAGCACGGGTGTCGCGGCGAGCACGGCCCTGGCGATGGCGAGCCGTTGCCGCTGCCCGCCGGAGAGCCGGGACCCGTTCTCGGTGAGCACGGTGTCGAAGCCCTCGGGCAGCGCCTCGACGAAGTCCAGCGCGTCGGCGACGTGGGCGGCGGCGCGGACCTCCTCGGGCGTGGCGTCGGGGCGGGCGAGGCGCAGGTTCTCCTCGACGGTGCCGTGGAAGAGGTAGGTGTGCTGGCCGACGACGCCGACGCTCGCGCGCAGGGCGGCGAGGGTGTAGTCGGCGATCGGCGTCCCGTCGAGTTCGATCGTCCCCTCCTGCGGGTCGGCGTGCCGGACGATGAGCCGGGCGAGCGTGCTCTTGCCCGCACCCGACGGGCCCACGATCCCGGTGGTGGCACCCGGTGCGCAGTCGAAGCCGACATCGGTGACACCCGCCCCGTTCGGGTACCGGTAACCGACCTGTCGCAGCCGCAACCCCGCCCCGGGACGCGCTGGTTCGGTGCGCGTGCCGGTGTCCGCGACGGCCGGGCGGGCGGTGAGGATCTCGTCGATGCCCTCCACCGCGCCGAGCCCCTGGTAGCCGAGGTGCCAGTGCGCGGACAGGTCGAGCACGGGGCGGAAGCACTCCCTGGCGCACAGCAGGAACAGCAGCACCGACGAGGCGGGTGCGGCGCCGCCGAGGACCCCGGCGCAGGCGACGACGATGGTGGCGGCGGTGCCCAGGTGCAGGGCGAGCGAGCTGACGGCGGACTCCACGAGGGAGACCCGCAGCTGGGTCATCGTGGTGCGGTGCAGGTGTTCGCCGCGTTCGGCGAGCGCGTCCCCGGTCCGCCGGCCCGCACCGAACACCCGCAGGACGCCGACCGCCTGGGTCGCCTCCAGGTAGTCCGCCGCGAGCTTCTCGTAGGCACGCCAACGGGTCCGGCCCGTCCTGAGCAGCCGGGCATCCCAGAACCGGGGCACGACCACGGCGCACAGGACCGCCGCGGCGAGAACGGTCGCGGCCGGTGCGGAGACGGTGAACAGCCACCCGGTCACGGCGGCGGGCACGAGACAGGTCACCAGCAGTTGCGGCAGGTAGCGGCTGTAGTAGGCGTCCAAGGCCTCCACGCCGTCCACGACCGTGTGGGTGATCGCGCCGGACCGCTCGCCCTGCACCCACGCCGGCCCCAGCGCGGCGATGCGGCGCAACAGCTCACCGCGCAACCGGGTGCGGATGGCGATGCCGAACCTGGCCGCGGCGACTTCCCGCAGCCACAGCAGGGCCGCGCGCACCGCGACGACGCCGACCAGCGCCGCGATCAGCGGCGCTGCGGCCGCACCGTCCCCGCCGATGAGGTCGGCGAGGACGGCGGCCGTCAGCACGGCCGCGGCGATGTGGGAGGCCGACACCAGCGTCGACGACAGCGCCAGGAGCACGACCGGTCCGACGACGACACCCGCCAGTTGCAGCAGCCTGCGGTGGATCACGACGTGAAGGCGTCCGGGTGCAGCCGCTCCGCGATCTCCCGCACCACGGCCACGTTCCCGAGCGTGCCCGGGTAGGTGTCCGCGGCGTCGATCGCGATCAGCCGCTGCTCGCGCACCGCGGTCATGTCCGGGAACGTGCGGGTCAGGAAGTCGATGGTGGTCTGCCTGTGCTCGGCCGAGTTGACCGCGAACACCAGCGCGTCGGGGTCCGCGGCGGCCAACGACTCCGGGGTGATCTGCGCGGCGAAGAACTTGGCGAACTGCGGGTCCTGCGGCGAGAACACGTTGTCGCCGCCCGCACGGCGGATGATGTCGTACTCGATCCCGGCCCCGATGGCCGTCACGGTCGTGCCCTCCAGGTACACCTGGGCGACGGTCGGCTTCGCGCGACCCGCGAGTGCCGTGTCCACCGCGGCCAGGTCGGCCTTGCCCTTCTCGATCAGCGGCGCGGCCTTCTCCGACGCGGCGAAGACCTTGCCGAGGTTGTCCAAGTCGGTGAAGACGTCCTCGACCGTGCCGCTCATGCGCCGGTCGGCGCACCCGCCCGTGGCGACGTAGGCCGCGACCCCGGCCTGCCGCAGCTGCTCCAGGCTCGCGAAGCCCTGCTCGGCGTTGAACTCGTACATCGTCGGGGAGAACACGAAGTCCGGCTTCGCGTTGAGCAGCTGCTCCCGGCTCGGCGGTCCGGACTCGCTCAACACCGGGACGTCGGCGGCGAGACCGGCCACGTCCTCGGACAGCGGCGCGGTGGCGGTCTGCGCCTGCCCGACGAGCGAGTCCGCGAGGCCCAACCGCAGCAGCAGCTCGGTCTGCGACGGGCTCAACCCGACCGCCGCGCTCGGCACGCCGTCGACGGTGACGTCCCGACCGCAGTTGGTGATCGTCACCGACCCGCCGGTGGCGCCCGTCGGGGTGGTGGGGGTGACCGAGGTGCCGCAGCCGGTGATCAGCGCGATGCCGACGCTCAACGCGACCAGGGACGGGGTGCTACGCATGGATCTCATCTCTGTGTTCGGTGGGACCCGGACCGGGCGGGCGCGGGTGGTCGAAGACCAGGACGGGACGACCGGTGCGCGGGTGCGTGAGCTGGTCGACGCCGACCCGGAACACCTCTTCGACCACGTGCGGCGCGAGCGCCTCGGCCGGGTCGCCCGCGGCGACGAGCCGGCCCCCGTCCAGCACCGCGATGTCGTCGCAGTGCGTGGCGGCGAGGTTGAGGTCGTGCAGCGCCGCGATGATCGTGCGGTCCAGGTCGGTCGCGATCCGCATGAGTTCGAGCTGGAAGGCGATGTCGAGGTGGTTGGTCGGTTCGTCGAGCACGAGGACCGGTGCGTCGGCGGCGAGGGCGCGGGCCAGCATCACCCGCTGCCGCTGGCCGCCGGAGAGCCGGCCGACGAGCCGGTCGGCGACGTCGGCGGCGCCCACCCGCTCCAGCGCCGCCCACGCCAGGTCGAGGTCGGCGTCGGTGTCACGGCCGAAGCCGCGCTGGAACGGCACCCTGGCCAGCAGCACCGCGTCCAGGACCGTCAGGTCGAACTCGGTCGGTGCCTCCTGGGTCATGACCGCCACCGACCGGGCGACGGTGCGCCGGTCGACGCGCCACACGTCGTGCTCGTCCAGCAGCACCCGGCCCGACGACGGCGGCACGGCCCGGTACAGCGTGCGCAGCAGCGTCGACTTGCCGCTGCCGTTGGGGCCGACCAACCCGAGGAACCGGCCCGGCCGGACCTCCAGGTCCACGTCGTGGAGCACGTCGCGGCCACCCAGGGTGGCGCCGACGTGGTCGAAGCGCACCCTCATCGGTCCATCCCCGCCCGCGTGCCCGTGTCACGGCGCATCAGCCACAGGAAGAACGGCGCGCCCACCACGGCGGTGAGGATGCCGATCGGCACCTCCGCGGGCGCCGCCACCGTGCGCGACAACAGGTCCGCGAGCATCAGGAACGCCGCGCCGCCGAGCACCGCCACCGGGAGCATCCGCCGGTGGTCCGCGCCCACGAGGATGCGCGCCACGTGCGGGATCACGAGACCGACGAAGCCGATCCCGCCGCTCACCGACACGATCGACCCGGTCAGCAGCGCCGCCGTCACCAGCAGGACGGCGCGCAGCCGGTTCACGTCCACGCCCAACGCCGTCGCGGACTCGTCACCGGTCAGCAGCGCGTTCATCGCCCGCGTCCGCAGCCCGACGACAACGCAGGCCACCACGAACGCCGCCGCGGGGACCGCCAACGAGCCCATGGACGCGGCGGACACGCTGCCCAGCAGGAAGAACAGGACGCTGAACACGTTCTGCGCCTCGGTCGTCAACGTCAGGTAGCTCGTCACCGCGCTGAACAGCGAACCCAGGGCGACCCCCGACAGGATCATCCTGGTCGGTGACAGCACGCCCCGGTGACGGGCCACGAGCGCGACGCACGCGCTGGCCACCAACGCCCCGGCGAACGCCGCCACCCCCAGCGACAGGCCACCGACGGCCGCCGAGCCGAGGGTGATGACCAGCACCGCGCCGACCCCCGCGCCGGACGACACACCCAGCAGGTAGGGCTCGGCCAGCGGGTTGCGCACGATCACCTGCATGATCGCCCCCGCCATCGCCAGACCGGCGCCCGCCAACCCGGCCAGCAGCGCACGGGGCAGCCGGAACTGCCACACCGCCTGGTCCTGCAGCACGGTGAGGCTGCCGTCCGACATCCACGGCATGCCCGGCAGCAGGTGCCCGACCACGATCCGCGTCGCGTCCACGAGCCCGACCTCGACCGTTCCGACCGAGCCCGAGAGGACGACCAGCACCAGGATCGTGAGACCGAGGGCCGCGACCGCCACCCGCTGCACGGTCCGCGACCGGCGCGCGGACGCCCGTCGATCGTGGTCGACCGACGCGGACGACCGCGGACGAACAGCCATGGCGGAACCGATCACTCCGGGGGAAGGGGACCGCGCGAGCGTAACCGCACGTGATAACCGTTATCAATAGTGATGCCGGTCATGATCGGGTGCGCCGGCGCGTCCCCTCGTCACGGCCGCTGCGCCGGCAGTCGCTGAGCGGGGAACGGGTGCTCGTGCGCGTGGGCTTCCAGGTCGTCCCACGCGGGCAGGGGGTCGTCGAACCGCCGCCACGCGGTCGGGCCGGCCGCCAGTTCGGAGTCGGTGAGCAGGGCGGGGTCGAGCCTGCGGCGGGGTTCGTCGCGGTCGAGGTCGACGCCGATGAACACCAACTCCTGGCGGGCGGTGTGGCCGGCGAGCAGTTCGCCGGGTTCGATGGTCAGGTTCGGTCCGGCCTGGGACCACACGGCGAGCGTGTGCGGACGGCTGGCGATGTGGCAGAAGCCCTTGCTGCGCACGACGCCCTGCCAGTCCTCCAGGGCGGCGGCCAGTCGTGCGGGGTGGAAGGGGCGGTCGGCGCGGTAGGTGACCGAGCGGATGCCGTACTCCTCGGTCTCGGGGGTGTGCGAGCCGGCCAACTCCTCGGCCCACCCCGGTGACGTGGCCGCGGTGACCGGGTCGTAGCGGCCGGTGTCGAGCACCTCGGCCAGGTCGACCGCGCCGCGGCGCGACCGGACCAGCCGGGCGTTCGGGTTGAGCTTGCGCAACAGCCCTTCCGCGGTCGCCAGCTGCTCCGGCGTGGCCAGGTCGGTCTTGTTGAGGACCAGCACGTCGGCGAACTCGACCTGGTCGACCAGCAGGTCGGAGATGCCGCGCTCGTCGTCCTCGGCGGCGGCGAGGTCGCGGTCGTCGAGCCGGTCGCCGCGTTCGAGTTCGGGCAGGAAGTTCGCGGCGTCGACCACGGTGACCATCGTGTCCAGGCGGGCGTGGTCGGACAGGCTCGTGCCGTCCTCGAACGTCCACTCGAACGTCGCGGCGACGGGCATCGGCTCGGAGATGCCGGTGGACTCGATGAGGATGGTGTCGAACCTGCCTTCACGGGCCAGCGCGCCGACGCTTTCCAGCAGGTCTTCGCGCAGGGTGCAGCAGATGCACCCGTTGGTCAGCTCCACCAGCCGTTCGCCGCCGCGCCCGGACACCAGGGCGGCGTCGATGTTGACCTCGCTCATGTCGTTGACCACCACCGCCACCCGGCGCCCTTCCCGGTTGGCCAGCACGTGGTTGAGCAGGGTGGTCTTGCCCGCGCCGAGGAAGCCGGACAGCACCGTGACGGGAACGCGCGAATCGGTGGTCATCTGATTCTTTCCGGGTTGCACTGCTTGCCGAAGTCGGGTTCGCGGCCGGTGACCTCGCGGCGTCGCGAGGTCACCGACCGCCTCCACATTGAAACGACAATCGTTTCCGTTAGACTAGCCCATGGGGGAGTCGAGGTCGTCCCGGCGGGCACGACGTGGCCGCTGCACGAGGACGATCGGGCCTTCCGCGCTGTGAGAGCACCTCGAACAGCCACCGGAAGACCTGGGTTGCGGATGCGTGGACGTCACGTGCGCGGTGTGCGGCCGGGAGTGGACACTCCCGGCCGCACACCGCTACCGGTCATCGTCAACAGCTGGAGCAGCACCCGCAGCCCGGTGCGGTGCAACCGCCGCAGCAACTGCAACTGCCCGCGTGCGGCTGGGGCGAGGGCGTGGTTTCGGTGGTCATGTCTGCCTCCCGTGGCGGAAACGGTTCAGGACATCGCTGACACCGTGCGCTGCTCCGCGGGGACGGGTGAAGTGCCGTCACCCGGACGCTCGGGCCGATCACCCGGGCGGCCCAGCGGCTCCGGTGTCCGAGTGCCCGACCCTCCCTGGCAACGAGGGCACAACCCGGTGAGACCGGCCGACACCTGGACCGTCGAGAACCCGTGCGCCGCCGCGGTCCTCGTGGCCCACTCGACCACGGTCGAGGCGTCCAGGCGCACACCGCGGCCGCACTGGACGCAGGTGAGGTTATGGTCGTGGTCGGCATCGCGCTTCAGGTGGTACAGGTGTCGTCCGGTCCGGTCCTGCGTGATGCCCATGACGCCGGCCCGCACCAACGACGCGAGGTGCCGGTAGGTCGTCGTCAGGCCGACGCGCGCGCCTTCCGCCCGCAGGCGTCCGTGGATCACGAGCGCCGTCGCGGGGCCCGGCAGTTCGCGCAACACCCGGAGCACCGCGTGGAGTTGCGGCGTCATCCTCAACCCCGTGAAGTCACCGGCGGTGTTCTGCGGCTCCATCTCCTGTCCTCGCGCTCAGCGGGGGAGCGCTTCGAGGAGGCGGAAGCCCGAGGGTGGTAGCGGGGTGACGCCGGTGAGGGTGAACCCGCTGTCGTGCAGCACGGTGGCGAACTCGGCCCGGGTGCGCTCCTGGCCGCCGAGGTTGACCATCATGTTGAGGTCGCTCAGGTACATCAGGGGCGGGACGGTGCCGTCGGCGGTGTCGGGCAGGACCGGTTCGACCACCAGCAGGCAACCGTCGTCCGGCAGCGCTCGTCGGCAGTGCCCGAGGATCGTCGTGGCGCGCTCGTCGTCCCAGTCGTGCAGGATGCTCTTGAGCAGCACCGCGTCGGAACCGGCCGGGACGTCGGTGAAGAAGTCGCCGACCGCGACCGTGCAACGCTGCGAGACGCCCGCGTCCTGCAGCACGACGCCGGCGCCGCCGGAGCCCTCGGCGGTGTCGAGCAGCACGCCGCGCAACCCGGTGTGGCGGCGGAGGATCGCGGCGAGCAGGGTGCCGTCACCACCACCGACGTCCACGACCGACCCGAACCGGCCGAAGTCGTAGGCGTCGGGCAGCAGGCCCGCGACCGTGTGCGTGCCCTGGCTCATGGCGGTGTTGAACGCCGCGGACAGGTCGGGTTCCGAGGCGAGGTGGTCGAAGAACGCGGTTCCGAACACCTCGTCGAACGCCGTGCGGCCGGTGCGGACGCTGTCGTCGAGCCGGTGCCAGGACCGCAGCATCACGGGGTCGGTGAACACCCGGGCCAGCGCGTCCACGGATCCCGGGACGTCCGACCGCAACAGCGCGCCGGCGGGGGTCGCGCTGAACCTGCCGTCGTCCTCGGACAGCAGGCCGAGGGCCGTCGCCGCGCGCAGCAGCCGGCGGGTGGCCCGTGCCTGCGTCCCGCACGCGGCGGCCACGTCATCGGCGGAGAGGTCCTGGCCGCCGATGACGTTCGGGATGCCGAGCTTGACGTACGCGGCGACGACCTGCGAGGCCATGGAGCCGAAGACCAGGTCCACCACCGCGCGGCGCGCGGTGGCGTTCGTGTCCGGTGATGTCGCCACGGAGATCCCCCCAGGGAGTGCTCGTAACGGAAATGATTGTCAATCGCACTGTAGCGCGACCCCTGCCGGAAGAACACCGTCCGCGCCCTGTCCCGGCTCGTTCGACCCACACCGGCTGCCGCGCACCCTCACCCCTTCACTGCCCCGGCGGTGAGACCCTCGGTCAGGAACCGCTGCCCGAACCCGTACATGACCGCGACCGGGATGCTGATCAGCAGCGAGGCCGCGGCCAGCTGCCCCTGCGGCACGACGTCACCGAAGATCATCGACTGCATGCCGACGGGCAGCGTCTTGTAGTCGTCGTTGGTGATGAACACGAAGGCGAACAGGAACTCGTTCCACGCGTTGGTGAGCGTGAACAGCGCGACCGCGAGCAGGCCCGGCTTGGCCAGCGGCAGCACGATCCGGATGAACGCACCGAACCGCGTGCAGCCGTCGACCAGCGCAGCCTCCTCGAGGTCGGCCGGGATCGACTTGAAGTAGCCGACGAGCAGCCACGTCGCGAACGGCAGCGTGAACGTGGGGTAGGCGAGCACGAGCGACCACAACGAGTCGTTGAGCCCGATCCCGCTCATCATCTGGTACAGCGGGATGAACAGCAGCGCGCCCGGCATCACGTAGGTGAGCAGGATCGTGACCGTGAAGCTCTCCGAACCCCGGAACTTCAGCCGCGCCAGCGCGTAGCCGGCCAGCGCCGCGCAGACCAGGGCGATCACGGTGGACGCCACCGACACCAGGATCGTGTTGACGTACCAGGTGCCGAACGCCCTGCCCGTGAACAGGTTGGTGAACTGCTCGGTGCTCCACGGCGTCGGCCAGAGGTCGTCGGTGCGCGCGACGATCTGGTCGTCGGACTTGAAGGCCGTGATCGTCATCCAGTAGAGCGGGATGAGCACGAAGCCCAGCAGGCCGACGAGCGCGATCCCCGAGCCGGCGCCGCCGACCAGGCGTGCGGCCGCCCCGTTGCCGCGCGCGGCGAGCGCGGAGACGACCCGTCCGACGGCGGCCGCGAGCACCACGAACACGCCGAGCACGAGCGCGGCCTTCCACACGATGTGCGGTGACGCCCAGACCAGCACGAGCGTCGAGCCCGCGACGACCACCCACGGCAGCGCCCGGCGCTGGGCGGGGGTCAGCCGCCTGCGCCCCATGTCGCCCGCGCCCGGCAGGTCGCTGCGCCGCATCATCCGCACGAGGATCACCACGAGGATGGCGATGATCGGCAGCATCACCAGCGTGACCGCGGCGCCCGCGCCCAGCTGCAACTGCTGGATGGCCTTGGAGTAGGCCACCATCACGTACGGTGCGGTGGCGTCCCCTGGTCCGCCCTGGGTCATCAGCCAGATCAGGTCGAAGTTGTTGAACGTCCAGATCGACGACAGCAACACCGTCACGATCATGATGTTGCGCAGCCCCGGCAGCGTGATGTGCACGAACCGTTGCCACGGCGAGGCGCCGTCCACCATCGCCGCCTCGTAGAGACCGCCGTCGATGGCCTTGAGCCCGGCGAGGAACGTCACCGTGAAGAACGGGATGCCCTTCCAGACGTTGACCAGGATGACGGCCGGCATCGCGAGCGCGGGGTCGGACAGCCACTCCGCGGGCCACTTGTCGACGAGCCCGATCGCGGCGAGGAAGGGCCCGATCCCGGAGTCGGTGAGCACGACGTTGACGCTGCCGAAGATCGGGTCGAACAAGGACCGCCAGGTGAAGGCCGTGACGACCGTCGGCACCACCCACGGCAGCAGGATCACCCCGGCGATGATCGTCCGGCCGCGGCGCATGTGGTGCAGCATCAACGCCGCGATGAGACCGAGGGTCACCTTGAAGATCTCGGCGTACGCGGTGAAGACGAACGAGTTGAGCACGCCCTTGTGGAACACGGTGTCGTCGATGAGGGCGGTGTAGTTGTCCAGCCCGACGAACACCGTCTCCGCGCCGTGGCGCTCCGTGGTACTGGTGAAGACCGAGCTGACGATCGGGAACAGGATGAGGCCTGCGACCAGCAACAGCGTCGGCCCGATGAACACGGCGGCGAGGCGCCAGTCGCGCCCGAGCAACCGCTGCGACGAGGTGAGCGAGGACGACGCGCCCGGCGCCGGACTGGCCGGCGCCGGCCGCGTCGCCTTCGGACGCAGGACCGTCACTGCTTGTAGCCCTGCTGCTCGAAGACCTGGACGATCCGGGCGTGGGTCGAGGCGACGGCCTCGGCCGGCCGGGTGCCCTGGATGACCGCCTGCATCATGTCGGTCAGCAGGTAGGCGGCGGTGGCGGCCTGCTCGCCGGGGCTCGGGGCCTGGGGGAAGGCGAAACCGGTCCTGGTGGTCAGCGGGAGCGGCGTGCGGGTCTGCTCCCGCAGCGCGGGGAAGGCCGGGTCACCGCTGGTGTAGTACGGGTCGGAGTCCCACACCTTGTCCCACGCGGGGTTGACCAGGCACGGTGCTCCCTTCGCGACACCGAGCAGCGCGGTACCGCCGACCATGAACTTCGCCACCAGCTTGGCGAGGTCGGGGTTCTTCGCCCCCTTGAACACGACGAACGAGTTGGACTCGCCGAACGCGAGTGGCTGGTCGATCGCCGGTCCGGTGGCGCCGTTGAACGGGTGCGTGTTGGCGTAGACCGGGTTGTTCTTGGTCTTCGAGTCGGCGTAGACGCTGAACTGGTTGAGCGTGAGCCCCAGGATCTGGGCCAGCCAGTTCTCGTTGTTGCTGGAGTCGGTCCAGCTCCCGATCCCGGGCGGCAGCATCGGCGCGTACTTCGGGTTCGTGTAGATGTCGCCGATGAACGTGACGGCGGCGACGGTCTCCGGCGAGTTGAACACCACCTTCGTGCCGGTGTTGTCCGCGATCGCACCGCCGTAGCAGTTGATGACGTTCGTGATGAAGCCGTTGGCGTCGCCGGAGCGGTTCACCGTCAGACCCCAGCCGTAGCGCCGCCTGGCCGGGTCGGAGATCTCCAACGCGTTGTCGCGCAACTCCTCCCACGTGTAGTGGGGCTTGAGCGGGAGGCCCTTCTCCTCGTACCAGTCCTTGCGCAGGTACATCGCGGTCGCGATGAAGTGGTAGGGGATCGCGTACCAGCGCCCGCCGAACACGCAGAAGTTGGCCGCCTCTGTCGCGGGTTCCCCGTAGAGCGCCCGCATCTCCTCGACCACGTCGGTGACGTCGGTGAGGGCGCCGAGGTTGTGGAGCTGGCCGACGAACCGCCGGTCGCTCATGAACGCCAGGTCGCGGCTGGTGCCCGCCTTCACCTCGGTGTCCATCTTCGCCACCATGTCACCGGCGTCGCCGGAGACCAGGTCGTTGCGGACCGTGGTGCCGGTGGCCTGCGCGAACGCCTGGAGCGACCGGTCCAGCGCCTGGTTGGCGGCCTCCGAGTAGAGCTTCTGCGAGAGCATCCCCACCGACCCGCCGCGGAGCGCGGCCGCCTGGTCGAGCAACGCCTGGGGCACCTGGACGTCGACCTGCGGCACGGCGGGGTCGCCCCCGCACCCGGCGAGACCGAGCGCGCCCAGCGCGCTCATCCCGAGGAACGTGCGCCTCGATAAAGCCGTTTTCTCTTCCACGACAACTCCTTTCACGTCCGATCGAGCGGACGCTCACCGACGGGGCGACGTTGCAACCGGCGGGACAGCGAGACGAGCGCCGCGCTGCCGGGTCGTTCCTGCGGCGATCGACGCCGAACTGCTGGTGCGCTGTCCTGACAGGCCGTCGCGCAGCCCGGACGACCTGCGGGGCCGCCACAGCGGCACCGGGCGCGGGCCCCGGCGCCAGGACGGCCGCCCGTTCCGCGGAGTCGAGAAGCCCCCCACCGGACAACCATCGCGTTGGCCACGCTCGGCACGACACCGCCAACCAGCCGCACTCCGAGGACCGTCCACATCGCCGCAGGCAACATCCGGCTACCCGGCCCGGCGGCCGGGGTTCACGGCCGCGCTTGCATGCAGTCGACCCAGGACGCGGTGGTGACGACGATGTCGGCCGGGTGGGTTTCGGTCACGGTCCCGTCCGACACCCGGATCTGCGCGCGGTACGTCGCCAACGGCACCGTCGCGGACCCCTGCACGAGCGTGAACCCGTTGATCCTGACCGCACCGTCTTCGGGGTCGGGGTGGTTGGAGCCCGGCGGGATGCGGCTCTCCGTGGCGGTCCAGCCGGGAGGCAGGTCGCGCATCCCGAAGTCGAGGTCGGTGGCCCAATTCCCGGTCACCGCGAAGATGAAGTAGGACTGGTGGGTCCTCCCCTCGGGGCCGTACTGGACGCACATCCGGTGTGGGGCACCGAAGTCCCGCAGGTGCCACGTCTGGGTTTGCGAGGCCGCCTGCGCCGACGCGACGACCGATGAGCCGACCAGGGACAGCAGGAGCACCGGGACCAGCGTGAGCACCGATCGGGCGATCCGGAACACCACTCTCATCGAATCCCTCCTGAACTGGCGTGAAACGCTTCGGCCGACGCTAGCGACCGGATCTCAGAATTCACTGAGACCCTCGTCGGACCGACCGTCTCTTGTGGACCGCACCGGCGCGGTCGCTCCGGACGGGTGATCCACGTCGACCTCGAGTCCCGGACGTCGTCAGCGCTTGGTGGACCACTCCTCCGCCGGGGTGAGCGGAACCGGCGCCGGTCGGTCGACCGTGGTCGTCAGGGCGATCCTCCGTCCTTCGTCCGCGGCGCGGAGCACGGCGGTCATGGTTTCGAGCACGTGCAACGCGAGTTCGCCGCCCGCGCGCGGTGGGTGTTGTCCGCGGGCCGTGATCAGGTCGAGGAGGCCGATGCCGCGGCCGGCTCCGGCGTAGCCCGCGCTCGGGGGCAGTTCCCGCCACTCGGTCCCGCCCAGCGGGAAGAGGCGGGTGGTGCCGTCGAAGTGGTTGGGGTCCGGGACCGCGAGGGTGCCGGTCTCGCCGTGCACCTCGATCGGCGCGGTGGTGGTGGTGACGCCGTCGAAGCTCGTCGTGATGGTGGAGAGCGCGCCGTTGGCGTGTTCGAGCACGCCCGAGACGTGGCTCGCGACCTCGACCGCTATCCGCTGCCCCGTCCTGGGGCCGGAACCGATGACGCGCTCGTCGCGCAGCCGGCTCGCCATGCCGATCACCGCGCGCACCGGGCCGAGCAGGTGGACCAGCGCGGCGATGTAGTAGGGCCCCATGTCCATCAGGGGACCGCCGCCCTCGGCGTAGTAGAAGTCGGGGTTGGGGTGCCAGCGCTCGTGCCCCGGCGTGACCATCACGGCCGACGCGGACAGCGGACGCCCGATGAGGCCGCGGTCGATCGCGGCGCGCGCGGTCTGCGTGCCCGTGCCGAGAACGGTGTCGGGGGCGCAGCCGACGCGGACACCGGCCTCGGCGGCCCGGTGGACGATCGCCCGGCCCTCCTCGAACGTCACGGCGAGGGGCTTCTCGCCGAACACGTTCTTGCCGGCGTCGACGGCGCGCAGCGCGATCCCGGCGTGGGCCGCGGGAGTGGTGAGGTTGAGCACGGTGTCGACGTCCGTACCGTCGAGCAGGTCCTCGACGCGCACCGCGGCGGCGTCCGGGAGCTCGGCGGCGACCGCGGCCGACCGGGCGGCGTCGAGGTCGGCGACCGCGGTGATGCGCACCGCGGGGTGGGCGCCGAGCGTGTTCAGGTACGCGCGGGAGATGACCCCGAGGCCTACGACGCCGACGCGGTGCGGGTCGCCCACAGCATTCCCCTCTCGATGACGGTGCGGACGTCGGGGTGCTCCAGCACGTCCAGGCTGTGGCCGGGGGTCGTCACGACGATCCGCCCGGCGCCCCACTGCCGGGTCCAGACGGCCGGGGAGGTGACCGGTCGGCGCCACGGGTGCCACTCCGGGGCCGGGTGGGTCGTGGTGGCCAGCACGTCGACCAGGTCGTCGTGCAGCACCCAGTACTGCTCGGTGACCAGCTCGAAGTCCTCGATGCCCGCGGTGATCGGGTGTTCACGGCCGAGCGCGGTGATGTTCACGGTGTGCGGCAGGTAGTTGTCCTCCTGCCCGCCCGTGCGCTCGCCCGGCTCCTTGCCGGGGTGCGTCGCGAACTGGCCGCCCACCAGGTGCAGGTAGTCCGACGAGGCGCGGAACGAGTCCACGATGCCACCGTGCCAGCCGGTGAGACCGGTGCCCGCCTCGACCGCCGCACGCAGCCCGGCCACCTCCTGGGCGGTGATCTGCGACATCGTCACGCACTGCACGACGAGGTCGGTGTCGGCCATCTCGGCGTCGTCGGCGTACACCTCGGTCGAGTCCTCGACCCGCACGGCGTAGCCACCGCGTTCCAGGAACGGGATGAACAACGCGGTCGCCTCGACCGGCCGGTGGCCCTCCCACCCGCCGCGGACCACCAGTGCCTTCGGCTTTCTCACGCGCATTCCCCTTCAGGAACTGCTCTCCGGTGGCCTCCGACGCCCGCGGCAGCGGCGAGGGCAGTGCTCTTCAGGCGCATGGTTCCCTTCCGAATGGCTCGCTCGACGAATTTCGACGCTACTGGCGGGTGGTTGAACGGTCAAGCAGCTGCGGGAAGGCAGTCGGCGCCGGAATTGCACGAAACATTTCGGATATTTCCCATTGCGGAAAACCGGCGATCCGAAGCGTGATTCACGACCCCGGTGCGTCGGTCCTGGACGTGCCTGAGGTGGTCGCGCCTTCGTGACCCCGAGTCGATGGCGCGCCCGGGCTTCGAGGGGCGTCGCACGGGGTACCGGGTGGCATGGTCTTCTCGCTCAACCGGGTCGTGAGCACGCCCCTGCTGTACTTCTTCATCCTGGGCGACATCCTCGGCGCGGGGGTGTACGTGCTGGTCGGATCGGTCGCCGGCGAGTCCGGCGGTGCGGTGTGGCTGCCCCTGCTGACCGCACTCGTGCTCGCCGCGCTGACCGCCGGCTCCTACGCGGAGTTGGCCACGAAGTACCCGAGGGCGGGAGGGTCGGCCCACTACGCCACCAAGGCGTTCGGCCCCGCGATCGGTTCGTTGATCGGGTTCTGCATGCTCGCCGCGGGTGTCGTGTCGGTGGGCGCGTTGGCGCGCGCGTTCGCCGGGGACTACTTGCGTGCGCTGGTCTCGTTGCCGACCGCCGCCGTCGTGGTGGTGTTCCTGGCCGCGTTGGCACTGCTCAACATCCGCGGCATCAAGGAGTCGCTCGGCGCGAACGTCGTGGCCACGCTCATCGAGGTGGGCGGCCTGGTGCTGATCATCGGCCTGGGCACCTGGGTGATCCTGCGCGGTGACGCGGACCTCGGCTGGCTCACCGAGGTCGGGACCGGCGGGCAGGGGATCGTCGGCGCGACGCTGGCGGGTGCGGTGCTGGCCTACTACTCGTTCGTCGGGTTCGAGACGTCGGTGAACCTGGCCGAGGAGGTCAGGGAGCCGCGTCGGTCCTACCCGCGTGCGTTGTTCGGCGCGCTGCTCACCGCCGGCGTCGTGTACGTGCTGATCGGCGTGGTGGCCGCCGCCACCGTGCCGACCGATCAGCTGGCGGGGTCGAGCGGTCCGCTGCTGGAGGTGGTGCGCCTGGCCGGTGGTGTGCCGGAGGGGTTGTTCGGCCTCGTCGCGCTGGTCGCGGTGGCCAACGGTGCGCTGCTCACCGGCATCATGTCCTCCCGGCTGGCCTACGGCATGGCCCGTGACGGTCTGCTGCCCTCGGCGCTGGCCCGCGTGCTGCCGGGTCGGCGGACGCCGTGGGTGGCGATCCTGGCCACGTCCGCGGTGTCCCTGGTTCTTGCGTTGACCGGCGAGGTCGCCGCGTTGGCCGAGACGTTGGTGCTGCTGCTGTTGGTGGTGTTCGTGGCGGTCAACGCAGCCGTGCTGGTCCTGCGCCGCGAGGAGGGCGAGGGGGAGCACTTCCGGGTGTTCACGTTCATCCCGTGGCTGGGTCTGGCTTCGTGCCTGTTGCTGTTCACCCAGATCGACGGCTCGGTCTGGGTGCGCGGCCTGGTCCTGGTCGGTTTGGGTGTTCTGCTCGCCGCGGTGAACGCGGTGCGGGCGAGGCGTGCCGACCCCGCCCCTTCGACCGAGTGACCGGTCGCGCCGGTGGACGTCGGACCCACGACGGTGGCCGAGGTCCCCGGTGGCCCCGAAGCGTCTGCCGATCGGTGGTGCTGTGGTTTCGGGTCGTGCTGTCATCCTGAACGGAGCCCGCGCATGCGAGGCCCGGTCCCGGAGCAAGGAGGTCCACCGTGATCCGTCGTCTGCTGGTCGCCGTCGTGGCGGCACTCGGCGTCGTCGCCCTCGCGCCGGCCTCGGCCCAGGCCATCCCGGTGTGCAAGAGCGGCTACGCGTGCCTGTACCAGTGGTACGCCGACCCGGAGCACACCGAGTTCAACGGTTTCCGGGCCATCAACTGCGACGGCAGCGTCGACAGCTCCGGCGTGCAGCGCGGCTACCTGGAGTTCGGTCAGGCGCGCTGCAACACCCTCGGCTGAGCCCGCTCGGGGTCATCCGGTCACGAGGCACTCCGCGCGGTGCGGAGTGCCGGCGTCGGCGGCTGTGGTCGACCTCCTGGGCCAACAGGAGGTCGACTGGCTCTGACGCTCGGCTGCACGGCGTGCGTCCAGAACCGCTGGTGCTCGTCGAACATACCCGCCGGTGACGGTGTGGGACCAAGCCGTTGGACGCCGTGGGATCGCTGTCATCTGCGCAAACGCGGGTCGTGCCGGTGGTCGTGCCGGTGTGGGCGTCCCGACGCGGGGGAGGGGCGCGGAGCCCGGACCTGGACGCGGTGGGACGTGGTGGGACAGGTCGTCGGATGCCGCCGCGGGGTGGGCGGGAACGCCTTCACCAGCTATCCCGTCGTGTTCCGTGGAAACGGCGAGGTGGCGGTGGTAAGCCTTGTGGGTCCGGAGATCCGTGCGGATCCCGTGCGGCAGGGCCAACTGCCGGCGGGAGTCGGATCACCGGCCCACACGAACGATCGGCTGCACGGCGTCGTCGTCTGTACCGGGTGACCATCGAGCATGCGACGACGCCCTCACACCGGAGGGCGACTCATGGGTTTGTGCTGTCACTGGGAGGTCCGGCCGACGGCCGGGGACCGCGGCGGGCGTCGGCGGTCCGACCACGGCGGGTGGGCGTTATGACTTCGCCGAAACTCCAGGATCGCGAGCACCGGACGTCCCCGGCGGCGTTCCTCGGCGCTGTCCGGGGCGAGATCAGGCGAGCCGGCCTGTCGATCCCGGACCTGGCCCAGGACGTCGGCCGTTCCACCGAGGTCGTGCGCGTCGGGGTGCAGCAGCGGATCCGCGAGTGGCCCTTCTACCGGAAGGTGCTGAACGCCTGCGCGGCCGACAGGTCCACGGTCGAGCACCTCCACCGCGCGTGGCAGCGGCTGGACGCGTCGGAACGCGGCGGGGCGAGGCCGGCGAACGTCGTGCCGATATCGCAGTACGTACCCGATGCGCACAAACAGCGACCGCGCGCCGTGCCGTTGGGGGACGACGAGTTGGAGGCTCGCACCCCGGCGGAGTTCATCTCCCTGCTGCGCCGGGTCCAGGTGCGGTCCGGGTTGACCCCGGCCGAGGTCGCCGTCCGCGGCGGCATCCCCCGCAGCACCGCCTACCGGTTCGTCAACGACCAGAAGAACTCGTCGCTCCCCACGAAGATGGACCAGGTTCGGGCGTTCGTCGTCGCGTGCGGGCTGCCCGAACCCCAGGTGGAGAAGGTCGTGGTCCTGTGGTGCGAGCTGCAGGGTGGGACCGTGCCGGTCGACGACCCGGCGGCGACGGTCGAGCCCGTCGAGCCGGCCGAGCCGGTCGAGCACCGGGAAGAGGCCGAACCCGATCCCCCGGTGGCGGCGGTGCGGGACGATCAAGCGGACGGCACGCCGAGCGTCCGGGACATCGTCGCCCCCCTGCTGATCGGGCTGGCCCGGCCGGTGCTGGCCATGGCGTGCGTCCTGGTGGCGACGGGGACCACCGCGGGCGTGGCGCTCTCCATCGGCGCCCTGCCCGCCGGGGCGCGGCTCCTCGCCGTGGTGATGATGGCGGTGCTGTTCACGGTGGTCGGCGTGTCGTGGTGCGTGAGCGCCAACCAGCAGACCGGGACCAGGTGCCATCGCCCTCACCCGACGCCGCGCGGTGGCCTGGTCATCGAGGACGTCACCGGGGTGCCGGCCGTGATCGGCGTGGCCGGTCGGGACAACGACCGTTCCGAGCCAACGCGCTTCGGCTGAGGGCGACCATGCGCCCGGAATGGTCGACAGGGCCCTTCTCCGCCCTCAGTGAAAGAGAACTCGAAGTGCTCGAAGTGATCGCGCGCGACAAAACCGACCGGGAAATCGCACAGTACCTGGGTATCGGCGAACGCACCGTGCGCGCACACGTGGGCAGGATCATCCTGAAACTCGGCGTCGCGTCACGGGTCGGTGCCGCGGTCGCGTTCGCCAAGTGGCACGCCCAGGGCAGCGCCGGTCGATGTGGCGGTTCCTGCATGGCGGAAGAGCCAATAGTGGAACTCCGCACGATGGCGCCACACTGGTCGTGAGCCGAAATACCGGACCGGTCGAGCCAAAGCGGTTCCGGGCGATACGGCCGAGGCAGTCGTCGATTCCGGTCGCCGACCGCCATCGCGATCGGGCCGGTCCCGGCCGGGGGGTGGGACCGGCCCGATCCGCGATGGCGGCCGTCAATCCCCGGATGTCGTTCCGAGCACCGTCTCGACACCCATCGAATTCGCTCCGGTCCGAGAAGGTGATCCGGCGCGCCGATCTCGAAGTCGTGCACGTCATGGTGGTGGAGCGTGGTGCGGCGCGTTTCAGCCAGGGGATGTTCAACCGCACGTTCCGCGCCGCCTACGGGGCGCCGCCCGGTGATTACCGGGCGCGTGCCACCGGGAGCGTCGCGGGCGGTCAACCTGCCGGCGGCCGCGGTCAATGACACGGTCGGTCGCGAGACTCGGCAACGGCGGAAGCGTCCGGATGCCAAGGGGGAGGGCAGCCCGGGCAGTGCGGCGGAGCCGGTCGAACTCGACGCCACCCAGCGGCGTTGTGGATCCGGTTCCGCCGCATGACGTGCACCGGGGGTGCCTGGTCGAGCTCCGGGCCACCACACCTCCGCAAACGTTCACCTTCCGCTTCCGGTCGGCTACTGTGTGGTCATCCGATTCCGGGAGGTACCGGTGAAGGCACGGATGCTCGTCGTGGCGGCGGGTGCCGTCGCCATGGTCGCCGCTCCCACGCCGGCGGTGGCCGCACCCACCCTCGACGTCGTCTGCCAGACCTACGGCAGCAGGTTCTCGTGCTTCACCGCCCGCAGCGGCGGTTCGCCGATGACCGTCACCTGGACCCGCAACGGCGTCCACGTGCCCGCCTGGGACGGCCTGGGGTTCGTCTTCGGCCAGTGCGTGCTCGGCGAGGTGGTCACCATCGGTGCGACGGTAACCGACCCCACCGGGTCCACCACGGCCGACGAGACCTTCCCGTGCAACACCGGTCCCTGGCCCGAAGGCGCGGGGCCGGTTCGCTGACCGGCCGTCATCGCGAGGCGACGGGGTCGCGGTGAAGCTGTTCGTGAGCCGTGCCGCGGCGGGCCGGCCGCGCTACGACTGGGACTTCGACACGACCGGGACTTCGACGCGCACCGGGTCCTCCGGTCGACGTCAGAACGCGTAGCGGACGCGCAGGTACGGGGCGTGCCGGGTGATCAGGTCCAGCAGCTCGTCCAGCAGGCCGCGCTTGAGGCCACGCCGGTAGCGGACGTTGACGCCGCCGCCCTCGCTGCGCTTCACCTCCTGCAGGTCGGGCCGCCACAGGACGTCCTCGGCGCGGGGATGCCAGCGCAGGTTCACCTCGTGCAACGCCTGGTTGTGGGTGAGCATGATGATCTCCGCGGCCAGCTGGTCGCGGGTGGCGGGCCGGACCGCGTCGCCCAGCGCCGGCAACAGCTCGCGCCAGTCGTCCAGCCACCCGTCGTGCACGACGACCGGGCTGAGGTTGACGTGCACCTCGTACCCGGCGGCGTGGAAGTCGTCCAGGGCGGCGAGCCGTTCGGCGATCGGGCTGGTGCGGATGTCGAGCAGCTTCGCGGTGCGCTCGGGCATCAGGGAGAACCGCACCCGCGTGCGGCCTCGCGGGTCCCAGTCGAGCAGGTCGCGGTTGACGTGCTTGGTCGCGAACGACGCCTTGGCGGTGGGCAGGTCGCGGAACAGCTCCACCAGGTCGCGCACGTTGTCGCTGACCAGCGCGTCCACCGAGCAGTCCGAGTTCTCCCCGATGTCGTACACCCACGACGCGTCGTCCACCTGGCCGGGCTCGGTCATCGGCCCCTGCCGCGCGACGTGCCGGGCCAGGTAGCCGGTGATCTGCTCGATGTTCGCGAACACCGTGATCGGGTTGGAGTAGCCCTTGCGCCGCGGCACGTAGCAGTACGCGCAAGCCATCGCGCACCCGTTGGCCGTCGACGGTGCGATGAAGTGCGCCGATCGCCCGTTGGGCCGGGCGCTGAGCGACTTCTTCACCCCCAGCACCAACGCCTCCTGCTTGATGCGCACCCAACGGCGGGCATTGCCCTCGTCGCCGTGCAGCTCGGGGATGCGCCAGTGGCTGTCGACCTCGACGCGCTGCGCGTCGGGGAACCGGTCGAGCACCTCGCGCCCGCGCGGCAGGTCCGCGGCGGCGGGCTCCACGTAGATGCGGGTCGGCGAGATCAGCGGCTGGGTGCTCACCCCTCCAGTGTCCGAGCGGGACCGACGGAACCGCACGTCGAGCGGTGCCCTGTGGGCCGGTTCACCCCGCCCGACCGGGTGGCGGTCGTCACCGTCGCGCGCCCGTCGCCGCCGCCACGGCCGGTCCGGACCTGCCGCGCGACACCGCGACGCCGACCAGGCACAGCACGCCACCCGCCAGCGCCACGGACCGGGCACCTCGTCCAGCAACGCCCACGACATCAGCACGACGATCACCGGCACCAGGTACGTCGTGGCGCGAGCGCCCCGGTGGTCATGTGGGAGAGCGCGTGTGCCGCAGCGCGGGCTTCTGCGCCACCACCCCGCGACAGCGCCGACCAGCAACCGGCCCAGCGCGAGCGACCCCGGCTCGAAGTGCTCGCCCGCGTACCGGATGCCGACGAACGCCGACGCCCACAGCACCATGGTCACCAGGACCGCCGCGGCGGCCTTCCCGTCGACATCGCTGCGCTGCACCGGCTCAACCCCCGCCATCGCGCGGATGTCACGTCGTCGCAGCTTCCCGGTCGGCGTTCGGGGCAACTCGGCCACGAAGACCACGTCCTCCGGGACCTTGTACCAGCTCAGCGTGGCGTGTGCACTGGCGAGCAGCTCGGCCCGCACCTGCTCCGGCGACGCGTCGTCCGCCAGCGCCACGAAGGAGCGCAGCGTCGTGACACCGGTCCCGCCCCGCGCCGAGCACACCGCCGCCTCGCGCACGCCGGGTGTCTCATGAGGAGGTCCTCGGTCTCGGCGGGGTGCACGTTCTGGCCACGTCGAAGGTCGGCCACGACTCCCCAGGTCGTCGCCGTGGTCGAGGTTGACGGCCCCCCGGTGCGGGTGTCAAGGAGAATTGATCGGCCGCGTCCTCGCGCACTCGGTGAATCAAGGCGAATGCGCAGGTGGGCACGCTGAAGCTCGCACGTTCGAGTGAATTCCGACGATTGTTCCGGGGAATGCGGGAAAACGTCGTCACCCTGATTCGGACCGGTCAGGTCGAGCCGGGCCAACCGGTCGGGATCGGAGAGGACGTCAAGGGCGACGACCTTCCCGTCGACCGCGGTGAAGCTCATGATCGAGAACAGGGCGCCGTCGACGGTGTTGACGAGTCCGGCGGCTCCGTTGTCGGCGGTCCACGAGCATGACGAGCGGAACTCCGCGGATGTGACCGCGCCGGCGCCGGGCCCGTCCGGAGCGTTGTCACCGGAGGCGGCAGTACTGTGGTCGGGAAGGTGCGCATCGAGGTGGGAGCGGGTTTGGCGGACCACGTGCGGGTGGGTGTCGTCCGCCTTGTCTCACTGGTGCTGATCGTGGCGGCGCTTGCCGTCGGCGTGCTCACGGGCGTCACACCCGACGTCGCCGAGTTGCGCGGCTGGGTGGAGGCCACGGGTGCGGCGGCCCCGTTCGTGTTCGTGGTGGTGTCCGCGGCGGGGTCGGTGGCGCTGGTGCCCAAGCCGCTGCTGAGCGTCGCGGGCGGGGTGCTGTTCGGGCCGCTGGTCGGCACCTGCGCGGTGGTGGCCGGTGTGACGGTCGGCGCGTTGGCCGGCTTCGTCATCGCCCGTCGGCTGGGCCGCGACGTGGTCCGCCCGTGGACCGCTCGGGGCCGGGTGGCGCGGGTCGACCGGATGCTCGAACGCCGCGGCTTCCCGGCGGTCATCGCCCTGCGGTTGCTGCCCGTCGTGCCGTTCGGCCTGGTCAACTACGTCGCCGGGCTCAGCAGCCTGCACGTCGGCGCGTTCGCGCTCGGCACCGCCGTCGGCGTGGTCCCCGCGACGTTGGTCTACACGGTCACGGGCGCCTCGCTGAGCACGATGACGGTCGGCCAGTGGCTGCTGGCGGGCGCGGCGGTCGGTCTTCCCGCTGTGGTCGGCTTCCTGCTGTTCCGGCGCGGCCGGTCGGCCGAGGGGCCGTCCACCGGTTGACCGCGGCCCGGCACCACGTCGGTCGAAGCCAGCACCACGTCGGTCGAAGTCGGTGTCCTCGGCGGCGTGTGCCCGGAGGGGGTGATCGCCGGCTTCAGGAGCGCACGAGTCGGCCGATGGCCGCGCTCGCCTCGGCGATCTTCTCGTCCGCCACCTCACCGCCCTGCTGAACGGCTTCGGCCACGCAGTGCTTGAGGTGCTCGTCGAGCAGCCCGAGGGAAACGGCTTGGAGGGCCTTCGTGGCCGCCGCGATCTGGGTGAGCACGTCGATGCAGTACTCGTCGTTCTCGACCATGCGCTGCAACCCGCGCACCTGACCCTCGATGCGGCGCAACCGCTTGAGGTGGCCTTCGCGGCTGTCGGAGTAACCCGGCATGGCGCGTTCCCTTCCGTCGCGTGCTCGGAGCCGACGATACGCGGGCAGGGAACAGGCCTGGGGTCGTTCACCTGGTCGACGGGGTTTGTGTACCCCCAGGGGGTATGCTACGGTGACGAACATACCCCTACCAGGTATGTGAATCCGGGAGTCGGACATGCAACACGAGCACCACGACCACGAGGCCCACCAGGCTCACGCCGCAGGCGTCAGTTGGAGCACGGCCGCGTCGGCGACGCTGCACTGCTTGACCGGCTGTGCGATCGGTGAGGTGCTGGGGATGGTGATCGGTACGGCGCTGGGGTGGGGTGCTCTCGCCACGATCGCGTTGGCGGTCGCGCTGGCTTTCGTGTTCGGTTACGCGTTGACCATGCGCGGTGTGCTCAGGGCGGGTGTGGGTTTCCGTCGGGCGCTGAAGGTGGCGCTGGCGGCGGACACCGTGTCGATCATCGTCATGGAGGTCGTCGACAACGGTGTGATGCTCGTGGTGCCCGGTGCGATGGAGGCGGGCCTGGCAAGCGTGCTGTTCTGGGGCGCGCTCGCCTTCTCATTCGCGGTCGCCTTCGTCGTCACCGTGCCGGTGAACAGGTGGCTCATCGGCCGGGGACGCGGCCACGCCGTCGTCCACGCCTACCACCACTGAGCCGGCGGGCTCCGGCCTCGTTCTCGACGTGCAGATGGAAGTGCGAGGCCCCGGAAACCGGGACCTCGCACGTCGTACCGCTGTGTTCGATCAGGCGAAGACGTCGATCAGGCGAAGATGCCGAACACGTCGATCACCAGGTGCGTGTAGCCCGCGTTGTTGTAGAACTCGTGCGCGGGGCGGTACACGTTGTCCATCTCGTCGTACGCGCTGCCCAGGCGCACGGTGGCCATGTTCGGCGAGGTCTGGCCGGGGACCAGGTTCAGCGCCGAGGTGTTGGGCCTGCTCGTGCCCGCCGGGAACGGGGTGACGTAGGTGTTCGCCGTCGGCTCCGTGCCCGTCAGGTTCAGCAGCAGGCTGTTGTTCACGGCCAGCTCGGGGTCCAGGTAGAGCAGGGTCAGCTTGCCGGCGGGCGCGATCGGCGTGAGGTCGTCACGGGTGTCGAACGCACGACCGGGGGTCACCGGGTAGAAGTCCGCGCCACCGCTCTCGGTGGGCAGGTAGTACCCGGTGATGTCCACGATCAGGTGGAGGAAGCCGGCGTTGTTGTACAGGCTGACCTTGCGGTCCGCGCTCAGCGAGACGGTCACACCGTTCGGCGTGGCGCCACCGGGCACGACGTTGAGGCTCGACGCGGTCGGCCGGGTGGAGCCCGACGGCCACGCGGTCACGTAGGTGTTGGCGGTCGCGTCGACACCGGTGACGTTCAGCGACACCGCCGTCGCGCCGGACGGCACGCCCGACGACGCGAAGTCGATGCTGCGGGACTCGCCGGCGTAGAACGCGCCGCCGGTGTTGCGGGAGTCGTACACGCGGGTCGGACCGGTGGCGAAGTACCGGCCGGGCGTGGTGAACCCGGCGCCCGGGTTGTCGTGGACGTAGTAGCCCGCGACGTCGGCGATCAGGTGGGTGCTACCCGCGTTGTTGTACAGGTTGATCGTGTCGTCGAGCGACACGTAGGTGGTGACCGAGTTGGCGCGGGTCTCGCCGGGCACCAGGTTCAGGGTGGACACACCCGGTCTGGGGATGTCGCCGCCCTCCCACACCGACACGTAGGTGTTGGCGGTGGGCGAGGTGCCGGTCACGTTCAGCACGACCGCGAGGGCGTACGGCGGGAGGTTGTCGACGCCGACCTCGATCTTGCTGCCGCCGGCGACGGGCGTGGTGACCCCGCCGCGGCCGAGGCCGGAGCGGGTGTCCAGGATGCGGCGCGGGGCGGACGGGATGAACCGCGTGCCCTGGTACTCCGCGGCCTGGGCGGTGCTCTCCCCGGTGGTCTTGGTGCCGAAGGGCCGGCCGGGACGGCTGATCCCGGTCGACACCTCGGTGCGGGCGACCTGCTCCCCGTTGCGGGCGGACGCGGGCTCGGCGGTGGCCGGTGCCGCGCCGGTCACCACGGCCGCGGTCGCCGCCGTGGCGACGAGCAGCGCTGTGGAACGACGCATTGATCCTCTTTCCTGACTGCAGGCTGAGTTCAGCCTGCACTGTGAGTTACAGGCGTCGGTCGATCAGCCAGTCCGTGAAAGAGACACGCGAAGACAACAGCGTGAAGCGCGATCCCCCAGATGGAACAAGCCCCCCGACTCGACCGATCGAAGGGGACACTACCTCAGGGGTACGACCGCCGGAAGCGGTATGCGGCGGGACTCTCAGCCCGCGGGCTTCGCCGAGATGTGCACGAATTCGTTGTACGTGAACAGCTTGCCCGCCGACCGCGGGAACGGGAACGACATGCGCTTGCGCTCGACCAACCCGAGTTGGGAGGTCACGTCGGCGAGGCCGTCGAG
Organism: Actinosynnema sp. NPDC050801; assembly: GCF_040673975.1. Lineage (NCBI taxonomy): Bacteria > Bacillati > Actinomycetota > Actinomycetes > Pseudonocardiales > Pseudonocardiaceae > Actinosynnema > Actinosynnema sp. NPDC050801. Next base: position 130,977 of record NZ_JBFAQZ010000010.1, on the reverse strand, counting down.
GTCGGTGAACGCCACGTGCGTGGGGTCCGACGCGTAGCCGCGCTCCTGCGGGCAGATGAGCACCAGCAGGCCGCCGGGCGCGAGGAAGTCGATGTAGCCGCGCAGGATCTCCACGGCTTGCGGGCGCGGCATGTGCTCGACCAGGTGCGCCGCCAGCATGCCGCCGAAGCGGCCGGGCTTGGCGTACTCGGTGTCGTAGAACTCGTCGGTGGTGAACGCCGTCAGCCCCATGTCGCGGCAGATCTGCACCGAGTGGGGGTTGTGGTCCACGCCGACGCCCTTGGGCGCGAGGTGACCGAGGTTGCGGCCGATGCCGCACCCGATGTCCAGCACCTCGCGATCACCGAACAGGCGCCGCACGTTCCAGCGGTACGGGGCCTGGACGTTGAGCACACGCTTCCAGGGCAGGTTCTGCAGGCGCGCGAGGCGGTCGGTGTAGTCCTGACCGTCGGTCTTGTCCACGCCTCGTACGGTAGACGACGTTGAGGCCTCTGCCACCTCCAGGGTGTCGTCGGTCCGCGACCACCCGGCCTTGACCAGCGGGGCGTGACGGAAAGTGGCGAATCGACACTCAGCGTTACGGTCGTAGTCGAAATGGGGAACGACGCCGCTCGACATCGTCGCCGCGCGGCGGTGGTGACGTCACCCGCCGTGCGGTATTCGACAGCGCCGCGGGTGTCGTCCGAACTCTGTCCCGCCGGCGGGACAGAGTTCGTTCCCGGCTGCTCCGCCAACGGCCAGGGGTTCCCGGCGAGTCCGGTGCTGCCCTCGTCCTGCAACACCCGGCGGACGTCGCGCGGCGCGCGACATCCCCGCGCTTCTCACGCGGGGTGCCGAACGTCGGCCCGTAGTCCAATGTGGACGAAAGGGGTCGAGCGCCGGGCACGGTCCACGTGGAAGCACGGGCCGGTCGCCCGCTAGGCGATGCCGGCGGCGATCAGCTGCTGCCAGATCTCGCCCTGGTCGACCACCTCGACGCCCAGCTTTTCCGCTTTGGTCAGCTTGCCCGCGCCGACGTCGGCCCCGGTGATGAGCAGGTCGGTGTTCGCCGAGACGGACGACGCCGTGGTGGCCCCCGCCTTCTCGCACAGCCGCTGGAAGGTGGGCCGCGGCACCTTCTCGCCGGAACGCGGGTCGCTGATCGCACCGGTGACGACCACCGTCTTGCCCGCCAGCGGCGCGTCGGACGCGATGACGGGCGGCAGGTCCTCCTCCCGCACGTCCAGGGAGACGCCGTGCTCCCGCAGCCGGGCCAGCTCGGGCCGCAGCCGGGCGAGGTGCTCGATCAGCGAGGCGGCGACCTTCGGCCCGATGTCCTCCACGGCCACCAGGCGCTCCTCGCCCGCGTCGGCCACCTCTTCCAGCGAGCCGAAGCCCGCGCGGCACAGCCGGGCGGCGGTGCCCTCCGACGCCATCGGGATCGCCAGCCCGATCAACGCCCGCCGCAACCCGACCCGGCTGCTCGCCGCGATCGACTCGATCATCCGCGCGGCCGAGACCTCGCCGATGCGGTCGAACTCCAGCAGCCGCTCCTTGGTCAGGGTGTAGAAGTCCGACGGGTGTTCGAGCAGGCCCGCCTCGGCGAGCCGTTCGATCCACACCGGGCCGACCGCGTCGATGTCCGCGGCCGCCCGCGACGCCCAGTGGATCAACCGCCGCACGGTCTGCGCCGGGCAGGCCACGTTGGTGCAGAACAGCTCGCGGCTGTTGCCCTGCTCGGTCAACGGCTGACCGCACGACGGGCACTCGGACGGCGGCACGATCTCCCGCTCCGCCCCCGTGCGCTTGGCCGCGTCGAGCACGCCCGCGACGAACGGGATCACGTCGCCGGCACGGCGGATCAGCACGGTGTCGCCGATCCTGATGCCCTTCGCCCGGATGACCTCCTGGTTGGCCAGCGTCGCGCGGGTCACCGTCGTGCCACCCACGAACACCGGCTCCAACCGGGCGACCGGGGCGATCTTGCCGGTCTTGCCGACGTCCCACACGACGTCGGCCAGCACCGTGGTCTTCTCCTCGGCGGCGAACTTGAACGCCAACGCGCCGCGCGGCGAGTTCGAACGAGTGCCCGCGGCGGCGAAGGCGTCCCGGTTCGCCAGCCGCAGCACCGCGCCGTCCAGGTCGTAGTCCAGCTCGTTGCGCCGGGCCTCGATCCCGGAGATCACGTCCTGCGCCGCGGCCGCGTCGTCGCAGTGCCGCATGTCGGCCACGGCGAACCCCAACGCCCGCAGCCCGTGCTCCAGGTCCGCCGCCGCACCGCCCTCGGACGTGTCGAGGTCGAAGGCGAAGAACGTCAGCCGCCGCTCGGCGACCGTGGCCGGGTCCTTCGCCCGCAGCGTGCCCGCGGCGGCGTTGCGCGGGTTGATCAGCGGCTTGTCCGGGTGCGCGGTGTTGTAGGCGGCGAACGTGGAGCGCAGCATCACCGCCTCGCCGCGCACCTCCACCCGGCCCGGCGCGTCGACCCGCTCCGGCACGCCGTCGACCAGCGCGCGCACCAGCGTGGTCACGTCGTCACCCGTCGTCCCGTCGCCCCGGGTGACCGCCCGCGCCAGCCGCCCCTGCTCGTAGACCAGGGCCAGCGACAGCCCGTCCAGCTTCGGCATCACCACCACCGGCTGGCCGGGGAAGCGGTCGAAGAACGCCGCCACCTGCTCCGGCTTGGTCGCCTTCTCCAGCGACAGCATCGGCCGCGAGTGCCGGACCGGCGCGTGCAGCACCGCGGGCGCACCCACCTGCTCCAGGGGGTTCGGGTCCGGGGCCCACTCCGGGTTGGCCTCGATCAGCCCTCGCAACTCGTCCTCGATCGCGTCGTACTCCGCGTCCGCCACCAGGGGCGAGCCCTGGTAGTAGGCGTCACGCAGCACCACGATCTGGTCGGCGAGTTCCTGGATGCGTTCGCGCGCGTTCACGGCCGACAAGTTACCCGTGACCACCGACAATTCGCCGTCCCGAGGCCTGCCGCGGGGCGAATCTCGGTCGCGGCGCCGCCCGATCGGGCATAACTTCTGCGTCGAGCAGAGGAGAACCGTGGAGCAGATCAGCAAGCGACTGATGAACTGGGCGTCCATCCTGGACCCGGGCACGCGCGAACAGGCCGCGAAGGCCTCGCGGATGCCGTTCATCTACCCGCACCTGGCGCTCATGCCCGACGCGCACCTCGGGAAGGGCGCCACGGTGGGCAGCGTCATCCCCACCCTGGGCGCGATCATCCCGGCCGCGGTCGGTGTCGACATCGGTTGCGGCATGATCGCCGTGCGCACCCAGTTCACCGAGGACGACTTCCGGGGCCGCCCGCTCGCCCCCCTGCGCGAGGCGATCGAGCACGCCGTGCCGCTGTCCGCGGGCAAGTACAACACCCGGCTGACCGACACGGCGCGCGAGCGGGTCGACGCGCTCGCCGACCGCGCGGAGAAGGCCGGCTTCGACCCCGGCGCGTACGCGGCCAACTGGCAGTTGCAGCTCGGCACCCTCGGCAGCGGCAACCACTTCATCGAGGTCACGCTGGACGAGACCGGGCGGGTGTGGCTGTTCCTGCACTCCGGGTCGCGCGGCGTGGGCAACAAGATCGCCCAGAAGCACATCCGGATCGCCCACGAGCAGTGCGCGCGGCGGTGGATCGGCCTGCCCGACCCCGACCTCGCCTACCTGGTGGAGGGCGAGGACGAGTTCTGGCACTACATCCGCGAGATGCGCTGGGCGCAGGAGTTCGCCTGGCTCAACCGCGAGGAGATGATGGACCGCGTGGTCGGCTGCGTGGCCGACTGGCTCGGCCGCGAGGTGGACCGGCGGGAAGTGGTCAACTGTCACCATAATTATACGGAGCAGGAGACCCACTTCGGCAAGAAGGTGTGGTTGTCCCGCAAGGGCGCCATCAACGCCGAGGAGGGCCGGGCCGGGCTCATCCCCGGCTCGATGGGCACCGCCTCGTACGTGGTGGTCGGCAAGGGCAACCGGGTCGCGCTGAACTCCTCGCCCCACGGCGCGGGCCGTGAGTACTCGCGCTCGGCGGCGCGCCGGGCGTTCGGCCGGGAGGACCTGCGCAAGGCGATGGTCGGCATCGAGTACCGCGACACCGACGCGTTCATCGACGAGATCCCGGCGGCGTACAAGGACATCGACGTCGTGATGCGGGACGCGGGCGACCTGGTCGAGGTGCGCCACACGTTGCGGCAGATCGTCAACGTGAAGGGCGATTGACGGTCCGGACGCCGGCCTGGTGGTAAAGCTGGTCCGGGCACTCGTGACGGGATGGAAGGGGGTTGATGAATATGGCTGCCGGCAGCTGTCCTCAGCATGCCCTCATCCGGTTCGCGCCCGTCGGGGGCGCGGCCGGGTCCTCATCGTCGACCAGGAGTTCCGAGTGTCTTCATCGTTGTCCGACCTGACCACTGACCGGCTCGTGCTGCGGCCGTGGACCGCGGCCGAGGTCGCCGCCGTCGTGGCCGGCGCACGGCTGCCGCACTGGGCCGAGGACTTCCCGGCGGAGGGTGATCAGTTCATCGCCGGCCTGTTCGCCGAGCACTCCGCCTGGCTGGGCGGTTACGGCCACCGGCTGATCGTCGAACGCGACGGCGGCCTGGTGGTCGGCTCGATCGGCCTGTTCTGGCCGCCCCACGACGGCGTCCTGGAGATCGGGTACGGCGTCGTGGCGTCCCGGCGGGGGCGTGGTTACGCCTCCGAGGCCACGCGCGCGCTGACCGACTTCGCCTTCACGTCACCGGACGTGCGCGCGGTCCGCGCCGATGTGGAGCTGTCGAACCCCGCCTCCGTCCGCGTGCTGGAGAAGGCCGGGTTCACGCGGTCGGGTGGCGAGCCCGAGGAGGGCGTCGTCCGGTACGGCGTCACCCGCCCGTAGTCGGCACGGCGGGGTCGGCTTCGGTCGGCCCCGCCCCAGCCGCGCCCCGCCCGCCCCGCCGCGCCGCGCCCCCAGCCCCAGCCGCACCTCGGCCCCACCCAGCCCTCTCGGCCCCGCTCCAGCCGCGTCTTGGCCTCGCGCCGACCGCCACATCGGCAAAGCCGCAGGTGAAGCGTGTTCGACCCCCGGCTATGCATGGTCATGCAGCGTCGTGCATACTTCTCATCGTGTCCAAGGTGCTCACTTACCTCCCCGCCGGCGAACACGTCGGCATCGCGTTCTCCGGTGGTCTCGATACGTCCGTGGCGGTCGCCTGGATGCGGGAGAAGGGCGCGGTGCCGTGCACGTACACCGCGGACATCGGTCAGTACGACGAGCCCGACATCGCATCGGTGCCGGGCCGCGCCGCGACCTACGGCGCCGAGATCGCCCGACTGGTCGACTGCCGGGCGGCCCTGGTCGAGGAAGGGCTCGCGGCGCTGGCCTGCGGCGCGTTCCACATCCGGTCCGGCGGTCGCGCCTACTTCAACACCACGCCGCTGGGCCGGGCCGTGACGGGCACCATGCTGGTGCGCGCCATGCTCGACGACGACGTCCAGATCTGGGGCGACGGCTCCACCTACAAGGGCAACGACATCGAGCGGTTCTACCGCTACGGCCTGCTCGCCAACCCGTCGTTGCGGATCTACAAGCCCTGGTTGGACGCCGCGTTCGTGAGCGAGCTCGGTGGCCGCACGGAGATGTCCGAGTGGCTGCTCGCCCGCGGCCTGCCGTACCGGGCGAGCACGGAGAAGGCGTACTCCACCGACGCGAACATCTGGGGCGCGACGCACGAGGCCAAGGCGCTCGAACACCTCGACGCGGGCATCGAGGTCGTCGACCCGATCATGGGCGTGCGGTTCTGGGACCCCGAGGTCGAGATCGCCACCGAGGACGTCACGATCGGCTTCGACCAGGGCCGACCGGTGACGATCAACGGCAAGGAGTTCTCCTCCGCGGTCGACCTGGTGCTGGAGGCCAACGCCATCGGCGGCCGGCACGGCATGGGCATGTCCGACCAGATCGAGAACCGGGTCATCGAGGCCAAGAGCCGCGGCATCTACGAGGCGCCCGGCATGGCGCTGCTGCACTCGGCCTACGAGCGGCTGGTCAACGCCATCCACAACGAGGACACCCTCGCCGCCTACCACAACGAGGGCCGCAAGCTCGGCCGGTTGCTGTACGAGGGCCGCTGGCTGGACCCGCAGGCGCTGATGGTGCGCGAGTCGTTGCAGCGCTGGGTCGGCATGGCGATCACCGGCGAGGTGACGCTGCGCCTGCGGCGCGGTGACGACTACTCGATCCTCGACACCACCGGTCCCGCGTTCAGCTACCACCCGGACAAGCTGTCCATGGAGCGGACCGAGGACTCGGCGTTCGGGCCGGTCGACCGCATCGGCCAGCTCACCATGCGCAACCTCGACATCGCCGACTCGCGCGCCAAGCTGGAGCAGTACGCCGGGCTCGGCATGGTCGGCAGCCAGTCGACGTTGATCGGCGCGGCCCGGGTGACCCCGACCGAGCTGATCGGCGCGATGCCCGAGGGCGGCGCCGAGGTCATCGCCTCGCGCGGCAAGGTGGCCGACGACGAACTGCTCGACCACGCCGCCCTGGAGGCGGGCAACGACTGACCGGTCCCGAGGCCCTGATCGCGCGTGCGCCGCTCACCCCGAGCGGCGCACGCGTTCGCGTGACGGGGTTTCGGACGCCGGTCGCCCTCCGGGTGGCGGCGGGCCTGACTACCCGGGGCGACCCGGTGGTGACGTGCTGGAACGGCAACCGTGGAGAAGAGGCGGGGCGACCGCCGGTGTGAGACTGCCCGTACCTGGCGCCGAGCGGAAGGCAGGGCGGCATGGACAACTCCACGGTCCTCCTCCTTTTTCCCATCACCGTGGCCGTCATCATGCTCGGGCTGGGTCTCACGCTGACCACGGCGGACTTCCGCCGGGTGGTGCGGTACCCGCGGGCGATGGTGGTCTGCCTGGTCTGCCAGATGGTGGTGCTGCCCGCGATCTGCCTCGGCCTGGTGGTCCTGTTCGGCCTGGCGCCGGAGCTGGCGATCGGCATGATGCTGCTCGCCGCCTCGCCGGGCGGTAGCACGGCCAGCCTGTACAGCCACCTGTTCAAGGGCGACGTGGCGCTCAACATCTCGCTGACCGCGGTCAACTCGGTGCTGGCGATGTTCACCCTGCCGCTGATCGTCAACCTGTCGGTGGCGGGCTTCCTCGGCGCGGACAGCTCGATCGGCCTCCAGTTCGACAAGGTGGTCCAGGTCTTCGCGATGGTCCTGGTCCCGATCGCCATCGGCATGGTCCTGCGCTCGCGGTTCCCGCGGTTCGCGGTCCGGATGGAACGCCCGGTCAAGATCCTGTCCGTGGTCGTCCTGATCATGATGATCGCCGGTGTGATCAGCGGCCTCGGCGAGGAGGTGTTCGCCATCCTCGGCGACATCATCGTAGTGGTCCTGCTGTTCAACCTGATCAGCATGACGATCGGGTACTTCGGTCCGCGCCTGTTCAAGGCCGGCCCGCGCGAGGCGACCGCGTCGGCGTTCGAGATCGGCCTGCACAACGCGACGCTGTCGATCGCCATCGCGATGAGCCCGACGCTGCTGGACAACACCGAGATGGCGATGCCGTCGGTGACCTACGGCTTCGTCATGTTCATCACCGCCATGATCTTCGGCTTCGTGGTGGCCCGCCGCGTGCAGGCCCGGACCGATCCGGTGGTGACGCCGAGCGGGACGTGACGCCCCGACCGTCGCCCCCGTGCCCGCACCGGCTCCGCGCATCGCGGCCGGTGCGGGCACGGGTGTTCCCGGCGGTTCACAGGCCGTGGCGACGCCCGCCCGCGACCAGCTCGGCGACCCGGGCCTCCGACTCGGCGGAGAACGGGCCGCGGTGGGCGGCGACCGCCTCGCGGGTCTCCTCGGCGATCAGGTCGGCGTTGATCCGGGCCCCGGCGGTCGCACCCGCCGCGGCGGAGGCGCCGACCTGCGCGGCCAGGTCGGTGACGTTGCCCGCGACCCAGACCCCCGGCACGTCGGTCTGGCCCGTCGGGTCGGACGGGATGTGCTCGCCCAACCCCGACGGGTGCGGGACGGGCCGGAGTCCCAGCGCGGCCAGGAAACCGGCGCGCGCCACCATGCGCGACGCGACGGCCACCGCTTCGCGGGCCACCGAGCGTCCGTCGGCGAGCCGGACGCCGACGATGCGGTCGTCGACGATTTCCAGTGCCGCGACCTCGCCCTCCACGACGTCGACACCGCGTGCGGCCAGCTGCTCGGCCTGCTCGGCGGTCGGCGGCGCGGTGTGGGAGAAGAACGTGACGTCGGCGCTCAGCTGCCGGAACAGCAGCGCCTGGTGCACCGCCGTCGGCCCGCTCGCCAGCACGCCGATCGCCTGGTCGCGGACCTCCCAGCCGTGGCAGTACGGGCAGTGCACCACGTCGCGGCCCCATCGGTCCCGCAGGCCGGCCACGTCGGGCAGCTCGTCGACCAGGCCCGTGGTCACCAGCAGTCGTCTGGCCCGGACCGTGCGGCCGTCGGCCAGCCCGACCACGAACCCGTCGTCCGACCGCGTCACGGCGTCGACCTCGCCGGTCACCACGTGACCGCCGTAGCTGCGGACCTCCGCCCGACCGCGCGCGAGCAACTCGGCCGGCGGCATCCCGTCCCGGGCCAGCAGCCCGTGCACGCCGTCGGCGGGCGCGTTGCGCGGGGTGCCCGCATCGACCACCACGACCGACCGCCGTGCCCGCGCCAGCATCAGCGCCCCGTTCAACCCGGCGGCGCCACCGCCGACCACCACCACGTCATAGCCGTCATCCAGCTGAAAGGTCATCACGACCACCTCCACGACCCACCATGCGGGGGCGTGGCGCGGATCGGCAAACCTTGTTGCCGGTTCCGCAACAACGGGAGGCCGGCCCCCGGCTCCCACCGGGCCGGCCTCCCGTCAAGCGCCGCGGGTCAGAACCTCACCGTCGCGCATCCGACCCTGGGACCGGCGGTGCCCGCCTTGCCCGGCTCGGTGGCCGTGCGCTGGGCGTGGACCACGACCGATCCCGCCCGGCGGTCGGCGAACCGCCACGGCACGACGGTGCCGACGACGGCGCGGCCGCGGTCGTCGGTGGTGAAGTCGAGCCAGATCTCGTTCTCCGGGTTGGCGTAGGCCGGGTCCACCGACGGCTGGGCCGGGTCCACCACGTGCTGGTGGTGCGCGCCGGCGTCGGTGGGCGCCGCGCCGCACGGCCGCTGGTGGGCGTGGGCGCCGTAGGTTCGGTTCGGGATCAAGCCGTACACGCTGAGCAGGGTTTTCGTGCCGTGCCGCACGGGGGTGGCCACGACCATCACCGACGCGCCGGGCGCGATCAACGCCGTGTCGTAGGTGTAGGCCTTGGTCGCGGTGTCGGGCGTGGCGAACCGCGCCACCGTCACCGCCACCCCGGTCGAGTTCGACGTGTCGGCGGAGGCCGTCGGCGCCATGGTGGCCGCGACGAGCCCGCCGATGACGAGGGGAACCAGACGTTTCACACTTGTGCCTTTCCGGACTGGGCGGCCCGACCCGAAGCTAGCACCGTCGACCCGACCCCGCTTTCACTGTGAACGTCCGCGGTAATTCGGCGGCGGGCGGTGGCACCACTCGTCCACACTGGACCGCGTGCTGCTCACCCTGACCACGACCCACCGCCCGGCCACCGACCTCAGCCACCTGCTGCACAAACATCCCGACCGGGCGCAGTCGTTCACCACCTCCTCGGGGACCGCGCACGTGTTCTACCCGCGCGCGGACGAAGAGGAGTGCACGGTCGCGCTCCTGCTGGAGGTCGACCCGATCGCCCTGGTGCGCGGGCCGGGGAGCACGCTCACCCAGTACGTCAACGACCGCCCTTACGTCGCGGGTTCGCTGCTCACCGTCGCGCTCGGCTCGGTGTTCCGCACGGCCATGAACGGCCGTAGCAAGAGCCACGCGGACGTGGCCGCCACGCCGATCCCGCTCACCGTGCGCATCCCCGTGCTGCCGCACCGCCTGGTGGAGCAGCTCTTCACGCCACTGGGCTGGACCGCGCACATCGCACCCCTCCCGCTCGGTGACGGCGACGACTCGCGGTACGCCGACGTGACGCTCACCGGCACCCTCACCCTGGCCGAGGCCTTGAAGCACCTCTACGTGCTGCTGCCCGTCCTCGACGGCGACAAGCACTACTGGGTCTCCGAGGACGAGGTGGACAAGCTGCTGCGCGCGGGGGAGGGGTGGCTCGGGGCGCACCCGGACCGCGAGCTGATCACCACCCGCTACCTGATGCGCCGCCGCCCGCTGGTGCAGTCCGCGCTGTCGCGCCTGGCCGAGGTGGAGGAGGTCGAGCCGGAGCAGCTGGACAACGCGCTGGCCGAGCCGAAGGTGTCGCTGGCCGCGCAGCGCCGCGAGGCGATCCTGGACCAGCTCGGGCAGGCCGGCGCGCGCAGCGTCCTCGACCTGGGCTGCGGCGGCGGAGCGTTGTTGCGGGCGCTGCTGGAGAACCCCGGGTTCACCCGCGTTCAGGGGGTCGACGTGTCCGCGCGCGCCCTGGCCACCGCCGCGCGCAAGCTCAACGTGGACCAGATGTCGGACCGGCAGCGCGCCCGGCTGACGTTGCGCCAGTCGTCGCTGACCTACGCCGACCCGGAGCTGAAGGGCTACGACGCGGCCGTGCTGATGGAGGTGGTCGAACACCTCGACCCGGACCGCCTGCCCGCGTTGGAGCACTCGGTGTTCGTCGTCGCCCGCCCGCGCACGGTCCTGGTCACCACGCCGAACGTCGAGTACAACCCGCTGTTCGACACCCTGCCGGAAGGCAGGCACCGGCACTCGGACCACCGCTTCGAGTGGACCCGGGCCGAGTTCGAGCAGTGGGCGGCCGGCGTCGCGCATCGGCGCGGCTACACCGTCCGCCACCTGCCGATCGGACCGGTGGACGCCGAGCGCGGCGCGCCGACCCAGCTCGCGGCCTTCTCCCTGGGGGACGACAACTGATGGAGCTCAAGATCCCGGACCTGTGCCTGGTGGTGCTGGTCGGCGCGTCCGGCTCGGGCAAGTCCACGTTCGCGCGCAAGCACTTCCGGCCCACGCAGGTGCTGTCCAGCGACTACTTCCGCGGCCTGGTCGCCGACGACGAGAACGACCAGTCGGCCTCCGCCGCCGCGTTCGAGGTGCTGCACTTCGTGGCGGGCAAGCGCCTGGACGCCGGCCGCACGACCGTCATCGACGCGACGAACGTGCAGCGGTCCGACCGCGCGCAGCTCGTCGAGCTGGCCCGCGAGCACAACGTGCTGCCGGTGGCGATCGTGCTGGACACCCCGGAGGAGGTCTGCCTCGCCCGCAACGCCTCCCGCCCGGACCGCGACTTCGGCGCGCACGTCGTGCGGCGGCACCGGACCGCGCTGCGCAAGTCGCTGAAGTTCCTGGGCAAGGAGGGCTTCAAGCGGGTGCACGTGCTGCGCGCGCAGGCCGAGGTGGACGAAGCGGTCGTCGTGCCGGAACCGCTGCTCAACGACCTGCGCCACGAGAACGGGCCGTTCGACGTGATCGGTGACGTGCACGGCTGCCGCGAGGAGCTGGAGGACCTGCTCGTCAAGCTCGGCTACGCGCTGGTGCGCGACGACGAGGGCCGACCGGTGGACGCCGTGCCGCCGGCGGGTCGGCGGGCGGCGTTCGTCGGCGACCTGGTCGACCGCGGCCCGGACACGCCCGGTGTGCTGCGGCTGGTCATGGGCATGGTCGAGGCCGGGCACGCGTTCGCCGTGTGCGGCAACCACGAGCAGAAGCTGGTGCGGGCGCTGCGCGGGCGCAACGTGCAGGTCAAGCACGGTCTCGCCGAGTCGCTGGCGCAGCTCGCGGCCGAGCCGGAGGAGTTCCGCGAGCGCGTGGTGCGGTTCTGCGACGGCCTGATCGCCCACTACGTGCTCGCGGGCGGCGACCTGGTGATCGCGCACGCGGGCCTGCCGGAGCGCTACCACGGCCGCGCGTCGTCCCGCGTGCGCAGCTTCGCGCTCTACGGCGACACCACCGGCGAGACCGACGAGTACGGCCTGCCGGTGCGCTACCCGTGGGCGGCGGAGTACCGGGGCAAGGCGACCGTGCTCTACGGGCACACGCCGACGCCGGAGGCGGAGTGGGTCAACAACACCATGTGCCTGGACACCGGTGTGGTGTTCGGCGGCAAGCTGACCGCGTTGCGCTACCCCGAGCGCGAGGTCGTGTCGGTCGACGCGCACGAGGTCTGGTACGAGCCGGTGCGCCCGCTCGTCGTGCCCGAGGCGGAGCGGGAGCCGGACGTGCTCGCGCTGTCCGACGTCACCGGTCGCCGGTTCGTCGAGACCGCCCACCGCGGCCGGATCGGCGTGCGCCCGGAGCAGGCCGCGTCGGCGTTGGAGGTGATGAGCCGCTTCGCGATCGACCCGCACGCGCTGCTGTACCTGCCGCCGACGATGGCGCCGACGGCGACCTCGCGGCGGCCGGACGTGCTGGAGCACCCGGAGGACGCGTTCGCCGAGTACCGCGCCGCGGGCGTGCGCGAGGTGGTCTGCGAGGAGAAGCACATGGGGTCGCGCGCCGTGGTCCTGGTGCGCAAGGACGACGGAGGTGTGATCCACACGCGGACCGGCCGGGCGTTCTTCGACCCACCGTTGGGCGACGAACTGCTGGCACGGGTGCGCGAGGAGGTGACCAGGGCCGGTCTGTGGGACGAGTTCGACACCGACTGGCTGCTGCTGGACACCGAGCTGCTGCCGTGGAACGCCAAGGCGGCCGGGCTGATCAAGGAGCAGTACGCCTCGGTCGGCGCGGCGGCCACGGGCGCGCTCGGCACGGCGGTGGACGTTCTCGCGCGGACCGCCGAACGGGGTGTCGACGTCTCCGACCTGCTGCGGCGCACCCGGAGCAGGCGCGAGAACGCCATCGGCTACCGCGACGCCTACCAGCGGTACGTCCGGCCGACCGACGGGCTGGCGGGTGTCTCCATCGCGCCGTTCCAGCTGTTGGCCGCACGCGGCAGGACGTTCCACGACCGGGACCACCTGTGGCACCTGGACGTGCTCGGCCGACTCCGGGGCGAGGTGTTCACCCGAACCAGGCACCTGGTGGTCGACACGACCGACGAGGACCAGGTCGCCGCGGGCATCCGCTGGTGGGAGGAGCTGACCGCGGCCGGTGGCGAGGGCATGGTCGTCAAGCCGCTGGCCAACCTGGTGCGCGGCGACCGCGGCCTGGTGCAGCCGGGCGTGAAGGTGCGCGGGCGCGAGTACCTGCGGATCATCTACGGCCCGGACTACACCGAGCCGGAGAACCTGGAACGCCTGCGCAAACGCGGTCTGGGCGCGAAGCGGTCGCTCGCGATCCGCGAGTACGCGCTGGGCCTGGAAGCCTTGGAGCGGGTCGCCCGCGAGGAGCCGCTGTGGCGCGTGCACGAGTGCGTGTTCGCCGTGCTCGCGCTGGAGTCCGAACCGGTCGACCCCCGGCTCTAGACGCGGACCGTGCCGCGCGTCTTCGGGCGCGCGGCACGGACCACGGGGTGCACGACCACGATCAGCATCGACAGCACCGGTACCGACCGCCCCAGCACGAACTCGCCGAACGCGTAGTCGAACGCGGGCACGGCCAGGCACAGGGCGAAGGCCCACGGCGGCGCGGTCCTGGGCTTGGTCGGCGCGGCCCACGGGGTCCGCTTGAACGGCTTGGCCACCGACAGCCACACCTGGCAGGCCAGCGCCGAGGCCATCAGCAGCGAGCCGACCCGGATGAGCAGGGGCGAGCCGTCCGGGTGCAGGTTGGGGCTGAGCACGAAGATGCCCACGTAGAGCTGGGTGAACGTGATCGCGAACTTCGCCAGCACCCACCAGTGCCGGAAGTACCCCCACGCGGTGAGGCCGGACAGCATGAGCCCGGTGAAGGCCGACGTGGTGGCCATGAACTGGAGCACCTCCACGTCCAGCAGCACCGCCACGTCGAACGCACCCACGCGGTCGGGTGCGGACAGCGCGTAGCTCACCACCACGAACAGGGCCAACGCCATGAACATCCAGCCCGTGGACGACACGACGTGCAACCAGACCAGCAGCTTCCTGCCCATGACCAACCCCCACTAGTAGCCGCACTACGTATAGTACGGCTACTAGTGGGTTACCGGCTCAGACCCGGCAGGGACTGCCGCCGGGCTCGCCCGGCAACGCCTCCAGGTTGGCCCGCGCCTCGCCCAGCACCACGTCGGTCAGCAGGGTGTCGAGCGCGAACGCCCGCTGCACCACGCTGGTCGCCGTGGTCGTCGTGCTGTTGAGCTGCAACGAGCCGATCACCAGCGGGATGGTCAGCGGCGCGCTGCCGACGGCCACCGAGACCCCGTTGATCCGCAGGCTCGCGATCTGCGACGAGCCGGCGAACTGCGGGTTGAGGTTCGCGTCGCAGGTCACCGAGGCGTTCGCCTGGATGACGCCCACCTCGATGGTCACCAGCAGGCTGGAGATGCGGGTGTAGTCGACCCGGGCGGAGGACACCGCGCCGTCACCGGGTGCCGGCGGCAGCGCCAGCAGGTCGTCCGGCGTCTGGTCGGTGCTCGCGGTCAACGCGTTCGCCCGCACGGTCAGGATGCCCGCGGACAGGTTGACGTTGGCCACGTTCTCGTAGTCGTCCACGCACGGCACGTCCGGCGGGTTGGCCCGCGCCACGATGATCCCGGCGAGGTTCAGCGCGGTCGCCTGGCAGGAGAACACGCCGGTCCGCTCCGAGGTCTTGATCCGCAGGTCCGACAGCACCGGGCTGTCGCCGGCCGGGCTCGCCGTCAACGTCGCCCGCACCTCGACGTACCGGCCGACCCGGGCGAACTCCACCCCGTTGGACACCGGCGTGAACGTCTCGCCGGCCAGACCGGCCTCGGTGTCGGACGTGCGCGCCTCGACTGTGATCGAGGTGCCCGGCGGGACGCTGCCCTGCGCCTCGGTGTTCCAGGTGACCGTGCCCCAGGTCTGCCCGGCGACGCCGCCGTCCTGCACCACCGACCACGTGCCGACCGGCGCGGTGATCTCGCCGAGCACGGACCCGGTCATGTCGCTGTAGTTGTACGGCCCGGCGCCGGCGCCGAGGTCCACGGTCAGGTCGACCGCGCCGACGGGGAACCCGCCGCCGCCGACCGGCCCCGCGTCGGGGTCGATGCGCTGGGCGTTGTTGGAGTTGATGTTGGTGACCCACACCTTGCCGTTGGTGTCGACCGCGACACCGGTGGGGCCGTTGCCGCCGGGCAGGACCACGTTGCCGACGAACGTGCCGTCGGTGCGCAGGTGGCCGACGGTGTTCGTGCCGTTGTCGAGCGCGTGGGCGACCCAGACGTTGCCCTCGGTGTCGACCGCGACGCCCTGCGCGCGCGGGTGGCCGTGCGGGAAGGTGCCGAGGACGGTGCCGGCCGGGTCCATCTTGACCGTGTTGCCGGAGTTGACCTGGGTGTGCCAGATCTCGCCGGTCACCGGGTCCATGCCGAGGCCGTAGTCGCCGTGCGAGGTGTCCAGGCAGGCGCCCGCGCCGGAGCCGGGCTCGTAGCGCAGCAGATTGGTGCCGTACCGTGCGGACCACAGCGTGCCCGCCTTGTCCACCAGGCCGCCGTAGCCGCCGCAGCCCAGGCTGAACGGTGCCGTCAGCACCGAGCCGTCCACGCCGGAGATCAGCTGGTGCTGGGTGTTGGAGCCGCCGGTCCACAGGTTGTTGTTCGCGTCCACGGCGACCGTGCGGGTGTTGGTGCCCGCGACGCGGCTGTAGGTGATCAGGCACTCGTCGGCCGCGGTGGTGACGCCGCCGTTGGCGTCGGCGCCGCCCGCGTTGCTCCACGGTCGGATGTCGCCCAGGCCGCGCGAGGTGGCGATCAGGCCGTCACCGTCGCGGTCCAGGCAGGTGTTGTAGCCGAACGGGCCCTTCAGGTAGTCGCCGTTCGGGTTGGCCGTGCCGTCCGCGTTCGACCGGGTGCCGCCGCGGATGACGCCGACGCGCGTGACCGAGCCCCGGCCGCCGGACGCCTCGTTCCGGTTCGACAGCCACGTGTTGCCGAACTTGTCCACGGTGGTGCGGGACGGGTTGCGGCCCTGGCCGTCCGGCGCGGACAGCCACTCGCCGACGATGTCGCCGGTGTTCACGTCGATGCGGACCATCGTGCCGCGCGCGGAGGCGGCGACGTTGACGTAGGGGAAGAACACTGTCTGGCGGTTGAGCTGGAGCTGGTCGTTGTTGGGGGCGTCGTGGTTGACGTCCTGGAGCACGCCCTGGTCGAAGTGCGCGTCCAACGTGTAGAGCACGTCCTCGCCGGGGACGGGCGCGGCGACGGCCGACGGCACGCCGACGAGGAGGGGGAGCAGCAGGGCGCCGACCGCTGCCGACGTCAAGGACCTTCTTCGGTGACGCATGGATCTGCCCTTCTTGGTGGGGGTTCGCAGGTGTTCGGGCATTTCCGTCACGTGACAACCGGGTGTCGAAGACCCGTCGGAACGCGTTACCGGGCCCCGGGAACGTGAGTAGACAATTCGGCAGAAATCGGGCCGGCGATTCATCCCTTTCCGAGCGGGAGTCCTTCCAACGGCCCACCGGGGCGATTCGAGCGGTGACTGTTGACGTTGCCGCGTCCGCCGGGCGGCCCAGCGCATGGGCTGATCCGGGCCGATCCGACCGGTGTGACCGTTAACCCTTCGGACACCCCCGGACCACCCGGAATTCGCCCACCCGGTCGAACAGGTCTCAGTCCTTCCACTGCGCTTGACAAGCGCGCTCGGCGTCCCGAATCCTCCGCTGGGCCGAACGTTTTGGTCGTCCGCGAATAAACCCCTCATCACCCGAGGAAGGTTCGACGTGAACCACACCCGAGTCCTGCGGTCGGTAGGCGTCGGCGTCACCGCGCTGGCACTGGTCGCCGCCTGCGGCACGCCACCGCCCAAGGACGGCGCCGCGAGCGGCACCCCCGCGGCCACCGCGAAGTCGGCCGCCGACTTCGGCGGGTTCGACAAGCTCGTCGAGGCCGCCAAGGAGGAGGGCAGGCTCAACGTCATCGCGCTGCCGCCCGACTGGGCCAACTACGGCGAGATGATCTCGGCGTTCGAGGCGGAGTACGGCATCGAGGTCGACTCCGCGCAGCCCGACGCGTCCAGCCAGGACGAGATCAACGCCGCCAAGCAGCTCAAGGGCGGCGACCGCGCGCCCGACGTGTTCGACCTCGGCCTGAACGTGGCGTTGGCGAACACCGACGTGTTCGCGCCCTACCAGGTGCGGACGTGGGCGGACATCCCCGACGAGCTGAAGGAGCCTTCCGGGCTCTACTACGGCGACTACGGCGGCTTCATGTCCATCGGCTACGACGCCGCCAAGGTGCCCGCGCCGACCTCGGTCAAGGACCTGCTCAAGCCCGAGTACCAGGGCAAGGTGGCGCTCAACGGCGACCCGACGCAGGCCGGCGCCGCGTTCTCCGGCGTGGTCATGGCGTCGCTGGGCAACGGCGGCTCGGCCGACGACATCGCACCCGGCGTGGAGTTCTTCAAGCAGCTGAAGGCCGCCGGCAACTTCCTGCCGGTCGACCCGTCGCCCGCGACCATCGAGTCCGGCCAGACCCCGGTCGTGATCGACTGGGACTACACCAACGCCGCGCAGACCGCGAAGCTCGCGGGCAAGGCCGACTGGAAGGTCGTCGTCCCGTCGGGCGCGCAGGTCGGCGCGTACTACAACCAGGCGGTCAACAAGGACGCGCCGCACCCGGCCGCCGCCCGCCTGTGGCAGGAGTTCCTGTACTCCGACAAGGGCCAGAACCTCTTCCTCAAGGGCCTGTCGCGGCCGGTGCGGATGGACGCGATGACCAAGGCCGGCACGGTCGACGCGGACGCGGCGGCGAAGCTGCCCAAGACCTCCGGCGAGCAGGTGTTCCTGACCCAGGAGCAGTCGGACAAGGCCAAGCAGGTGCTGTCCACCACGTGGGCAGGGGCGGTGGGCTGACCGGTGGTCGCACCCGTCACGACCGCGGCCGGGGGAGGTCGGCGGGCCTCCCCGCGCCGGCGGGGGATCGACCGCGGGCCGTCCTCGAAGTCCTTCCTCGCCTGGCTGGTCGTGGTGCCGTTCCTGGCCTACGTCGGCACGTTCCTGGTGTACCCGACGGTGCTGGTGCTCGCCGGGTCGTTCCAGGACTCGGACGGGGCGTTCACGCTGGACAACCTGGTCGACCTGACCCGGGGCGTGTACCTCCAGGCGTTCCTGCGCAGCGTGGAGCTGTCCGCGATCACCGCCCTGCTCGGCGCGGCGTTCGGCGCCCTGCTGTCGTGGGCCGTGGCGGTCGGGAAGCAGGAGGGGTCGCTGCGCCGCGTGGTGGTGGCGGGTGCGGGCGTGCTCGCGCAGTTCGGCGGTGTGCCGCTGGCGTTCGCGTTCCTGGCCACGGTCGGCTTCCAGGGCTTCGTCACGCGGTTCTTGCGCGACTCGTTCGGCGTCGACCTGTTCGCCACCGGCGCGTGGCTGTTCGAACTGCCCGGCCTGATCCTGGTCTACACGTTCTTCCAGATCCCGCTGATGGTGATCGTGTTCCTGCCCGCGCTGGACGGCCTGCGCCCGCAGTGGCGGGAGGCGGTGGACAGCCTCGGCGGCTCGTCGTGGACCTACTGGCGGCACGTCGGCGGCCCGCTCCTGCTGCCCGCGTTCCTGGGCGCGCTGCTGCTGCTGTTCGCCAACGCGTTCTCGGCCTACGCCACGGCGGCGGCGCTGGTGTCGCAGGGCAGTCCGATCGTGCCGTTGCAGATCCGGGGCTTCCTGACCGGTGAGGTGTTGCTGGGGCAGGAGAACCTCGGCAAGGCGCTCGGCCTGGGCATGGTCGTGGTGGTCGGCGTGGCGATGGGCTCGTACGCGCTGTTGCAGCGGAGGTTCGCCCGATGGCAGCGGTGACCAGGCCGCCCGGGTCTGGCAAGCGCGCTGTGGCCCGGTTCGTGATCCTGCTGGCGCTCGGCGTGTTCTTCCTGCTGCCGCTGGTCGCGATGGCGGAGTTCTCCACCCGAGGTGCCGGCGGCACGCGCGGCCTCGCGTCGTGGTCGGCGATCGTGGACGACCCGGACCTGGTCGAGGCGATCCTGGTGTCGGTGCAGCTCGCGGTGACCAGCTCGCTGGTCGTGCTGGTGCTGCTGGTGCCGACCATGACCTGGATCCGGCTGCGCCTGCCCGGGCTGCGCAGGCTGGTCGAGTTCCTCTGCCTGCTGCCGGTGGCGATCCCGGCGATCGTGCTGGTCGTGGGCATGGCGCCGCTGTACGCGTGGGTGAACTACTTCCTCGGCGACTCGCCGTTGACGCTGACGTTCGCCTACGCGGTGCTGGTGCTGCCGTTCGCCTACCGCGCGATCGACGCGGGGCTGTCCGCGATCGACCTGAAGACGCTGGCGGAGGCGGCCCGCGGCCTCGGCGCGTCCTGGGGCACGGTGCTGCTGCGGGTCGTGGTGCCCAACATCCGCACCGCGCTGCTCGGCGCGTCGCTGCTGTCGGTGGCGTTGGTGCTCGGCGAGTTCACCATCGCGTCGCTGCTGAACTTCGACACGTTGCAGGTGCGGGTCAACCTGCTCGGCAAGCGCGACGCGGGCGTGTCGATCGCGGTGTCGCTGCTGAGCCTGCTGTTCGCGTTCGTGCTGTTGTTCCTGCTCTCGTTCATCGGCAGGCGGCGGCGCGGCACCGCCGTCGAGGAAGGCTGACATGGGGTACCTGCGACTGGCCGGGCTGCGCAAGTCGTTCGGCGGCCAGACCGCGCTCGACGGGCTCGACCTGGAACTCGCCGAGGGCGAGTTGGTCAGCCTGCTCGGGCCCAGCGGCTGCGGCAAGACGACCGCGTTGCGCATCGTCGCCGGGTTCGAGACGGCCGACTCGGGCACCGTCCTGGTGGACGGTCGCGACATCACCGGAGTGCCCGCGAACAAGCGGGACATGGGCATGGTGTTCCAGGCCTACAGCCTGTTCCCGAACATGACCGTGACGCAGAACGTCGCGTTCGGCCCGCGGCTGCGCAAGGCGCCGGACCGGGCCGGGCGGGTCGCCGAACTGCTGGAGCTGGTCGGGCTGGCCCACCTCGGCAAGCGGTACCCGCACCAGCTGTCCGGCGGCCAGCAGCAACGCGTGGCGCTGGCCCGTGCGCTGGCGATCCGGCCGCGGGTGCTGCTGCTGGACGAGCCGCTGTCCGCGCTGGACGCCAAGGTGCGGGTGAACCTGCGCGACGAGATCCGGCGCATCCAGACCGAACTGGGCATGACCACCCTGTTCGTCACGCACGACCAGGAGGAGGCGTTGGCCGTCTCCGACCGGGTCGGCGTGATGTCGCAGGGCAGGCTGGAGCAGCTGGACACGCCCGCCGTCGTGTACCGGCAGCCCGCCTCCGCGTTCGTGGCCCAGTTCGTCGGCGTGACCAACGCGGTGCACGGCACCGCCGAGGCAGGCGGCGTGCGGCTGGGCCCGTACCGGCTGGACACCGCCGCGGCCGCCGGGTTGGCCGGCGAGGTGAAGGTGATCGTGCGGCCGGAGGACATCGGCATCGCCCCGCACCGCGGCCAGGTCGGCGGCGCGCTGGTCGGCAACGTGCTCACGCAGAGCTTCCTCGGGTCGGTGACCAGGCTTTCGGTCCGGCTCGACGGCGGCGACCAGGTCGTGCGGGTCGACCAGCCCTCCAACCGCGCGGCCGACTTCCCTCCCGGCACGACCGTCGCACTCGACTTCGCGGCCGACCGGCTGATGGTCGTCGAGGCGTGACCCGGGCGGCGGACCTGTGAGCTCCGGCACGGCCCACGGTCCGACGACGCCGTGGGCCCGGCCGTCGACGGCGACACCGCGTGGTTGCGGATCAGCAGCCTCGACGGCGGGTACGCCTTCCACTCGTCGCACGACGGCGTGACGTGGCGGTTGCGGCGCCAGTTCGCCCTGGACGGCCCGGTGCGCGTCGGGCTGGAGGTCCAGTCACCGGTCGGCACCGGCTGCGAAGTGGTCTTCGACCAGGTCCGCCTGGAAGAGGGCCGACCGGCCCACCTGTTCGACGGCGCATGACCCCGGAGCGCTAAGACGACGTCTCACGTGGCGGTTTTGGTGAGTCGTTTGAAGCAGGTCAGCGTTGCGGCGAGGGTGGCGAAGGCGCAGTAGTTGTCGGCGTGGCGTTCGTAGCGGATGGTCAGGCGCCGGTAGCCGGTCAGCCAGGAGATCGTGCGTTCCACGACCCAACGGTGGCGACCAAGCCGGTCGGAGGAGTCGACGCCCTTGCGGGCGATGCGCGGGGCAGTGCCGCGGTGTCGTAACCACCGGCGGAGGTGGTCGATGTCGTAGGCCTTGTCGGCGTGCAGCTTCGCAGGGCGGAAACGGCGCGGGCCTCGCCGCGAGCGGATGCGCGGGATGGCCATCAGCATGGTTTTGAGCGCCTGGCTGTCATGCAGGTTGGCCGCCGACACCCCGACCGCCAACGGCAGACCGGCCCGGTCGGACACGACGTGGATCTTCGAGCCCGGCTTACCGCGATCGACCGGGTTCGGACCGGTCATGTCGCCCCTTTTTTCGCCCGGACCGAGGCGGCGTCCAGGATCGCCCGCGACCAGTCGACCTCCCCACGCGAGCCGAGTTCGTCCAGCACGGCTTGGTGCAGCCGCCGCCACAACGCCGCCTTCGTCCACTCGGTGAACCGGCGATG
The DNA here is from genome assembly GCF_040673975.1 of Actinosynnema sp. NPDC050801. Taxonomy (NCBI): domain Bacteria; kingdom Bacillati; phylum Actinomycetota; class Actinomycetes; order Pseudonocardiales; family Pseudonocardiaceae; genus Actinosynnema; species Actinosynnema sp. NPDC050801. Next base: position 109,403 of record NZ_JBFAQZ010000010.1, on the reverse strand, counting down.
CGCGGTCGGCACGGTGACCCCGAACGACGGCGGCAACTCCCGCCACCCGCACCCACTGGTCAGCACGTAGACGATCGCGGTGAACACCGCCCGATCGTCCACCGGTGCCGTCCCGCCACCCTGCGGACGCGCCCTGAACCTCGGGATCAACGGCTCCGCCAACACCCACAACTCATCCGGCACCAACCGCAACGACAACCGATCGACCACGATCCAAGATCATGACACGCCGCTCAAACCACGTGAGACATCGTCTAAGGCCGGCGCAATTTCGTCAACCTGAGCCGTTCGGCTTCCGACAACGCCGAATCGGTCAGCACGCGCACCCCGCGCGCGCCGATCGGCTGACCGTTCACGGAAGTCACCCACCCGGTCGGCACGTCGGTGAACAGGGTGACTTCCGGGGTGTCGGCGAAATGGCCGTAGCCCAATACCGTCGACCGGCTCACCTGCGGTCCGTTCAGCACCACGTAATCCTGGTCGGCCGCGGTCGGATCGGTCACCCAGGGCACCTCGTCGCCCAGCGTCCAGCCGCCGACGCCGCCGTAGCGCAGCAGGAACGTGCGGGCGTGGTGGATGGTGACCACGTAGTGGTGGTCGGATTCCGACTCGACCGGGCCGGGCGTGCGGGTGAAGTTCAGGCCGTAGGAGACGCCCGCCGCCCGCAGGGTCCGGGAGAACTCCGCCCGGTCGTTGCCGCAGGTGCTGATCGCCCGCGAGAGCGCCGACCACGCGCCGGTGGCCGCCTGGTTCGGCAGTCGCGCGCCCGGCCACGGATCCCGAATGGTCATGCCGCCCCAGATGAGACGCACGGCGGGTGCCGGCCAGACATTGTCGCGCTCACCCCGGTAGAGGGTCATGTCCGGCATGGGAATACTCCTCGCGAGGAATTCGTGAAGAGGAATCGGCTCCGATCCTACGCGGAGTAGGACGCGGTGCGGACGAATTCACCACCAAGGAGTACCGAACCGCGAAAATGCGGTCCTAAAAGGGGGAATATGCAGTGTCCGTACCGCCGGGCGGACGAAAAGGGGCCCGCCGCTGGTGCGCGGCGGGCCCCTTCTGCGTCCGGGCGGTCGTCGGACCGCCTGGGGCTAGCGCGGGAACAGGTCCCGGTACGAGCCCTGCGTCTGCACGTTCAGCTCGCCGACGCGGACGAGCTTCGCCGTCATGGTCCGCGGGTCGCGGATGTCGAGGACGTCGAAGCCCTTGGCCATGTCGGAGGAGAAGATGTAGCCGTTGTAGTAGTACGCCGACCACGAGCCGCCGCCGGCGCCGTTGGGCAGCGGACCGCGCTCGAACCAGCCGATCTCCTTGGGGTTGCGGGAGTCGGTGAAGTCCCAGATCGAGATGCCGCCCTGGTACCACGCCTGCACCATGATGTCGCGACCCTGCACGGGGATCAGCGAGCCGTTGTGCGCCACGCAGTTCTCGGTGTCGCCCTGGGCCCGGGAGATCTTGTAGTACGAGCGGAACTCCAGCTTGCGACCGTCACCGTGACCGGTGATGTCGTAGATGCCGTCCGCACCGCGGGTCGGACCGATCTTCTCGTTGCAGGTCGGGGCGCTGCCGCCGCCGAGCTCGTCGGTGAAGACGACCTTGGTGCCCGCGTTGTTGAAGGTGGCCGAGTGCCAGAACGCGAAGTTCACGTTGTCCTGCACGCGGCTGATCTCGCGGGGCCTCTCCCGGTCGGAGATGTCCCACAGCACGCCGTCACCCATGCAGGCGCCGGCCGCGAGGTCCTTCGACGGGTACACGGTGATGTCGTGGCAGCCGGAGGTGGCGCGGACGTAGCCGTCCTCGATCGTGCCCTCACGGCCGGGGTTGCCGCCGTCCGGGAACAGCACGGTCTCCGACAGCACCGACGCCGACGCCGGGTCCTTGAGCGGGACCTTGACGATGGAGATCAGGTCGTGCGGCGTCTTGCAGTCGGGGAAGGTGTCGTTGGGGCCGTACGACGAGACGTACAGGTAGGCGTTCTTGCCCTTCTTGTCCGGCACCAGCGTGTGCGTGTGCGAACCGCACTTGGTCTCGACCGCGGCGACGTACCTCGGGTTCTTCTTGTCGCTGATGTCGAAGATCTTGATGCCCTCCCACGCGTTCTTGTTGGTCGCGGAGAGCGGCGTGCTGGCGCAGGAGTTGTCACTGCGCGAGGAGTCGGTGGACAGGAAGAGCAGGTTGTCCTTGACCGAGATGTCGTTCTGCGAGCCCGGGCACCAGACCGTGCTCACGATGGACGGCTTGTGCGGGTTGCGCACGTCGTAGATGACGAAGCCGTCGTAGTTGCCGTCGAACGCGTAACCGTTCTGGAACGCCAGGTCCGACCACGTCGAAGAGGCGGTGAAGGGCGCCGGCTTCGGGAGGTTCGCCAGGTGCTTGACGTTGCGGCTGTTGCGGATCTCGTCGACGCCGGGGAGGCCGGTGGCCGGCTGCTCCTGGCTCGACAGTTGGGTCTCGGACAGACCGGCCAGGTCGGCGTCGTCCGGTGCCGCGGTCGCCTGAGGTGCCCAGGCCACGACCGACAGGCTCAGCGCGAACGCCCCCAAGACCGCGGCCGGCGTTCTGCGCCGGCGGGTCAAATCGCGTACTTCCACTTCAGGTTCCCCTTCCAACCCAGTGCAGGGTCCGCAGTATCACCCGTTCGCAACGCTAAGGACAGACCCATTCGTCGGGAATCCTCCGACTTCCGAGTCGTGGGACCGCCGGGTACGTTGGCGGCCGACCGGTGGTTCTAGGGGGTAGTGGGATGCGGATCGTGTTCGTCGCGGTGCTGGCGGCCGTCCTGGCGGGCTGCACGGCGCAATCGCCCGACCAGCCTCCGATCATCGCGCCACAAGGGCCCGGTGAGCAAGCGCAGACCCTGGCGCCGGAGGACTTCGGCACCGATCGGTGGGTCGCGCCGAGCGAGGCGGACCTGGAGTACGTGGCCCGCATGATCGTCCACCACGAGCAGGCGCTGACCATGACCGCGCTCGCGCCGGAACGCGCGCAGAACGAGACGGTGCGCGGCCTCGCGTCGCGCATCCACGACACGCAGGGGCCCGAGATCAGCGGGATGAAGCAGTGGCAGCGGCAGTACGCGGAGAGCGCGCCCGCGCACGGCCACAGCGCCGACCTGCCGGAAGTGGACCACGGGTCGATGCCCGGCATGGCCACCGACGAGCAGTTGGCCGCGCTCGAAGCGGCCCGCGGTGCGGACTTCGACCGGCTGTTCCTGAAGTTGATGATCGCCCACCACGAGGGCGCGGTGCAGATGGCGGTCGAGCTGCTGTCCTCGGGCACCGACGTGCGGGTCGAGGAGATGGCCAACGACGTGGTCGCCTCCCAGACCGACGAGGTGGAGCGGATGAGGACGATCACCATTCCCTGACGGGCGGTCGACCCGCGGTCGGCCGGAGGTCGGTCGGCGATGTGATCAGCGGTCGACCGGCGGTCACGGGGCGAGCAGGAGATCCTCCGAGTGGTGGAAGGTCTCCACGGCGTTGCCCGTCACGTGGCGCGCGATGCCGGCGTTGCGCCGGTGCGCCTCTCTGAAGGAGTCCGACGCCACCCAGGCGCGGAAGTCGTCCTCGGTGTCGAACTCGTTGACCGACACGTACGGCTGGTCGGGGCGGGTCGGGCGCAGCAGCGTGCTGCGGCGCAGGCCGGGCACGCCGGGCAGGTAGGTGCGCATGTTGCTCCTGAAGTGCGCCTCGAACTCCTCGGCGCGCTCGGCGGGGACGAACAAGCGGTTGGTCGCGATGAACACCCGACACCTCCGTGGTTCCCGACGCTGTGTAGGGAAGTGTTCCAACGGCGCGTAGGTAACGCAAGGGCTAGGATTCGGTGGGTGCCCAGGATCAGCGCCGACACGCTGGCGCAGCACCGCGCGAACCGGCTGCGGGACCTGCTGGACGCCGGGCGTGACATCGTGGCCTCGGAGGGCGCGGACGCGTTGACCCTCGCGTCGCTGGCGCGTCGGGTCGGTCTGTCGCGGCCGAGCCTGTACGAGTACTTCCGCTCCCGCGAGGAGCTGGTCGCCGCGATCGTGTCCGACGAGCTGCCCGAGTGGGGTCGCAAGCTGGTCGAGGCGGTGCGCTCGGTCGACGGCGTGCGGGCCAAGGTCGAGGCCTACCTCCGCACCGAGCTGGAGATCATCGCCGACGGCAGCCACAGCGCCGTGGTCGCCCTCTCCGCCCACGCGCTGCCCGAGGCCGCCCGCACCCGGATCCGCGCCGAGCACGAGAAGCTCCTGGCCCCTCTGACCGACGCGCTCACCGAGGCGGGCGTCCCGTCACCCGCCCTGCGCGCCACCCTGATCCACGGCGCCGTCGAGGCCGCCGCCCGCACCCTCCGCCCGGGCGACAACTCCCACAACGCCGAGGTCGTCACCGCCCTGGTCACCCAAGTCCTGCACGGCCTGCACCCCTGACCCCCGCGCGAGCCCAACCCCCAACCCCCGCGTGTCCTACGTTCAGAACGCGCGTGTCCTACGTTCGCGTCGCGCGTGTCCTACGTTCAGGACCCCCGAGTTCAACGCTCAGGTGCACCCCGAGGTGGCTCAGGGTGGTCTACGGGAAGATCAACCGATCGGTTGATGCGAGGTCTGGCCCGCCGTGCGATCCGGATGAACGCCGCCGCGACGACGCTGGTGGCATGGCAATCATCGAAGTGGTCGACCTCGTCAAGAGGTACGACCGGAAGGTCGCGGTGGACGGTGTGTCGTTCACCGTCGACGAGGGGGAGATCTTCGGCATCCTCGGCCCGAACGGGGCGGGGAAGACCACGACCGTCGAGTGCGTGGAGGGCCTGCGCACCCCGGACGGCGGCACGATCCGTGTCGACGGCCTCGACCCGCAACGCGATCGGGTGAAGCTCCGGACCCGGCTGGGCGTGCAGCTGCAACAGAGCGAGCTGCCCGACCGGATCCGGGTCGGCGAGGCCCTCGACCTCTACGCCTCCTTCTACCGCGACCCGGCGGACTGGCGGGAGCTGCTGGCACGCCTCGGCCTGGCCGATCGCGCCAAGACCGAGTACCGCAAGCTCTCCGGCGGCCAGAAGCAGCGCGTCTCCATCGCGCTGGCGCTGATCGGCAAGCCCAAGGTCGCCGTGCTGGACGAGCTCACCACCGGCCTGGACCCGCAGGCCCGCCGCGACACGTGGAGCCTGGTCGAGCAGGTCCGCGACGCCGGCGTCACGGTCGTCCTGGTCACGCACTTCATGGAAGAGGCCGAACGGCTGTGCGACCGGATCGCGCTGATCGACGGCGGCAGGCTCGTCGCGGTCGACAGCCCGGCCGGGCTGGTGTCCCGGGTGGACGGTGAGCAGCGGGTCCGGTTCCGGCCCGCCACCCCGTTCGACGTCGCGCTGCTGGAAGAGCTGCCCGAGGTCGCGCACGTCGAGCGGCACGGGCCGCAGCTCGTCGTGACCGGCACGGGCAACCTGCTGCACGCCGTCACGTCCGTGCTCGCCCGCAACCAGATCGTCGCCGCCGACCTGCGCATCGAGCAGGCGGGCCTGGACGACGCCTTCATCCGCCTCACCGGCCGCACCTTCACGGAGTAGCAGCATGCTGAAGATCGTCACCACCGAGTGGAAGCTGTTCCTGCGCGAGCCGAGCATGGTCGTGTTCGCCGTCCTCTTCCCGACCATCCTGCTGCTGGTGCTCGGCGCGATCCCCGCGCTGCGCACGCCCGACCCGAACTTCGCCGACCAGCGGTTCATCGACGCCTACATGTCGTCGCTGGTGGTGGTCACGCTGGCGTTCCTGGGGCTGAACAAGCTGCCCGCCACGGTGGCCACCTACCGCGAGAAGGGCGTGCTGCGCCGCTTCTCCACCACCCCGGTCCACCCGGCGCGCCTGCTGGTGGCGCAGGTGCTCGTCAACGTGATCGCGGGCGCGATCTCGATCGTGCTGCTCATGGTCGTGGCCCGGGCGGTGTTCGGCATCGACCTGCCGCACCACCCGCTCGGGTTCTTCGTGACGTGCCTGCTCGGCATGCTGTCGCTGTCCGCGCTCGGTCTGCTGGTCGCGGCCTGGGCGCCGACCGCGCGGTCCGCGGGCGGGTGGGCGACCGTGGTGTTCATGCTGGTCATGTTCTTCGGCGGCGTGTACCTGCCCCGGTTCCTGCTGCCCGACCTCCTCAACACCATCGGCGAGTACCTGCCGCCGGGCGTCGGTGCCCTGCAGGAGTCGTGGTTGGGCGTCGCGCCGGATCCGGTGCACCTCGGCGTCCTCACCCTGGTCACGCTGGCAGCGGGTACGGTCGCCGCGAAGTCGTTCCGCTGGGAGTAGCGAGGTGCGCGCGATGGACGTGCTGGACACGTGGGAACGGCGGCTGGACGTCGCCGGGCGCGCCATCCCGTACTTCGTGCTGGTGCTGACGACCGCCATGTACCTGGTGGTCGGGACGGACCCCGCGTCGACCACCGCGGTCAACGTGGGCATCGCGGCGGCGACCGGCCTGTGGATGCTGTGGTGGTACACGCTGCACCCGGGCTGGCGCTCCCGGACCGGTCTGATGGCGGTGTTCTTCGTCGGCATCCTGGTCGCGTACGGCCTGCTGGGGCTGCGCGACCCGCTGTTCGGGTTCTTCTCCTTCGCCGGGTACATCTACGCCGTGGACGTGCTGCCCGGCCGGTGGAAGCTCGCCGGGGTGTCGGCCACCGGCGTGCTCGCGGCGACGTCGTTGTACGGGGGCCTCCCGCCGGCGGAGTGGGGGCCGATCGTGGTGTACCTGATCATCGTCGTGTTCATCGTGATCATCGCCTGCACGTTCACCGCGCTCGGCCACGTCACCTCCGAGCAGTCACGGCGCCGCAAGGAGATGGTCGCCCAGATGGAGGCGATGATGGAGGAGAACGCGGGACTGCACGCCCAGTTGCTCATCCAGGCGCGCGAGGCCGGTGTGCTGGACGAACGGCAGCGGTTGGCGCGGGAGATCCACGACACGCTCGCCCAGGGGTTCACCGGCATCATCACCCAGCTCCAGGCCGACGAGAACCCGCCGCGGCACGTCGAGACGGCGTTGCGGCTGGCGCGGGAGAACCTGGCCGAGGCCCGTCGTTCGGTGCACGCCCTGCGGCCGCCCGCGCTGGTGGACGCGAACCTGCCGGACGCGTTGGCCGAGGTCACGGCGGGGTGGGCGGACCAGACGGGGGTGGCCGCGTCGCTCCACACGACGGGCGCGGCGCGCGCTCTGCACCCCGAGGTGGAGGTCACGTTGCTGCGTGCCGCCCAGGAGGCGCTGTCCAACGTCGCCAAGCACGCGCGCGCTTCACGTGTCGGGTTGACGTTGTCGTACATGGAGGACGTGGTGACGTTGGACGTGCGTGACGACGGCGCCGGGTTCGACCCGGAGGTGCGCACGGACGGGTTCGGGCTGGTGGGCATGCGCCAACGGGTGTCGCGCCTGGCGGGAGCGCTGGTGGTGGAGTCCGAGCCGGGCGGCGGCACGGCGGTGTCCGCGTCGGTGCCCGCGATCCCGGCCGAGGTGGCCAGGTGATCCGCGTGGTGATCGTGGACGACCACCCCGTGGTGCGCGACGGGCTGCGCGGGATGCTCGCGGGCGCCGGTGACGTCGACGTGGTGGGTGAGGCGGCGGACGGCGCGGAGGCGGTGACGGTGGTGCGGGCACTGCTGCCGGACGTCGTGCTGATGGACCTGCGGATGCCCGGTGTGGACGGCGTCACCGCCATCGAGCGGTTGCGCGGCTGCCCGACCAGGGTGTTGGTGCTGACCACGTACGACACGGACAGCGACGTGCTGCCGGCGATCAAGGCGGGCGCCACCGGGTACCTGTTGAAGGACACGCCGCGCGACGAGCTGTTCCGGGCGGTGCGTTCGGCGGCCAGGGGAGAGGCGGTGCTGTCGCCGTCCGTGGCGACCCGCCTGGTGGGTCAGGTGCGGCAGCCCGCGGCGGAGCCGTTGAGCGACCGGGAGGTGGAGGTGCTGGCGCTGATCGCGCGCGGGTGCACGAACCGCGAGGCGGCGGCGAAGCTCTTCATCAGCGAGGCGACCGTGAAGACGCACCTGGTGCACGTCTACGCCAAGCTGGGCGTGAAGGACCGCGCCGCCGCCGTCGCGGTGGCCTACGAGCGGGGACTGCTGGTGTCGCGTTCCGGGACGGAGACCCGGTGATCGATCTCCCCGGGAGACGACCGGGCCCGGTCGTCTCCCGGGGTTCGGGCGCCTGCCGCGGTGTCTCCTTCCGGGGCCCGTCCGCCTAGTAGTCGACGCGGTCGGTCCGGGACAGCCACGCGGTGAACGGCGCGTCGTCCACGCCCGTGGAGACCTGGTGCACCGGCAGGTTCCACGTCTCGCGCGGCCTGCCGAACAACTCGTAGAACTCGCGGTCGTCGAACCCGGCCGCGGCGGCGTCGTGCCGGTCGGCGGCGTAGACGACCCGGTCCACCCGTGCCCACAGGGCGGCGGACAGGCACAGCGGGCACGGCTCGCACGACGACACCAGCACGCAGCCGGTGAGCCGGAAGTCGCCGATGGCCTGGCAGGCCGCCCGGATGGCGACCACCTCGGCGTGCGCGGTCGGGTCGAGCGTGGGGGTGACCTGGTTGGTGCCGGTCGCGATCACCTCGCCGGCCCGGATGACGACCGCGCCGAACGGGCCGCCGCCGGCGGCGACGTTGCGGGTGGCGAGGTCGATCGACGCGCGCAGCCAGGCGTGGTCGGGGGACAGGGACGTGGTCATGGGGTGCTCCTCGGGGCGTGCGCGAACGCGCCACGGCGGCCGTGGCCCGGGTGGTTCGCGCGGGGATCAGGTGCCGGTGATGTGCTCGGGTCGCACGGGCACGCGGGTCAGGGCCAGGCCGGTGGCGGCGCGGATGGCCGCGACGATGGCCGGCGTGGACGAGATGGTGGGCGGCTCACCGACGCCGCGCACACCGTAGGGCGCGTTCGGGTCGGCGAGTTCCAGCACGTCGATGCTCATCGGTGGCATGTCGAGCACGGTCGGGATGAGGTAGTCGGTGAACGACGGGTTGCGCACCTTGCCGCCCGAGATCTGGATCTCCTCCATCACCGCGAGGCCGAGGCCCTGCGCCGAACCGCCCTGGATCTGGCCCAGCACGGCCTGCGGGTTGAGCGCCTTGCCGACGTCCTGCGCGCAGTCCAGCCCGACCACCTTCACCAGGCCCAGCTCCACGTCCACGTCCACCACGGCCCGGTGCGCGGCGAACCCGTACTGCACGTGCGCGTTGCCCTGCCCGGTCTCCGGGTCGATGGGTTCGGTCGCGCGGTGCCGCCACTCCACGGTCTCGTCGATCACCTCGTCGCCCAGCAGGTCGGCCAGGTCCAGGGTCGACAGGTCGCGGCCGCCGGCGAGCTTGGCCAGCTCCTCGCGCACGGCCGCGCACGCGGCCTTCACCGCGCCGCCGGTCACGTAGGTCTGGCGGGACGCGGAGGTGGAGCCGCCGTTGCCGATGCTGGTGTCCATCGGCAGGATCGTCACCCGCTCCACACCGAGTTCGGTGCGCACGATCTGCTGCATGATCGTCACGAGGCCCTGACCCACCTCGGCCGCCGCGGTGTGCGCCAGCGCGGCCGGTTCGCCGTTGATGACCTGCAATCGGACCCGGGCGGTGGAGTAGTCGTCGTAGCCCTCGGAGAAGCAGATGTTCTTGATGCCCACGGCGTACCCCACGCCGCGCACCACACCTTCGCCGTGCGTGGTGTTGGAGACGCCACCCGGCATGTCGCGCAGGTCGACCGCGGTAGGCAGCGGCGGCATCGGCTTGTCCTTCACCAGCTTCAGCAGCTGCGCGACCGGCGCGGCGGAGTCGACCACCTGCCCGGTCGGCATGACCGAGCCCTCGCTCATCGCGTTGACGACCCGCACGTCCACCGGGTCCATGCCCAGCGCCTCGGCGAGCTTGTCCATCTGCGACTCGTAGGCGAAACCCGCCTGCACCGCGCCGAACCCGCGCATCGCGCCGCACGGCGGGTTGTTCGTGTAGACGCCCCAGCAGTCGACGGTCACGTTGTCCACGTCGTAGGGGCCGACGCCGAGCGTCGCCGCGTTCGCCACCACGGCGGAGGTGCTGGAGGCGTACGCGCCGCCGTCGAGGTGGATGCGCGCCCTGACGTACACCAGCTTGCCGGTGCGGTCCGCGCCGTGCTCGTAGTACAGCACCGCCGGGTGCCGGTGCACGTGGCCGTAGAACGACTCCTCGCGGTTGTAGACCATCTTGGTGGGCTTGCCCGTGTGCCGCGCCAGCAGGCACGCGTGCACCTGCATGGACAGGTCCTCCCGCCCGCCGAACGCGCCGCCGACACCGGACAGCGTCAGCCGCACCTGCTCCAGCGGCAGGCCGAGCGCCGCCGCGACCTGGCCCTGGTCGACGTGCAGCCACTGCGTGGCGACGTAGAGGTCCACGCCGCCGTCCTCGGCGGGCACGGCCAGGCCGGACTCGGGACCGAGGAACGCCTGGTCCTGCATGCCGACCTCGTACCGACCGGTGACCACCACCTCGGCCGTCGCGTGCTGGTCGCCACGCCGCACGGGCACGTGCCGCACCAGGTTGCCGCCGGGGTGCAGGGGCGTGTCGTCGGGCGCGGTCTCCATGTCCACGACGGGCCTGAGCACCTCGTACTCGACCTTGATGCGCTTCATGGCGCGCTGCGCGGTCTCCGGGTGGTCCGCGCCGACCAGCGCGACCGGTTCGCCCTGGTAGCGCACGACGTCCTCGGCGAGCACCGGCTGGTCCTTGTGCTCCAACCCGTACCTGTTCAGCCCGGGCACGTCCTGGTGCGTGAGCACGGCGTACACGCCGGGCACCTTCAGCGCCTCGGTCAGGTCGACCGAGACGATCCGCGCGTAGGGGTGCGGGCTGCGCAGGGTCGTGCCCCAGATCATGTCCTCGTGCCACAGGTCCGAGGCGTAGGCGAACTCGCCGCGCACCTTGAGGTTCCCGTCGGGCCGCTGCGGGCTGGAACCGATGCCGCCGGGCACGGCGGAGGTCAGTTCGGCGGGGGTGAGGCTCATCGCGTCCCCTTCAGTCGCTCGGCGGCGGCACGCAGGTCGCGCGCGAGGTCGGTTTCGGAGGCGGTGCGCAGCTCGCCGTCGTCCACCACGGTCCGGCCGCCCACCACCAGGAGCTTGAGCTTCGGCAGCGGGCCGAGCACCAGGGCGGCCACCGGGTCGTCGATGCCCGCGTGGTCGAGACCGTCGAGGCGCCACACCGCGAGGTCGGCGAGCTTGCCCGGTTCGATCGAACCGATCTCCGCCTCACGGCCGAGGCAGCGCGCGCCGCCCATGGTGCCCATCCACAGCGCCTCGCGGGCGTCCAACGCCTTGGGACCGCCGCGCTGCCGGGCCTGGAGCAGGGCCTGGTGCAGCTCCTCGACCATCCCGGCGGACTCGTTGGAGGCCGCGCCGTCCACGCCGAGGCCGACCGGCGCACCCGCGTCGAGCAGGTCGCGGACGGGGGCGATGCCGGTGCCCAGCCGGCCGTTGGACGTGGGGCAGTGCGCGCTGCCGGTGCCGGTCGCGCCCAGCCGCTTCACCGCCGCGGGCGACAGGTGCACGGTGTGCGCGAGCCACACGTCGTCGCCGAGCCAGCCGAGGCGTTCGGCGTACTCGGTGGGCGTGCAGCCGTACTCGGCCTGGCACTGCTCCTCCTCGTCGACGGTCTCGGCGAGGTGGGTGTGCAGCCGGACGCCGCGGGCGCGGGCCAGTTCGGCCGCACCGGTCATCAGCTCGGCGCTGACGGAGAACGGCGAGCACGGTCCGACGGCCACCCGGACCAGGGCGTCCGGGCCCGGGTCGTGGTGGTCGACGACCGCCCGTTCGGTGGCGACGAGCGCGGCTTCGGTGTCCTCGACCAGGTTGTCCGGCGGGAGACCGCCGTGCGACCGGCCGCGGTCCATCGAGCCGCGGACGGCGTGCAGTCGGATGCCGATGCGCCTGCCCGCCTCGACCAGGGCGCCGAACTGGTCGCCGCCCTCGCGCGGGTGGACGTAGTGGTGGTCGGCGGCGGTCGTGCACCCGGTGGTCGCGAGCCGCGCCAGCCCGGCGGAGGCCGCCGAGTGCGTGATCTCCGCGTCCAGGCCGCGCCACACCGGGTACAGCGCGGTCAACCACTCGAACAGCGTGGCGTCCTGGGCGATGCCCCGGGTGGCCCACTGGTAGAGGTGGTGGTGGGTGTTGACCAGGCCGGGCGTGACGAGGCAGCCGCTGCCGTCGACCCACGTGTGCGGGCCGGTCGGCCTGGGCGCCTGGCCGGGTCCCACGGCGGTGATCCGGCCGTTCTCGATGACGACGTGGCCGAACGCGTGCTCGGTGCCCGCGGCGTCCACCGTGGCGATCGCGACGCCGTCGAGGACGGTCGGCGTCATCGCGCCGCGCCCTCGGGGTCCGCCTTGCGGGTCGCGGCCAGGCGCACGGCGTCGAGGATCTTCTCGTAGCCGGTGCAGCGGCACAGGTTCCCGGCCAGCGCCTCGCGGATCTCCGGGTCGCTGGGCCGCGGCACCCGGTCGAGCAGGTCGTGCGCGGCGACCACCAGGCCGGGCGTGCAGAACCCGCACTGCACCGCGCCCGCGTCCACGAACGCCGCCTGGACGGGGTCGAGCCGATCGTCCGCGTGAGCCGGGTCCTTCCGGGCGATCCCCTCCACCGTCCACACCTCGCGGTCCTGCACCTGGCCCGCGGCCACCAGGCAGGAGCACACCGGCGTGTTGTCCAGGTACACCGTGCACGAGCCGCACTCGCCCTGCTCGCAGGCGTTCTTGGAGCCCGGCAGGCCGAGCCGCTCGCGCAGCAGGAACAACAGGCTCTCGCCCTCCCACACGTCGTCGGCTTGCTTCTGCTCGCCGTTCACCGTCACGTTCACGCGCATGGTCAGGCCACCTTCTCGGAGTAGTCGCGCCAGGCCCAGTCGAGCGTGCGGCGGGCCAGCACGGAGAGGGCGTGCTTGCGGTAGGCGGCCGAGCCGCGCACGTCGTCGATCGGGCTCGCGGCCTCCGCCACGAGTTCGCCGAACCGCCGCTTCACCGAGTCGAGCAGCGGTTTCGGCGACTCCCACTGGTCGGTGGAGGTCAGCTCGGCGGACAGGAACTCCTCGGCCGCCGACGCACGCCGCGGCGTGGGCGCGGCACTCCCGACCGCCGCGCCGACCCGGTGCTGCTCCGGGTGCAGGGCGATGGCGAACGAGCACACCGCGATCACCATGGCGTTGCGCGTGCCGACCTTGGAGAACTGCTGGGGCGCCCGGGCGACCGGCACGTGGACCGCCGTGATCAGCTCGTCCGGCTCCAGCGCGTTGCGCTTCACGCCCAGGTAGAAGTCGGTGGCCGGGATGAGCCGGGTGCCCCTGGTGGAGGCGGCCTCCACGGTGGCGTCGGCGACGAGCAGCACCGGGTGCGTGTCACCGGCGGGTGACGCGGCGCCCAGGTTGCCGCCGACCGTGCCGCGGTTGCGGATCTGCGGCGAACCGACCGTGCGGGAGGCCATCGCGAGCCCGGGCAGGCGCTCGCCCAACTCGTCGATGATCCGGGTGTACGGGACGCCGGAGCCGATGCGCACCGTGCCGCCGTCGGCGTCGTCCGCGTCCCAGGAGCGGAGTTCGGCGATCCGGGTCAGGTCGAGCAGGGCCGCCGGGCGGCGGTGGTCGAAGTTCAGCTCCACCATCACGTCCGTGCCGCCCGCGATGGGCACGGCGTCCGGGCGTTGCGCCTTGAGCACGAGCGCCTCGGCGAGGGTGTCGGGGCGGAGGAAATCCATCGGCTACCTCGGTGGCTGGAGTGCGCGGTGTGTGAGCCAGTACACAGACCCGGGACGGTGATCGGCTACGGCGGCGGCGCATGAATCCCAGGCTCCTACAGCGAGGGGATTTGTGCTTTCCTACAAACACGATCGGACGAAGGTAAACCGCCGGGATGACGGGGAGGAGGCGCGCGTGTTGCTGGTTCGGAGCCTGCTCGGGATGCCCGAACTCCGGCTTCGCCTCGTCCGCGGCGCCGAGTCGCTGGACAGGCCGGTGACCAGGCTCTACGGCACCGAACTACCGGATCCCGCCCGCTACCTGTCCGGTGGCGAGCTGGTGCTCTCCGGGCTGTTGTGGCACCGGACCGCGGCCGATTGTGAAAAGTTTGTCGCTTCCTTGGCGGCGTCGGGAGTCGCCGCGTTGGCGGCCAGCCCACCCGATGTCGGCGAATTGCCCGGGGCGCTGGTCAAGGCCTGCGAACGGCACGGCGTGCCGCTGTTGCAGGTACCGGTCGACCTGTCGTTCGCGGTCATCACCGAGCGCGTGGTGACCGAGCTCGCGGCCGAACGGGTCGGCGACGCGGGCGCGCTGCTCGGCAGGCACCGGCGGCTGCTCACCGTGGTCGTCGAAGGCGGTGGGTTGGCCGAGCTGGTGGCCGCGGGCGCGGCGGAGCTGGACGCGCCGTGCTGGGTGCTGGCCTGCACCGGTCACGTCGTCGCCGGGCCCGAACTGCCCGGGGCCGAGGCGTTGGTGCGGGAGTTCCTGCTGGCCGACCGGCTGCCCAGGGCGGTGCGCGGCGTGACGTTGCTGCCGGTGTCCGCGCGCGGGGGTTCCCGGCTCACCTCGTGGATCCTCGTGGTCTCCGGCGACCGGACGCACGACGAGGTCGCCGCCGAGCTGGCCGATTTGGTCGGCGTGGAGCGGGCGCGGGTCCTGCAGGGGCGGGAGATCGAGAACCGGGCGGCCGGGCCCCTGGTGCGGCAGGTGCTCACCGGCGGTGAGGTCGCCGCGCGGATCGCCGCGGTCGGCTGGGACCCGGACGCCCCGCTGCGGGTGCTGGCGGCGTCGGTGTCGGACGGGCGGGTCGAGCAGGCCGTCGCGCTGGTGGAGGAGGTGCTGGCGTCGGTCGCGCCGACGTTCCTGGTGGCCGCCGCCGGCGCGGAGGTGTACGCGCTCGTGCCGTCCGGGTCGTGGGCGGAAGGGGTCCGGACGGCGTTGCGGACGCTCGAACCGGGTCTGCGCTCGACCAGGGTCCTGGTCGGCATCTCGTCACCGGTGGGTCACGCCGGGCTGCGTGGCGCGGCGGAGGAGGCGTCGCACGCCCGGCGGCTGGGCGAACGGCGGACCGGGCGGACCTGCGTGGTGGCGGGGGAAGAGATCGCGCTGCACCAGCTGCTGCTGGCCGGTGTGCCCGAGGAGCTGCGCCGCTCGCTGCGCCGGCGGCTCCTGGGCCCGGTGCTGGACTACGACGCCGAGCACGGTTCGGACCTCGTGGGCACGCTGCGGGTGTTCCTCGACTGCTCCGGCTCGTGGACCACGGCGGCCGCACGGCTGCACGTCCACGTGAACACCTTGCGCTACCGGGTGGGACGGGTCGAAGACCTGCTGGGGGTCGACCTCTCGGACTTCACCGAACGGGTGGACCTGTACCTCGCCCTCCAGGCGGGCTGAACCCGGAGAGGGGCCATCCCCGACCCGCCGCCGCGCGGATCGGGGATGGCGTCTTCCTCACCTCACCTGCTGCCACGGGACGAGCGTCGGACGCTGTCCGGTGGCGAGGAACTCCTCGATCGCGACGGCGAGGTCGGCGACCGGGATCTCGCAGTGGGTGGGGAAGTTGACCCCGGCGTACCGGGGGCGTTGGCGGGGGCCCTCGCCGAGGCTGGCCCACGAACCGGTGATCACGTCGGTGAACAGCATCGCCCCGCGGTCACCGCGCACGCCGACCCGCACGAGGTGGTCCGGGCAGTCCGCGTGCACGAGCGTGGCGTCCTCCACCACCGTGAGGCGGTCGAGCAGCCGGTGCACGTCCTCGGTGGCGCGCAGTTCGTCCACACCGGACGCGAAGTTCGCCTGGATCATCGTCACTCCTTGCACCGGCGGCCGGTGTTCACGCACTGCACCAGGCGGTTCATGATCTGCTCGGACATGACGTTCGCGAAGTCGTCGTGGTCGGAGAACGGGTTGTGCTCCTCCTGCGGGAAGGCGTCGACCGCGTACTGGCCGGCGACCTGGACGTCGCGCGGGATGTTGTAGGTCAGGCTGATCCGCAGCTGCGGCACGGCCTTGAAGCCACGCGGGCACTTGCCGTTGTCGTTCGGGTAGGCGATGTGGTCGCGGTGGTTGGCGCTGTCGGTGTTCTTGCCGTCCCAGCAGCTGGCGAAGTCGTGGATGCGCTTGACCTTGCTGCCCTCCGGGCAGATCGGGTACTTGTCCATCAGCACCTTGTCCTCGAACCCGGTGCAGGTCCACGACTTGCGGGCGTTCTTCGGGCCGTTCGTGGAGACCTTCGCGTCGCCGTAGAGGACGCGCAGGAACTGCGGCATCGCCTCGACCTTGCCGACGGGGCTGCCGCGGAAGGTGATGTCCACGACCTCGGGCCGCTGGATCTCGCCCTCGTTGCCGGGCAGCTCGTTCTCGTCGCTGGCGCTCTTGCCGTCACCCTTCTCCGGTGCGTCCGCCTCCGCCTCCTGGGCCGCCTCGGCGACCCGGGCGTCGTTGGCGTCGCCGTCCTTGACCGTGCACGGCGCGAGCCTCTTGAGCCCGCGCGGCCGTTCGGCGACCCGGTCGATGGCGATGGTGATGCGGTCGATCGCCGCGGTCCGCTTGTCCCGCAACGGCCCCAGGACGGTGTTGTTGACGAAGTTCGGGTCGTCGACGTTCGCCGCCGCCTTGAGCTTCTGGTTGGCCTCGGCGATCTGGTCCTTCATCGCCTGGAGGTTGCGGTCCACCTCCGCCTTGGCCTGGCGCGGCACGTTGCGCAGCTTGCGCTGCACGTCCGGGCACTCGACCTCGGCGTCGGCGGGCCGGCCCGGCTCCTCCTCCTCGTCCTCGCGGTCGATCCGGACCACCGGCCAGAAGTAGGCCGACTTGTCACCGTTCTTGCAGGTGGTGTCCGCTTCCAGCAGGCTCTCGTTGGTCGAGTCGGCGTCGGTCGACACGTTGCCCACGTAGTCGTGCAGGTGCTCGGCCCCGTTGCGGACCCCCGGCTGCGCGATGAAGTTGTCCGGGTTGAAGTGGCCGTTCTCGTTGCGGCCGCAGTCCACGGTGAACGTGCCGGTGCTCGCGCCCCGCTGCGGCTGGGGAGCCCGGACGTTGCGCTGCTGCTTCGTGATGTCGACGAACAGGGAGATGTCGGCCCCGTCCGCCTGGGCGGTGCCCTGATCGCCGGTGGTGCTGATCGCGACGGCCAGGCCGATCGTGAGCGCCAACCCGGTCACGCCGGCAGTCAACTTCGTGCGCCGGGAGAAGCGGTGCCGCCCCTGGTTTCGCGTCATGGATGTGTCACCTCGTCGTAGGTACGCGCATGTGTGCGTTGAACCCCGACCGCCGGTGGGCGGTGGACACAGTGGCATACGTACCGCATCCGGTCCGCGACCTGACCGTTACCTTTTCGTTATCTCGCTCCACCCCTAACTTCCGGTCCCACTCGCTCCGGACGGAGGTCGCGGGTCCCGTCCGCCCGCTTGCCGACCCACGGGTCATTTGGGTACCCGGAGCGCCGGAACCGGCGCCAGGGAGACCGGTTGCGCGGGTTCGGCCAACCCCATGAGGCGGTACATGGTGTGGCGCAGGACCGCGCCGGCCTCACCCGGGCGGGAACTGATCGCCTCGACGAGTCCCGGTACGTCCGTCGCTTCGTCGAGCGCGGGCCGGCCGGGGTCGATCAGCGGTGCTCCTCGGTACGTGAGGTCCGCCGGGCTCCCTTCGCGCAGCAGGCCTTCCGCCAACGGCACGAGGAGCATCCGCTTGCCGAGCGCCGCCGCGTACTGCGTGCAGGAGCCGTGGTCGCCGATCACCACATCGGCCGCGATGATCGCGGCTCGCCAGCCCTCTTCCGGCGGGATGACGATCAGCCCGTCTGGCAGCCACGCGCGCACCTGCCTGGCCCCGTGCACGCTCCAGGTGTTCGGGTGGAGCACTGCCGCCACGGGGTGTCCGGCGTCCAGCAGGCGTCGGTACAGGCCGAGGTGCGCCCCGAACGTCGAGTGTGGTGTCCACGTCGAGCTGATCACCGCCAGCCGCTCGTGCGGAGCGACGCCCAGCGCTCGGCGGTAGCGCTCGCGGTGCGGGACGCTCGCCACCATCCGGTCGAGGCAGATGTCGCCCGCGACCACGGCCACGGGTTCCGCTTCGGGGCACGACTCCCGCAGCACCCGCAGTTCGTCGTGGTGCGACAGCACGAGGGCGTGCGGGACGACGCGCCCGTCGCGGATCAACTGCTCGCGGGTCAGGCCGTGTCCGGCGAGCGCGTTCGCCCGTCGGGGCCGCAGCCTCGACTTCAGCGCGCCGGCCCCGTGCGGCACCACGAGAACCGGGCCGTGCACCTGGTCCACGCCGCGGAATCCCGCTGCCAGCACGAGGTCGAACCGTTGTCGCGTCGCCTGGTCCCACGGCAGCACGTGACCGCCCAACCGGTGGGTGAACTCCGCCGTGCCGTGCACGGATCCCTGGACGGTGAACAGCACCTGCACCCGTTGATCGGATTCGATCAACGGCAGCAGGTCCACCAGTCGGGTGCCCGCGACGACGTGCGGCACCACCACGAGCACCACACGGCAACCCGCCACCGTGATGCGGTTCTCCGCACCCAGTCCGACAGGTGCGTTCGTCCAGCCATCTCCGGTCATGACGGGTTCCGGCGTCGTGGGGGAGCCGTTGTGATCCGCCTTCGCGTCATCGGTATGCCACCTCGTCATGGGCACGCGGGAGCGCCCGACCTTCCTGGGCGGTGCAAAGGGGCATACGTGCCGCCCGCGGTCGACGACCCGGGCGTTACTCCTTCGTTATCCGGGCTGTGGTCGGTCCGAGGCCGGCGGCCAAACGGAGCTATGAGACCACCCCGACGGTCACCCGGCGACCGATGTCATTTCTGTGACACTCAAGTCACGCGTTGTACAGGGAGGGGGCCTGTGAAGCACAGCAGGGAGAACGTGGTGGCGGGCACGGCTTACGGTCCGGTGGTCCAAGCCGGAACCGTCGGAGCGGTGCACTTCAACACCCCGCGCGCGGAACCGGTGATCCCCTACCAACTGCCGCCCGCGCCGAAGCTGTTCACGAGCCGGCGTCGGGAACTGGCGGCGCTCGACGGCTGGCTGGAGGCGGACGAGGCGCCGGTCGTGGTGGTCAGCGGCCCGGGCGGCGTGGGAAAGACCTCGTTGGCCTTGCGGTGGCTGCACGACACCCGCAAGCGCTTCCCAGACGGCCAGTTGTACGCGGACCTTGGCATCCACCACCTCGGGGCACCGACAACGCCGGAGGAAGTCCTCGAGTGGTTCCTCCTGGCGCTGGGCGTACCGGGAAGCGACATCCCGTCGGGGCTCGCCCGAAGACAGGCGACGTTCCGCACCCTCACCGCCGACCGGCAAGTGGCGCTGCTGCTGGACAACGCGATCTCCGCGGCACAGGTGCGCCCGCTGCTCCCCACCTCGCCGCGCAGTGCGGTCGTGGTCACCAGCCGCTGGCGGTTGGGCGGACTGGCGGTGGACGGCGCCAGGTTCGTGGAGGTCGAGTCGTTCGACGAAGACGCGTCGCTGGAACTGCTCGAACGCGCCGTGGGCTCGCGCGTCACGTCGGAACCTTCTGCCGCTCGGGAACTGGCCCGGCTCTGCGCGGGGCTGCCCATCGCGCTGTCCGTGATCGGTGCGCGCCTGTCGACCCACCCACGTCGGTCGCTGTCGAAAGAGGCAGGCTCGCTGCGCGCGGAACGCCTGGCGACCCTGGCGGTGGACGACGGCGTGTCGGTCGAGGCGGTCTTCGACCTGTCGTACACGGACCTGCCACCCGATCACGCCCGCGTCTACCGCCTGTGCGCCCTGCACCCCGGGCCGACCTTCGACGCCGAAGCCGCGGCCGCGATGGCGGGCGAGCCGCGGCCGGAGGTCGAGCCCGTGTTGGGCGAACTCGTCGAGAAGAACCTCCTGACCGAGGTCGGGGACGAGCGGTTCCGGTTCCACGACCTGCTGCGGCTGCACGCCCGCCGGCACGCCGACTGGGCCTCGCACGAGGAGCGCGACGCTGCCCTTCGACGCATGGTGGAGTGGTACCTGGACCGCTTGGTGGACGCGGACCTGGCCCTGCGCCCGACCCGCCACCGGGTCAACACGCGCTTCCACGACCGGCGGTCCTCGTTCCCGACCGCGCGCGAAGCGCTGGTGTGGCTGGAGGAGGAACGGGTCAACCTGCGCGAGGTCTGCCGCATCGCCGACAACCTGGGTTTCGACGAGCAGGTCTGGCAGTTCTGCGAGGCGATGTGGGGGTTGTTCCTCCACCTGCGGCACTACGACGACTGGCTGGCGATGCACGAACTCGGCGTGCCGGCGGCCGTGCGGTGCGGCAACCGGGCAGCGGAGGCCAAGCTGAGGGCGCAGTTGGCGTTCACCTACGGGAGCCTGCACCGGTTCCAGGACGCCGAGCGGGAGGGAACGCGTGCGCTGGCCATAGCGGAGCAAGACGGGGACAGCCAGGGTGTCGCCGTCGCGCTGACCGAACTCGGCGGCGTGGCGCAGGGTGCAGGTGACCTGCAACGGGCCTTGGACCTCTTGGTGCGTGCGAGGGAGATCCGCCGGCACATCGGATCGCCACGGGCCGAGGCGCTGTGCACCCGCCGGATCGGAGAGGTGCTGGCCGAACTGGGCCGCGACGATGACGCGATGGCGGAGCTGGCCGCCGCGGCCGACTCCATGAAACGGCACGGTGATCGCGCCGGAGAGGCCAGGTGCCTGATGTCCGTCGCCGCGATCGAGGTGGGCCGGGGGCACACCGCCGAGGCCGAGGGGCACCTGCGCACGGCGTTGGAAGTGGTCCGGGGCTTCGGTTCACCGTTCTACGAGGCGGAGATCCTGGTGGTGCTCGGGGAGGTCGCCGAGTCCGGGGGCGACCTCCCCGCAGCACGCGAACGCTACCGCGAGGCGCAGCGACTGCTCGGCGGCTCGGGGAACCCGAGGGCCGCCACGATCACCACCAGACTCGCGCGGCTCGACCGGTGAGTCGGCTCGATCACCAGGTCGGCCAATCCGAGCACGGCGGGGTCGGCGCGGCCCACCTCGCCGATCAGGAGTTGGTCGAGGCTGCCGGACCCGGTGCCGAAGACGAGGCGGTGCACGCCGACACCCGCGCCGTCGACGACCAGCCACGCGATCACGTGTGCTCCAGGTGGAGGCGAGCTGGAGCGGGCACCGCCGCGGTGGTGGCGGCCCGATCGGGCTCCCGCAACCCCATCAAGCGGTACATGATCGTGCGCAGGGCCGCCGAGGCCCGACCCGGTCGTGATGACATCAACTCGGCCACCCCCGCCGCGTTCCCGGCGCGGGCCGCGGCGACCTGGGGCAGCAACGGCCGACCTCGGTCCAGCATCGGCACGCGTTCGCGGACCGCGTCCGCGAGGCTGCCGCTGCGGACGTTCGCCTCGGGGAAGGACGCCAGCACCACCGGTTTGCCGATCGCCGCGGCGTACTGGGTGGTGGAGCCGTGATCTCCCACCACGCTGTCACTGGCGATGATGGTGCCCCGCCAGCCCTCCTCGGGCGGGATCACCAACAACCCGTCTTCGATGCAGTCGTGCAACCAAGCCCGCACCTGCCACCGCCCGTGGACCGCCCAGACGTTCGGGTGCAGTACCAGCGCGACCCTGTACCTCGCCCGCGGCAGCTCGTCGAGCAACGCGCGGCACAACGACAGGTCACTGCCGAAGGCCGAGTCGGGCGCCCAGGTCGAACTCACCGTGACCAGGAGCTGCTCCTCGCGCACCGCCAGCGCCTCGCGGTAGCGGGACCGGAACGGGAGGCTGGCCACCATCCGGTCGAGGCAGGGATCCCCGACCACGGAAGCGCTTCCCAGTGCTTCCGGGCAGGACGTGCGCAACGCGGCCAACTCGTCCTCGTGCGTCAGGCCGATCACTGCGGGGAGGATCCGGCCGCGCCGGACGAGCGACTCACGGCTCAGCCCGGCGTGCGGCAGGGCGGCGCGTCCCGCGTGCCTGCTGTACTTGCGCGACGCCAGGTTGCCCGCTCCGTGCGGCAGCAGCACGATCGGCCCGCGAGCCTGGTCCAGGTCGTTGTGGGCCGCGGCCAGCACCAGGTCGAAGTCGTGCTGGGTCGCCTGGTGCCAGGGCACGACGACCCCTCCCTGCCCGCGCACGTACTCCTCGGTGCCATGCCACCACTGCCCGGTGTCGGTGACCGAGAACACCACCTGCACCCGGGGGTCGTTGAACAGGAGCGGCACCACGTCGGAGATCAGCCGCGTGCCCGCGACGAGGTGCGGCACCATCACCAGGACGGTCCGACAACCGGGCACCGTCACCCGTCGTTCGGCGTCCTGCCCGATCGGGCCCCTGATCCAGTGGTTCGTCATGCCGCGGACCGGAGGCGTTCGGGAACCAGGCGCGGCTCGCCGGTCGAGCAGTCGAAGACCGGCACGCCCAACCCGCGCAGGTCCTCGTAGACGCGGTGCGGAGTCATGACGACCGCGAAGTCGACACCTCCGAGATCCCCGATGTCCCTGCTGCGGAGCTCGGCTCCGTCGGACAGGACGAGCTCCGCCACATAGGGGTCGTGGTAGTCGACCGCGGTCTCCCGGCGCAGTTCCTCCAGCACCGCCACCGCCGCCGACTGGCGCACGTTCGGGGTGTCGGGCTTGTAGGTCACGCCCAGCACGAGGACCTTGCTGTCGCACAGGGGTTTCCGGGTCACCCGCGTGGCCGCCTCGCGCAACCGGTCGACCGTGTGCGCGGGCATCGCGTCGTTGACGGCCAAGGCGGCGTCGATCAGCGGGGTGAGCGTGCCGCGGCGGCGTGCGGCGGTGGAGAGGAAGCGCGCCGAGACGGGCACGCAGTCGCCTCCCGCGCCCGCGCTCGGTTGGTGCCCGAGGAACCCGAACGGCTTGGTGCCCGCGGCGCGCAGCACTTCCGCCACGTCGACCCCGTACGCCCGGCAGACGACCGCCAACTCGTTCACCAACGAGATGTTGACCAGCCGGAAGGCGTTCTCGAAGACCTTGGCCAACTCTGCCGCGCAGCTCGTGGTCACGGTGACGACCTGGTGCGCGATCGAGGACAGGAACTGGGTGGCTTGAGCCGCGCACCGGGCGGTGTGGCCGCCTACGACGCGAGGGATGGCGGCGAGTTGGTGCGTCCGGTTGCCCGGGTCGATCCGCATCGGGGCCGTGGCGACGTGGAAGTCCGTGCCGGCGCGCAAGCCGGAGAGCCGCTCCAGTGCCGGCACCAGGGACTGGTCGACGGTTCCCGGGGGGCACGTGCTCTGGACGATCACCAGATCACCCGGACGCAGCACCTCCGCGACCGCGTGCACCGAGTGGATCAAGGGGCGGATGTCCACCCCGCCGCGCGGTTCGGGCGGGGTCGGAAGGCACAGCACGTGCACCTTCGCGGCCGGCAAGCCGTCGGCGACGTCGCGAACGACCAACCGCCCCGTCGCCAGCACGTCGCTCAGCACCTCTTCCGGCACGGTGCCCAGCCCGCAACCGGGTCGGACGCCGACCACGTCGTCGATGCGCCGCGGTGAGCTGTCCAGACCGAGGACCCGCAGGCCTGCTTCCGCCGCCGCCACCGCCGTGGGCAACCCGGTGAAGCCGAGACCGACCACCACCACATCAGGGAACTCCATGCGTACCTCCTCGGCGATCCGAGCGGGCGTTTCCCGCCGGAGGTGTCCCCAGCCTGGGAGCGGCCGCTGTCGAATCCGGTTCACCGCGCATACGGAAGGCTGAAAGCCGTGCTCCGGGTGGTTGTGGAGATCATTACGGACGCGGACTCGCACTTGCGAGCACCAAGTGTGAGCCGCACGCACCTTTCAAAAACCTTTCGGACTCCACCGGGCTAGGCCGACCGGACTACGCATTGTCACATCGAGGTATCGGAACGTGATGGAGAGCTGGATCGAGTAGGTGTGTACGGGCAGACTCAAACGTGAATCATTGCCTCCAGCGAGGGGTGGCGCTGGTGACCATGGATTTCAAGATCCTCGGACGGACACGCGTGCGGGTGGCCGACGGTTTCAGCCACGACTGGGGAACGCCAAAGGAACGCGGTGTTCTCGCGGTGCTGCTGATGTACGTCGGCAAAGCCGTGCCGGTCCGCACTTTGGCGGAATGGGTGTGGCCGGACGGCAAGGCGCCGCGTGATCCCGCGGCCACGCTGTCCACGTACTCGACACGAATACGCAATGCCCTCAAGCTGCACGACCTGCCGGCGCAACTCAGGACGGAGGACGGGGCGTACCGATTGATCGCCGACCCCGCGACCGTCGATTTCCACGCGTTCCAGCGGATCGTGGGAGAGGCGCGTCGGCTGGGGAAGTCGGGCGAGCGGGAGCGCGCCTGCGAGCTGCTGGAGTCGGCGCTGGAACTCTGGGACGAGCCGCTGGCGGACCTCGACACCGACCGCGCCGACGACTGGCGCCGCGTGGTCGGTCGGGACGAGTGGTTGCAGGCCAACAACGCCCTGATCTACGGCCGCCACCAGTTGGGCGAGTACGAGGAGGTGCTGCGCCTGGTCAAGGCGGCACAGATCGAGTACGACGCGGACGTGCTGCTGGCCAAGCGCCGCCTCCAGGCGTTGTACGCCTTGGAGCGCAGGGAAGAGGCGGTCCAGTACTTCCTGGACTACCACCGCCGCGCCAGGGCGGCCGACTTCCCGGAACGGGCCGACGAGCTGCGCAGGTTCCACGACGAACTGCTGAACGGCAGTCCTCGGCCGGTGCCCGCGCGCGGTGCGCCGCAGCGCACCGTGCCGATGTACCTGCCCTACGACATCGACGGCTTCACCGGTCACGAGGACCTGCTGTCCGAGTTGGACGCGCTCCTGGCGGACGGCCACCGGTCGCGCCTGATCGCGCTGGACGGGCAGCCGGGGGTCGGCAAGACCACCCTCGCCGTGCACTGGGCGCACCGGGTGAAGGGCCGGTTCCCGCAGGGCTTGTGGTTCGTCAACCTCAATGGCTTCGGCGAGGGCCCTTCGATGACCGAAGAGGAGGTCGTCGCGGGACTGCTCGACGCGGTCGGGGTCACCCCCGCCGACTGCCCTCCCACCACCCGGGCCCGGCGCGCGAAGCTGCGCGACGTCCTCTCGACCCGTCGGCTCCTCGTCATCCTGGACAACGCCGCCGACGCCGGACACGTCGAAGGCCTGCTCCCGCTGCTCACCGGGTCGGTCGTGGTCGTCACGAGTCGCGGACGGCTCAGCGACCTCAGCCTGCGCTACGGGGCGCGCTGCTTCACCGTGTCCCCGCTGGAGATCGGCTTGGCGAGGCAGTGGCTGCACGACCGCCTCGGGGCTCGTGCGGAGGCCGAGCCGGACGCGGTGGAGCGGCTCGCGGTGCAGGCAGGGGGCATCCCGCTGACGCTCGGGCTGATCGGGGAGTACGTGGCCGCGCAGCGCGGGAAGCCGATCAGCGACTTCGTGGTCCAGTTCCGCGAGCGCGGGGCGCTCCTCGACCTCGACGCGAACGGATCCCAGGTCGTGGTGTCGCCGCGCGCGGCCATCGACTGCTCGTACGAGGTGTTGAGTCCGCCGGTGCGCCGCCTGTTCCGCCTGCTGGGGTTGTACCCGGGTCTGGTCTTCCAGATCGGGGTGGCCGCGGCGTTGACCGGTCTCCCGCTCGCCGAGGTCCGGCCGCAGCTCGAAGCGCTGGTGTGGGCCAGGCTGCTGGAGCCCAGAGAGGGTGACCGGTACGCCTTCCACGACCTGCTGCGCGACTACGCGGCCGAGCGCGTGGGCCGCGACGAGGGAGCGGAGGAACGACGCCGGGCGGCGCGGCGAATGCTCGACTGGTTCCTGCACACCGGCAACAACGCCGACCGCATGGTGTTCGCGAACAAGGAGGGCGTGCCGCTGTTGGAACTCTCCGAGGGCGTGGCGCCTTCGGTGTTCGAAGATCCGGAAGCGGCACTGGACTGGTGCGCCCGGGAACGCGCCGAGCTCGCGGTCGTGATCGATTTCGCGGCGTCGAACGACTTCCACGACCACGTCTGGCGCCTGTTGAACGCCGTTGGCGAGATCATGATGCGCCTGGGGTTCAAGGACGAGGTATTACAGGGGTCGCAGGCGGCCGTCCGGAGTGCCCGGTCCTCGGGCGACCGGGCCGGTGAGGGAAGCCTGCTGTGCAACCTCGGGCTCACCTACGCGCGTTTCTACGAATACCCGCAGGCCGACGAGTGCTACCGGCTCTCGTACGACATCCTGCTCGAAATCGGGCACCTGCGCGGACAGGCGACGGTGCTGCGCAACATCGGCGAACGGCGCTCCATGGCCGGCGACGTCCTGGGCGCGTTGGAGGTGCTGAACCGGGCCTTGGCGGTCGCGCGGCAGGCGGATGACGTGACCTTGGAAGCCAGCGTGCTGCAGCGCATCGGCGACGCCATGCTCCAAGCCGGGAGGCTGCACGATGCCGTGGTCCAGTTGCACTTGACGCGGTCGTTGCGGGATCGCCTGAACGACGAGGCCGGCGCCGGCGTGGCCCTGGCATCGCTGGCCAACGCCTACCACGCCCTGGGCGACCACTCCGGTGCGTTGGGGCACGCCCACCAGGCGATGTCCATGTTGAGCAAGGCCCGCGGGCCGGCCCTCGAAGGGCAGGCTGCCACCACGGCGGCCTCCGTGCACCGCGACCTCGGCGATCTGGAGAACGCCTCCTTCTACGCCGAGCGCGCCGTGGACCTCTGTCGTCGAGCCCACGACCCGCTTCGACTGGCGACGGCCCTGGACATGATGGCGCAGATCCACTGGCGTCGGGGCGTGCACGAGGAAGCACGCCGGTGCTGGAGCCTGGCCCGCGAGTTGTACAGCGGCTTGGGCGACCCCAGGGCTCACAGCATCAGCGCCCAACTGGCCGAGTGGAGCGAGCCCGATGTGCCTGCTCCTCACACGCCCGATGGGGTTGAGGGATTGTCACCCATTAGAGGGAATTAGGTCGCTCGAACGGATGGGTTTGCCGCGCGTCGAGACCCAAAACGCGGCGTGCCGTGAGCCTGTTCCATGTGCCTGACGTTGCATGATCACCTAACGCAACCAGCTTCGCCCGCTTGCCGTGACGGTCCCGGTGGGACAGTGCCGGTTCGTGAGTGTGCAAGGATTCCCGGCCGTGAAGGCACATAACACTATCGAGCGAACCAGGTGGCGAGTTTTCTCCAGGGTCCTGGTGACCATCGCAGTGATGACGGCGGCGACCGCACTGGTAGGTACGGCCACCGCGTCGGCTGAGCCGACAGACGTTGAGTCCACCCTCAGTCGGTGCGACGTCAACGCCTCGTCATCCATGTGGTGGGAATAGTGATCTTCAAGCACGCCTGCTAAACGCCGATCGATTACCCCTACCACACAGTGCCCGGCTCTGCGACAGAGCCGGGCACGATTATGTGCACATGCAGCATGCTCGATCGGGGCGGTTGCAGACAAGTCGGCACGGGTCGCAAGCTCGGAATTGACCCCATCGTGTAACTCGGAATTCGAACTTCCCTGGAATAGTGCAGGTACGAATCGGTACCGTCGGTCCAGAAAGCGTGACGAGGCAACCGATGTCCTATTTTGCCTGGTAAGTCACGCTTTCTCGCCGATGAAAGACCACGGGCGGGTGATCATTCGCGGGGTCGAGGCCGGCGGTCCACGGCGACCGCATCTTCCCGGCCCCGCCGACCCTGTCGATTTGCTGTAGAAGTGCCACCCCCGCCGGCGACGACCTTCACCGCGCCTCCGGCGCTGCGGAACACTCCGGGTCGCCTCGCGAGCGAACGCTCGACGAGTCGAGAAGGAGTGTGGTCATGTCTCGCACACTCGGTGCGCTGGCCGCCGTGGTGTTGGGGGTTTCCCTCATCACCGCCGCGCCCGCCACCGCAGCGCAAGCACACCCGTTCCCCACCGAGTTCCCCCTGCCCGACGGCTTCCTGCCGGAGGGCATCGGGATCGGCTCGGCGCCGACCGCGTACTTCGGGTCCCGCGCCGACGGCGACCTGTTCCGCGTCGACCTCCGCACCGGGCGCGGCGAGGTGTTCAGCCAGGGGCCGGGGACGGCGTCGGTCGGGCTGAAGGTCGATCGGCGCAAGAGGCTGTTCGTGGCGGGTGGCGCGGGCGGTGACGGGCGCGTTGTCGACGCGCGAACGGGAGTGATCCTCAAGTCCTACGAGTTCGCCGCCGATACGAACACTTTCGTCAACGATGTCGTGATCACCGATGAGGCCGCGTACTTCACCGACTCGCGCAAGGCGCTGCTCTATCGCGTCCCGTTCGGCCGGCACGGCGCGTTGCCCGACTCCCACACCGCGATTCCACTCACCGGTGACTTCGTGCTCACTCCGGGCGTGAACAACGCCAACGGGATCGCCGAGACGCCCGACGGCAAAGCCCTGCTGATCGTCCAGAGCAACACCGGCCAACTCCACCGGGTCGACCCGCGCACGGGTCGCACGACCCTCGTCGACCTGGGCGGCGAGGTGCTGACCAACGGCGACGGGCTGCTGGTCGAGGGCCGCACGCTCTACGTCGTGCAGAACCGCCTGAACGCGGTGGCGGTGTTTTCGCTGGTCAGGGACGCGTCCCAGGGCGCGCTCGTGACCAAGATCACCGATTCGCGGTTCGACGTGCCGACGACGGTCGCCTCGTTCGCGGGCCGGCTGTACCTGCCGAACGCCCGCTTCACCACACCGCCCACGCCCACGACGACGTACGACGCCGTTTCGGTCCCGAAGCCGTGAAAGACAGGGGGCCGGTGTCGAGAAGTTCACAGTGGCCCCCTGTTGGTGGGATCACTCGACTGGGTAACCTCATCGTCGCGTGGTGCAAGTGATCGCTGTCTCTTCGTAATAATGATCTTCGAGTGTTACCGTTCCGTCGCCGATCGGGTGAAGAAGAGGCAGCGGTACTAGTGCTGCGCCTGACCTGGCAACGGACGAGGCTGCGGAGCGCTGTGAAGCAGAAGAGCACCACGGAGACGAACTACAAGACGATCCGTTCACGACTCACCGGTGTCGTCGTCGTCCCCAGCATCGTCCTGCTCATCATGTGGGCGCTGTTCTCGTCGTACACGCTGTTCGACGGCTTCTACCTCCGCGCGGTCGCCTCCGGCGTGAAGGACGCGTCGATCCCGGCGGTCCAGACCTTCGCCGCGCTCCAGAGGGAGCGCGAGCTGAGCATGACCGCGCTCAGCCAGCCCGACCGCGGCACCAGTGACCTGCAGGCCCAGCAGCAGGAGACCGACCGCGCGGTCGACGAGATGCGCGCGGCGTTCGACGAGCTGGCCGCCCAGGCGCCGCAGGAGATCGTCGAGAAGATCAACGCGCTGAACGTGCTGCTGGACCAGCTGCCGCAGCGCCGCACCGCCCTCGAATCGGACCGCGCGTCGAAGTCCGAGATCTACACCTACTACAACAGCCTCCTGGACGCCGGTGACGCGCTGTTCAGCGTGCAGGCGCGGGTGGTGCCCGACCACGAGTCGGTCAAGGGCGCCATCACCGCCACCGAGTACTTCAAGGCCGCCGACTGGATGTCCCGCGCCACGTCGCTCGCGTCCAGCGCCCTGGCCTCCGGGCAGTTCACGCCCGAGGAGCACATCGAGTTCGCCAACCTCGTCGGCGCCTACCACTCCTCGTACGACTCGATCGCCCCCTACGCCCGGCCCGAGGTGCGCGAGCACTACCAGTTCATGATCGAGGGCGACCAGTGGAAGCGGCTGATCGAGTTCGAGGGCAAGCTGATCCAGAACGGCCCGAAGCCGTCCAACGCCGGGTCGTTGCAGGAGTGGCAGAACGTCAGCGGCCCGATCTCCGACGAGCTGACGGCGCTGGTGAGCGAGCAGGCCTCCAGCGCGGTGGGCGTCACCATGGCCCGCGGTGAGAGCAAGTTCCGCACCGTGCTGATCGGCAGCCTGGTCGCGCTGCTCGCCGTGATCATCGGCATCCTCATCGCGATCCGCACGTCGAACCGCCTGGTCAACCGCGCCCTGATCACCCGCCTCGCGGCGCTGAAGAAGGACTCGCTGACCCTGGCGCACGAACGGCTGCCCGACATCGTCGACCGGCTCCGCGAGGGCAAGCACGTCGACGTCGAGGTCGAGGTGCCGCCGCTGGACTACGGCAGCGACGAGATCGGCCAGGTGGCCGACGCGTTCAACGCCGCCCAGTACACCGCCGTCGCCGCGGCGGTGAAGGAGAGCCAGGCCCGCGAGGGCGTGAACCGCGTCTTCCTCGACATCGCGCACCGCAACCAGGGCCTGGTGCACCGCCAGCTCAAGATCCTGGACAAGCTGGAGCGCGAGGAGGAGAACCCCGAGCAGCTCGACGCGCTGTTCCAGCTCGACCACCTCGCCACCCGCGCCCGCCGCAACGCGGAGAACCTGATCATCCTCGCGGGCGAGCAGCCGGGCAGGCAGTGGCGCAAGCCGGTGCGCCTGCTCGACGTGCTCCGCGCCGGTGTCGCCGAGACCGAGCAGTACGTCCGGGTCAAGGTCAACCCGGTGCCCGACACCGCGCTGGTCGGCGCGGCCGTCGCGGACACCATCCACCTGATCGCCGAGCTCGTCGACAACGCCACCGCGTTCTCCTCGCCCCGGTCCCAGGTGCAGGTGCACGCCAGCGAGGTGCCCCAGGGCATCGTGGTCGAGATCGAGGACCACGGCCTGGGCATCAACCCCGAGGACCGCGAGCAGCACAACGCGATGCTGGCCGACCCGCCGGAGTTCGACGCGATGCGCCTGCGCGGCGAGTCGCGCCTGGGCCTGTTCGTGGTAGCCCGGCTGGCCGCCCGTCGCGGCATCCACGTCGAGCTGCGCGAATCGCCCTACGGCGGCACGTTGGCGCTGGTCCTCATCCCGTCCGCGATCGTCGCGGGCCCCACCACGGCGACGGAGCCGGCCGAGACCCGGCAGCTGCCGCGCCGCTCCTTCCACGACATCCCGGAGCAGGGCGACGACTCAGTGCGAGACGCCAGGTTTCCCGACAGTTCCCGAGACCTCGAAGGCTTCTGGGCCCAGGCCGAGGCCGCGGCCAACTCGGATCCCCTTCCCGAGGTCGAACGAGTGAGCGGCGGGCTGGACCTGTCGCAGCGCAGCGGCGAGCTCGAACTGCCGCAGCGGAAGCGGGCCACGTCCGAGTGGCCCGCGGATGAGCCGGAGTCGGCCGCCGCCGCCACCGCCGACCGACCCGAACTGCCACGCAGGCGCCGTCAGCAGAACCTGGCGCCGCAGTTGGTGCGCAACGATTTCCACCCTTCGCCCGAACCGCTCCCCGAGGTCGATCCCGAGCAGTCCGCCGAAAGGGTCCGCAAGGGCTTGTCGGCGTTCCAACGGGGCACACGCGACGCGCGCCGGACACCCTCCGGCGACCTCGAACCCTGATCAGCAGCAGTGGCCGGACGACTGGAAACCGGAAAGGCAACCCGATGAACGACATGACCAGCCAGCACAACGAACTGAACTGGTTGTTGGAGGACCTGGTCGGGCGGGTGGTCGGAGCTCGACACGCGGTGGTCCTCTCGGCCGACGGTCTGCTGCTGGGCCGTTCGCCCGGGCTCTCGAAGGACGACTCGGACCACCTGTCCGCGATGGCGTCGGCGTTCCAGAGCCTGGCCCGCGGCACGGGGCGGCACTTCGGCGGCGGCGCGGTGCGGCAGACCATCGTGGAGATGGAGCACGCCTACCTCTTCGTCACCGCGGCCGGCCACGGCGCCTGCCTGGCCGTGCTCGGCGAAGAGGACTCCGACATGGGCATGATCGCCTACGAGATGAACATGCTCGTCAAGCGGGTCGGCACGTACCTGTCCTCGGCGCCGCGCGGCACGGCCTCGGCGAGCCTGCCGGCCGCCCGAAGGTCCTCCTGATGGCCGGCCGCGAGGACTGGTGGTACGACGAGGCCGCGGGTCCGCTGGTCCGCCCGTACGCGATGGTGCGGGGACGGACCCGTCCGCTGCGGCCGGAGCTGCACCTGGTCACGCAGGTGCGCGCGATGCCGTCGCCCTCGGACCCGGACGCGTTGTCGGTCGAGCACATGGAGATCATGGAGCTGTGCCGGCGCCCGCTCTCGGTGGCGGAGGTCGCCGCGTACCTCGACGTTCCGCTCGTGGTCGTCAAGGTGCTGTTGAGCGATCTCATCCAACGCGGTGACGTCGTGATCCGAGACCCCTCCCGAGTCCCGCAGGTGCCGGACCGGAACCTGCTCCAGGCGGTGTTGGATGGTGTCCGTGGAATCTGAGCGGCCGGGTGGGGAGCTCCTCGTACCCACCCCAGTGAAGATCGTCATCGCCGGCGGTTTCGGCACCGGGAAGACGACGATGGTCAACGCGGTCAGCGAGATACCCCCGCTGCACACAGAGGAGCTGCTCACCGAGGCCGGTGTCGGCGTCGACGACGTGCTGGGCCTGGAGGCCAAGGAGACGACCACGGTCGCCCTCGACTTCGGCCGCATCACCATCAACCCGGAGGTGGTGCTGTACCTGTTCGGCACCCCGGGGCAGAACCGGTTCTGGTTCATGTGGGACGAGCTGGCCTACGGCGCGATCGGCGCGGTGATCCTGGTCGACACGAGGCGGTTGGACAGCAGCTTCCCGTCGATCGACTTCTTCGAGCGGCGCGGCATCCCGTTCATCATCGCGGTGAACTGCTTCGAGGGCGCGCACAACTACGAGGTCGAGGAGGTGCGGCGGGCGTTGGACGTCGACGCCGCCATCCCGCTCGTGCTGTGCGACGCGCGGGACCGCGAGTCTGCCAAGACCGTCCTGGTGAGCCTGATCAAGCACACCATGGACCGGCTCGACGCGATGGCCTAGGGCCCGCGGACCGGCGGGTCGGTCGACGGCGGGTCGTCGTCGACCGGGAACGCCGCGACGCCACCGCCGACCGGGACGGCGGGTGACCGGAACCGGTCACCCGTCCCGCCTACACCACCGGTTCGAGCCGGCAGTTGAAGTGCCGCAACAACTTCGGCACGTGCGTCAGCCGGTACCCGGGCACCCGTTCCGGGTCCTTCGCGATCTCCGCCAGCGTCTCGCCGACGTACTCCAGGTGGCTCTGCGTGTAGACCCGCCGCGGGATGGCGAGGCGGACCAGCTCGTACGGCGCGGGCTTGAGCAGCTCACCCTCGTCGTCCAGCTCACCCAGGTACAGCGAGCCGAGCTCGGCGCACCGGATGCCACCCGCCAGGTACAGCTCGGTGGCCAGCGCGAACCCCGGGAACCTGCCCGGCGGCAGGTGCCGCAGCAGGCGCCCGGCGTTGAGGTACACCGCGTGCACGCCGGTCGGCCGCACGCTGTCCACCCCCGCCGCCTGCGCCAGCTCCGCCACGTACGCGGTGGCGTCGGCCCGTGCCCGCAGGTACTCCGGGTCGGTCACCTCCAGCAGGCCCTGTGCCAGCATCTCAAGGTCGCGGCCGGCGAGACCGCCGTAGGTGCGGAAGCCCTCGGTCGCGATCAGCAGCAGCTCGCACTTGGCGGCCAGCTCCGGGTCGCGGACCGCGAGCAACCCGCCCATGTGGACGATGGCGTCCTTCTTCAGGCTCGCCACGCACCCGTCGGCCAGGCTGAACGCCTCCTCCGCGACCTGTCGCGGTGTGCGGTGCTCGTAGCCGGGTTCCCGCTGCGTGACCAGCCACGCGTTCTCCGCGAAGCGTGCCGCGTCGAGGAAGAACGGGACGCCGTGGCGGCGTGCGATCTCACCCGCCGCCTTGATGTTGCCCATCGACACGGGCTGCCCACCACCACCGTTGTTGGTGATGGTGAGCAGCACGATCGCGACGTCCCGCGGCCCGGACAGGATGGCTTCCAGCGCGTCCAGGTCGATGTCGCCCTTGAACGGCGCGTCGTCGTCGAGGTCCTTGGCGGCCTGGCACGGCAGGTCGACGGCCTGACCGCCGAGGATCTCGACGTTCGCGCGCGTGGTGTCGAAGTGCGTGTTGCTGACGCTGACCTGACCCGGCTTGAGCAGCGCGGTGAACAGGATCCGCTCGGCCGCGCGCCCCTGGTGCACGGGGTAGGCGTGCGGGTAGCCGGTCAGGTCGTGCACCACGTCGCGGAACCGGTAGTAGGAGCGCGCACCCGCGTAGGTCTCGTCACCGCGCAGGCTCGCCGCCTGCTGCTCGGCCGACAGGGCGCCGGTGCCCGAGTCGCTGAGCAGGTCGATCGTCACGTCGGTGGCGGCGAGGTTGAACGGGTTGTACCCGGCCGCGGCCAGCGCCCGCTCGCGGTGCGCGCGCGTGGTGATCGGGATGGGTTCCACGACCTTGATGCGGTACGGCTCCATGGTGGGCATGGGTGACTCCTAGCCTGCCAGGCTGATCGAGCGGGGTGAGGCCACGTCGTAGGCCTCGGAGGAGAGGTACACGGTGATGCCGGGGCGCGGCCTGCCCATGCGCAGCGACACGTGGGCGATCAGGCCGACACCCTCGTCCAGCGGTCGCCGGGCGATGGTGCGCAGCGCGCTGTCGAACTGCGTCGGGTCCAGGTCGTACTTGGCCATGATCGCGAGCACCCGCCTGCGGGCCTCCTCGTCGTCGGCCACGTAGTCGCGGATCGGCACGTAGAGGGAATAGCCGCTCGGTGCCTCGGCGTCGCCGTCCAGGAACGTGTAGCTGGAAATGAGCGGGCGCTTGTCGAACGTTCCGGTGTTGCCGCCGGTGAGCAGGCAGAAATCGGGCACCCTGTCCACATCGACGCCTCGCGCCGCCTTCGCCGCCCGCGTGACGTCCGTTACATCCGCCGCGTGGTGGGAGATGTAGAGCTTCACCCGGGCCCGTCGTTGTTCGACCAGGTCGAGCGCGAAGAAGGAATACCTGTCGAGTCCGGGCCGGGTCACCGCGTTGGCGCGCAGGACCGGGAAACCGGCGGCGAAACCGGTCCGGTCCAGCGCTTCGCGCACCAAGCCCTCGGCAGCGGCCTCGCCGCGCACTTCCGGGTTGAAGTAGACCTTCACCGCCGGCGCTTCGTCCGGCCGGAAAACCAACGAATACCAGAACGTGAAGTCGCGTTCGGAATGTTGGGGCAGGAACAGGTCGCGCACCGCGTCGAAACGGCGGGTGTCCAGGTTCTCGCGTTGCCTCATCCGGTCCAGCGCGGCGAGCGCCGCCGCCGTGTTGGCAGCACGGGAAGGCCTGGTCGCGGTGGGTTCGACGATGGTGCGGACGATCGGGGCCTCGCCCGCGGCGAACGCCGTGGAGAACTCGACGGGGGTGTGGTCGTCGGCGACGTCGGAAGGCCAGGCCGGGCTGGTGGAAACCGGTCGCAGGCCTCCGGGACCGAGCGCGTCCGCGAGCAATCCTCCGGATTTTACGATGTTCTGCGTGATGCCCAAAGAATGTAGGAGGGCGCTGAGCTGTCGGCCCGTGAAATCGCGTATGGATACTTTTTGAGGGTCCAAGGCGGGGTTCTCCTCGTGGGGGGCGAGTCGAAAGTTACGCTAGGCGAAGCAATCTTGTCCACCAGGCGGCCGTAGCGTGACGTAGGGCACTCTAAAGGCAGTTCACGGTCCTGTCGATCAGTAGCCCCCCGGCTGGGCACGGTAATCAAGACTACTCCGAACGGCCTATTGACTAGACCTCTGTCAGTCTTTCGCACTAATCGCGGGACGAAGTCCGATGACGGATCGTGGCATTTTGTCCCGGCGTCTGCCTGGGGTACGGTCGCACGTTTGCCCGCTATTGCCGTCCGGCCATTCAAGACGTGTTCTGTGAATTGCTCGCCCGAGTTGTCGGCGTGACTGCCGCACCGGTCGTGTGGTATGTCGCCCCCACGGCGAACGGGGCCGCCGATCACCCGGATCGACGGCCCCGCGAACGCCCGGTCGGGCGTGAGGTCGGCTCAGGACGCGTAGTTGTGGAACCCGCGCCCGCTCTTCTTGCCCAGCAGCCCCGCGTCCACCATGCGCAGCAGCAACGGCGGTGGCGAGTACAGCGGCTCCTTGAACTCCTCGTACATCGACTCGGCGATCGCCTTGGTGGTGTCCAGGCCGATCAGGTCGGTCAGGCGCAGCGGACCCATCGGGTGCGCGCAGCCGAGCACCATGCCGTTGTCGATGTCCTCCGCGCTGGCGAACCCGGACTCCAGCATCCGGATCGACGACAGCAGGTAGGGGATCAGCAGGGCGTTGACCACGAACCCGGCCCGGTCCTGCGAGCGGATGACCTCCTTGTGCAGCACGTCGGTCACGAACGCCTCGGCCCTGGCCTTGGTCTGCTCGCCGGTCAGCAGCGACGGCACCAGTTCCACCAGCTTCAACACCGGCACCGGGTTGAAGAAGTGCACGCCGATGACCTGCTCGGGGCGGGTGGTGGCCATGCCCAGCTTCATGATCGGGATCGACGAGGTGTTCGACGCGAAGAGCGCGTCCCGGTCGACGACGACCTTGTCCAGCGCCGCGAACACCTCGGTCTTGACCTGCTCGTTCTCCGCGACGGCCTCCACGACCAGGTTCCGGTCGGCGAGGTCGGCGAGGTCGGTGGTGAACCGCAGGCGCTCCAGTGCGGCGTCCCGGTCCTCGGCGGACAGCTTGCCGCTGCGCACCCCCCGGCCGAGCGAAGAGGCGATCCGCCCCCGCGCGGCCTCCGTGGCGTCCGGGCTGACCTCGGCCACCAGCACGTCCAGCCCGGCCCGCGCGCAGACCTCGGCGATGCCGGAGCCCATCAGGCCCGATCCCACCACTCCAACACGTTGAATGTCACTCACGCCCCGATCCTGCCAGGGGCGTCGCCCGGGAGCACATCTCCACCGGGCCTCCCGCCTGCCGTCGACCCTCGCCAGGGGCCTCGCACCGGTCGACGACGGCGGGTGCGGGGCTGTGGGCGCGGGTATCAGCGCAAGCTGCGACGGATGGGCGAGCAGTTCACCGACGCCGTGGTCGAGCGGGTCCAGCCGATCGTGGACACCGAGTACCGCCGATCACCGGAGCACGAACGGCTCGCCGCGATCGAAGCCGTGCGACCCCGACATGGCCCGCGGCCTGCGCCACCTCAAGCACGGGCAACGGGTGTCGTGCGCCGCGCCGCCCGGCCCGCTCGACTTCGTGCCGCCGCAGGTCCGGATCCTCACGCTGACCCTGCGGTCGAACACCGTCGTGACCTGCGGCCGTTGGCCGGTCTGTCGCGGTTGGAACGGCTGACGGTCAGCTCCACGCGGGACGTGCGGGCGCCGGCGCCGATCGCCGGTCTGCCCGGCCTGGAGGAGATCGCCTTCACCGAGGGCACCCCGGTGAACCTGGCTGCCTTCGCCGGGCGTCGCGGGTTGCTGGTGGAGGTCCAGGGGATGTTGACGAAGGTGGTCGGCGCCGAGCTGCTCGGCGGGGGCAGCGTCGTCGAGACCGTCTCGACGTTGCGCCGGCCGGTCACCCCGTGACGCCGAAGTCCTGCGTCCAGTAGGCCTTGTTGCCGCCGTCCACGGCGTGCGCCACGCCGAGTTCGCGCAGCTCGCAGTTCACGATGTTGGCCCGGTGGCTCGCGCTGCTCATCCAGGCGCTCACGACCTCCTCGGCGGTCCCCTGGCCGGCGGCGATGTTCTCCGCCATCAGCCGGAAGTGATACCCCGCATCGGTGACGCGTTGCGCCGCCGTGCTGCCGTCCGTGCCGGTGTGGCTGAAGTTCCCCGTGCGCGCCATGTCGTCGCTGTGCCGCTTGGCCGCCGCGGCGAGTTGGGCGTTGGCGGCGAGGGCGGGGCAGCCCGCGGCGGACCGTTCCCCGTTCGTCAGAGCCAGAACCCGGTCTTCGAAGGTCGGCGCGGCCATCGCGGGCGCGGTGGTGAACAGCAGCGCGGCGACCGCCGCACCGACCGTGAACGTCCTGCGTTTCATGATCGTCCTTCCGTCGTCGGTGGAACCCCTGCTGTCAAGGGGTTCCCACGTGCGGAAAGACTTGCCGTACACGATCGGTGGAACCGCAATCACGTCGGGTGGCGGCGTCCACCGCCACCCGACGCGCCGGTCAGTCCTTCAACTCCTCCTCCGCCTGCGCGATGGCGGCGAACTCCTCCTCCGGCGCGGCGGCCACGAGGTGGTGCCGGCTGTAGAACCAGAAGTACGCCAGCGCCACCACGACGATGCCCGCGGTGATCCCGGCGGCCAGCTCGTCCACGATGAACGTCGCCACGACCGCCGCCACCGCGAGCACCAGGGCCACCCCGGTCGTGAAGACGCCGCCCGGCGTCCGGTACGGGCGCTCCAACCCGGGCTCGCGCACGCGCAGCACGATGTGCGCCACCATCATCAGCACGTACGACAGCGCCGCGCCGAACACCGCGACGTTGATCAGCGTCGCGCCGCTCTTCAGGATCGCCGCGAGGATGAACCCGATGGTGCCGGGCACGATCAACGCCAGGTACGGCGTCTTGCGCTTGCCGGTCTTCGACAGCCAACGCGGCAGGTACCCCGCGCGCGACAGCGCGAACAGCTGCCGCGAGTACGCGAAGATGATCGAGAAGAACGACGCCACCAGCCCGGCCAGGCCCACGTAGTTCACGATCCGCGCGAGCGCGTTGTCGCCGCCGTAGGCCGCGCGCACCGCCTCGGGCAGCGGGTTGCCGGACGACATCAACGCCGCCGAGCCCGCGCCACCCGGTGCGAACACCAGGATGGCCGCCGCGAACACCAGCAGCGCCAGCATCGCGCCGATGATGCCGCGCGGCATGTCCTTCTTCGGGTCGCGCGCCTCCTCCGCCGCCAGCGGCACGCCCTCGACCGCCAGGAAGAACCAGATCGCGAACACCAGCGCGCCGAGGGCACCGGTGAACCCGAACGGCAGGAAGCTGCCGTCCCCGATGTCGAACAGCTTGGCCGAGTCGAACTTCGGGATCATCCCGACGACGAAGGCGATCAGCGCGAGCACCGCGACACCGGTGATGACGAACATCAGCCGCAACGCCTCGCCGACGCCGTACAGGTGCACGCCGACGAAGATCAGGTAGCAGACCAGGTACACCGGCCACGAGCTGGTGAGCCCGAACAGCCCGAGCGCCTGGACGTAGTCGCCGATGAACACGACGATCGCGGCGGGCGCGATGGCGTACTCGACCAGGATCGCGATGCCGGTCGCGAAACCGCCCAGCGGTCCCAGCGCGCGGCGCGCGAAGCCGTACCCGGCGCCGGCCACGGGCAGCGCGGCGGCCAGCTCCGCCAGGCCGAACACCATGCACGTGTACATGGCGCCCATCAGGATCGTCGCGACCAGCAGCCCGCCCCAGCCGCCCTGGGCGAGCCCGAAGTTCCACCCGGCGAAGTCGCCGGAGATGACGTACGAAACACCCAGACCCGCCAACAACACCCAGCCGGCCGCGCCCCGCTTGAGCTGCCGGTGCTCCAGGTACTCGCTGCCCACCTTCTCGTACTCGACGTGTTTGGCCATCTGCGCTCCCTAATGGGTCAGTCGCGCTCCTTTGCAGGGGAGAGTGGCGCGCGTCACCGGATCGTGTCAACAGGGAGTACGTCGCCAACGTGCCGCCGGAGGGTGTGGCGGCCTTCACTCGAAGGTGTCAAGATGAGGTGTCCAATGGCTCGCTGACATACCTTTGGGAGGTACTGCGGATGCTCGCCGTGGAGGAGTTGCGCGTGCTCGTGGACGCCGGGGAGGTCGACACGGTGCTGGTCGCCGTCGTCGACATGCAGGGCCGCCTCCAGGGCAAGCGCTGCGCCGCGCGCTACTTCCTGGACGAGGTCCTGCCGAACTCCGCCGAGGGCTGCAACTACCTGCTGGCCGTCGACGTGGAGATGAACACCGTCGGCGGCTACGCCATGTCGTCGTGGGAGAGCGGCTACGGCGACTTCGTGATGAAGCCGGACCTGTCCACGCTGCGCCGCGTGCCGTGGCAGGAGGGCACCGCGCTGGTCATGTGCGACCTGGTCTGGGAGGACGGCGAGCCGGTGGTGGCCTCGCCGCGGCAGATCCTCAAGCGCCAGCTCGACCGGCTCGCCGAACGGGGACTGAGCGCGTTCGTCGGCACGGAGCTGGAGTTCATCGTCTTCGACAACACCTACGAGGACGCCTGGGACCGCGGCTACCGCGGCCTCACCCCGGCCAACCAGTACAACGTGGACTACTCGCTGCTGGGCACCGCGCGCGTCGAGCCGCTGCTGCGCGCCATCCGCAACCACATGACCGGTGCCGGCATGGTGGTCGAGTCGGCCAAGGGCGAGTGCAACCCCGGCCAGCACGAGATCGCGTTCCGCTACACCGAGGCGCTGGCGACCTGCGACAACCACAGCATCTACAAGAACGGCGCCAAGGAGATCGCGGCGCAGCAGGGCAGGTCGCTGACGTTCATGGCCAAGTACGACGAGCGCGAGGGCAGCTCCTGCCACGTCCACCTCAGCCTGCGCTCGGCCGACGGCGAGCCGGTGTTCGCCGAGGGGCACGGCATGTCCAAGCTCATGGAGCACTTCATGGCCGGGCAGCTGGCCGCGCTGCGCGAGCTGACCTACTTCCTGGCCCCGAACATCAACTCCTACAAGCGGTTCGCGGAGGGCAGCTTCGCGCCGACCGCGGTGGCGTGGGGCAAGGACAACCGGACGTGCGCGCTGCGCGTGGTCGGGCACGGCCAGTCGCTGCGGTTCGAGAACCGGGTGCCCGGCGCCGACGTCAACCCGTACCTGGCCGTGGCCGCGCTGATCGCGGCCGGTCTGCACGGCGTGGACAACGAGCTGCCGCTGGAGGAGGAGTTCGTCGGCAACGCCTACGCCTCCGACCGGCCCACGGTGCCCGCCACGCTGCGCGACGCCGCGTCCCTGCTGGCCAAGAGCGAACTCGCCCGGGAGGCGTTCGGCCAGGACGTGGTCGAGCACTACCTCAACGCGGCCCGGGTGGAGCTGGCCGCGTTCGAGAAGTCGGTGACGGACTGGGAGCGGATCCGTGGTTTCGAACGGCTCTAGGGCACGGCCCCTCATCGGGGTCAGCACCTACCTGGAACGCGTGAGGTTCGGCGTCTGGGACGTGGAGGCGGCGGTGCTGCACCGCGACTACCTCGACTCGGTGGTGCGGGCGGGCGGCAACCCGGTGCTGCTGCCGCCGGTCGGCACGTGGGACGCCGACAGCGCCGCCTTCCTCGACGGCCTGGTGCTGGCGGGCGGCGCGGACATCGACCCTGAGCTGTACGGGCGGCCGCGCGACCCGCGCACCGGACCGGCGCGGCCGGAGCGGGACCGGGTCGAGCTGGACCTGGCCCGCGCGGCGCTGAAGCTGGACCTGCCGCTGCTCGCGGTGTGCCGGGGGATGCAGGTGCTCAACGTGGCCCTGGGCGGCACCCTCGTGCAGCACGTGGACGGCCACAACCCGGCGCCCGGCGTTTACGGGCACACCGGGATCGCGGTCGCGCCCGGTTCGGCGCTGGCTGGGATCGTCGGCCTGGCGACCACCGTGTACTGCCACCACCACCAGGCGCTGGACGTGCTCGGCGATGGCCTGCGGGTGGTCGCGGGCGCGCCGGACGGCACCGTGGAGGCGGTGGAGCTGCCGGGCACACGGTTCGCGCTCGGCGTGCAGTCCCACCCGGAGGCCGACAGCGAGGACGACCGGTTGTTCGCCGCGCTCGTCGGCGCCGCGTCCGACCGGGCCACATCAGACAGGGCCGCAGTGGACAGGGGAGTGAAGTGACCGCGTTCGACGTGATCAACCCGGCCACCGAGGAGGTGGTCCGCTCGGTGCCCCTGGCGACGGCGGAGGAGACCGACGCGGCGATCGCCCGCGCGTCGGCGGCGTTGCCCGGGTGGCGCGCGGTCGCGCCGGGTGACCGGGCCCGACTCCTGCGGCGCTTCGCCGAGGCGGTCGACGGCGCGCTGGAGGAGCTGGCGGCGCTGGAGGTGCTCAACGCCGGGCACACCATCGGCAACGCCCGGTGGGAAGCCGGGAACGTGCGGGACGTGCTGCACTACTACTCTGCCGCGCCGGAACGGTTGTTCGGCAAGCAGATCCCGGTGCCGGGCGGGCTGAACGTCACGTTCCACGAGCCCGTGGGCGTCGTGGGCGTGATCGTGCCGTGGAACTTCCCGATGCCGATCGCCGCGTGGGGCTTCGCGCCCGCGCTGGCGGCCGGGAACACGGTGGTGCTCAAGCCCGCCGAGCTGACGCCGTTGACCGCGTTGCGGTTGGCCGAGCTGGCCTTGGAGGCCGGGATCCCACCGGACGTGTTCCAGGTGCTGCCGGGCGCCGGACCGGTGGTGGGGCAGCGGTTCGTCACGCACCCCGACGTGCGCAAGGTCGTGTTCACCGGGTCCACCCGGGTCGGCAAGCAGATCATGGCGGGCTGCGCCGAGCAGGTGAAGCGGGTGACGCTGGAGCTGGGCGGCAAGTCGGCCAACGTCGTGTTCGCCGACGCCGACTTGGAGCGCGCCGCCGCCACCGCGCCGTACGGGGTGTTCGACAACGCCGGTCAGGACTGCTGCGCCCGGTCCCGGATCCTGGTCCAGGCGTCGGTGTACGACCGGTTCATGGAGTTGCTGGAGCCCGCGGTCAAGGGGGTCGTGGTCGGCGAACCGGGCGACGAGGCGACCGAGATGGGACCGCTGATCTCCGCCGCGCACCGGGAGAAGGTCGCGTCCTACGTGCCGTCCGACGCGCCGGTGGCGTTCCGCGGCTCCGCGCCCGAGGGCGCCGGCTTCTGGTTCCCCCCGACGGTCCTCGCCCCCGTCGCGCCCGGTGACCGCGCGGCCGTGGAGGAGATCTTCGGGCCGGTGGTGGCCGTGCTGCCGTTCACCGACGAGGAGGACGCGGTGCGGCTGGCCAACGACAGCGCCTACGGCCTGTCGGGGTCGATCTGGACCCGGGACGTGGGGCGGGCACTGCGCGTGTCGCGTGCCGTCGAGGCGGGGAACCTGTCGGTCAACTCGCACTCGTCGGTGCGGTACTGGACCCCGTTCGGCGGGTTCAAGCAGTCCGGGTTGGGACGTGAGCTGGGGCCGGACGCCCTCGACTCGTTCACCGAGACCAAGAACGTCTTCATCGCTCACTGATTGGGAGAGACATGGTTGTGCGACTTGAGGGCCGGGTTGCCGTGGTCACCGGCGGTGGCAGCGGCATCGGGCTGGCCTCGGTGCGGCGGCTGGCGTCGGAGGGCGCGCGGGTCGTCGTCGCCGATGTCGACGCCGACACGGGCAAGGCGGCGGCGGACGAGGTGGGCGGGCTGTTCGTGCCGGTCGACGTGACCGACGAGGAGCAGGTGTCGGCGCTGTACCAGACCACTGTGGACACCTACGGCTCGGTGGACGTCGCCTTCAACAACGCGGGCATCTCGCCGCCGGACGACGACTCGATCCTGACCACGGGCATCGAGGCGTGGGACCGGGTGCAGAAGGTCAACCTGACGTCGGTGTACCTGTGCTGCAAGTACGCGATCCCGCACATGCTGGAGCGGGGTCGCGGATCGGTGATCAACACGGCGTCGTTCGTGGCGACGATGGGCGCGGCGACCTCCCAGATCTCGTACACGGCGTCCAAGGGCGGTGTGCTGGCGATGAGCCGCGAGCTGGGCGTGCAGTTCGCCCGGCAAGGAGTGCGGGTCAACGCGCTGTCACCCGGACCGGTGAACACGCCGCTGTTGCGCGAGCTGTTCGCGAAGGACCCGGAGCGGGCCGCGCGGCGGTTGGTGCACGTGCCGCTGGGCCGGTTCGCCGAGCCGGAGGAGATCGCGGCCGCGGTGGCGTTCCTGGCCAGTGACGACTCGTCGTTCATCACCGCGTCGAACTTCCTGGTGGACGGCGGCATCGCCGGTGCCTACGTGACACCGCTGTGATGCCGTTGCCGGACGCGTTGTTCCGGCCGGTGCGGGCGGGCAACGCGTTCGAGGAGACCGTGGAACGGCTCATGCAGGCGATCCGGCTCGGTGTGGTGGGGCCGGGGGAGCGGTTGCCCGCGGAACGCGACCTGGCGACCCGGTTGGGCGTCAGCCGGGTGACGTTGCGCGAGGCGATCCGGTCGTTGCAGGACGCCGGGTACGTCGAGTCGCGGCGCGGCCGGTACGGCGGGACGTTCGTG
Source organism: Actinosynnema sp. NPDC050801 (assembly GCF_040673975.1). Taxonomy (NCBI): domain Bacteria; kingdom Bacillati; phylum Actinomycetota; class Actinomycetes; order Pseudonocardiales; family Pseudonocardiaceae; genus Actinosynnema; species Actinosynnema sp. NPDC050801. The sequence goes on along the minus strand of NZ_JBFAQZ010000010.1, from coordinate 65,552 downwards.
AACTCGCCGCTGCCGGTGCCCGCGCCCGACCGGCGGGTCGACCCGGTGGAGCTGGCGGACGCGTTGACGTTGCGCGCGGCGGTGGAGACGGGCGCGGCGGAGTGCGCGGCGGGCCGGGCGCTCGGTCCGGTCGAGCGGCGCAACCTGGTGGCGCGGCTGACCGAGTGCCGTGACGCGTCGGTGGACTCCTACCGGCGCAAGGACTCGCGGCTGCACCTGGCGATCGCCGAGGCGACCGGCTCCGCGTCGCTCACCGCGGCCGTCGCCGACGCCCGCACCAGGGTCAACGCGCTGCTGGACCGGATACCGCTGCTGCCGCCGAACCTGGCGCACTCCAACGACCAGCACGAGCTGATCGTCACGCACATCGTGGCGGGCGACCCGGAGGCCGCGCGGCGGGCGATGGCCGAGCACCTGGACGGCACGGCCCTGCTGCTGCGCGGCTTCCTGTCCTGAGCTCAGCGCTCGAAGTCCGGTCCGGGCACCCGGTCGGGGCCGCGCTCGCCTCGGTCGGGCCGCTCGCCCCGGTGGCCCCGATCACCCTGGTCGCCGCGCTCGTCCAACCGCGAGTGACCGGGCCGTTCGGCGCCGACGCCGTAGCGGTGGTGGTGGTCGCGGTCGGCCAGCGCCACGATCCCGCCGCCCAGCACGAGCCCGAGCAGGCCGACGGCGACCAGCTGGGTGGCCCGGTGCTTGACGACCCGCCCGACCGCCGCGCCCCTGCCCGGTGGCGTCGGGTGGTGGCCTGGGTGGGGCGCGCCCGGTGCCGGTGGGGTGCCGGCCGGTTCGGCCGGTGCCGCGGCCCGCTCGCCGGGCGCGGTGGGCGCGGTGGGCTGGGCGGCCGGTGCGTCGGGGGTTCCGCCGGGCTGGGCGATCGGTCCGCCGGGGGCCGCGGCGGCCTGGCCGGCGGTGGGCTCGGTGCCGGGGGACGCGGGTGTCGTGGCGGCCGCGCCGGGTGCCGGGGTGGCCATGGGCGTGGTGGCGTCGGCCGGCCCTTGCCCGGCGGCCGGTGGTGGGGGAGTCCGGTCCGGTGGGTCGGGGTTGTCGTGCGGTGGTCGGTTCGGGTCTGACATGGCGGACTCCTGCTCTCCCGTGCTGGTGACCGCCATGGTGCGTGATCGACCTGAGGGGATCCTGATGGTCGGCTGTAGGTCCGCTGTGAACCCCTGGCGTCAGCATGTGTTGACGCCCGCCGGGGCGTCAGCATATGTTGACGACATGGCTGCGATCGCCGATCTCGACCCGGACGCGCACGGCGCCGACCCGGACGCCGGGCTGCGCGCCGTGGCCCGCCTGCGACGCCTGGTCGAACAGCTGGAAGCCGAGCACGTCGCCGCCGCGCGCCGGGCCGGCTGGTCGTGGCGCGACATCGCCACCCGCCTGGGCGTGACCAAGCAGACCGTCCACCGCAAGTACGGCCGAGAGGACTGACCGGTGTTCCGAGGCGACCACCCCGACCTGAACCGCACCATCGGCCGCGCGCTCGCGCTGGCACGGGACCTGGGCCACCCGCGCACGGGCAGCGAACACCTCCTGGCCGCCCTCGCCACCGGATCACCGGCCGACCAGCCGCGCACCGACGGCCCGCGCACCGACGCCCCGGGAGCCGACGCCCTGGGAGCCGACGGCCCGCGCACCGACGCCCCGCTCGTCGCCGTCCTGCGTCGCCACGGCGCGACCCCCTCCGCGATCCGGGACGCCGCGCACCTCGCGGCGCCGCTCGGCGCGGGCGGTGCGGCCGACCGGGTCGTGCTCGCGCCGCTGGGCGTCGACCTCGACCGCCTGCTGGGCCGGGGTGGCGCACCGGCGCTGGACCGCCCCGCCGGCCGGGAACCGCTGCTGCCGTTTGGCGCGGCCCGCGCGCGCAGGCGCTGCGCCCGCCTCGACCCACCCCTCGGCCTCGACGCGCAGGCCTCCTACTCGGCCTCGCTGCGCCTCGCCCTGGCCCGGCGCGAACGCGAGCACCGCCCCGAGCACCTGGCCCTCGCCCTCACCGCCCTCGACCCGGGCGTCGCCTGGGTGCTCAAGACCGCCGGCGTCGACCGCCCGGCACTGCTCGCCGACCTGGCGGCGACCTTCCCACCCCCGCGCCGCAACCCGCTGCTCACCGCCGAACGCCGGCTCGGCCACCACGTGCGCCTGCGCGACCTCGTCCGCCGCTACCAGCGCACCACCGGACGGGCCGTGACCTCGGTCGACGCGCTGCCCGCCCTGATCCGCGGCTGACGGGCGACCCGACCGGGTGCTCGCGGTGGGCCGGACCCGGTCGACCCGGTGCGCCGGAAAAGGAGTCGGTGAGCACCGATAACATCTCCGGCGAAGGACGTACCACACACCGAGGAGTCACCGTGTCCCTACCGCGCCCCGCAGCCGCCCCGATCCCACCACGCGTGGTGGTGCCGGCGGGGACCACCGCGGGGACGGCGGTGCGCGAGGCGGGGCTACCGGGCAAGGGCTCCGACGCCGTCGTGGTCGTGCGCGACCCCGAGGGCCACCTGCGCGACCTGTCCTGGACGCCGCAGGTCGACGTGGAGGTCGAGGCGGTCGCCGCCGACACCGCGGACGGCCGCAGCGTCATCCGGCACTCCGCCGCCCACGTGCTGGCGCAGGCCGTGCAGCAGCAGTTCCCCGAGGCCAAGCTGGGCATCGGCCCGCCGGTCAAGGACGGCTTCTACTACGACTTCCGGGTCGACAAGCCGTTCACGCCCGAAGACCTCCAGGCGCTGGAGAAGCGCATGAAGGCGATCATCAAGGGCGCGCAGCGGTTCAACCGGCGCGTGGTCGAGTCGGTCGACGCCGCCAAGGCCGAGCTGGCCGCCGAGCCGTTCAAGCTGGAACTCGTGGACATCAAAGCCGAATTGTCCGACACCGCTGTCGACTCCTCGGAGATCATGGAGGTCGGCGGCGGTGAGCTGACGATCTACGACAACCTCGACCCGCGTTCCGGCGAACGCGTGTGGGGCGACCTGTGCCGCGGCCCGCACGTGCCGACGACCAAGCACATCCCGGCGTTCAAGCTGACCCGCGTCGCCGCCGCGTACTGGCGCGGCAACGAGAAGAACCCGCAGCTGCAGCGCATCTACGGCACGGCGTGGGAGTCGCAGGAGGCGCTGGACGCGCACCTGGAGCTGCTGGCCGAGGCCGAGCGGCGCGACCACCGCAAGCTGGGCGTCGAGCTGGACCTGTTCAGCTTCCCGGACGAGATCGGCTCGGGCCTCGCGGTGTTCCACCCGCGTGGCGGGGTCATCCGCAGGGCCATGGAGGACTACTCGCGCGCCCGGCACTCCGAAGAGGGCTACGAGTTCGTCTACTCGCCGCACATCACCAAGGGCAACCTGTTCGAGACGTCCGGCCACCTCGACTGGTACAAGGACGGCATGTACCCGGCGATGCACCTCGACGCCGAGTACGACGAGGACGGCAAGCTGCGCAAGCCCGGCCAGGACTACTACCTCAAGCCGATGAACTGCCCGTTCCACGACCTGATCTTCAAGTCACGCGGGCGGTCCTACCGCGAGCTGCCGCTGCGCATGTTCGAGTTCGGCGGCGTGTACCGGTACGAGAAGTCCGGCGTGATCCACGGCCTCACCCGGGTGCGCGGCATGACGCAGGACGACGCGCACATCTTCTGCACGCCCGACCAGGTCCAGGACGAGCTGAAGTCACTGCTGTCCTTCGTGCTCGGGTTGCTGCGCGACTACGGCTTGGACGACTTCTACCTGGAGCTGTCCACCCGCAACCCGGAGAAGTCCGTCGGCTCCGACGAGATCTGGGAGAAGGCCACGGAGGCGCTGCGCGTCGCGGCCGAGGACTCCGGCCTGGAGCTGGTGCCCGACCCGGGCGGCGCGGCGTTCTACGGGCCGAAGATCTCCGTGCAGGCCAGGGATGCGCTGGGCCGCACGTGGCAGATGTCGACCATCCAGGTGGACTTCAACCTGCCCGAGCGGTTCGAGCTGGAGTACACCGGCCCGGACGGCACCCGGCAGCGGCCGGTCATGATCCACCGCGCGTTGTTCGGCTCGATCGAGCGGTTCTTCGGCGTGCTGACCGAGCACTACGCGGGCGCGTTCCCGGCGTGGCTGGCGCCCGTGCAGGTGGTGGGCATCCCGATCGCGGACGAGCACGTCGACCACCTGTCGGCGGTGGCGAAGCAGCTCAAGGCGAAGGGCATCCGGGTGGAGGTGGACGCCTCCGACGACCGGATGCAGAAGAAGATCCGCAACCACACCACGCAGAAGGTGCCGTTCATGCTGCTCGCGGGCGGCAAGGACGTGGAGCAGGGCGCGGTGTCGTTCCGGTTCCGCGACGGCACGCAGATCAACGGCGTGCCGGTCGAGCGGGCGGTCGAGACGGTCGTGGACTGGGTGGCGCGGCGCGAGAACGCGTCGCCCACCGCGGAACTGGTCCAGTGACCAACGAGTACGAGGAGCAGGACGGGGTCGGGGTCGACGACGCGTTGCAGCGGCTGTGGACCCCGCACCGCCTCTCGTACGTGCGCGGTGAGGGCAAGGCCGTCGGCGACGAGCCCGAGGGGTGCCCGTTCTGCCGGGTGATCGGGCTGGACGACGCCGAGGGCCTGATCCTGGCGCGCGGCGAGCTGGTGTTCGCGGTGCTGAACCTGTACCCGTACAACCCGGGGCACCTGATGGTGCTGCCGTACCGGCACGTGCCCGACTACACGGACCTGACCGTGGCGGAGACGGCCGAGTTCGCCGAGTTCACCCGCAAGGCGATGCGGGTGATGCGCCAGGCCGCGAACCCGCACGGGTTCAACATCGGCATGAACCAGGGCGTGGTGGCGGGCGCGGGCATCGCGGCCCACCTGCACCAGCACGTCGTGCCGCGCTGGGGCGGTGACGCGAACTTCATGCCGGTGATCGGCCACACGAAGGTCCTGCCGCAACTGCTCGGCGAGACCCGCCAACTCCTCGCCGACGCCTGGACCACCACCTCCTGACCCGCGAGTCGAACCTCCAGAACCCGCGAGTCGAACCTCCAGAACCCGCGAGTCGAACCTCCAGAACCCGCGAGTCGAACCTCCAGAACCCGCGAGTCGAACCTTCGCGTCCCCCGAGTTCCACGCTCGGGTACCGCCGGCCCCGACCCGAGTGTCGAATCCGGAGTACCTGAGCGTTCGACACGCGGGTCCTGGGCGTTCGACTCGCGGGGCTTGAGTGTTCGACACGTGGGTCCTGAGTGTTCGACACGCGGGCGCCGGGTGTTCGACTCGCGGATTGGAGAAAGTTCAACTTTTGTCCGTTCGGCTTGAACGGACGGCGGGGCTGTCTCGTTCAGACCGGGTGACCGCGCCCGGCTGACGAGAGGTGCACACCCTGTGACGGCCATGACCGAGCCCTCCGCTGTGCAAGGCCTGCCCCCGGACGATCGTCCGCTGTTCCGACGATTCGGTGGCGGGCCGCGCGCCACCCCACCGCACCACCGGATCCACCAAGCCTTCGAGCACCACGCGGCACGGTCGCCTCACGCGCGCGCGGTCGAGCACGAGGGCGATTGCCTGACCTACGGCGAACTCGACCACCGCGCGAACGTCGCCGCCGCCGCGCTCCTCGACGCGGGCGTGCGCCCCGGCGATCACGTCGGCCTCTTCTTAACCCGGTCGATCCACCTGGTCGTCGGCATCCTCGCCGTGCTGAAGGTCGGCGCGGCGTACGTGCCCCAGGACGTCCGGATCACCCCGCGTCCCCACCTCGACCACGTCGTGCGCACCGCGGACATCCACGTGGTCCTCACCACCCGCGAGCACGCGCCCGCACTCACCGCACCCGCGGTCCTGACCCTCGACACCCTCCCGGACCGCCGCGTCGGCCCACCCCGCACCGAGCACGGCGACACCGCCGTCGTCATCTTCACCTCCGGCACGACCGGCGTCCCCAACGGCGTCCGCGTCACCCACGCCAACCTGTGCAACGTCCTGCTCACCGCACCCGGCAACCTGGGCATCCGACCGGGCGACCGGGTCGCGCAGCTGCTCAACATCGCGTTCGACATGGCGGTCTGGGAGATCTTCGGCGCCCTCGCCCACGGCGCCACGTCCGTCCTGCGCGGCCGCGACATCGGGGCGGCGGCGAGCACCGCCACCGTCCTCATCGCCACCCCCGGCGTCCTGTCCACAGTGGACCCCGACGCGTGCCCCGACGTGCGCGCGGTCGCCGTGGCGGGCGAGCGCTGCCCCAAGCCCCTGGCCGACGCCTGGTCCGCACGGGCGGCGTTCCACAACGCCTGCGGCCCCACCGAGGTCACGATCGTCAACACCGTGCAGCGCTACGACCCGCGGGTGGGCAGGCTGACCATCGGTCGCCCGGTGCCCAACACCACGGTCTACGTGCTCGACCAGGACCTGCGGCCGTGCCGGATCGGCGAGGTCGGCGAGATGTGGGCGGGCGGCGCCTGCGTCACGGCGGGCTACCTGGGCAACGACGTGCTGACCGCCCAGCGCTACCGCCCCGACCCCTTCCTCGGCGGCGACCACCTGATGTTCCGCACCCGTGACCTGGTCCGGTGGACGCCGGAAGGCGAGCTGGAGCACCACGGCCGCACCGACGACCAGGTCAAGGTCCGCGGCTTCCGGGTCGAGCTGGACGCGGTCACGTCGGCGCTGGAGACGACGCCCGGCTGCACCCGTGCGACGACCGTGCTGCACGAGGGCAGGCTCGTCGGGTTCGTCAGCCCCGCCACCGTCGCGCCCGACGCGGCCCGGGACGCGGTCGCGCGCGCCCTGCCGTACTACTGCGTGCCGTCGCTGGTCATCGCGGTGGACGACCTGCCGCTGACCGAACGGGGCAAAGTGGACCGGGCCGCGCTGTCGTCGCTGGTGACGGTCGCATGACCACCACGCGCACCGACCCGCCGCCGTGGCAGCTCAGGCTCAGGAGGCGCCCGTTCACCCACCACAACCGACTCGCCGCCGCCGTGGTCGTGGCCAACGTGGTCGCGTCGTTCGGTGTGGACTCCGCGGCGGCGCTCGCGGACCTGGTCGTGGTCAACGTCGCCCTGGCCGTCCTGGTCCGCCAGCAGCACGTGATCAACCTGCTGTTCCGCCTCGCCACGAGCGCGCCGACGACGTGGCCGCTGCGGGTCCGCTGGACGTTGGGCAAGGTCTACCACTTCGGTGGCCTGCACGTCGGCGCCGCGCTGTGCGCCACCGCCTGGTTCGCGGTGCTGGCCTGGGTCCTGGCCGACCCCCTCACGTGGACGATCCTCGGCCTGCTGACCGCCATGGTCGTGTTCGCCCTGCCCGCCCTGCGCGCCCGGCGGCACGACGTGTTCGAGCGCGTGCACCGGTTCGCCGGCTGGACCGTGCTGGCCCTGTTCGCCGTGCACGCGTCCCGGCAGCCGGGTTTCGTCGGCTCGACCCAGTTCTGGCTGCTCCTGCTGGTGGTCGCGAGCGTCGTGCTGCCGTGGACGCGCCTGCGTCGCGTGCCGGTGCGGATCTCCCGGCCGTCACGCCACGTCGCGCTCGTGTCGTTCGACCACGGCGTGACGCCGTTCGCCGGTTCCTCGACCGCCGTGAGCCGCAACCCGCTGCTGGAGTGGCACTCGTTCGCGAACGTGCCGACGCCCGGCCGCACCGGGTTCCGGCTCACCATCTCCCGCGCGGGTGACTGGACCGGCTCGCTGATCGACGACCTGCCGACGCACCTGTGGGTCAAGGGCGTCCCCACCGCCGGTGTCGGCAACATCGACAAGCTGTTCACCAGGGTGGTGTGGGTGGCCACCGGCAGTGGCATCGGTCCGTGCCTGCCCCACCTGCTGTCGCGGGAGACGCCGTCGCGCCTGGTGTGGTCCACCCGCACGCCGCGCGACACCTACGGCGACGAGCTGGTGGACGAGATCGAGGCCGTGCAACCGGACGCGCTGGTCTGGGACACCGTCCGCGACGGCAAACCCGACCTGGTCGAACTGGCCCTGCGCGCGCACCGGGAGTTCGACGCCGAGGCGGTGATCTGCATCTCGAACAAGAAGACGACCTGGCACGTCGTGGAGGAGCTGGAGGCGCGGGGCGTGCCCGCGTTCGGCGCCATCTGGGACTCGTGAGGAGACTCCGTGGACTACTCGACCTTGCTCATCGGCGAACAGGACGGTGTCACGACGGTCACCGTGTCCCGGCCGACGGCGCGCAACGCGTTGTCCGGCCGGGTCCTCGCCGAACTCGACCACTTCCTGTCCGGGGTCCTCACCGGACGGGCGCCACGCGGGATCATCCTCACCGGAGCGCCCGGCCCGGCGTTCGTCGCGGGCGCGGACATCCGCGAGATGGCCGCGATGACGCCGGCGGAGGGCGAGCGGTTCGGCGCGCTCGGCCAGCGCGTCACCCGGCTGCTGGAGGAGGTGTCGTGCCCGGTGGTCGCGTGCGTCGACGGGTACGCGCTCGGCGGTGGCTGCGAGCTGGTGCTCGCGTGCGACTTCGCCTACGCGACCCGGCGCTCGGTGTTCGGCCAGCCGGAGGTCGTGCTCGGCCTCATCCCCGGCTTCGGCGGGTGCGTCCGGCTGCAACGCCTCGTCGGTCCCGCGACCGCACGGGAGCTGATCTACACCGGCAGGCACGTCGACGCGCCGGAAGCGCTGCGGCTCGGGCTCGTCACCGCGGTCTTCGACGACCGTGATGAGATGCTTGCCGCCGCACGGGCGGTGCTCGGTCGGATCGCGGGCAACTCGGCCACGGCGGTGTCGCTGGCCAAGACCGCGGTGAACGCCTCGAACGGCGCCACCGTCGCCGCCGGGCTGGCCGCCGAGCTCGACGCGTTCCGCGCGGCGTTCCACACCGACGACATGCGCGAGGGCACGGCGGCGTTCCTCGCGAAGCGCACGCCCTCGTTCCCGAGTGCGACCCCACCGGCCGCCGCCGGAGCACCGCTGCCGCACGACTAGCCAAGGAGGTGCGCGATCAACGACAGTCACAACGCCCTGCTGCGCTCCCTCCACGACGAGCACGCGCCCGCCCTGTGGCGGTACGTGCGCCGGCTGACCGGGGACGACGAGCTGTCCCGCGACGTGGTGCAGGAAGCGCTCCTGCGTGCGTGGCGCAACCCCAAGGTGCTCGAACAAGGCCCGACGGCGGCCCGCGCGTGGCTCTACACGGTGGCGCGCAACGTGGTGATCGACGAGCGGCGCAGCGCCCGCGCCCGCTGGGAGGTCGGGTCCGCCCGGCCGCCCGAGCGGGCCCGGTCCGACCCCAGCGACTCGGCCCTGGACGCTTGGCTGGTCGCCGATGTGCTCACCCAGTTGACGCCCGAGCACCGCACGGTGATCGTGCGTGCGTACTACATGGGTCAGTCGGTCGCCGAGCTCGCCGTCGCGCTGGACCTCCCGGAGGGGACCGTGAAGTCCCGGCTGCACTACGGTCTGCGAGCGCTGCGGCTGGCGCTGCAGGAGAAAGGGGTCACCGGACGTTGAGCTCGCCAGTCGATCCGTACCGGGACTGGGCCGCCGCGTACGTCCTGGGTTCGCTGTCGCCCGGCGAACGGCGGGAGTTCGAGGGGCACCTGCCCGGGTGCCCGGAGTGCTCGGGTGACGTGGCGTCCTTCGCGGGCGTGCCCGGCATCCTCTCGGCCGTGCCGCGTGACCGGGCGCTCGACCTGCTCGGGCCGGAGCCGGAGGCCGACGAGCTGCCCGTGACGGTGCTGCCCGGCCTGGTGGCCGCCGAGCGGTCACGTCGGCGGCGTGCCCGGGTGCGGGTGGCCGCGGCCCTGGTCGGCGCGGCGTTGACGGGGGCGGTGGTCGCGCTGGTCCTGCGACCCGCCGCCCCCGACGCCTCGATGGGCTCCGACGTGCCGCCGCCCGTGCCCGAGGTGGCGATGCACCAGACCGTGCCCAGCCCGGTGACGGCCAGGATGCGGCTGGTGGAGGAGCCGTGGGGCACCCGGATCGAGGTGCTGTGCTCCTACGCCGTGCCGGACGGCCCGCCGCCGCCGGTCTTCGCCTACTCCCTGCACGTGGTCGCGGCCGACGGCACCGCCGTGCGGGTCGCGACCTGGACGGCCGGTCCCGGTTCCACCACCCGGCCGATCGCGACCACCGAGCTGACCCGGTCCGCCATCACCGGCGTCGAGATCAGATTGGTGCAGAACGACCTGATCGTGCTGCGGGTCGACTTCTGACCCGCCGCCGGGGCGGCCGCAGGCCCGTTCCGGGCGTGCGGACCCCCCTCGTGGCGCGCTGACCTGCGGCCCTGGGGTCCGACGCAAACGCACCTGCACATCCGGATGCATGTGCGTCCCGCCCGGCGTCACCGACCGTGCTTGAGATCACCATCCGGGGGTCGTGGACGGGGCGGCAACACCTTCCTGGCCGATCGTCAAGAGGGGTGAGCGTCGATACGGTGCGTTGCATGACCGCACCTGAGCGTTCGCGGCTGGCCCGAGAACGGCTCTCGCGCGAGTTACGAAGGCTGCGCACCGAGGCCAAGATGACCGGCACGGCCACGGCGCGCGCTACCGGGATGAGCCAGTCCAAGCTGTCGAAGATCGAGAACGGCATGCTCCTCCCCTCCGTGACCGACGTGGAGCGCCTGGTCGCCGAACTGTCCGCGACCAGGGAGACCAGGGTCGAGCTGGTCGAGTTGGCCCGCCAGTTGCACGCCGAGGCGGAGACCCGCCGCGTGGTGCTGCACCGGGGGGCGCACCGGCACCAGCAGACCGTGGCCCGCATCGAGGCCCGCGCCACCACCAGCCGCTTCTTCCAGAACGCGGGTGTGCCCGCGCTGTTGCAGAGCGAGAACTACCTGCGGGTGGTGCTCGACACGACACCGTCGCACGAGCAGGACACCGCCGTCGCCACCCTGCGCAGCCGCCGGGCCCGCATGGACGACCTGGGCAAGCGGTTCGTGTTCCTGCTCGCGGAGAGCGCGCTGCGCTGGCGCATGGGGTCGGCCGACCTGATGTGCGAGCAGATCGACCACCTCGTGCAGATCATGCGAAGACCAAACGTGCAGCTCGGCGTGGTGCCGTGGACGACGGACGCGAACCTGGTGGCCCTGCACGGGTTCCAGGTCTACGACGAGCGGGTGGTGACGTTGAGCGTGCTGACCGGCAACGCGACCATCACCGACCCGCACGACGTCCGCGAGTACCTGGCCCTGTTCGGCAGGCTGGAACGGCTGGCGGTGCGTGGTGATGCGTTGGAGGACCTGCTGGCGCAGATCTCCAGGGACCACCGCAAGCTCGGCTGAGCTGGGCGGTTACGCTGCCGAGGACCACTCCGTCCCCGTCGGTAGGTGCCCCGCCACCCCATGCTGAACATCTTCGCCCGCGCGTCGGTTTCGCGCGTCACCGATCCGATCGGGGCGTGGCTGCTGCGCCGCGGCCTCACCCCGAACGCCGTCACGGTGCTGGGCACCGTCGGTTCCGTCGCCGCCTCGCTGTGGTTCATCCCGCGCGGGCAGCTGTTCACGGGCGCGGCCCTGGTGACCGCGTTCGTGCTGTTCGACCTCATCGACGGCGCGATGGCGCGCGCGCAGGGAGGCGGCACCAAGTTCGGCGCCGTGCTGGACGCGAGCTGCGACCGGATCGCGGACGGCGCGCTGTTCGCCGCCATCGCCTGGTGGGCGTTCGGCGCGGACGAGCACGGGCTGGCCGCGGCGACCCTGGTCTCGCTGGTCGGCGCCCAGGTCACCTCGTACGTGAAGGCACGCGCCGAGGCGTCCGGGCTCTCCGCCGACGGCGGGCTGGCCGAACGCGCCGAGCGGTTCATCCTGGCCCTGGTCGGAGTCGGCCTGCACGGGCTGGGCGTGCCCTACGTGCTGCCGGTGACGTCGTACCTGCTCGCCGCGCTCGTGACGATCACCGTCGTGCAGCGCGTCCTGGCCGTGAGCCGCGCCGCGAAGGAGCTCGGGACGTGAAGGCCCGCGACGTGAAGCACCGGTTGGCCGACCTCGGCTACGCGGCCGGCTGGCGGCTGGTGCGGTTGCTGCCGGAGCAGGCGGCGCGGGTGCTGTTCGACGCGGTCGCCGACCGGGCGGCCAGGCGCGGCGGCGCCGGCGTGGGGCAGCTGCGGGCGAACCTGCGCCGGGTCGTGCCCCGGGCCGGCGAGGCGGAGCTGGACGAGCTGGTCCGGCTGGCCGTGCGCTCCTACGCCCGCTACTGGCGCGAGGCGTTCCGGATGCCGTCGCTGGACCTGAAGGACGCCTACGCCGAACTCCACCGGACGATGAGCGGCGTCGAGAACCTGGACGCGGCGCTGGCCGAGGGGCGCGGCGCCGTCATCGCGCTGCCGCACTGCGGCAACTGGGACATGGCGGGCGTCTGGCTGGTCGGGCACTGCGGCACGTTCACCACCGTCGCCGAGCGGCTCAAGCCCGAGTCGCTGTACCGGCGGTTCATCGCGTTCCGGGAGAGCCTCGGCTTCGAGGTGGTGCCGCTGACCGGCGGCGACCGCAACCCGGCGCTGGTGCTCGCCGACCGGCTGCGCGCCAACCGGGTCGTCTGCCTGCTCGCCGACCGCGACCTGACCGCGGGCGGCGTGCCCGTGACGTTCTTCGGCGAGCGCACCCTGATGCCCGCCGGTCCGGCGCACCTGGCCGCGACCACCGGCGCGGCGCTGATCCCGGCGGGCCTGTGGTTCACCGAGGACGGCTGGGTCATCCGGCTGCACCCGCCGATCCGGGTGTCGGGCACGGCGGGCGTGCCCGCGGCGACCCAGCAGATCGCCGACGTGTTCGCCGCCGACATCGCCGCCCACCCCACCGACTGGCACATGATGCAGCAGCTGTGGCTGGCCGACCTGCCGGAGAGCAGGCAGAAGGCGCTGCGCCGGGTGCTGGCCCGCCGGGGGGAATCCGCGTGAAGGTCGGCATCGTCTGCCCGTACTCCTTCGACGTGCCGGGAGGGGTGCAGGCGCACGTGGTCGACCTGGCCCGGGCACTGCGGGGCCTCGGGCACGAGGTGGAGGTGCTGGCGCCCGCCGACGACGACACGCCGATGCCGGAATTCGTCACTTCGGCCGGCCGCGCGGTCGGCATACCGTACAACGGTTCGGTGGCGAGACTGTCGTTCGGACCGGTGTCCTTCACCCGCGTCCGGCGCTGGATCGCCGAGCACGACTTCGACGTGCTGCACCTGCACGAGCCGACCGCGCCGTCGTTGTCGATGCTGGCGCTGATGGTCGCCGACGGCCCGATCGTGGCCACCTTCCACACGTCCACGCCGCGGTCGAAGATGCTGTCGGCGTTCCAGGCGGTGCTGCAGCCGTTCCTGGAGAAGATCACGGCCCGGATCGCGGTGTCCGCGCTGGCCCGACGGGTCCAGGTGGAGCACCTCGGCGGCGACGCGGTGGAGATCCCCAACGGTGTGGACGTCGGGTTCTTCGCCGACGCGACACCCCTGGAGGGCTACCCGCGCCCCGGCGGCACGGTCGGCTTCGTCGGCCGGTTCACCGAGCCGCGCAAGGGCATGCCGGTGCTGCTCGACGCGTTGCGCCTGCTCGACCTGCCCGACGTGCGGCTGCTGGTGGTCGGGCGCGGCGACTCCGACGAGCTGCGCAAGCAGGCGGGGCCGGAGCTGGCGTCCCGGATGGTGTTCCTGGGCATGGTGGACGACGAGACCAAGGCGCGCGCCCTGCGCAGCGTCGACGTCTACTGCGCGCCCAACACCGGTGGCGAGAGCTTCGGCATCATCCTGACCGAGGCCATGTCGGCGGGCGCCGCGGTGGTGGCGGGCGACCTGGACGCGTTCCGGCGCGTGCTGGACGACGGCAAGGCGGGCGTGCTGACCCCGGTCGGCGACCCGGCCGCGCTGGCCGCGGCGCTGCGCGAGCTGCTGACCGATCCGGCGCGCCGGGCGGACTACGTGGACGCCGCGCGGCAGCGCGTGATGATGTTCGACTGGTCGATCGTCGCGCACCAGGTGCTGCGGGTGTACGAGAGCGCCATGGCCGCGGACCCGCGTCGGGTGGGTGAGGCGTGACCAGTTCCGGCGTCGCGACGACGTTCCTGGTGCTGCTCGCGCTGGCGGTGCTGGTCGGGCCGTGGACGCTCGGCACGGCGAACCGGCTCGACCGGCTGCACGTGCGCACGGACGCGGCCTGGGCGGCCCTCGACGCGGCCCTGGCGCGACGGGCGGTGGTGACCCGGGCGGTGGCCGCGGTGTGCGGCAAACCGGAGTTGCGCGCGGCGGCGGACCGGGCCGAGCGGTCGACGCGGTCGGACCGGGAAGCGGCCGAGAACCGGCTGTCGGCGTTGCTGGAGGGGCTGGACCGGTCGATGTGGGAACCCGAGCTGGCGGCCGAGCTGTCCGACGCCGAGCAGCGGGTGGTGCTGGCGCGGCGGGTGCACAACGACGCCGTGCGCGACACGTTGGCGCTGCGCAGGCGGAGGTCCGTGCGGTGGCTCCGGCTCGCGGGCACCGCGCCCACGCCGTCCTACTTCGAGATCGCCGAACCCGGCGGTGACGCCGAGGCGTCCGCGTTGACCCAGCGCGTGTCCGCGCGGGTCGTGCTGCTGGACGCCGAGGACCGGGTGCTGTTGTTCGAGGGCATCGACCCCAACCGGCCGGACGAGCTGTTCTGGTTCACCGTCGGCGGCGGGGTCGAGCCCGGGGAGGACGTCCGGACCGCGGCGGCGCGGGAGCTGTTCGAGGAGACCGGTGTCGAGGTCTCCGGCGACGAGCTGCTCGGTCCGGTGTGGAAGCGGCACGCCGTGTTCGCCTTCGACGGCTTGAACTACGCGGCGGTCGAGTGGTTCTTCGTGGCAAGGGTGGAGGGAGTCGACGTGGACACCTCGCGGTTCAACGAGATCGAGCAGCAGACCATCCGCCGACACCGGTGGTGGTCGGCCGCGGAACTGGCGTCGACCGACGCGACGGTGTACCCGGTGCAGCTGGCCGAGGTGCTGCCCGGCGCGCTGGTCGAGTGGGACGGCACGACCCGTTCGGTCCGATGATCGGGATATCGAGCCGGTTGGACGACGTGGTCGCCTTCTACCGCGCGCTGGAGGCCTCCGACCGGCCGCGCGCGTGCTTCGAGTTCGTGGACGCCGAGGGCTGGGTGGACGAGGGCGCCCGTGCGCTCTACGAGACCGTGGAGTACGACGGCGAGCTGATCACGATCCGGCAGATCGAGCTCCCCTCGGCCGGCGGCATGCACCGGTACTCGTGGCGGGTGATGGAGGACGCCTACGGCTGTCTCACCGACGAGCCGCTCGACCCCCACGACGACCCGATCAAGCCGATCCCGCGGGAGATGTTCGAGGCGATCTGGAACGCGGTGCCCGAGCAGGCGTGACACGTCGGTCGCACGGCCGATCGGTGTATCGCGTTCCCGTTCCCGCGGGCAGCTGCGGCTCGGTCACTTCGCCGTCGTGCCGGGCTGAGCCCGACCCCGCCCGGAGTGATCGGCTCGTCACGCGAACGGTGGGTGTGTCGCGTTCGGACACCCGCCGGCTTAAGGTGATCCGGCTCATCGGAGATCCTGGGGGGAACACCGTGCGTTGGCGTGTGGCGTTGTCGGTGTGTGCGGTGGCCGTGCTCGGGGTGCAACCCGTTGCGGCACAGGCTGATCCGGCCGGTCGGCCGGTGGCGGGCCAGTCCGCGGGTGCCCGGTCGGTGAACCCGCGGGCCGTGGACGAGGGCGCGACGTTCGTCCCGGTGGCGCCGCGCCGGGTGCTGGACACCCGCGACGGCACCGGGGGCGCGGCCGGCCCGATCCAGAGCCGGCTGACCCTCGACCTGTCCGCGCACGTGCCGGCCTCGGCCACCGCGGTGGTGTTCAACCTGACCGGCACGGAGCCGACGGCGGCCACGTACGTCAAGATCGCCGCGGCGCAGCACGACCAGCCGGCCAACTCGAGCCTGAACCTGGGCGTGGGCGAGACCAGGGCCAACCTGGTCACCGTCGCGCTGCCGGCCGGGCAGCGGCTGCTGCACCTGTACAACAACGCGGGCACGGTGCACCTGATCGCGGACGTGGCCGGGTACTACACCACCGACGACGCGTCGCGGTTCACCACGACGCCGCCGACGCGCGTGCTGGACACCCGCACGACCACGGCCCTCGGGCCCCGCGCGTCACGCGAGGTCGACCTGTCCGCGCACGTGCCCGCCTCGGCCACCTCGGTGACGTTCACCCTGACCGGCACCGAACCGACCGCCACGACGCACGTGATCGCGCACCCGTCGGGCGCGACGCGGCCCGTGGTGTCGAACCTGAACCTGGTGCCGGGCCAGACCGGCTCGAACCTCGTGACGGTCGCGTTGGGCACCGACCGCCGGATCTCCCTCTACAACAACGCGGGCGCCACGCACCTGGTCGTGGACCTGGCCGGCTACTACGCGGGCGACCGCGGCCACCGGTTCTTCCCGGTGTCGCCGATCCGTGCTGCGGACACGCGTGAGGCGGGCGGTCCTCTCGGTGCGGGCCAGACCAGGGTGGTCGACCTGGGCACCCGGATCCCGCTCTCCTCGGTCGCCGCCGTGGTGAACCTGACCGGCACCAACGTGACGGCGGCGACGCACGTCACGGCGTACCGGTCGGGCACGACCCGGCCGACCGCGTCGAACCTGAACCTGTCGCCGGGGCAGGACACGGCGAACGGCGCGGTGGTCGCGATCGGCGGCGACGCGCGGATGGCCCTGTACAACAACGCCGGCTCGACCGACCTGGTCGTCGACCTCGCGGGCTTCTTCGCCACGCCGCCGCCCTGCACGGCCGACTGCGTGCACGGCTGGGGCGGCCACCTGCGCTACGGCTCGACCCCGTCCCGCCGCCCGTGGCTGTCCGGGATCACCGACGTGGCCGCCGGCCAGGGTGTCGCCTACGCGCTCAAGTCCGACGGCACGGTCCTGGCGTGGGGCGACAACGAGGCCGGGGCGCTCGGTACCGGCGTCTTCGGCGGCACGTCGACGGTGCCCCTCCCGGTCACCGGGTTGACCGGCGTGACCGCGATCGCCGCCGCCGGGGACGGCACCGGGTACGCGCTGAGGTCCGACGGCACCGTGTGGGCCTGGGGCGAGGGCGAGTACGGCCAACTCGGCCAGGACTGGTACGGCCTCGACTCGAACGTCCCGGTGCCGGTGCGCGGCCTCACCGGCGTGACGGCGATCGCCGCGATCAGCGCCACGGGCTACGCGCTCAAGTCCGACGGCACGGTCTGGGCCTGGGGCGACAGCTCCTTGGGGGCGCTGGGCGACGGCACCTGCCCGCCCGATCCGCACTGCGGGTCCGGCACGCCGGTGCGGGTGGCGTTGCCGCGGCCGGAAGGCACCGCGTTCATCGCGATCGCCGCGGCAGGCATGGGGCGGACCGCGTACGCGTTGCGCTCGGACGGCACGGCGTGGGCGTGGGGCCGCAACTACGACGGCGAATCGGGCACGGGCGTACCGCACACGGGCAAGGTCAGCCCGACCCCGGTCGCCGACCTGACCGACGTCGTCACCATCGGCGGTGGCCTGGAGGTCGGGTACGCCGCCACCGCGGACGGCCGGGTGTGGGCCTGGGGCACCGACTACTGGGGCGCGCTCGGCACCGGCACCGTCTGCGCCGACCCCGGCACGCGCTGCCGGCAGGCGGTCCCCGTGCGGGTCTCCGGGCTGACCGGGGCCGTCGCGATCGAGGGTGCCCACGGCACCGCGTTCGCCGTCCAAGCGGACGGCTCGGTGTGGGCGTGGGGCCGCAACTCCGTGACCGGGGACCTGGGCAACGGCACGACCGGCGTCTGCGACGGGATCCCGTTGTCGGACGAGTGCCGGTCGACCGTGCCGGTGCGGACCGCGATCGCCGGCGTGTCCGCCGTCGCCGCGGGCGGGCTCGGCCACTTCGCCGTCGTGCGGGGCTAGGTGGCGTGAACCCGGGTGTTCCGCCCGGGCCGGGTGTGGACCGGATCGGGGTGTGGGCCGGCGGGTTCCCGGTCGTGCGACCGCGAACCCGCCGAGTCACGACCAGCCGGTGGAACGGCCCGAGGAGGCGGACCGCGCCGCCCGGGTCGGCGGCGTCTCAGAGGATGAACGTCGCGATCATCTGCCCGAGCAGCCGCACGTCGGCGTGGCCCTTGAACTCCAGCCGCACCTGACCCAGGCCGCTGAACCACAGGTCGAGCTCGGCGTCCATGTCGAAGGTTCCCGCGGTCTCGATGGAGAACGCCTGCACCCGGCTGTAGGGCAGCGACGTGAAGTCCTTCTTGCGGCCGGTCATGCCCTGGACGTTCACCGCGATCACCCGCTTGTTGGTGAACACCACGAAGTCCCGCACGGTCTTGAAGCTCGACACGATCTGCTCGCCCTGGATCAGGATCGGCGACACCTGCGACGCGATGTCCTCGGGCGCGCACGGCGCCAGCTTGAAGACGGACTGCTTCTCGAAGTCGATCACACCCGCGACGGTACCGGCTACCTCGGCCACCCCGCCGGGTTCGAGACCGATTCCCGGGAGATCCCCGACCCCGTGTCCGGGTGATCCCCGAACCGGTCGGCGTGCAGCCGCGCGAAGAAGTAGCAGAACACCTCGCACTCGGCGTCCGGCACCGCCACGCGCGGATCGCGGGCCACGGCCTCGTAGAACTCCTGGCCCAGGACGAGGACGAAACCGCGGGCGTAGAGGAAGCCGTCGTCCGAGCCGTCGGTGACCTCCTGCACGTCGGCCCGGTCGATCTCGTACAGCTTGCGCTCGGCCACCCGGTCCAGCGCGGTCAGCTCCTCGGCGGACAGGTCGGCGGAGGCCGCCACCAGCGCCCGCAGCACCGCCGGCAGGTGCTCCTCCAGCTCGGCGGCCTCCTCGAAGGCCTCCGCGGTCACGTCGCGCTTGGCCAACGCGCGCCGCACCTCGTTCGGGCCGGGCCCGAGCGTGGCCCACGCGTTCTCCAGCATCGCCCAGAAACGGGCCTCTTCGGCAGCGGTCGGAAGGGTCATGCGGCGACGCTAGCAACGGGGTACGACAATCGGGGAACGCCGGGGTCGGGGGGTGCGCCGGTCACCCGGAACACCCCCCGATCGGGTCACACCCGGCCGATCACCTCGTCGCCATAGGACGCGAGCGTCTCGTCCTTGTCGTCGTGCATCAGGTACAGCGCGAAGTTGTCCACGCCGAGCTCCCGCAGCTCCTGCAACCGGTCCACGTGCGCGGACGCCGGGCCGAGCAGGCAGAACCGGTCCACGATCGAGTCCGGCACGAAGTCGGCCGACCGGTTGCCCGCCTTGCCGTGGTGGGAGTAGTCGTAGCCCTCGCGGCCCTTGATGTAGTCGGTCAGCGCGGCCGGCACCGCGCCCGTGTCGCCGTACCGCGCGACCAGGTCGGCCACGTGGTTGCCGACCATCCCGCCGAACCAGCGCAGCTGGTCGCGCTGGTGCGGCAGGTCCGCGCCCACGTACGCGGGCGCGGCCACGCAGATCGTGATCGACGACGGGTCGCGGCCCGCGGCCACCGCCGCCTCGCGCACCGACCCGATCGTCCACCGCGCGATGTCCACGTCCGCGGTCTGCAGGATGAACCCGTCCGCCTGCTCGCCGACCAGCCGCAACGCCCTGGGCCCGTAGGCGGCCATCCACATCTCCAGCTTGCCGTCGTGCACCCACGGTATGCGCACCGGCGTGCCGTGGTGCTCGACCTCCCGCCCCTCGGCCAGCTCCTTGATCACCGTCATGGCGCGGCCCAGGGTGGACAGCGTCGCGGGTTTCTGCCCGATCACCCGGCGGGCCGAGTCGCCCCTCCCGATGCCGCACACCGTGCGGTTGCCGAACATGTCGTTCAACGTGGCGAACAGCGACGCGGTCACCGACCAGTCCCTGGTGCTCGGGTTGGTCACCATGGGGCCGACCACCAGGTCCTTGGTCGCCGCCAACACCTGCGAGTAGATGACGAACGGCTCCTGCCACAGCACCACCGAGTCGAACGTCCAGCCGTACCGGAAGCCGTTGTCCTCCGCGGCCTTCATCGTCGCCACCACGTCCCGCGCGGGCGGATCCGTCTGGAGCACCACACCGAAGTCCACTGCCGCCCCCTACACCAGGTACTGGTTCAGCTCGCGGGACAGGAACTCCCCGTGCCCGGCCGCGCCGTGGAAACCGCCCGCGTCCACGACCACCCGGCCGCGCGAGAGCACCGTGTCGACCTTGCCGGTGATCTCCATGCCCTCATACGCCGAGTAGTCGACGTTCATGTGGTGCGTGGCCGCCGAGATGACCTGTCGCGCCGACGGGTCGTACACCACGACGTCGGCGTCCGCTCCGGGCGCGATGACACCCTTGCGGGGGTACAGGCCGAACATCCGCGCGGGCGTGGTGGAGCTGATCTCCACCCACCGCTCCAGGCTGATCTCGCCCTTGACCACGCCCTGGTGCAGCAGGTCCATCCGGTGCTCCACGCCCGGCATCCCGTTGGGGATCTTGGAGAAGTCGCCGCGCCCGAGCTCCTTCTGGTCCTTGAAGCAGAACGGGCAGTGGTCGGTCGAGACCACCGACAGGTCGTTGGTGCGCAGGCCCCGCCACAGCTCGGACTGGTGCTCCTTGGGCCGCAGCGGGGGAGAGGCGACGTACTTCGAGCCCTCGAAGTCCGGCTTCGCCATGTCCTCCAGCGACAGGTACAGGTACTGCGGGCACGTCTCGGCGAACACGTTCTGCCCGGTGTCGCGCGCCTTCGTCACCGCGTCCAACGCCTGCGCGGCGGACAGGTGCACGATGTACAGCGGCGACCCGGTGACCTTGGCCAGCGCGATGGCGCGGGACGTGGCCTCGCCCTCCAGCTCGGCGGGCCGGGTCAGGCCGTGCTCGACGGGGTCCGTGCGGCCCTGCGCGAGCGCCTGCGCGACCAGCTGGTCGATCGCGATGCCGTTCTCCGCGTGCATCATGATCGTCGCGCCGGTCTCCCGGGCCTTCTGCATGGCGCGCAGGATCTCGCCGTCGGTCGCGTAGAAGACACCGGGGTAGGCCATGAACATCTTGAACGTGTTCACGCCCGCGTCGATGCAGGACTCCATCTCCTTCAACGACGTGTCGGTGACGTCGGAGACGATCATGTGGAACCCGTAGTCGACCGCGCACCGGCCGTCCGCCTTGGCGTGCCACTTGTCCAGGGTGGACAGCAGCGAAGAACCCTTGGGCTGCACGGCGAAGTCGATGATCGTGGTGGTGCCGCCCCAGGCCGCCGCGATCGTGCCGGTCTCGAACGTGTCCGCGGAGAACGTGCCGCCGAACGGCATCTCCATGTGCGTGTGCCCGTCGATGCCGCCGGGGATCACGTACTTGCCCGCGGCGTCGATCGTCTCGTCGGCCTGCACCGGGAAGCCCGGCGCCAGCAGCGCGACGATCTTCTCGCCGTCCACCAGCACGTCGGCCGTGACGGCGCCGGTGGCGTTGACCACCCTGCCGCCCTTGATCAGGGTGCTCACGGCCGGACCAGCCCTTCGTAGGTGTCGGGACGGCGGTCGCGGTAGAACGCCCAGAGGTTGCGGACCTCGGCCAGCAGGTCCATGTCGAGGTCGCGGACCACGACCTCCTCCTCCGTGTCGGACGCCGCCTCGCCGACCAGTTGGCCGCGCGGGTCGGCGAAGTACGACTGGCCGTAGAAGTCGTTGTCACCCAGCGGTTCCACGCCCACCCGGTTGATCGTGCCCACGTAGTACTCGTTCGCCACGGCCGCCGCGGTCTGCTCCAGCCGCCACAGGTACTCCGACAGGCCCCGGCTGGTCGCCGACGGGTTGAACACGATCTGCGCGCCGTTCAGCCCGAGCGCCCGCCAGCCCTCCGGGAAGTGCCGCTCGTAGCAGATGTAGACGCCCACCTTGCCCACGGCGGTGTCGAACACCGGGTAGCCCAGGTTGCCCGGTTTGAAGTAGAACTTCTCCCAGAACCCCTTGACCTGCGGGATGTGGTTCTTGCGGTGCTTGCCGAGGTAGGTGCCGTCCGCGTCGATCACCGCGGCGGTGTTGTAGTAGATGCCCGGCTGCTCCTCCTCGTACATCGGCACGACGAGCACCACGCCGAGCTGCCCGGCCAACTCGCACATCAGGTCGGTGGTCGGGCCGTCGGGGATGCCCTCGGTGTAGGAGTAGTAGTCCGCGTCCTGCACCTGGCAGAAGTACGGCCCGTAGAACAACTCCTGCAGGCACACCACCTGCGCGCCCTGCGACGCGGCGGAGCGGACCGCCTCGACCGCGTTCGCGATCATCGACTCCTTGTCGCCGGTCCACTTCTGCTGCACCAGACCTGCTCGGATGATCTTGCTCACGCGTTCTCCCTCCGTGGCGCCAGCGCCAGGTAGACGAGCATGCCGCCGACCAGGCCGACGACCCAGTTGTAGTCGTAGAGCGGCTTGAGGAACGGGATCAGGCCGTCGGCCGGGAACGGCCCGTTGTAGGCGCCGCCGACCGCGAGCACCGAGCCCACCAGCGTGGCCGCCACGGCCCGCCAGTTCCAGCCCGCCTTGAACCAGTACGCGCCCCGCCCGGCCAGGTAGAGGTCCGGCAGCTCCAGCCGCGTCCTGGCCAGGATCCAGTAGCCGGCGACGAACACGCCCGCCACGGACGCCAGCAGGCCGCCGTAGAAGCCGAGCCAGGCGAAGATGTAGATGCCCGGGTCGGAGATCAGCCGCCAGGGCTGGATCAGGATGCCGATCACGCCGGTGATCAGGCCGCCCACCGCGAAGGTGATCTTCTTCGGGAACGCGTTGGAGAAGTCGTAGGACGGGCTCACCACGTTCGCCGCGAGGTTCGCCGACACCGTCGCCAGCACCAGCGCCACCAGCGCCACCAGCACCACCGCGGTGCTGTCGAACCGGCTGGCCAGCTCCGCCGGGTCCCAGATCGCCTCGCCGTACAGCGCCATCGCGCCGGAGGTGGTCAGGATCGCCACGATGGCGATGAACGACATCGTGGTCGGCAGGCCGAGCAGCTGGCCGACGACCTGCTTGCGCTGGCTGCCGCCGAAGCGGGTGAAGTCCGGCATGTTCAGCGACAGCGTGGACCAGAACGCGATCATGCCCATCAACGACGGGAAGAACACCTTCCAGAAGTCCGCGCCCCAGCCGAGCTTGGACGGCTCGGACAGGATCGGGCCGAACCCGCCCGCCTTCACCGCCACGTAACCGAGCAGCACCAGGAAGCCGACGCTGACCAGCGGCGCGGTCCAGTTCTCGAACCGGCGGATCGCCTCCATGCCACGCCAGATGATCAGCATCTGCACCACCCAGAACGCCAGGAAGCACAGCCACAGCGTCCACACCTGACCCAGCACGACCGGCGCGTCCACCCACCCGTCGCCCGCGAGCCTGCCCACGATCACGTGCAGCGCCTTGCCGCCGACCCACGTCTGGATGCCGAACCACGCGCACGCGATGAACGCCCGCAGCAACGCCACCAGGTTCGCGCCCCGGATGCCGTAGAACGCGCGGGCGAACACCGGGAACGGGATGCCGTACTTCGTGCCCGCGTGGCTGTTGAGCAGCATCGGGACCAGCACGATCAGGTTGCCCAGGGTGATGGTCAGGAACGCCTGCAGCCAGTCCATCCCCAACGCCACCAGCGACGCGGCCAGCGTGTAGCTGGGGATGTTGTGCGCCATGCCCATCCAGAGCGCGAAGAAGTTGTACGTGGACCAGGTGCGCCGCTCCAGCGGCACCGGCGCCAGGTCGGAGTTGTAGTGCGGGCTGTCCGCGATCGCGGAGTGATCACGCAGCTCGACGCGGCCGTCGGGATCGGCTGTGACCTGGGTTGCGGAGTCAAGGGCCATCGGTCACTTCCCTGTTACGCTCGTGAAACACCCTTCGTACGCGCGGTTCGGCGCGATTTCCATCCCGGCATCCTCCGGTCGGCCCGCGCGCCTGGGCAGTGTCAAAGTGTCCACGCTTGACATGATCAGGGCACACTCTGTCCATTGCCACTCCAGCCGCTGGTCCGGGCCGGTCCGCGGACCTCCGGAGTCGCTGGTCCGGGCCGTCGCGCGCACCTCCGGCCGACCCTCGACTGGTGGTGGACGGTGACCTACCGTCCGGTGGATGAAGCTGGAACTGCGGCACCTGCGGGTCGTCTGCGCGATCGCGGACGCGGGCAGCCTGTCGAAGGCGTCCTCCCTCCTGGGCCTGGCGCAACCCGCCCTCACGGCCCAGCTGAACCGGATCGAGTCCCTGCTCGGCGGCAAGCTCTTCGAGCGCGACCACAAGGGCGCCCGGCCCACCACGCTGGGCGAACTGGTGCTGGAGCGGGCGCGCGTGCTGCTGCCCGCGTTCTCCCGGTTACAGGAGGACGCGCTGCGCCTGGTGGACGACGACGTGCCCGGCGACCGGTACCGGGTGGGCGCGGTGAACGGCCCGATGCTCGGCGGGCTGGTGCACCGGCTGACGGAGGCGCACGCCGGCGCGCACGTCTCCACGCAGGTGTCCTGGTCGGGGCGGGAGCTGTCCGCCATGGTCGCCGCCGGTCGGCTCGACTACGTGCTGGTCGGCGTGTGCGGTGACGCGCCGCCGCCGTCGGAGCACGGGCTGACGTGGCACGTGATCGCGGTCGACCCGGTGTTCGTGCTGATGCCGGAGGACCACCCGTTCACGCTGCTGGAGGAGGTGGAGCTGGGTGCGTTGAGGGACATGCAGTGGGCGGTCGTGCCGGGCGACGGGTGCTTCGGCGACTGCTTCGTGGCCGCGTGCAGCCGGGCGGGCTTCACCCCGCGCACCATGTACGAGGTCGACATCAACAGCTGCATCGAGCTGGCCTCGTCCGGTGACGCGGTCGCGCTGTGCCAGCCGACGTTCCGCCGCACCCCGGGCCTGGTCTCGATGCCGCTGGCGGGCGCGCCGCTGCGGTGGCGGCACCTGATCGGCTGGGACCCCGAGGGCCCGGCCGCCGCGTTCGGCCCGCAGGTGCTGCGGTACGCCGCCGAGGCCTACCGGGAGACCGCCGAACGCAACCCGCGCTACACGGGCTGGCTGCCGGGTCACCCCGAGTACGGCGCGATCCCGCACCACGCGCCGGTCTGACCCCGCACCAGGTGTCGGCCCGACCCCGCACCAGGTGTCGGCCTGAGCCCGCACCAGGTGTCGGCCCGACCTTGCACCCCGCACCTCGCACCCCGCCCTTGGCGTTCGGCCTTCGCACGCCCTCGACCTCCGCCCGAAGCCCCGGACACCCGTCGCCGACCGGTCCGGCCGTCGACCCGGCCGGCGGTTGTCGCCGAAGCGATGTCCGTCGTCGGCCGGGTGGCCATCACTGCGTCTTATGACCTAAGCGGTATTACCGCGACCGGGCCGGCGGTCCTACCTTCACTGGGAATCCCTGCCTCCCTTGAGGAGATTTCCCCATGTCAGCACTGTTGAGACCACTGGCGCTCGCCGCGGCGCTCGTCGCGGCGGGACTCCTGACCCCCGCCGGCGCGACAGCCACCGCCCAGGCCGCCCCTGCCGGCCAGGACGCGGAGGTCCTGTCCTCGATCCAGCGCGACCTCGGCCTGGACGCCGACCAGGCGCGTGCCCGGCTGGCCGCCGACGAGCGCTCCGCCGACGCCGCGCGTGCCCTGCGCAAGCGGCTGGACCGCTCGTTCGGCGGCGCGTGGATCGACTCCTCCGGCACGCTGACCGTCGGCGTGACCCGCGTGTCCGACGCGGACCAGGGCGGCGTGCGCACCAAGCTCGTCCAGCGCAGCGAGGGCGACCTGGACGCGGTGAAGGCGGCGTTGGACGCGAACGTGGCCAAGGCGCCGCGGTCGGTGCCCGGCTGGTACGTGGACCTGCCGACGAACACCGTCGTGGTCAAGTCCCGGCCCGGGGAGCTCGCCGCCGCACGCGCGTTCGCCGCGTCGTCCGGCGTCGACGCCGCCGCGGTCCGGTACGTGGCCACCACCGAGGCGCCCCGTCCCCTGATCGACGTGATCGGCGGCAACGCCTACAACATCGGCAGCGGCACGCGCTGCTCGGTCGGCTTCTCGGTCAACGGCGGGTTCGTCACCGCCGGGCACTGCGGCTCGACCGGCGCGTCGACGTCCAACCCGAGCGGCACGTTCCGCGGCTCCAGCTTCCCCGGCAACGACTACGCGTGGGTGCAGGTCGCGGCGGGCAACACGCCGCGCGGGCTGGTCAACAACTACTCCGGCGGCACGGTGTCGGTCGCGGGCTCCCAGGACGCGCCGGTCGGTTCGACGGTGTGCCGGTCCGGTTCCACCACCGGTTGGCACTGCGGCACCATCCAGGCCCGCAACTCGTCGGTGACCTACCCGCAGGGCACGGTGAGCGGTCTGATCCAGACCACCGTGTGCGCGGAGCCCGGCGACTCGGGCGGCTCGCTGCTGGCGGGCACCCAGGCGCAGGGCGTGACCTCCGGCGGTTCGGGCAACTGCCGCACCGGCGGCACCACGTACTTCCAGCCGGTCAACGAGATCCTCCAGGTCTACGGCCTGACCCTGATCACCTCCGGCGGCGGCGACCCCGACCCGCCCACCGGCTGCGACAACTCCGAGACCACCCACAACGGCTCCCTGGCCGCGGGCGGGCAGGCGTACCAGCCGAACAACAGCTACTACCAGTCCACGGTGTCCGGTGCGCACGTCGGCTGCCTGGCTGGCCCGAGCGGCGCCGACTTCGACCTCTACCTGCAGAAGTGGAACGGCAGCTCGTGGGCCGTCGTGGCGAAGGGCGACAGCCCCGGCGCGAGCGAGACCGTGAACTACAACGGCACACCCGGCTACTACCGGTATCGCGTGCACGCGTACAGCGGCTCCGGCAACTACGCGCTGGGGGTCACCAACCCCTAGCGGCCACGGGGGGAAGAAACCGCCGCGGGCCCGTGTCGCACCTCGTCTCCCCGACACGGGCCCGCGCGGCACCCGATCCGCCACGGGGGCGGGCGGCCCCGCGGTTCCGGTACCCCGACCCCGGACCCGCGGGGCTCTCACCACCGCTCGCGCACCGACTCGGCCTCGGGGTGCCCGATCGCCCCAGTAGACGGCCAAGGTCGTCTTCCCGATGCCCGCGGTGCCCCCGATCGAGGTGATCAGCAGGGTGGACTGCCGGTCCACCTGCGCGGACAGGAAGTCCAGGGCGTGCGCACGGCCGACGAAGTGCGGCACGGCGGGCGGTAGTTGGTTGATCGGGGCGGGCGGGGCGGGTGGACGTGGACGCCGCCGTGGATGGCGCCGGCCTGCACGACCGGACCGTGCACCGGTCCGCCCACGCGGTTGGGTAACTCGGTCACACAGCCAGTGTGACTCGATCGAGTGGCCCAGGTTTACGGAGCGTCAGTCACCTGATCGAGCGGTCAAGGGTGGGGGGTCTGGTGGTCGATGCGTAGGAGGTCAACTTGCAGGTCCCCAACCAGGTTAGGAAAACCGTGTCTGGATACCGCACGCGCGGACTCCTGCGTGCCGCCGCCCTGCTCGCCGTTGGTACCTCGCCGCTGCTCGCGTCCGCCGCGTCCGCAGCCGAGGCACCCACGGAGATCATGGACGGCAAGATCCGCAACGCCCCCGAGGTCGGCATCGACGTCACCAAGCCCGCGACCGACCTGCTCAGCGGTCAGGCCGTGCAGCTGCCCGCGCCGCTCCCCGGTGGCGCGTCGGAGGTCAAGGCGCCGCAGGTGGCCGCCCCCGCCGCGCTCAAGGCCCCGGCCGCGCCCGGGCTGCCGCAGGCCGACGACGTCCTCGCACCGCAGGCCCGCGCCCTGCCCACGCCCCCGGCGCTCCCGCTCGTACCGCCCCCGGTCACGGGTCCGGCGCAGGGGCCCGACCTCGCGGAGCTGGACAAGCTGCCGGTGCCGATGCCGCTCGGCTAGGCCGTCGACGTGGGCGGGCGGGGCAGCTGAGGGTCCCGCTCGCCCATGTCCTGCACCAACAACGCCACGTACAGCGAGAGCACCGACTCCGGGTCCTCCAGGGACACCCCGAGCACCTGCTCGATCCGGCTCAACTGCTGGTAGTACGCGGTCCGGGAGAGGTGCGCGGCGGCCGCCGCGGCGGACTTGTTGCCGCCGTGCTCGCAGAAGCACCGCAACAGCTCCACCAGCCGGGTGCCCTGGTTCGCGTCACGCGACAGCAGCGGCCCCAGCTCGCGGTCCGCGAACGCCACCACCCGCTCGTCCTCGCGCAGCAGGTGCAGCAGCCCGCGCAGCCGCACGTCGTCCAGCCGGTGGTACAGCCGCGTCCCGGGTGACCGCAGCGCCGCACCCGCCACGTGCGCCGCCTCGCCCAACGACCGCCGCACGTCCGGCAGCGCGCTCACGGTCGTGCCGACGGCCACCACCACGGGCAGCGCGTGCTGCGTCGCCGCCGCCCGCCGGTGCACCTCCCGCGCCAACCGCCGCAGCACACCGTCCAAACCGGCCTGCGGCGGCAGTGACAGCAACGCCCGCACGCTCGTGTCGTCCACCACGCCGACGAGCGCGGGCACGGGCACCCGCCGCGCCGCCAACGCCGTCGCCTCGGCCAGGTCGCGCAACACCTCCTGCGAGGCCAGCGCCTGCGCGGGTGCGGTCGCCGTGCCCGGCCGGATCGCCACCCCCACGAGCTGACGCCGTTCCAACGGCACACCGAGCGCGGCCGCACGCGTCGGCAGGTCGTGCGGCGGCTGCCCGAGCAGCTCGGTGAGCAACGTGCGGTGCGTCTGCCGTTCCAACGACTCGCGGTCCCGCGCCACCAGCCGGTGCACGGCCAACGCCGACGCGGCGCGTTCGGCCACCACGACGTGCCGGTGCGGCGGCGCCTCCGGTGACAGCAGCACCAGCCGACCCCAGTCCGCGCCCCGCGCGCCGACCACCGTCACCAGCCACCCGGCCTGCGCGTGGTAGGCGGTGCGCTCCGACACGGCCACCGCCCGTGACCGCTGGCCCCAGTCGGCCAGCAGCGCGGTCGGGTCCTGCCCCGCCGCGTCGTAGGCCAGCACCTCGTGCCCCAACGTCTCCAGCACCACCGGCAGCCCGGCGGTGCGGGCCACCTCGCGCAGCACCTCGGCGGGCTCCGCGCCGGCCACGGTCAACGCGGTGAACGCCTCGTGCACCTGCTCGGCCGCCCGCAGCTCGGCGAGCTGGGCGTCCACGATCAGCGACACCACGGCCTCGGTCACGGACACGAACCGGGTCTCCTCGGCCAGCGTGACCAGCGGCAGCTCGTGCTGCTCGGCGGCGGCCACCAACGCACCGGGCACCTCGTCGCTCCACCGCCGCACCAGCTCCACCACCAGCCCGGACGCGCCCACCGACGCGAGGTCGGCGACGTAGCGGCGCAACCCGTCCGGGTCGTCGGGCAGCGCGATGCCGGTGGTCAGCACCAGTTCGCCACCGCGCAGCAGGTGCGCGATGTCGGCCACCTCGGCGACGTGCACCCACCGCACCCGGCGGCCCATCCCGGCGGCCCCGGCGACCACGGCCGGCTTGCCGCGCCGGACCACGGGCAGGGCGAGCGCTTCGGCCACCGTGGGGTACATGGACACAACGTAATGCGCCGGGCGGCAAAGGGGTACAGGTTGTCCATGGCGGCCCCCGGCACCGCCGACCACACTCCTCGCAGGGACCTACGACCGGAGGACGCGATGGGACACGAGGAGTTGCTGGCCCGGCACCGCGCGGTGATGCCCGACTGGATGGCCCTCTACTACGAACGGCCGATCGAGCTGGCGAGCGCGAGCGGACGCCGCGTCACCGACCGCGAGGGCCGCACCTACCTGGACTTCTTCGCCGGCATCCTGACCAACGCGGTCGGCTACGACGTCGCCGAGATCTCCGAGGCGATCCGGGCCCAGCTCTCGACCGGCGTGCTGCACAGCTCCACCCTCTACCTGATCCGCTCGCAGGTCGAGCTGGCCGAGAAGATCGCCGAGCTGTCCGGGATCCAGGACGCCAAGGTGTTCTTCACCAATTCCGGCACCGAGGCCAACGAGACGGCGCTCATGCTGGCCACCCAGTACCGCCGCAGCGACCAGGTCCTCGCGCTGCGCAACTCCTACCACGGCCGCGCGTTCGCCACCGTGGCGATCACCGGCAACCGCGGCTGGTCGGCGTCCTCGCTCAGCCCGGTGAAGGTCAGCTGGGTGCACGGTGGCTACCGGTACCGCAGCCCGTTCAAGGACCTGTCCGACGCCGACTACGTCAAGGCGTGCGTGGCGGACCTGCGCGAGGTGATCGAGACGACGACCGCGGGCGACGTGGCGTGCATGATCGCCGAGCCGATCCAGGGCGTCGGCGGGTTCTCGTCGCCGCCGGACGGCTTGTTCGGCGCGTTCAAGGAGGTGCTGGACGAGTACGGCATCCTGTTCGTGTCGGACGAGGTGCAGACCGGTTGGGGCCGCACCGGCGAGCACTTCTGGGGCATCCAGGCGCACGGCGTGACGCCGGACGCGATGACGTTCGCGAAGGGCCTGGGCAACGGCCTGGCGATCGGTGGCGTGGTCGCGCGCGGCGACCTGATGGACTGCCTCAAAGCCCACTCACTGTCCACGTTCGGCGGCAACCCGATCGCCACGGCGGGCGCCCTGGCCACGGTGGACTACCTGCTCGACCACGACCTCCAGGCCAACGCCGCCAAGCTGGGCGAACGGCTGATCGACGGGTTGCGCGACATCGCGGCGGACCGCCCCGCCGTGGGCGACGTGCGGGGCAAGGGCCTCATGGTCGGCATCGAGCTGGTCGGCCCGGACGGCTCGCCGGACCCGGCGCGGGCGGTCGCGGTGCTGGAGGGCACGCGGGAACGGGGGCTTCTGGTGGGCAAGGGCGGCCTGTACGGCAACGTGATCCGCCTCGCCCCGCCGATGACGCTGACCGAGGACGAGGTCGAGGAAGCCCTCGGCATCCTGGAGGACGTGCTGTGAACACGATCGTGCCCAAGAAGGTCGGCCACTGGATCGGTGGCAAGCCGTGGAGTGGCGACAGCGCGCGCTACGGCGACGTGTACGACCCGGCGACGGGGCAGGTGGCCGGCCGGGTCGACTTCGCCGACGAGTCCACCGTGGACGCGGCGGTGACGGCGGCGCGCGAGGCGTTCGCCTCGTGGCGCAACGCGTCGCTGGCGCAGCGGTCGAACGTGATGTTCGCGTTCCGCGAGCTGCTCAACGCCCGCAAGGGCGACCTGGCCGCGATCGTCACCGCCGAGCACGGCAAGGTGCTGTCCGACGCGGCGGGGGAGGTGCAGCGCGCGCTGGAGTCCGTGGAGTTCGCGTGCGGCATCCCGCACCTGCTCAAGGGCGGGTTCAGCGAGAACGCCTCCACCCGGGTCGACGTCTACTCGATCCAGCAGCCGCTGGGCGTGGTCGGGGTGATCTCGCCGTTCAACTTCCCCGCCATGGTGCCGCTGTGGTTCGTGCCCAACGCGATCGCGTGCGGCAACGCGGTGGTGCTCAAGCCGTCGGAGAAGGACCCCTCGGCGGCGAACTTCATCGCGGAGCTGTTCGCTGAGGCCGGGTTGCCCGACGGCGTGCTGAACGTGGTGCACGGCGACAAGGTGGCGGTCGACCGGATCCTGGAGCACCCGGACGTGAAGGCGGTGTCGTTCGTCGGGTCGACGCCCATCGCGCGGTACGTCTACGAGACCGGTACGCGGCACGGCAAGCGCGTGCAGGCGTTGGGCGGTGCGAAGAACCACATGGTCGTGCTGCCGGACGCGGACCTCGACCTGGCGGCGGACGCGGCGGTGTCGGCCGGGTTCGGCTCGGCGGGCGAGCGGTGCATGGCGATCTCGGTGGTCGTCGCGGTCGACCCGGTCGGCGACGAGTTGGTCTCGAAGATCGCGGATCGCATCCGAGACCTGCATGTCGGCGACGGCCGCCGTGCCGGCTGCGAGATGGGCCCTTTGGTGACGGGCGCGCACCGCGATCGTGTGCTGTCTTATGTAGACAATGGACAAACCGAAGGCGCCTCGCTGGTCGTAGACGGTCGACTGCATGCAATCGACGGTGCGTCCGAGGGGTTCTGGCTCGGGCCGACGCTGTTCGACCACGTCGGTACGGACATGTCGATCTACCGCGACGAGATCTTCGGGCCGGTGCTGTCGGTGCTGCGGGTGCCGGCGTACGACGACGCGCTCGATGTGGTCAACGCCAACCCGTACGGCAACGGCACCGCGATCTTCACCAACGACGGCGGCGCGGCGCGGCGGTTCCAGAACGAGGTCGAGGTGGGCATGGTGGGCGTGAACGTGCCCATCCCGGTGCCGGTGGCCTACTACTCGTTCGGCGGGTGGAAGGACTCGCTGTTCGGCGACTCGCACGCGTACGGCCCCGAGGGCGTGCACTTCTTCACCCGCACCAAGGTGGTCACCGGCCGGTGGCTGGACCCGTCGCACGGCGGGGTCAACCTGGGTTTCCCGCAGAACACCTGAGGCAACCGGTGCCGGGTGATCCGACACCGGCGGATCACCCGGGCCCAAGTGACGACGAATAGTTCACGCTGACGTGTGCTCGGCGCTCTTACTCGTGACACTCGATCACGAGGGAAGGCGCCGGGATGGATCCGATGCTGGTGGCGTTGGCGACCGCGGTCGTCGTGCGGGGCATGTCCCTGGTCGGCCTGTGGCTGCGACTGCGCGCGGTGGTGGCGTTGTCGCGGCAGGAGAAGCATGGACGAGCGTGAACGGCTGCTCGACGCGTCGACCACCGAGGTGGTCGCCGGGTTCAGCGCCTACTACCGGGCGGACCTGGCGCGGTTGGTCGCCTTCCTTGCTGTGGCAGGGCGCGCGGCTGGCCGACGCGGCGGAGATCGCCGGTCAGCTGAAGATTGAGTCGGCCGCCGTGCGGGCGAGCCTGAAGAAGGCCAGGCGCAGGCTGGCCGAGCTCATGGGGGAGCGGCCATGAGGTTCGAGCCGCACGAGCGGTTGGTGCGCGAGGTGCTGATCCCGGCCAGGCACGGCGAGGTGACGTCGCGCCTGGCGGACGTGCTGGACGTGGACGCCGGACGACCCGGTTCCGACCGTAGACCTGGAGTTCGAGGCGATCCAGGAGGCGCTCGACGACCTGACCGGCGTCGACCTGCGCGAGGTCGACCTGTCCGGGGTGGTGTTGGACGGTATCCGGTGGTCGCGCGCGACCACCTGGCCGCCGCACCTGCGCGAGCGGGTCGAGCAGGACTCGGTCGAGGTCGAGCCGGGCCTGTTCGAGATCCGGCCCGGCCCGTCCGCTGATCGTGATCGCTACTTCGCCTGAGCCGCCGCCAGTGCCTGGGGGAGGGGGTCGTAGCGGCTGAACCGACGCGTGTAGGTGCCGGTGCCCGAGGTGAGCGAGCGCAGCTCCACCGCGTACCGGAGCAGTTCGGTGGCGGGCACCTCGGCGCGGATCACCGTGTAGCCGGGGCTCTCCGCCTCGGTGCCGAGCACCCGGCCACGCCGGCCGGACAGGTCGCCCAGCACGGTGCCGAGGTGGTCGTCCGGCAGCCGCACGCTCACCTCGTCCAGGGGTTCGAGCAGCACGGTCTTGCCGTTGGCGGCGGCCTCCTTGAGCGCCAGCGCGCCCGCGGTCTGGAACGCGGCGTCCGACGAGTCGACCGAGTGCGCCTTGCCGTCCACCAGCGTCACGCGGATGTCCACCACCGGGTGCCCGCCCTGCAGCCCCCGTTCGAGCTGCGCCCGCACGCCCTTCTCGACGCTCGGGATGAACTGGTGCGGCACGGCGCCGCCGACGATCTTGTCCACGAACTCGAAGCCGGACCCGCGCGGCAGCGGCTCGACCACGATGTCGCACACCGCGTACTGGCCGTGGCCGCCGGACTGCTTCACGTGCCGCCCGTGGCCCCTGGCCTCGCCTCCGAACGTCTCGCGCAACGCCACCCGCACCGGCTCGGTGTCGACCTCCGCGCCGCCCGCGCGCAGCCGGGCCAGCACGACGTCCGCGTGCGCCTCTCCCATGCACCACAACACCAGCTGGTGGGTCTCGGCGTTGCGCTCCAGCCGCAGCGTCGGGTCGCCCGCCACCAGCTTGCCGAGGTTGCGCGCCAGGTTGTCCTCGTCGCTGCGGCTGCGCGGGACGACGGCGACCGGCAGCAGCGGTTCCGGCATCTCCCACGGCGCCACCAGCAGCGGCTTCTCCGGCGCGGACACCGTGTCGCCGGTCTCGGCGGAGCCGAGCTTGGTCAACGCGCACAGGTCGCCCGCCACGCAGTACGGCACCTCGCGCAGGTTCGCGCCCAGCGGCGAGTAGACGTGCGCCACCCGTTCGTCCACGTCGTGGTCCTCGTGACCGCGATCGGCCATGCCGTGCCCGGACACGTGCACCGGCCTTTCGGGGCGCAGCGTCCCGGAGAACACGCGCACCAGCGAGACGCGGCCCACGTACGAGTCGACCGCCGTGCGGACGACCTCGGCCACCAGCGGGCCGTTCGGGTCGGCCTCCATGCGGGGCTGCGGGATGCCGTCCACGCCGGTCACCTCGGGCAGCGGGTGTTCCAGGGGGGAGGGGAACGCTCGGGCGATGCCGTCGAGCAGCTCGGGCAGGCCGAGGCCGCTCAGCGCGCACACCGGCATCACCGGGTGGAACGAGCCGCGCGCGACCGCCGTCTCCAGGTCCGCGATGAGCGTCGCCTGGTCGATCTCCTCGCCGCCGAGGTAGCGGTCCATCAGGGTCTCGTCCTCGCTCTCCGCGATGATCCCCTCGATGAGCGCGTTGCGCTGCTCCTCGAAGCGGGGGTCGTCGGTGACGAGCAGGTTGACCAGGCCGTCGGGCTCGTCCGGGAGCGGCAGGTACAGCGGAACCACGCCCGCGCCGAACGCCGCCTGGCACGAGGCGATCTCGTTCAGCACGTCGGCGCGCTGGTGGTCGGTGCGGGCGACCACGACCGCGCGCGGCATGCCCACCATCGCGCACTCCTCCCACAGCGCCACGGTGGCCGGGTCGACGCCTTCCGCCGCGCTGACCACGAACAGCGCCGCGTCGGCCGCGCGCAGACCGGCCCGCAGCTCGCCGACGAAGTCCGCGTAGCCGGGCGTGTCGATGAGGTTGATCTTGATGTCCCCGTGCTGGACCGGGGCGACCGCGAGACCGACCGACCGCTGCTGGCGGACCGCGGCGGGGTCGTGGTCGCACACCGTGTTGCCCTCGGTGACCGATCCCGGTCGGGTCAGCACGCCGGTGCTGGCGAGCAGGGCCTCGGCGAGCGTCGTCTTGCCGGAGCCGGACGGGCCGACCAGCACGACGTTGCGGACCTTGGCCGGGTCGTCCACAGCGACCGCGCCTGCCGAGTGGCCGTTGTCGGAGTGTTTGCTGCCCATAGGACCCACCCTCCACAAGTATTTAGTGTCCGATCTCACACCCGTGTGGCGCGGGGGACAACCCCAAACGGCCACACCCAACCCGGCAGGAGGAATCCGGTCGGCGGCCGTCACCACGGTGGACGCCGGTCACCGCGCCGTCGGTGGCCGTGCCGCCGTTGCGGCGGGTGGCGTGCGCCACTACCTGCGAAGGAAGTGGAAGTGGCCTGCCGAGAACGTGCCTGATTGGCATGCTTCGGCGGTCCACGTCGGCCGTACCATGGGTGGTGTTCGCCCCCTACTTCGAGAAAGGCTGGTCGTGACCACTTCACCCGACGCCGGCACCCAGGTCACCGGCACTTCCCGCGTCAAGCGGGGCATGGCGGAGATGCTCAAGGGCGGCGTGATCATGGACGTGGTCAACGCCGAGCAGGCCAAGATCGCCGAGGACGCCGGCGCCGTGGCCGTCATGGCGCTGGAGCGGGTGCCCGCCGACATCCGCGCGCAGGGCGGCGTGTCCCGGATGAGCGACCCGGACATGATCGACGGCATCATCGAGGCCGTCTCCATCCCGGTGATGGCCAAGGCCCGCATCGGCCACTTCGTCGAGGCGCAGGTGTTGCAGTCCCTCGGTGTGGACTACGTCGACGAGTCCGAGGTGCTGACCCCTGCCGACTACGCCAACCACATCGACAAGTGGCAGTTCACCGTGCCGTTCGTGTGCGGTGCGACCAACCTGGGCGAGGCGCTGCGCCGCATCACCGAGGGCGCGGCGATGATCCGCTCCAAGGGCGAGGCCGGCACCGGCGACGTCTCCAACGCCACCACGCACATGCGCAAGATCCGCGCCGAGCTCCTGCGGCTGCAGAACCTGCCGACCGACGAGCTGTACGTCGCGGCGAAGGAGCTCCAGGCGCCGTACGAGCTGGTCCGCGAGGTGGCGGAGGCCGGCAAGCTGCCGGTCGTCCTGTTCACCGCGGGCGGCATCGCCACCCCCGCCGACGCGGCGATGATGATGCAGCTGGGCGCCGAGGGCGTGTTCGTCGGGTCGGGCATCTTCAAGTCCGGCAACCCGGCGCAGCGCGCGGAGGCGATCGTGAAGGCGACGACCTTCTACGACGACCCGGACGTGATCGCGAAGGTGTCGCGCGGCCTGGGCGAGGCGATGGTCGGCATCAACGTGGACGAGATCCCCGAGCCCCACCGCCTGGCCGAGCGCGGCTGGTAGTCCCCGACGTGACCGCGGCCCGCCGGACTCCCGGCGGGCCGCGGCCGTGTCAGGAGACGGGGTACACGTCGATGTCGACCTGATGCCCGTTCGAACCGGCCAACTTCGCGTCGGTGGTCACCAAGGGCACGCCCAACCGCTCGGCGAGGGCGACGTAGAACGAGTCATTCGTGCTGATCGATTCGCGCAGGCTCCAAGCGCGCTCGACCAGTCCCTGGAGGGCGAACCGCTCGACCGGCGCGGTGCAGATGAACGAGAACGCTGTGCCGGCCTGCTCGCTGGACAGCTCCTCCCTGCGCTCCATCCGGCGCAAGACCTGCATCGCTTCCACATCGAGCAGGACCGGTGCCGCCGCGGTCGCATTCGACAGTCGCCGCAGGAGCATCCGGTCGGGCGCCTTGCCCGCCACGACCTCGATGAGCGCCGAGCAGTCGACGACGATGTCGATGGCCGTCACCTTTCCTCCTCGCGGATCTCGCTGATGGTCCGCTGGATCGTCTCGCTGGTGACTCCCCAGTCGCGATCGGTGGCGGCCTGGACCCACTCCTCCATGGTGGGTTTGGCAGCCATGTCCACCAGGTGGTTCCGGAGGTAGGCGGTGAGCGACATCCCGCGAGCGCCGGCGCGGGACTGGAGGATGTCGACCACGTCGGCGGGCACGTTGCGGATGTGGACCGGCTTCGTGTCGCGCTCGCTCATGTCGTCGACTATAGGTGGGGCGGTTGCTGTCTGCATGCAAGATCTATCGGCCGTTCGGCGGACCGACTGGATCGCTCGAACGTGCGTTCTACACGTGCTCCGAGACCAGCAGGGCGGTCGTCCCCCGTTCGAGTGCCTGGGCCGTGTGCGGGATGTCGCCGGGGTAGAGCACGTAGTCGCCGGGGCCCAGTTCGACCGGCTCGGTCTGCGGGCCGGCGAGCATGCGGCCACTGCTGACGATCACGTGTTCCAGGGTCCCCGGCATGTGCGGCTCGGACTCGCGGGCCGGGCCCGGTTCCAGTTGGAGCATGTAGATGTCGCGCCGGGCGCCCGGTGGGCAGGACGCCAGCAGGGTCGCGGTGTAGTTGGCGCGTTCCGAGTAGATGGCCGGTCCCTCGCCCGCGCGGATCACGCGGACGCGGGGTGTCGGCGGGTCGACCAGCCGCGAGAACGGCACGCCCAACGCCACGCCGAGCGCCCACAGCGTCTCCACGCTCGGGTTGCCGCTCGCCGACTCCAGCTGGGACAGCGTGGACTTCGCGATGCCCGCCCGCTTGGCCAGCTCGCTCAACGACAGCCCGACGCGCTCGCGCTCCCGTCGCAGCGAGGCGGCGATGACCTCCAGCGGAGCGCCTGTGTTCGACATGACAGTCCAATCGTTCGGCTTGACGAACGCCTTCTTACTGTTCATCGTAGAAGACGATGCGTTCGACATGGCGAACATTGGATTCTCGGCTGCTGCGTGACGTCGCCGCGGTGGCCGCCGGCGCCGCGGTCAGCGGAGCGTCGTTCGGGGCGATCTCCACCGGCGCGGGTCTGCCGTGGTGGTTGCCCGTGGTGATGTCGCTGCTGGTCTTCGCGGGCGGCTCGCAGTTCATGGCGGTCGGGGTGGTGGCCGCCGGCGGCAGCCCGGCCGCCGCGGTGCTCGCCGGCCTCCTGCTCAACGTCCGCCACCTGCCGTTCGGCCTGGCGGTCGGCCACGTGCTGGGCAGGGGCCTGCTCCACCGGCTCGTCGGCAGCCACCTGCTGATCGACGAGACGACCGCGTTCGCGCTGGCCCAGAGCGACCCGCGCAAGGCCAAGGCCGCCTACTGGTCGTGCGGCGTCGCCCTGTTCATCGCCTGGAACGCCGCCGTGCTCGCGGGCGCGCTGATCGGCCGCAACATCGGCGACCCCAACGCGTTCGGGCTCGACGCGGCGTTCCCGGCGGCGCTGCTCGCGCTCCTGCTGCCCGCGCTCAAGGACCGGGCCACCCGGCACGCCGCGCTGCTCGGCGCCGCGATCGCGCTGGCCACCACGCCGCTGCTGCCCGCGGGCGTCCCGGTGCTGTTCGCCCTGGGCGGCCTGCTGATCACCGCACGACAGGGGGTGAAGACGTGACGCTGACCGCCGTACTGGTGCTCGCCGCGGGCACCTACGCGTTCCGCCTGGCCGGACCGCTGCTGCGCGACCGCGTCCGGCTGTCCGCCCGGGTCGAGCTGCTGATGTCCACCTCGGCGACCGTGCTGCTGTTCGCCCTGGTCGTCACGGCCTCGCTGACCAAGGGGCAGGGCTTCGCGGGCCTCGCCCTGCCGATCGGCGTGCTGGTGGGCGGGGTGGCGGCCTGGCGCAAGGCGCCGTTCGTGGTGGCGGTCGTGCTGGCCGCCGTGACGACCGCCTGCCTGCGGCTCGCCGGCGTGCCCTAAGCGGCCTCGGACAGGTACGACACGTTCAGCAGCACGATCCGGCGGGCGCTGATCGCCGTCGCGCCCACGTCGGGCAGCACGGAGGTCCCGGTCTTCTCCGGTGCGCGGTAGGTGATCGGACCGGTGAGCGTCAGCTCGCGATCGGCCACGTCCTCGGCCGCCCGGCTGAACGACAGCAGCCGACCGGCCACGTACGACCCGTCGTCCAGCACGCAGCCGACGAAGACCGCGGCGCCGGGGTGCGCGGTGAACAGCAGCGTCCACGCCGAGACGCTCGACTCGTGCTCCCTGACCCGCCGACCACCGGCCAGGAACGCCACCAGCGTCGCCACTGCCAACATCCCGATGCCCCAGCCCAGCAGCTGCGCGTAGTGCTCGACCGCGTACCGCTGGGGTGTCCGCACGATCGCGCCGACGTCCGGTGTCCACGACGGGAACGCGATGCGCAGCACCGCGAACAGCGCGAGCACGGCGCCGTTGGCCACCACGCTCACCAGCGCCACGGTGGTGGTCTCCCGGAACGCCGACTGCGTGCGACCGGACCGCACCCGCTCCTGGCGCAGCACGAACGCGAAGCCCGGCGCGAGCAGGATCAGGAACAGCACCAGCCCCACCACACTGGTCGGCACCAGTTCTCCCTCCCCGGACGCCACCGGCTCGCGTAGCGTAATCGTGTCGGCACACTCGTAGGGGAGGTACGTGGTGTCCACGCATGACGACCCCGACCGCACGCCACCGCGGGGATTCCCGGCGCCGGACTACCGGGTCGGGCCGGTTCCCGGGCCCGGGCAGAACCCGCCCGACTATTTGCAGCCCGGCGGGGGTCAGACCGGCCAGTTCGTCCACCCGCAGGCCGCGGTGCCACCGCAGGCCGCGACCACACCTCAGGACGCGACGCCACCGCAGGCCGGTGGGCCGGATCGACCCGGTCGCGTGGCCGGGGGATTCCTCGGCGTCCCGCCCGCCGGTCAGTTCGTGCACCCGCAGGCCGCGGCGCCACCGACGGCCGGTCGACCATTCCCAGCCGGTGGCGGGGGCATGGGCGCAGGCCGCGGCCAGTTCAGGCACTCGCAGGCGGTTGACCCGGGGGTGGCGGACGCCAGGTCCGCCCCCTCGTCCGGTCCGCGTGCTGATGCCGGTGACGGCGATCGGCGGTACCTGCTCGACGCGGACGAGGAGGCCGGCCTGTGGAGCGCCGCGCCGCCGGTGATCGGCGAGCCCGACTCGCTGCCGTCGCCGATCACCCGACCTCCCGCGCCGAACCCGCGGCCCGCACCGCGGCCCGCACAGCACGAGCAGGCGGCCGGGACCGAGCCGCGCAAGCGCTCGTTCTGGTCGAAGGTCACCGGCCGCGAATCGTGATCGGTTACAGGTAGGCGCTCAGCCGGTCCGCGAGCCGGTGGCGGTCCGACACCGCGCCGAACTCGGGCTCGGCGCCGCTCTCCCTGCCCGCCAGCACGTCGTCCACGAACCGCGCCACCGCGTTCGGCGGGGGCACGAGCGGCCGGCCGAGGTGCGCGATGATGAGCGGCTTCTCGGTCGGGTCGGTCTCCACCGCGATCGACCAGCCGCGCTGCTCGTTCCACAGCAGCATCAGGTCACGTCCCGGCCCCTCCAGGCCCAGGTACGCGGTGGCCGTGTCGCTGACCTCGAACTCCGTGCCTTCGGGCGGCACGCCGATCTCCTCGGCCACCGCCTGCACGTACCGGGCAAGTCCGAGGCTGATTTGAGCGCTGTCGTCCATGAGCACCATTCAACTCCTCTCAGCGGGCGATCGGTGCGGTGAGCCACGTCTCCGGGATCCCGAAGGCGTCCACGAGGGCTCGGGCGTGCGGGCGGAGCCGGCCGCACAGCTCGTTCACCGCCTGCGACACCGCCTTGGCCCGCTGCGGCGTGAGCCTGCCGTGCTCCAGGAACCACGCCCGGTCCGCCTCGATCGTGCTCAACGCGTACAGGTCGCACACCTGGTCCAGCAGGGTCGTCGCCTCCGGGTCGTCGCACCGGTCCACCGCCGCCACGAACGCCTCCAGCACCACCCGGTCCACGTGCACCCGTGCGGCGTGCAGCACGTGGTCCTGCGCGGCGTTGAACACGTCGAACGCGTCGTCCCGGGACGCGCGCCGCAACCGCCGCGCCAACCCCTCCAGCACGTGCTTCTCGCGGTCCTCGAACTGGCGCACCTGCCAGCCCCGGTCCAGCAGCGCGTCCGAACTGCCCGACACCAGCCGGTCGATGATCGCGCGCGCCGCCGTCCGCTCGATCACCACGCCTACCGCCTGGTCGGCCACGAACCTCGCCATGCCCCACGGGTCCAGGTCGCCTACGTGGTCGCGGTAGCTGGTCAGCAGGCCCTTCGCGACCAGTTGCAGCAGCACCGTGTTGTCGCCCTCGAAGGTGGTGAACACGTCGGTGTCCGCCTTGAGCCCGGCGATCAGGTTCTCCGACAGGTACCCGGCGCCGCCGCACGCCTCCCGGCACGTCTGGATGGTCCGCGTGGCGTGCCAGGTCGCCACCGCCTTCAACCCGGCCGCCCGCGACTCCAGCTCCCGCTGCTGCCGGTCGTCGGCCACGTCGTGCAGGGCCGACACCAGCTCCTCCTGCGCGAAGTGCAGCGCGTACGACGTGGCCAGCGCGGGCAGCAGCCGCCGCTGGTGCGCCAGGTAGTCGAGCACCACGACCTCGGCGCCGGTGTCGGGCCGGGTGAACTGGCGCCGCGCGTCGCCGTACCGGACGGCCACCGCCAGCGCCTTCTTGGTCGCGCTCCCCGCGCCGCCCGCGACGCTGATCCGCCCGCGCACCAACGTGCCGAGCATGGTGAAGAACCGGCGGCCGTCGCCCTCGACCGGGCTGGTGTACGTGCCGTCCGGCGCGACGTCGCCGTACCGGTTGAGCAGGTTCGCCCGGGGCACGCGCACGCGGTCGAACCACAGCCGCCCGTTGTCCACGCCGTTGAGGCCCGCCTTCGGCCCGCAGTCCTCGATCCGCACGCCCGGCATCGGCGCGCCGGAGGCGTCCCGGATCGGCACGAGGACCGCGTGCACGCCGTGCGTCACACCGCCGG
The DNA here is from genome assembly GCF_040673975.1 of Actinosynnema sp. NPDC050801. Lineage (NCBI taxonomy): Bacteria > Bacillati > Actinomycetota > Actinomycetes > Pseudonocardiales > Pseudonocardiaceae > Actinosynnema > Actinosynnema sp. NPDC050801. The sequence goes on along the minus strand of NZ_JBFAQZ010000010.1, from coordinate 23,807 downwards.
TGACCAACTGCGCGAACACCACGGCCATCCGCCCGTCACGGGCCGCGTTGCCGATGTAGTCCTTGCGCGCCGAAGGGTCCGGCGTGTGCACGACGAACTCCTCGGTGTCCGGGTCGTAGGTCGCCGTGGTGCGCAGGTGCTGCACGTCCGACCCGTGCCCGGTCTCGGTCATCGCGAAGCAACCCGGCAGGTCCATGCCCATGATCGCGGGCAGGTACCGGTCGTGGTGCTCGGCCGTGCCCAGCGCCTGCACCGCGCCGCCGAACAGGCCCCACTGCACGCCCGCCTTGACCATCAGCGACAGGTCGCCGAACCCGAGCACCTCGAACGCCACCACCGAGCCGCCCACGTCGTCCCGGCCGCCGTACGCGGCGGGGAACCCGATCAACGGGTGGCCGCCGTCGGCCAACGCGTGCAGCTGCTCCAGCACCCAGGCCCGGTACTCCTCGCGCTCCAGGTCGGCCGCGGGTTTGAGCTCGCCGAGCAGGTCCAGCGAACGGCGGCGCACCGACGCCCACCTGCCGTCGAGGAGGTCACGCAACGCTTCGGTCCCCATGGTCATTGTTAACACATGTTCACCGAGCGGGCTCGACGGCGCACTTGTGGGCGGCTGCCACAGGTGTTCGACTGCCGGGGTGATCATCGAGTACACCCGCTACCGCGTGCCGGCCGACCGCGCCGAGGCGTTCGAGGCCGCCTACCGCCGTGCTGCCGCACACCTCGCCGCCGCGCCAGAGTGCCACGACTTCGAGCTGACCCGCGACGGCGAGGAGCACGTCGCCCGGCTGACCTGGGCGGCGGACCCGGAGGGGTTCCGCGCCGGGCCGCACTTCGGCCCGTTCACCGCCGAACTGGCGGACTTCGCCGCGCACGCGTCACCGCCGCGACGGCACGAGCCGGTCGGCATCGGCAGGCCGACGCCCACGCTGTACGAGTGGGCGGGCGGCGCGGAGGCGTTCGAGAAGCTGTTCCACGCCTTCTACCTGCGCGTACCCGAGGACGAGCTGCTGGCGCCGCTGTTCGCGGGCATGGACCCCGAGCACGCGCACCACGTCGCGGACTGGCTCGGCGAGGTCTTCGGCGGACCGCGGGCCTACTCGTCGTCGCGCGGCGGGCACCGGGGGATGGTGGGCAGGCACGTCGGCAAGGGCATCACCGAGCCGCAGCGCAGGCGGTGGGTCTCGCTCCTGCTCGACACCGCCGACGACGTCGGCCTGCCGGGCGACCCGGAGTTCCGCTCGGCGTTCGTCGGCTACCTGGAGTGGGGCACCCGGATGGCGGTGATCTTCTCCACGCCGGGCGCGCAGGGGAACCCGGCCGAGCCGATGCCCACGTGGGACTGGGGGAACGTGCGGCCCTGGCAGGGGTAACGGGTGCGCGGCTCCGACACCTCCACCGTGCACGGCGTCCGGTCGCCGGGGGAAGCGGCTCCGGCCCGCGTCACGACCACCGGTCGCCGCCGGTCGGTGGCACGGTGTGCTTGCGGACGTGTTGGAACAGCAGGTTCGTCTGCACCTCGCTGACCTCGCGGCGGGTGGTGAAGCGGTCCAGGACCAGGCGTTGCAGGTGTGCCGTGTCGGCGACGGCGACGTGCACCAGGAAGTCCTCCGGTCCCGCCACGTGCGACATCGCCAGCACCTCGGGCAGCGTCAGCACGTAGTCCATGAACGGTTCCACGATCGCCCTCGTGTGCGGTCGGACCCGGACCGCGATGATCGCCTGCACCGGCCGGCCCATCGCGGTCAGGTCGACCTCGGCGTGGTAGCCGGTGATCACGCCGCGCTCGCGCAGCGACCGGTGCCGGACCACGCACGTGGACGCGGCCACGTTGACCCGGTCGGCCAGGTCCTTGTTCGGCAACCGAGCGTCCTTCTGCAGCTCCTGCACGATCGCCGCGTCCACCGAATCCAGCACGTCGAACTCCTCCACTCGCCGAACAGCCTGCGGAAGTTTCCCCCGACGACCGACGATATGTCCAAGATTCGCGCATGACCCGGTTGCGAACGACGGCGGTGCACGGTGGGCGCGACGACCTCGCCGACCTCGGTGTGCACGCCCTGCCGATCGACCTGTCCACCACCTACCCGATCCCCGACCAGGTCGAGGGCGGCGACGCGCTGCAACACCTCGCCGAGGGCGCCGCGCACGCCACCTCGCCGGTCTACGCACGGCTGCACAACCCGACCGTGGCCCGGTTCGAGCAGGCCCTCGCCGCGCTGGAGGGCACGTCGGCCGCCGTGGCGTTCGGCAGCGGCATGGCCGCGGTGACCGCCGTGGTGCAGGCCGCGTGCGTGCTCACCGGCAAGCCGCACGTGGTCGCGGTGCGCCCCATCTACGGCGGCACCGACCACCTGCTGTCGTCCGGCCTGCTCGGCGTGCGCACCACGTACGCCGCGGCCGACCGGGTCGCCGACGCGATCACCGCCGAGACCGGGCTCGTCGTGGTGGAGACGCCCGCCAACCCCAACCTGGACCTGCTCGACATCGCCGCCGTCGTCGCGGGGGCCGGTGACGTGCCGGTGGTCGTCGACAACACGTTCGCCACACCCGTGCTGCAGAACCCGGCGGCGCACGGCGCGACCTACGTGCTGCACTCGGGCACCAAGTACCTCGGCGGGCACGGCGACGTGGTCGGCGGCGTGGTGGCGTGCGCCGAGGAGCACGCCGGGCCGCTGCGCCAGGTCCGGATCATCACCGGGGCCGTGCTGCACCCGCTGGGCGGCTACCTCATGCACCGCGGCCTGGCCACGCTGCCGCTGCGCGTCGAGGCCGCGCAGAAGAGCGCGGTCGAGCTGGCCGCACGGCTCCACGCGCACCCCGGCACGGGCCCGGTGCGGTACCCGGGCCTGCCCGGCGCCGACCCGGCCGGCCTGCTCGGCACGCAGATGCGCGGTCCGGGCGCGATGCTCGCGTTCACCACCCGCGAGGACCCGGCCGCCGTGGTGCGCAGGCTGCGGCTCGTCACGCCCGCGGTGAGCCTCGGCTCGGTCGACTCGCTGATCGAGCACCCCGCCGCGCTGACCCACCGGCTGGTGCCCGACACCGCGCGCGAGGCGTCCGGCGTGCCCGCCAACCTGCTGCGCCTGAGCGTGGGCCTGGAGGACGTCGAGGACATCTGGGACGACCTCGACCGAGCCCTGCACGGGCATTGTGAACAGGATTACATCAAGTCTTCCTCAAGCGATTTCCGCGAGCCCGCCGCGAGCCACTAGCGTTTCGCCGTCACGGTTTGAGCGCAGCACGCGAGTCGGCCGCCGTCGAATGCCCCAATCGGGCTGTTCGGCTGCCGGACCTGCTACAACGGGTCATCGCACGCCTGGCGCCCGAGCCGTGTCCGGAAACCGGTGAACGCGATGAATGCCGTGTTGCCACCGGAGTGGCGTGGCGCGATTCGGCATTCCGCTCGGCCGACCGGCCATTTTCGCCCGCCGCCCGACCCCGGTCGGGCGGACCGTCGGGCGGATCGCGTTCCGGCTCCTCCCAGTGCTCGCCGTGCCGTCCGCCGCGGTGCGGGCGAGCCGCCCGAGCCCGTCGTTCGGCGGCCCACCAGGCCGACGAGCGGGTCGCGGTGCGCGACTGGCGCGCCGCGGGAAGACCGAACGGCCGGGCGGGTGCCACGAGCACCCGTCCGGCCCGGTCACCTAGGCTGGTGGCAGTTGACCCAGGAGGAAGCCCAGCCGTGTCCGTCGTCGGTGTCCTCGCCCTGCAGGGCGACGTCCGTGAGCACCTCGTCGCGTTGGCCGAGGCCGACGTGCTCGCCCGTCCGATCCGCCGGCCCGAGGAGCTGGCCGAGGTCGACGGCGTGGTGCTGCCGGGCGGCGAGTCGACGACCATCAGCCGGCTGCTCGCCACGTTCGACCTGCTGGAGCCGCTGCGCGCGCGCATCAAGGACGGCATGCCCGTCTACGGGTCGTGCGCAGGGATGATCCTGCTGGCCGACCGGGTCCTGGACGGGCGGCCGGACCAGCACCAGCTCGGCGGTCTCGACATCGTGGTGCGCCGCAACGCCTTCGGCAGGCAGGTCGATTCCTTCGAGGCCGAACTCGACTTCGTCGACGTGGGCGAGGTGCACGCCGTGTTCATCCGCGCCCCGTGGGTGGAATCGGCGGGATCGGACGTGGAAGTACTCGCCCGGGTGCCCGAATCGGAGGACGCGGGAGGGGCCGCCGGTAGGATCGTCGCGGTTCGGCAGGGGCACGTGCTCGCCACCTCGTTCCACCCGGAACTGACCGGTGACGGGCGAGTGCACCGCCTATTCGTGGACATGGTCCGTGCCGCGGGCTGAGTATTGACGGAGGACGAATGAGCGGCCACTCAAAGTGGGCGACCACCAAGCACAAGAAGGCCGCAATCGACGCCAAGCGCGGCAAGCTCTTCGCGCGGCTGATCAAGAACATCGAGGTGGCGGCCCGCACCGGCGGTAGCGACCCCGACGGCAACCCGACCCTGTACGACGCCATCCAGAAGGCGCGGAAGAACTCCGTGCCGCTGGACAACATCGAGCGCGCCCGCAAGCGCGGCGGTGGTGAGGAGGCGGGCGGCGCGGACTGGCAGACCATCATGTACGAGGGCTACGGGCCCAACGGCGTGGCGGTGCTGGTCGAGTGCCTGACCGACAACCGCAACCGGGCCGCGTCCGAGGTCCGCACCGCGATGACCCGCAACGGCGGCTCGATGGCCGACCCCGGCTCGGTGGCCTACATGTTCACCCGCAAGGGCGTGGTGATCGTGCCGAAGGGTGACCTGGCCGAGGACGACGTGCTGATGGCCGTGCTCGACGCGGGCGCCGAGGAGGTCAACGACCTGGGCGAGAGCTACGAGGTCGTGTCCGAGGCGGGTGACCTGGTCGCGGTGCGCAAGGCGCTGCAGGACGCCGGGTACGACTACGAGTCGGCGGAGGCGAACTTCCTGCCCTCGGTGACCGTGCAGCTGGAGGTCGAGGGAGCGCGGAAGATCTTCAAGCTGATCGACGCGCTCGAAGACTGCGACGACGTGCAGAACGTGTTTGCGAACTTCGACGTCACCGACGAGGTGATGGAGGAAGTCGGCGCGTAGCGGAACGTGTTCGCACTGCGTGAGATTCCACGTCACCGACGAGGTGGCGGAGGAAGTCGGCGCCTAGCGGAACGTGTTCGCACTGCGTGAGATTCCACGTCACCGACGAGGTGATGGCCGAGGTCGGCTGACCCCTCACCAGTGTTGCGCGGCTCCGCGTCGGTGGTGCCGGCGCGGAGCCGTCGTGCCATGCGCCGCACCCGGCGCGGCGGCTTGTGCGGGCTTGACGGGAGCAACGGGCACAATGGCCGGGTGTCGAACCCCAACGCCCCCTCTGCCCAGGACCTGAACCTGCGCAACTGGCTGTTGGCGCAGGCCGAGCAGCACGGCCACGCCGTGGTCACCGTGCCCGAGGACGAGGAGGGCGCCGGGTACGCGTTCTCCGTCGGCGCGTGGCGCCGGTTCGGCGTCGCCGAGGCGGTCGTGCTGGGCCTGCCGCCCGAGCACGCCCAGGTGCTCATCCGCGCCTACGTCGACCGGGCCCGCCGGGGTGAGCGGTTCGTGCCGGGCAGGCTGTACTACGACTTCCTCGACGGCGTGCCGGTCACGTTCGAGCGCGTCTTCAAGGGCTTCTACCCGGAGTTCTTCGGCAGCGCCTTCCTGCTCTACGGCAAGGGCGACTTCGCCGCGCTGCAGATCATCCTGCCGACCGCGGAAGGTCGGTTCCCGTGGCACCACGACGCGCCGATGGGCTTCGGCGACTGGCAGCTGCTGCTGACCGAGAGCGGTCGGCCGGAGAGCTGGGAGCCCGGCGTCAACGGTCCGTGACCGCACCCGACGCGTTGTCCGGGATGTGTTGTCAGGTGCGGCCGACCGACCGCTGACAACACCCGGTGGGCTATCAATGCCCTGTGCGTCGAGACGTCGGGGACTCCGCACGCTGCGAGGGGGAGGTGCGCCCCGTCCCGCGTAGTAGGGGAGCTGCGCGGGACGGGGCGTGCGCCACGGTGCTTGGTCACGGGGGCCCCGCCCGTGCCAAGGAATGGGCCGCGGGGAGAGCTTCCGATGGGCTCTCCCCACGGTGGGACCCGCCCGCGACGCCCGTTACGGCGTGCGACCGAGGAGGGCGATCAGCCTGGTCTGCGGGTCCGCGTCGTCGGGCACCGGCACCGGCGGGTCGAACACCCCGCTCGCCGCCCACGACTCGGCGTCGCGCCCGACGTGGTCCAGCACCGCCTCGGCCAGGTCCGGGTCGATCCGCTCGTCCACCCCGATCGCGCGGGCCAGGTCCCAGGCGTGCACGGCCAGGTCGGACGTCATCTGCCAGCCGTACTCGACCGACGTGGCCTTGCCGTAGCTCAGGTGCACCGGCTTGAGCAGCGCCTTCGGCGCGATCCACGCCTCGCGCGCCGCGGCCGCCGCCAGCACCCACGAGTGCAGCGGGTCGTCGCCGAGCTGGTCGCCGTCGAACCGGTCGCCCACCTGCTCGATCGTGCAGCCGGCCAGCAGCTCGGGTGCCCACAGCTGCTCGTGGACCAGGTGGTTGACCAGGTCGTGGACCGACCACTCCTTGCAGGGTGTGCCCCAGTCCCACTGCTCGGGGCGCACCTGCCGCACCCGAGAGTCGAACTCCGTCATCGCGCGTCCGTGAGCCTCGATCAGATCCACCCCCCGAGTGCACCAAAGGTTGAACCGGAGCGCACCCCGAGGCTGTGCGCTGGGCCACTCGGCCGTACGCGAATTTCGGCCAGTACACCCGTACGGCGTAGCGTGACCCGGTACGCCGGCGGTGACATCGTTGACACAGGAGGAACCAGTGAGCGCCACGAGCGCCGTCTCCAGCCCGCAGCGGGGCTTCTTCGGGCACCCCCGAGGACTGTCGACGCTGTTCTTCACCGAACTCTGGGAGCGCTTCTCCTACTACGGGATGAAGGCGATCCTCGCCTACTACCTGTACAAGACCGCCGACGAAGGCGGCCTCGGGCTCGACAAGAGCTTCGCGCTGTCGCTGGTCGCCATCTACGGCGCCTCGGTCTACATGTCCGGTGTCGCGGGCGGCTGGCTGGCCGACCGGGTGCTCGGCGGGCAGCGGGCCGTGTTCCACGGCGGCGTGCTGATCATGTTCGGGCACGTCGCGCTGGCGCTGCCGATCGGCGTGGCGGGCGTCTACACGGGCCTGATCCTGATCGTGCTCGGCACCGGTCTGCTCAAGCCGAACATCTCCACGGTGGTCGGCGGGCTGTACGACCGGGACGACCCGCGCCGCGACTCGGGCTTCACGATCTTCTACATGGGGATCAACCTCGGCGGTTTCCTCGCGCCGCTGGTGTGCGGCTTCCTCGGCGAGACCTACGACTGGCACCTCGGCTTCGGCGCGGCGGCGGTCGGCATGGCGCTGGGCCTGGTCGTGTACCGGCTCGGTCGGCGCGGCCTGGGCGACTCGGCCGCCGCGCCGCCGTTCCCGCTGCCCGCGGCCGAGCGCGGCCGGGTGATCGGTCGGATCGCGGCCGTCGCGCTGGGCTCGGTGGCCGTGGTGGCGCTGCTGGTGGTGCTCGGCGTGCTGGGCGCCGAGGGTGTCATCAACCTGATCAGCCTGCTGTCGGTGCTGCTGCCGGTCGGCTACTTCGCGGTGATGATCCGCAGCCCGCGCACCACGCCGGTGGAGCGGTCCCGGGTGATCGGCTACATCCCGCTGTTCATCGCGGCGGCGATGTTCTGGCTGCTGTTCGAGCAGAGCGCCACGGTGATCGCCGCGTTCGCCGACACCAGGGTCGACACCACGTTCCTCGGCGTGGCGTTCCCGCCGTCGTTCGTCCAGTCGATCAACCCGGTGATGATCATCGCGATCGCGCCGCTGTTCGCGCTGCTGTGGGTGAAGCTGGCCAAGCGCCAGCCGTCGACGCCGCGCAAGTTCGGCTACGCGCTGCTGCTGGTCGGCCTGTCGTTCCTGCTGATGATGATCGCCGGCCAGGGTGACCCGTCGGTGCGGGTGAGCTTCCTGTGGCTGGTGCTGATGTACCTGGTCATGACCTGCGGCGAGCTGCTCCTGTCGCCGGTGGGTCTGTCCGTGACGACGAAGCTCGCGCCGCGCGCGTTCGCCTCGCAGACCATGGGCCTGTGGTTCCTGGCCACGGCGGCGGGCTCGGGTGTCGGCGCGATCGTGGTGCGCTGGTACAGCGACGAGAACGCGGTGGCGTACTTCGGCGTGCTGGGCGCGGTGGCGATCGGCCTCGGCGTCGCGCTGATCATCGCGACCAAGGCCATCCACCGGTTGATGCAGGGCGTGGACTGACGTGACCCCTCGGTGAGGGGCGCGTGGAGTGCGCCCCTCACCGCGCGGTCACTTGAAGGCGGCGGCGTGGCGTGCCGCCCAGTCGGCGAAGGAGCCGGCCGGGCGGCCGAGGACCCGTTCGACGTCCGGGCTCACCCGTCGCTCGTCGTCCGTGGGCTCGCCCAGGATGGCGAGGGTGGCGTCGGCGATCACCTCGGGCATGAACGCGAGCATCGACGCCCTGGCCTCGTCCCGGGTCTGCTCGACGAACCGGACGGGCTCGCCCAGCGCGTCCGCGATCGCCGCCACCTGCCGCCGCGGCGAGATCTGCTCCGGCCCGGTCAACACGTAGGTGCGGCCGCCGTGCCCGGGTTCCCGCAGCGCCGCGGCCGCGACCTCGGCGATGTCGTCCGGGTCGACGGCGGGCAGCGCGACGTCGGCGAACGGCGCGGCGGCCACCCGCTGCTCGCGGATCGTCCCGGCCCACGCGAAGGCGTTCGAGTCGAAACCGCCGGGCCGCAGCACCGTCCACGCCAGGCCCGAGCGCGTGACGGCGTCCTCCAGGTCCGGCGAGTGGCGCCCCGTCCCGACGCCCTGCGAGGACAGCAGCACGACCCGCCGGACCCCGCCGGCCCCGGCGAGGTCGAGGACGTCGCCCAGCACGGCGCCGTTGCCGCCGGCGGCGGTGAAGTCGCCCGACGTCAGCAGGAACAGCGCGTCGGCGCCCTCGAACGCGGGCGTGAGGCTCGCCGGCTCCGTCAGGTCCGCCTTGAGGTGGCGCACACCCGAGGGCATGTCCCGCGCCGAGACCCCGCGCGACACCGCGGTCACCTGCTCGCCTGCCTCGACCAACGCCCGCACCAGTGTCCGCCCGACGTTGCCCGTCGCCCCGGTCACCACGATCATGATCACTCCCCGATGTCGAGTTCCGCGTGCACCGGGGACGTTAGTTTCATCGATGTAGTAGGTACCTAGAGGAAAGTATCGGCGGAAGGGGCTTGGTGTGACCGGTGGCACAAGGGGGTCGGCCGATCCGGAGGTGGCCTGCCCCATCTCGCCGGTGGTGGACATCGTGTTCAGCCGCTGGACGACGCCGATCCTGTGGGCGCTCAACGAGTACGGGCGGCAGCGGTTCGTCGGGTTGGCGCGCCTCATCACCACGATCACGCCCAAGGTGCTGACCCAGCGGCTGCGCCAACTGGAACGCGACGGGCTCGTCGTGCGCACCTATTACGCCGAAGTCCCGCCCCGGGTGGAGTACGAGATCAGCGAACTCGGGCGCAGCCTCGCGCCGTTGTTCGCGACACTGGCGGAGTGGTCCTCGGCGAACCTGGAAAAGGTCGAGCGGTCCCGGCTCGACCACGACGCGAAAGAACGCGTAGGTGGTCGCCGGAGCGCCGGTGAGCGGCGGTAATCCGCATTAGTGCGGAAAGGGTGCAACGACCCGCCGCGGCGGCGGTGCGGCGGGTCGTTGCGCGGTACCAGCATGCACCACATTCCTGTGGCTCAGCTGATGGTTTGCACGATCGGGTGTTGTTTTGTCACATTCGTAGCAACGGGTAGCTTCGCCGCGCCCCTGATGACGCGCGAAGGCCGGCGGTGCACCCGCCCCGCCGCCCTCAGGTCCGGAAAGCGCCGGAACAGACCGCGCAGGGCCGCCGCGCCCTCCATCCGGGCCAGTCCGGCACCGAGGCAGAAGTGGATGCCGGACGAGAACGCCAGGTGCTCCCGCACGTCCGGGCGGTCGGGGTCGAACCGGTGCGGATCGGCGAACACCGCCGGGTCGCGGTTGGCCGCCGCGAGCATCAGCATGATCGGCGTGCCCTTCGGCAGCCGGGTGCCCGCGACCTCGGTCGACCGGAACGGCACCCGCACCGTGTACTGCACCGGTGGGTCGTGGCGCAGCGTCTCCTCCACCACGGCGTCGGCGTGCGCGGGGTCGGCGAGCAGCCGGGCGCGCACGTCGGGATCGGCCAGCACCGCGAGCACCGAGTTGCCGATCAGGTTGACCGTGGTCTCGAACCCGGCCACCAGCAGCAGTTCCGTGGTGGCGATCAGGTCCTCGCGGGTCAGGTCGTCGTGCGCGGCCAGCGCGGACACGATGTCGTCGCCGCCGGGGTGGCGCCGCCGGTGCTCGATCAGGTCGTCCAGGAACGCCTCGAACTCCCGCAGCGCCTCCTGCAACGCCCGCACCCCGCGCAGGTCGCGCACGCCGTCGAGCGCGTTGACCAACGCGCTGCCCCACCGGGCGAACGGCGCGTGGTCCGCGCCCGGCACGCCGAGCAGGTCGGCGATGACCTGGATCGGCACCCTGGCCGCGAAGTCGCCGACGAGGTCGAACGTCCGCCGGTCCGCCACCTCGTCCAGGTACTCCTCGACGACCCGCTCGACGGTCGCCGCCTGCGCGCGCAAACCGCGCGGGGTGAACCAGGGCGCGACCAGCCGTCGCAACCGGGTGTGGTCGGGCGGGTTGCGCACCAGGAACGAGTCCTCGACCGGGTTGACCAGCCGCCGCCCGTCGGCCTGGACGGAGGAGTCGACGGGGGACAGCTCGCCCGCGGGCAGCGGCCCGAAACCGGGGTCGCGCAGCAACTGCGAGCACAACTCGTGCGAGGCGGTGAGGTACAGCCCCATCCTGGTCTTCACCAGCACGCCCTGCCCGCGCACCGACTCGTACACGGGGTAGGGGTCGCGGGTCGGGTCGAGCCCGAGCAACCGGGCGGCGGGATCGCCGAGCAGGGCCTGCGCCCGGACGACGGTGCGCCCCAGGAACAGCATCGTCGCGTTCTTCACCGTGGACGGCATGCCACCACGGTGGCGTGAACGCGAGAAAGGTTCAAGCCCGGCCGGTCGCGGCGCGGAAAACCGATCGCCGTGCGGGATCCGGCCGCATAGGCTCCCGCGCGATGACCACCGTGCTCTGGCTCCTCGGCCCGTCCGGCGTCGGCAAGTCGACGGTGGGCTGGGCGGTCTACCGCCTCCTGGAGCGCGCCTCCTACGTGGACGCCGACCAGCTCGGCCTCTGCTACCCGTCGACCGACGACGACCCGGAGAACCACCGGATCAAGTCGGACGCGCTGGGCGCGATGTGGCCGGAGCTGACGGGCTCCCCGCTCGTCGTCTCCGGCTTCCTCAACACACCCGAAGACGCCCGCCGGTACACCGATCGCCTGCCCGGAGCCGACATCACGCTGTGCCGGTTGCGGGTGCGGCGCGCCGAGCTGCGGACCCGGTTCCTCGGCCGCGGTTGGCTCACCGAGGAGGTCGACCGGGTGCTCGACGAGGCCGAGGAGCTGGAGCGCGCCACCGACTTCGCCGACTTCACCGTGGACACCGACGGGCGCACCCCCGCCTCGATCGCCGCGGAGGTCCGGGGGAGGTGGATCGCGTGACCGTCCTGTGGATCGCCGGGCCGCGCGCGGTGGGCAAGTCGACGGTGGGTTGGGAGGTCTACTGCCGGCTCTTCGCCACCACGAGGGCGGGATACCTGGACCTGGCCCAGCTCACCTTCGCCACGCCGCCGCTCGACGTGGCGGGCAAGGCCCGGCGACTCGACGCGGTGCGGCGCGTCTACCTCGACGCGGGCGCCCGGCACCTGGTCGTCACGGGGGAGTACCACGCGGACCTCCTGCCGGGCGCGAGGTTGTGCTGGCTGCACGCGAGCCAGGACGAGCTCGTGGCGCGCCTGCTGCTGCGTGGCGCGGGCAAGGGGCCCGCGATCCCCGGCGACGAACTCCGGGGCCTGCCCGAGGAAGACCTGCGCCGCCTGGCCGTCCCCACGCCCGCGCCCGCGGCGGCGGAACTCGTGCTCGACACCGACAGCCGGCCGGTCGAGGCGATCGCGGACGAGATCCTCGGCTGGGTCTTCAGCCCCTGACCACCAGCGAGGCCAACCGCCACGTGCCGCCGTCCGGCGTCCGGCGCGGCGTCTCCGCCAGTGCGAGGTCCGGGAACCGCTTCAGCACGGCCGAGAGCGCCACCTGCGTCTGCACCCGGGCGAACGCGGCGCCGAGGCAGAAGTGCGCGCCGTGCGAGTAGCCGAGGTGGCCCGCCGACGGCACGCGCGTGACGTCCAGCTCGTCCGGCGCGGTGTACACGCGCGGGTCGCGGTTGGCCGACACGATCGCCGTCATCACCCGCTCGCCCTCGCCGATCACCACGTCGCCGAAGGTCACCTCCTCCGTGGTGAACCGGGGCACGGTGAGCAACTGCGGGCCGACCCACCGGGTCAGCTCCTCCACCGCGCGCGGCACCAGACCCGGGTCGGCCCGCAGCGCCGCGAGCTGGTCGGGGTGGGTGAGCAGGGCTTCGAGGCCGTTGACGATGAGGTTGGTCGGCGTCTGCCCGGCGATCACCAGCTGCCACACCAGCGTCACCAGCTCCGCGTCGGTGAACCGGTCGCCGTCGGCGTCCCGCACTCGCAGCAGCTGGGAGATCAGGTCGTCCCCCGGTGAGGTCCGGCGCAGTTCGACGGCCTCGATCGCGCCCTCGATGATGCCCGGGATCGCGGCGAGGAACCCGGGTCCGTAACCGCTCACCACGGCCACGCCGTACTCGCGCCACCGCGCCCGGTGCTCGGCGGGGATGCCGACCAGCTCGCAGATCACGTCCATCGGCAACGGGCGGGCGAAGTGCTCCATGAGGTCGACCGCGTCGCCGTCCGGCAGCGCGTCGAGCAGCGCGGCCACGATCGCCTCGATCCGCGGCCGGAACTCCTCCGCCCGCCGCGCGGTGAACGCGGGCGCCGCCAGCCTGCGCAGCCGGAGGTGCTCGGGGCCGTTCATCTCCGACATCGTGCGCAGGTACGGCTTGCAGTGCTCCGGGATGCCCGGCAGGCCCATGAAGCTGTTCGCGTTCAGCTCGAAGCGCGGGTCGGCCAGCATCGCCTTGGCGTCCTCGTGCCGGGTGAGGATCCACATGTCACCCATGCCCGGCAGGTGCATCTTCGCCACGGGGCAGCGCTCGCGGGCCTCGCCGTAGGCGGTGAACGGGTCGAGCAGCACCTCGGGCTTCGTGGGGTCGATCTCGGGAACGGTCAACTCTGGCCTCCGAATGTTGACATCAGATGTTCTCATCATCTGAATGGTCACGGTATCTTGGCCACCCGACGCCTGGCAAACGGGGAGCGTGACGGTGCGGCTGAGCAGGGCGGAGACCCAGGAGCGCAACCGGGCACGGGTGCTGGACGCGGCCCGCGCCGAGTTCGCCGAACGCGGCTTCCGGGACGCCAAGATCGACACCATCGCGCAGCGCGCCGAGCTGACCCGGGGCGCGGTGTACTCGAACTTCCCCGGCAAGCGCGCCCTCTACTTCGCGGTGCTGGCCGACCTGGCCGAACGCGCGGTGGCGCCGTCGGACCCGCAACGCGGACCGGACCGGCGGCAGGCACTCGGCGCGCTGGCCCGCGCGTGGGTCACCTCCCTCACCCACGACCCGCTGGCCCGCGACTTCCTGCCCGAGGTGGCCGCCGAGGAGGTGACGCGCCGGCCGTTCACGCAGTTGATGAAGCTGGACGCGGTGCTGCTCAGCCTCGCGATGGAAGCCGTCGACCCGGTCGCGCCGCCACCCGGCGCGCCGCCGATGAGGATGGTCCGCCTGGCCGAGGTCGTGCTCGCCACCCTGCACGGCGCGAGCGGGATGGCCACCGCCGCGCCCGGGTTCCTGGAGCCGTTCGACGTGATCAGCGCGTGCGAACGGCTCGCGGGCCTGGAGCTGAACGACTGGTGGGCGGCGCCTCCCGGCGCGGTGGTGGTCGAGCAGGACCGGCCGTGGGCGCCGCCGACCGTCGTCGACCTGGTGCGGGGCTCGGAGGTGACGCCGGACGAGGACGGCGTGGTGGTCGTGCTCGGGCTCAACCGCCTGGCCGCGGTGGAGGAGGCGGTGCGCAACGGCGCGCGGGTGACGCTCGCGGTGGTGACCGGCGCACCGGGGGAGCTGGCCCCGTTGGCACGGCTGGTGTTGGCGCAGGTGTGCGTGAGCCTGCGGCAGGCGTTCCCGGTCGCGGCGTGGCCCCGCCTGCGGGTGGTGTGCGACGAGATCGGCGCGTTGGCGGCCGCGGCCGGCGTGCCGTCGGTGAGCGACGAGACCGAGACCGCGATCCGCGTCGAACGCGGGCGGGTCGTGGCGCGCGCCGAGGGGTCAGGCGCGGGTCACTCGGTCAGCGCCGCGGCGCGGGTGCGGACCTAGCCGCCGGGCGCGCGGTGGCCGGGCGGCGTTCCAGCACCTTGCGGAAGTCGGCCGGGATGGGCGTGGTGCGCAGCTCCGGAGTGCCGAAGGAGACGTACCGGTTCCAGCCGGTGGCGACCGGCGTGCCGTCCACGTCCGCGTCGAAGCCCATGGTCAACGTGGTGGTGCCGAGCGTGCGCACCCGCACCGCGATCCGCAGCAGGTCGTCGAACCGGGCCGGGTGGAGGTACCGGATGGAGGTCTCCGCCATCACGAAGTCGATGCCGTGCTTCTCCAACTCCTTGTAGGAGCCGAGCAGCGACCGCAGGGTCTCCACCATCGCGGACTCGAAGAAGACCGCGTAGCGCGAGGCGTGCACGATCCCCTGTCGGTCGCAGTCGACCGGGCGCACCCGCACCCGGTGCACGTGGGCAGGTCGCGCGTCAGCCATGGCGGCGATCCTATGGGGTCACCGCGGCGGTCCGCGTCGGCCTAGCGGTGACTGCTCCGAGTGACGATCCCACGAGCTGGCCGACCGCCACCAGCAAGATCACCGCCACCGGCGGCCACGCGGTGAGCAGCGCGCCGCCGCCCGCCGCGCCCACCGCGAACGCGCCGAGCTTCAGGCTCGCGCCCGTGGTGGAGACCTGCCCGAGCAGCGGGCCGGGCGTGTACCGCTGCCGCGCGGTGATCGTGGCGGTCAGGGTCGGCCCCTGCGCCAGGCCGCTGACCAGCGCAAGGCCGAGCAGCACGGGGAAGTGCGGGGTGAGCGGCCACAGCGCGAGCGTCACCCCGTACAGCGCGACCGTGGTGAACACGACCCGCTCGGGGCGCCACCGGGGCAGTCGCCGCCGCACCGCGAGGATGCTCGCCACGCAGCCGACCTCGAACGCCGCCCAGACGATCCCGGCCTGGTTCCCGTCCACACCCAGGGTTCCCAGGTGCAGTGGCAGCGCCGTGGTGAGCATGCCGACCGACCCGTACCCGACCGCGGACGCGACGGTCACGCCGCGCAGCGGGGCAGTGGTGGCCAGGTGCCGCAGGCCCTGCTTCATGGCCGCACGCAGCGACGGGTGTTCGGCCGGTGGGTGCGGTGGCACGCGCAGCGCCGTCGTGCACAACCCGCCCGCCGCCGACAACACCGCCACCACGGCCACCGCGACGGCGGGCGACGCGGCCGTGCTCAGCACGCCCGCCAGCCCCGGTCCGCCGATCGCCGCCGCGTTGAACAGCAAGGCGTCGTGCGAGGTGGCCCGGGGCAGGTCGGTGGCCAGGCGCGGGACCAGGCTGGTGAACCCGCCGCTGGTCATCGGCAGCGTGATGCCCGCGACGAACGCGGCGGGAACGAGCCAGGGCGCCGGCGCGAACACCATGGCCACCGCCATCGCGGCGAGCGTGAACTGGTTGGCCGCCAACGCCGCCACCGGCCGCCCGGTCCGGTCGAGCCACGCGCCGAGCAGCGGTCCGGACAGGATCGACGGCACCGTGTACGCGGCGATCACCGCACCCGACAGCACGGTGGACTCGCTGCGCGACAGGGCCAGCAGCACCACCGCCACGGCCACCATCTCGTCGGCCAGCCGGGCCAGGCCCGCGGCCCAGTAGTACCGCCCCATCAGCCTTTCCGGCGGTGTCGGCGCACGCTCTCCTCGACGAGGTCGAGCACCGGTTCGAGGTCGTCCGCGGGCAGGCCCATGGCCAGGTGGGACACCAGGCCCTCCAGCACCAGCTCCAGGAACGACGTCAGCACGTCCACGTCCACGTCGTCACGCAGGTTCCCCGCTTCGCGCTGGCGCTCCAGCCGCTGGCGGGTCGCGTCGGTCAGCTGCCGCGACCGCTCCGCCCACCGGGCCCGGAACTCCGGGTCGGTGCGCAGCCGCCGCGACACCTCCAGCCGGGTGCCGAGCCAGTCCGCCGGGTGCTCGACGTCATTCGGGTCGGGCGGGTACAGCAGGTCGCGCATCACCTGCACGAGGCCCTGTTGGGAGACGACCTCCGCCATGCGCAGCGCGTCGTCCTCGGCGAGGGCGAGGAACAGCGACTCCTTGTCCCGGAAGTGGTGGAAGATCGCGCCCCTGGACAGGCCGGTAGCCTCTTCCAGGCGGCGCACGGTCGCTCCTTCGTAGCCGAAACGCGCGAAACACGCACGTGCGCCGTCGAGGATCTGGCGGCGACGGGCATCGAGGTGGTCCTGGCTCACCCTGGGCACCTGTCGATGTTGTCAGGGCCGCCGGGCGAAATCCAATCAGTACGTACGGCTTGCCCCGTCCACTTTGGGGTGGAGTTCCCGGTCTCCGCTCGAACTCGCTGGTCGACGTCACTACGGTGGCGCACCGTGACCGCAGGTGAGGACATCCGGCCGCCGCTGAGGCTGGTGCCGGGATCAGGCTGGTCGGGTGGACCGTCCACGGTGGACCGCAGTCGGCACGGACCGGACTTGATCGATCTGATCAGGCTCGTCGGGCGTCGACCCGGGGAGATCGCGGACAGCCCGGCCGAGTGCGACGTCGTGGTGTTCGAGACGTTGTGCGTCCCGGAGCCGCTGCGGACACCCGCCTACGCCGTGGCGCTCGGTGACGACGGCGGCGGCACCGGGTTCGACCGGTTCCCGCACACCGCCGCGCGGTTCTTCGTGCACGAGGCCGTGCTGCACGTGCGCGTCGGCGACGAGGCGGTCATGGCCGACCAGTGGGACGCGCTCGCCGACCGGGGTGACGTGCCGGTGCGCCTGGTGCCGTTCTCGGCCGGCCACGCGGGCGTGCTGCGCTCGTCGTTCACCCTGCCCGACGGTCGCCGCCTGGCGGAGGTGCTGGACCGGATCGCGCTGGACGTGCCGTCCTCGCGGGCGGAGTTCCGCCGTCGCGCCGAGCACCACCGCAACCGGTAGCCGGAGGAGGACCCATGGGATCACGCGCGGCCGGCTCGAACACCTCGCGACGGCGGCTGGTGGTGGCCGCGGCGACGGCGCTGTCCCTGCTCACCGCGTCCGGCGCCGCGCACGGCGGCCCGACCCCCGACCGCCTCGCCGCGGCACCCGCCGACACCGAGCCGCCCACCCCGCCGCGGAGCCTGCGCGTCACGGGCAAGTCGGCGACCAGCGTGTCGTTGGCGTGGAGGCCGGCCACGGACAACGTCGGCGTGGTCGGCTACGACGTCTACCAGCACGGTCAGCTCATGACGAGCGTGCCCGGCACGACCCTGGCCACCACCGTCACCGGCCTGCGCCCCGACACCGAGTACGACTGGACGGTCTTCGCGCGCGACGCCGCGCCCAACGTCTCGCCGGCGGGGAACAGCGTCGTCGTCCGCACCGACCCCGCGCCACCGGACAACGAGGCGCCCACCGCGCCCGGCCGGCTGCGCGCCACCGGCAAGTCCCCGTCCAGCGTGTCCCTGGCCTGGGAGCCGTCCGCGGACAACGTCGGCGTCACCGCTTACGTGGTGCACCGCGACGGCGCGCAGGCGGTCACGACCGACGGCCCGTCCGCCACCGTCACGGGCCTGACCACGGGTACCGGGTACCGGTTCACCGTGCGGGCGCGTGACGCCGCGGGCAACCTCTCGCCGTTCAGCGAGGAGGTCATCGCCGCACCGGGCGGGACGGCGCCGGCGGGCGAGCCGGTCCCCGGCGCGGTGACCGCGTTGCGCGAGGGCACCGACGTGCCGTGGGGCGCGGCGTTCCTGCCCGACGGTTCGGCCCTGGTGTCCGAACGGGAGCAGTTCACCCTCTACCGCCTGACCCCCGGCGGCGAGCGGATCGACGTCGGCCGGGTGCCGGGCGCGCAGGGCACCAACGGCGAGGGCGGCGTGCTGGGCATCGAGGTCTCGCCCACCTTCGCCACCGACGGGCACGTGTTCGTCTACCACACCGCGGCGGGCGGCAACCAGGTCGTGCGGGCCAGGTTGGTGGGCGACACGCTCTTCGGCTGGACCACGATCCTGGGCGGGATGCCCAAGAACCGCTACCACAACGGCGGTCGGCTGCGGTTCAGCCCGGACGGCCGGTACCTGTTCGTCTCCACCGGCGACGCGCAGAACGGCAGCCACGGCCTGAACCTGGACACCAACGCGGGCAAGATCCTGCGCATCCGACCGGACGGGTCGATCCCGCCGGACAACCCGTTCCCGGGCAAGGCGATCTGGAGCTACGGGCACCGCAACGTGCAGGGCCTGGACTTCGACTCGCAGGGCAGGCTGTGGGCGACGGAGTTCGGCAACAACTCCTGGGACGAGGTCAACCTGGTCGAGCGCGGCGGCAACTACGGCTGGCCGGGCTGCGAGGGCACGGTCGGGTACTGCGAGGGCACCCAGCTGCCGAAGACGACGTGGCCGACCACGGCCGCGGGGCCGAGCGGTCTGACGATCATCAACGACTACGTGTTCGTGGCGACCACGGTCGGTCAACGGCTCTACCGGATGCGCATCGACGGCACGGAGCTGGTCGAGCAGGAGGTCTTCTACCAGGGCGCGTACGGGCGGCTGCGCACGGTCGAGGTCGACCGCGAGGGCGACATCTGGCTGACCACCACGTGGGACCTGGACGAGGTGGTCGGCAACGACCGGGTGCTGCACGTGGACGTCGAGTACCGGCGGTCCTGAGCCCCCGTTCGCCCGATCGGCCCGCCCGCCGGGGTCCGGTTGCCGGGGCGGACGTGCGCCGCTCGCGCGCCGGCGGCGGGTTGCCGAGCCGCCACGAGGTGTTCACCCGCGACCCGGCCCGTCGGCGCGCAGCCCGTGCGGCGTCCCTTCGGAGCAACCGACCGGCGGCCGGAACGCCGTCGGGCTCCGTCCGACCGGCCGTCGCGGCTGCGGTCGGTGGTCGACATGTCGTTGATCTGTAAGGCTTTCGGTTGGCTGCGAGTGTCGGTGCCTGCGTGTAGCGTCGAACGGACGAGAATGATCACGGGGAGTGCCACCAGTGACTGCTGTCCGTAATGCCCCGCCTCCGGGGCCCACCCCGGCGGTGTTCCGGGATAGAGCCGATGCCGAGGCCTACGTGGCCTCCGTCTGCTTCAAGCACGGACCTCCGAGGCTGTTCGGAGTCGAATTGGAATGGACCGTCCACCACGTCGAAGATCCCACCCGACCGCTCGACGCGAAGACCCTCGCGGCCGCGCTCGGTCGCCACGCACCACCGACACTCGTCCCCGACAGCCCCCAGCGGCCACTGCCCTCCGGCACCCCGCTGACGGTGGAACCGGGTGGCCAGGTCGAGATATCCACCCCGCCACGCGAGTCGTTGACCGACCTGCTCAAGACCGTCGCGGCGGACATCGACCACCTCCAGCACCTGCTCGAACCGGCCGGTCTGCGGCTCGGTCAGCACGGCGCGGACCCGTTCCGCCCGCCGCGCCGGATGCTCCAGGTCCCGCGCTACGCGGCCATGGAACACGCCTTCGCCCCCCTCGGGCCCGATGGCATCACGATGATGTGCAGCACCGCGGGCCTCCAGGTCTGCCTGGACTTCGGCTGGGCCCGGGACCTGCCGAAGCGCTGGGCCGCGGTGCACGCGCTCGGCCCCGTGCTGACCGCCCTGTTCGCCAACTCCCCCGGCGTCAACGGTCGTCGAACCGACTGGGCCAGCGCGAGGATGCGCTCCCTCTACGGCACCGACCCGGTGCGCACCCGGCCGGCGGCGGTGTGCGCGAGGCCGGCCGACGCCTGGGCCAAGCGCGTGCTCGACACGCCGGTCATCGCGGTGCGCAGGCCGGGGTCGAACTGGCTGCCACCGCGCCCGTTCACGTTCGCCGACTGGGTCGCGGGCGGCGCGCTCGACCGGCCGCCCACCGCCGACGACCTGGACTACCACCTCACCCTGCAGTTCCCGCCGGTCCGGCCGCGCGGGTACCTGGAGGTCCGCTACCTCGACTCGCCACCGCACGGCCAGTGGCTGCCTCCGGTCGTGCTGATGGCGGCGTTGTTCAGCACGCCGCAGGTGGTGGACGGCGCGCTCGCCGCGAGCGAACCCGTCGCGAACCGCTGGCTCACTGCCGCGCGCTACGGCCTGGCCGACCCGGTGCTCGCCCGCGCGGCGCGCGACGTGGTGGAGCTGGGCTGCGCCGCGCTGTCCAACACCGACCTGTCGGTCGGCCAGACCGAGGCCATCGCCGAAGAACTGCACCGCACGCTCGCTGAGAAGACCGGAGGGGGCCGTTCATGACCAGCACCGACTCATCGCACACCGAGGGCATCCGCGACCGGGTCGCCGCCCAGCTCACCAGGGCGCGCGACCGCAGCAGGCTGCTCACCGACGCGGTGGACGACCACGACCTCGTCCGCCAGCACTCCAAGCTGATGTCACCGCTGGTGTGGGACCTCGCGCACATCGGCAACCAGGAAGAGCTGTGGCTGGTCCGCGACGTCGGCGGCCGTGAGCCCGTCCGCGCGGACATCGACGAGCTGTACGACGCGTTCAAGCACGCCCGGTCGGCCCGGCCGGAACTGCCGCTGCTCGGGCCCGCCGAAGCGCGCAAGTACGTCGGCGAGGTCCGCGACAAGGTGTTCGACGTGCTGGAGCGAACCCCGCTGGAAGGCCACCGGCTCCTCGACGGCGCGTTCGCGTTCGGCATGATCGTGCAGCACGAGCAGCAGCACGACGAGACCATGCTGGCCACCCACCAGTTGCGCGTCGGCGAGCCGGTGCTGGACGCGCCACCGCCGCCGCGCGGCGGCCCGGTCGGACCGGCCGAGGTGCTGGTGCCCGGCGGCCCGTTCACCATGGGCACGTCCACCGAGGCGTGGGCGCTGGACAACGAACGGCCGGCGCACCAGGTGGTCACCGAGCCGTTCTTCATCGACACCACGCCGGTGACCAACGGCGCGTACGCGGCGTTCATCGCCGACGGCGGCTACCGGGACCCGCGGTGGTGGAGCGAGGCCGGCTGGGCGCACGTGCGGAAGGCCTCGCTGGTCGCGCCCCGGTTCTGGGAACAGGTCGGCGACCGGTGGTACCGCACCGCGTTCGGCCGCACGGCGCCGATCGCCGAGGACCAGCCGGTGGTGCACGTCTGCTACTACGAGGCCGAGGCGTACGCGAAGTGGGCGGGCAAGCGGCTGCCCACCGAGGTGGAGTGGGAGAAGGCGGCCCGGTTCGACCCGGGGACCGGCCGGTCCCGCCGCTACCCGTGGGGCGACGAGGACCCGACCGACGCGCACGCGAACCTGAACCAGCGGCACCTGGCGCCCGCGCCGGTCGGGGCGTACCCGGCGGGCGCGTCGGCGTTGGGCGTGCACCAGCTCATCGGTGACGTGTGGGAGTGGACCAGCTCCGACTTCCACGGCTACGCGGGGTTCGAGGTGTTCCCGTACGAGGAGTACTCGCAGGTGTTCTTCGGCCCGGACTACAAGGTGCTGCGGGGCGGGTCGTTCGGCAGCGACCAGGCCGCGGTGCGCTCGACGTTCCGGAACTGGGACTACCCGATCCGGCGGCAGATCTTCGCCGGCTTCCGCTGCGCGCGGGACGCCTCGCGGGACGAGTTGGCCTGACGGTGTGCCGCCACCTGGGTTACCTGGGCCCCGCCGTGCCCGTCACCGCGCTCGTGCACGACCCGCCGAACTCGTTGGTCCGGCAGTCGTACGCGCCGCGGGACATGCGCGGCGGCGGCACGGTGAACGTGGACGGCTACGGCGTCGGGTGGTACCCGGCGCCGGGCGGTCCGGCGTTGCGCTACCGCCGTGCGGGCACGATCTGGTCGGACGAGAACCTGCTCGCGCTGAGCCGGGTCACGGTGTCCGGCGGGGTGCTGGCCGCGGTCCGGTCGGCGACGGTCGGCATGCCGGTGGTCGACACCGCGTGCGCGCCGTTCACCGACGGGCAGTGGCTGTTCAGCCACAACGGCCGGGTCGCCGACTGGCCGGAGTCGGTGGTGGACGTGGCCGCGA
The DNA here is from genome assembly GCF_040673975.1 of Actinosynnema sp. NPDC050801. Taxonomy (NCBI): domain Bacteria; kingdom Bacillati; phylum Actinomycetota; class Actinomycetes; order Pseudonocardiales; family Pseudonocardiaceae; genus Actinosynnema; species Actinosynnema sp. NPDC050801. The sequence goes on along the minus strand of NZ_JBFAQZ010000010.1, from coordinate 1,495 downwards.
CGTTGCCGGTGGCGACGTTGCTGACGTTGGACGCGCCGACCGACGCGGCACTGCTGTGGGCGTTGGTGCGGTCCCGGCTCGCGTCCGGCGCCGCGCCGGCCGCCGCACTGGCCTCCGTCGTGTCCGAAGTGGCCGCCGCCGCACCCGGATCGCGGCTGAACCTGTTGCTCACCAACGGAACCGTGCTCGTCGGCACGACGTGGACCCACTCGTTGTGGGTGCGCGCGGGCGACGGTGCGGCGACGTTGGCCTCCGAGCCGTTGGACGACGACCCGCGCTGGCGGGAGGTGCCCGACGGGCACGTCGTCACGGCAGATGTGTCTACTGTGGACGTTCAACCGATTGGACGAGGATGACCGAGCCCGTGCTGGACGTGCACCTGACCCCGGAAGACGCGGCGGTCGCGCTGCGCGCCGAGGCGAAGGCGGGGCTGACCGCCCGGCCGAAGTGGGTGTCGCCGAAGTGGTTCTACGACGCGGTCGGCAGCGAGCTGTTCGAGGAGATCACCCGGCTGCCCGAGTACTACCCGACCCGCGCGGAGCGGGAGATCCTGGTGGCGCGGGCGGCGGAGATCGCGTCGCTCACGGGCGCGCACTCGTTGGTCGAGCTGGGTTCCGGCTCGTCGGAGAAGACGCGGCTGCTGCTCAGCGCGTTGCGCGAGCACGGCACGTTGACCGAGTTCGTACCGCTGGACGTGTCGCCGTCGGCGTTGACCGAGGCGGCGAAGGCGATCATGGCCTCGTACCCGGGCCTGCGGGTGCACGGGGTGGTCGGCGACTTCACCGAGCACCTGGGCCTGCTGCCCGGCACGCCGCCGCGGGTGGTGGCGTTCCTGGGCGGGACGATCGGCAACCTGATCCCGGAGGAGCGGGAGAAGTTCTTCACCTCGGTGCGTGACGTGCTGGAGCCGGGGGAGTGGTTGCTGCTCGGCACGGACCTGGTGAAGGACCCCGACGTGCTGGTGCGTGCATACGACGACGCGCAGGGCGTGACGGCGGAGTTCAACCGCAACGTGCTGCGCGTGATGAACCGCGAGCTCGATGCCGATTTCACCCCTTCGGACTTCGAGCACGTGGCCCTCTGGAACGCCGAGGAGGAGTGGATCGAGATGCGCCTGCGCGCGCTCCGCCCGGTCAAGACCCACGTCGCCGCCCTGGGCCTCGACGTCGAGTTCGCCGAGGGCGAGGAACTGCGCACCGAGGTCTCCGCCAAGTTCCGCCGCGAGGGCGTGGAGCGCGAACTGTCCGCCGCCGGCTTCGCCCTCCACCACTGGTGGACCGACCCCGACTCCCGCTTCGCCCTCTCCCTCTCCCGCGCCCTCCCCTAACCCCTTCCCCTCCCCCTCCTCCCCACCCCTCCTTCCCTCTTACCTCCAGAACCCGCGAGTCGTACCTTCAGAACGCGCGTGTCCTACGTTCAGGTCGCGCGTGTCCTACGTTCGCGTACCCCGAGTTCAACGCTCAGAACAGTCGATCTTGTTCTGAACGTTGAACTC